>CABIVQ010000005.1 GCA_902362365.1 Clostridiaceae bacterium | reverse complement strand
AATTCTTATCCTTACCAAACTTATACAAATTTGTGTTATAACATTCAGGGCATTTAACCGTAGGTTTCAATTTTCTCGACTCCTTTCTATAGGGGGAATATGTTTTGTGGTGAAACTATTATAATCCCTATCGGGGTCGAGATTCAAATATAAATAAGTTAACAAAACGAAAATTAAATAAAGGAGGTAAAAATGGAAGCTGAAAAAGTCGTAAGAATGGATGAAAAAATTTCTCAAAGACGTGTTAAGGCTGTTAGCCTAGAAACATTTGTTTTTATCGGTATTTTGGCCATAGGATTTGGATATACAGCAAGTATTATGGGTGCAGGAATAATGTTTAAAGTTATAATGAATACTGCTCATGACTTGCTTTTAAATACAGTGTTTTTAATAATGGCAATGTCAGTTTTAGCGGGAGCACTAAGTTCTTTACTATCAGAATTTGGAGTAATATCATTAATAAATAAAATATTCGCGGTATTTATGAGACCCTTATATGGATTACCAGGGGCAAGTATAGCTGGAGCAGTAGCTACATATTTGTCGGATAATCCAGCAATAATATCTTTTGCAAAGGATAAGAGTTTTACTAAATACTTTAAAAAACATGAGGTTCCTGCTTTATGCAATTTAGGAACTGCTTTTGGAATGGGTCTAATACTGACAACTTTTATGATATCTCAAGGAAAAGAATATGTATTGCCTGCAATCATAGGTAATATAGGAGCAATTATAGGAAGTGTTATAAGTGTTAGAATAATGTTACATTTTACTAAAAAGTACTATGGCTACGATTCTAGAAAAAATAAAGCTAAAAATAATTTGAACGATTCAATTGAATATAGAGAAATTAGAGAAGGTAATACATTCCAAAGAGCACTAGATGCAATGCTAGAAGGTGGAAAAAATGGAGTGGAGATGGGTATGGCAATAATTCCAGGTGTATTAGTAGTTTGTACTATGGTAATGCTACTTACGTTTGGCCCATCAACAGATCCTAATACTGGTGCACAGGTTTATACAGGTGCTGCTTATGAGGGGATTGCATTACTTCCTATTATAGGTGAAAAGCTTAGATTTATTTTAGAACCGTTATTTGGATTTACATCACCAGAAGCTATAGCTTTCCCTATTACTTCCCTTGGAGCTGTTGGGGCAGCAATGTCATTAGTACCTCAATTTATAACAGATGGTGTTATAACTCCAAATGATATAGCAGTATTTACAGCTATGGGTATGTGTTGGAGTGGTTACTTAAGTACTCATGTTGGTATGATGGATGCATTAAATTCAAGAGCTTTAACTAGTAAAGCTATAATTGCTCACACTATAGGTGGAATTTGTGCAGGTATGTCAGCTCACTTTATTTATATGTTATTATCTTAATATAAAATAAGCAAATAAGGTCTGTTTTGATATTAAATCAAAGACAGGCCTTTTAATTTTATTTGTATTGTTTAAAAATTTTTCAATTTTATGAAGGTTAGTTAAATAACTTTATGGAATAAATTATAGAGGTAAAATATAAGTTGAAATAAAGTTACATTAAAAATTGTTAGAGAAGTAGACAATTTATTAATAGTAGAAAGAGAATTGGGCTTGATATTATATAAGTGATTATTAGATATTTAAAGTAACAAAAATGAATAATAAAAAGTCAGTTTTAAATATTAACTGACTTTTGTAATAAGCTATATTATTATATTACCATTAATATTAATGATCTTGATGTTTTTTATGAGTACTTATAGGTCTAGCAGTATTTTGACTAACTGAACCTGTTTTTGATGGTCTTAATCTTGGTTCTAAGTTAAGTTCTTCACCTAGTTCTAATTTAAAATTAGGATTTTTTTTATCATTTCTATTATATCTAGTTTTACTATCATCTCTTTTATGTTTATCTAAACTCATATTTTCCTCCTATATAAAGTTAATTTAATATAGTAATAATTTAACCTAAATTTCAGTTTAGTATTCTAAAATAAAAGGCAATTATATTTTATGAATTATTAATACCAAAATAGATAATCATATATTTAGGTAGATTCATGTTTATTTTGGACAAAAGGAGGAAAAGTTTTGAGTATTGCAATAAGTATTTTAGGAGGCTTGGGCCTATTTTTGTATGGAATGAATATTATGGCTCAAGGATTGCAGAATTCAGCAGGGGATAGATTAAAGAGAATAATAGAACTATTGACTAGTAATGTAGTAATGGGTGTTTTAGTAGGAACGGTTGTTACTGCAATTATTCAAAGTTCTAGCGCAACTACAGTAATGGTTGTTGGATTTGTAAATGCGGGAATTATGACATTAAATCAAGCTATTGGGGTTATTATGGGTGCTAATATTGGGACAACTGTAACTGCTCAATTAGTTAGTTTTAATTTAGAAGGTTTAGCACCAATAGCTCTAGGAATAGGTATTATTTTATATCTTTTTTCATCTAAAACAAGTGTAAAAAATATTGCTCAAATATTATTAGGATTTGGTATATTATTTACAGGAATGGAATTTATGAAAGATGCTGTAAAACCATTAGCAGAATATAAAGGTTTTACAGATGCATTAGTAAGTTTTGGACATAGACCAATACTAGGATTATTATTAGGATTTGCAATAACAGGAATCGTACAAAGTTCAAGTGCATCAATGGGGATGTTAATTGCATTAGCGACACAAGGTTTAATTCCATTATCTTCGGCATTACCAATACTTTATGGAGATAACATTGGTACTTGTGTAACTTCATTGTTATCAAGTATAGGAGCAAGTAGAAATGCTAAGAGAGCTGCAATAATGCATTTATTATTTAACGTAATAGGAAGTATTTTATTTTTATTAATATTAAATAGACCTATAACATATATTGTTACACAAATAGATCCTACAGATGCTGCTAGACAAATAGCAAATGCACATACACTATTTAATTTAATAAATGTTGCTATACTATTGCCGTTTTCTAAGTATATAGTAAAATTAGCTATAAAATTAGTTCCAGATAATAATGATGAAAATGATGATAAAGCTACAAAGTATTTAGACGAGAGAATGTTAGAAACACCATCAATAGCTTTAGGAAATACAATTAAAGAAATCTTGAGAATGGGAAATATCGCAAAGAAATGTTTATCAAGTTCTATGGATGGTTTTATTAACAAATCAGAAAAAAGTGCTAAAATAGCATTTGAAACTGAAGAAACAATAAATATTTTACAAAAAAGTATATTAAATTATCTTTTGAATTTATCTAAAACATCTTTACCAGATAATTTAGTAGAATCGGTAGATGTTCTATTTAATACTGTAAATGATATAGAAAGAATAGGAGATCATTCAGAAAATATCGCAGAATTAGCTACTACAGCAATTGAGAATGATTTAGACTTGTCTAGTGAAGGTATTGCTGAAGTCAATGAAATGTATAAGATGGTAATTCAGAATTATGAGGGAGCTTTAAAATTAATTAATGAAAAAAATCATGTTTTAGCTAAGCAGATACTTGAAAGAGAAGAGGAAGTAAATCGAATTGAAAAATCAATTCGTATAAATCATATTTATAGATTGAATAATGAAAAATGTAGCATAGATTCTGGTATTTTATACATAGATTTAATAAGTAATCTAGAAAGAGTTTCAGATCATTGCGCTAATATTGCAAAAAGATCTATGAATTGATTAATTATGAAATAAAAGAAAAATAAGCACAGCTAATATATTAAAAATAGCTGTGCTATTTTAATTGTTAAGTATATGTTATAATAGTATAAGATTATTATAATGGTAAAGGTGGGTTAGTAATGAAAGTAGTTAAAGATGCTATATATTCAAAATATTTTAATTATGATATTGATGAAGATATTATTATATATGAAGGCAGATTTTGTATTTATTTAGATAAAAAATACAAATGTAACGGGATAATTTATTATAAAATGATACCACCCATGTCAGTTAATTTTGAAGCATCTATTATACATACCCAAGATGAAGACTTTGACCTAGCCTTAGATTATGATAATGCTATACTTGAAGTTTATGGGTATAAGCCAGTGTATATAACTGTAAATACTATTAATAATTCTAATATAGATGGTTATATAAATGATAATAATATGAAATCCAAGAATACTTATGTTGAATATGTAGATTTTGATATTATAAATTTAAATCAGGTACCAGGAAAGCTCATAAATTATGAAAATAAATTATTTGCAGGTAGAATTGAGTTTGAAATAAATGACTATAAAGTAGTTATCGATAAAAGGTACGACTATAGAAAAGAATTAAATGAAGAGTTAAAAATAAAATCAGGTAATATAATAACTCATGTTGGAAGAATTTTAAAAAAAGATAATACAACTTTTAAAACTAATAACGTAGAGGATATTTTAGATAGAATTTCTACATCATTGAGTTTTATGTGTGGTAGATATGTTGATATTTGCTTGGCAAATGGATATGATGGTGAAAAAAATGTATACCGATTATGGAGAGAAGCAATTGTAACTCCTTTTAAGTTTGTTCCTACTTGGAGTGATACAATAGCAAATTATCATAATATAGAAAAATATATTTCACTTATGTGTAAAAAATTAGAAGATGCATATTATGAGCCAACAATTAAACATATTATTGATTGGTATATAGAATCTCAAAACAATATAACATTAGAAAATAATATAATATCTGTCCAAATTGCATTAGAAACTTTATCTTACGTTGTATTAGTAGAATTATATAATTTATTAGATGAACAAGAGTTTGATGAAAATTCAACATCTAAAAATATTCGAATGCTTTTAGATATATGCAAAATTCCATATGGTCAAAAAGAATTATATTTATTTGATGATTGGATAAAAAGTAAATTTGATGATGGAATAGACTTAGTTATCTATTTTAGGAATAAAATTGTTCATCCAAGTAGAAAAGGACATAAAGCTAATTTAAGTGTTGATGACATGTGGAATATAATACAAATAGGGACAAGATATGTAGAACTTGCATTACTTTATGTTATTGGATATAAAGGAGAGTATTCTAATAGATTAAAGTATAGATCTTATGGTGAAGTAGAGTTAGTTCCTTGGAATCAAGTATAACTTTTAGTTCATATATTAAAATATGTATAGAATCCGACAAAAAAGTATAAGAAAAAGAAGGAAATAAAAATAATTTGTAGAATTTTAAAAGGATATAATCTTATTTTTATATTAAAAGGAGACTACAAATTATGGAAGATTTAGCTATTAAAATATTGTTGGATATAAGTAATTCGAGTGAAAAGTATGTAACGTATAATAATTATAACAATGATATAGATGGATTAGAGAAGCTAATAAGATTTGACCATGCAATTAAATACCTAGAAAAAAATGATTATATAACAATAAATGATTATCAAAATACAGTTAAAAGTACGCAAAACTATATAGCTATAATAGAAAAGCAAGGGATAATTATAAAATCCAAAGGAAAAGAAAAAATTAGAGAATTAGTATAAAACTTGATTAAAAATTGAAATTAAGGGTAGAAATTGAATATTAAAACTATAAAGGGGACCTTAATTTATGATTAAATTTTATGGATATTCAAAATGTTCGACAGTAAGAAAAGCAAAAAAATGGTTAAATGAAAATAATATTATCTTTGAAGAAATTGAAATAACTGAAAATCCTCCAACTAAAGAAGAGTTAGAAAAAATGTTTAAAACTAGTGGACTTGAATTAAAAAAGTTTTTTAATACAAGTGGTGTAAAATATAGAGAACTAGGGCTTAAGGATGTAGTTAAAACTGAATCTGAGGACAAGCTTTTAGAAATTTTATCAAGTGATGGTATGCTTATAAAAAGACCTTTATTATATGATAATGAAAATGTATTATTAGGTTTTAAAGAAGAAGAATGGAAAAATACCTTATTATAAAAGCTAAATTATATATATAAAAAAATGACCTATAATTACTAGGTCATTTTTTATATGTAAAATTTAATAATGTAATTTTAAAATATTAAGGTTCATACTTAAAATCTATTTCTAAATTCTTCTATTTTCTTTATCATATTATTTTTAATAGATTCACTTAATATTGTTGATTTTAATTTTGGATTATCTATATGATCATAAATAGGGTCTAAAAATTCTACCTCAACAGGCATAGAAGTAATTTTACCAACTGGCTGGTATCCTTCATATGTATCTTTAGAGTTTTTTATTACTAAAGGAACTATAGGACACTTTGCTTTATAAGCAATTTTTAATGCGCCTGCTCTAAAATCAGATACTAACGCATTTGGATCTTTCATCCATGTTAAGTCACCTTCAGGGAAAATAGCCATACTATGACCATCTAATATATTTTCTGAAGCTTCTATTATACTTTTAATGCCTTCTCTTGTATTAGACCTATTAATATATACACATCTTATTAATTTAGTCCAGTGGCTGATTATTGGCATGTTTTTCCACGTTGGGACATCTGCAATAACGCAACCAATTGGTCTATCAACACTTGATACTAAAATAAAACTATCTAACATACTAGAATGATTGATAACAAATAAAACTGGTTCCTTTGGGATTTTTTCTTTACCGATAATATTTAGTTTTATATTTACATAGAGAGAGCTATTTTTGCATGCTTTTCTAAAAAACTAAATTTTTCTCTTGCTGAATACTTATCAGGATTAATTTCAAATTTTGCTAACTTAGGTATAGCAAGAAAAAATACTAATATTATGTATAATGCAAATTTTATGTAGTTAAACAATAATTTCATCTCCTTAAAATTTTAATAATACATTAAATAATTTTATCATAAAATATATTTATTTTCAAAATAATATAATTTAAATTATATGTAATAATAGCTATGAAATTTTGAATATAAATAAGACAAGGTAAATAATATATATATATTATTACTTGAGTATATGAAAATATAATTAAATTTAATAGATTTATTATTTTATAAGGAGGGTAATAAGTGAGTAGAGATAGTTCAGTAAGTTATAATGAAAGGTTTTTAAAAGTTAAGATAGCAGCCAATACAGGAGATAAGATTTTCTTGAAGTTGCCAATTGACTTTGTTAAAAGGTTAGTGAAAAATAACGCTATAGATTTTTTAAAAGATCAGTCAGATATTATAGATAGTGAGAAGTTATTAAAGATTATGATGAATGCATTTGATTATAATATTGTTGGTGAAATAGCATACTTTGAAAGACAGAATGGTGATAAAATTAGGTTTATTATAGATTAGAAAATTAAATGTATTATGTTTAAGATTGTTTAAAGTTAAGATAATTTAAACAATCTTTTTTATTTGAGAATTATTAGAAGATTTAGTTGACCTATATATATTTATTAAATATAATAAATGTAAACCTAGTAAAGAAATTAGGTTAACCTAAATAAGGGGGAAATTAAAATGAATTTAAAAACACAAAATATAATTATATGTGGTCTATTTGCTTCTATAACAGCAGTATTATCGCAAATATCAATACCATTACCTTTTACAACTGTACCATTAACAATGCAAATATTTGCAGTATCTTTAACAGGATTAATATTAGGATCTAAAAAAGGGCTCATTTCTATAATAATATACCTATTATTAGGTGCTATAGGAGTACCAGTATTTGCTCAAATGAGTGGTGGATTAGGAATATTAATGGGGCCTACAGGAGGATTTTTATTAGGATGTCCGTTGATGGCATTTGTAGTAGGATATGTATCAGAACGAAGTTCTTCAAAGTTATATATTTTACTATCAATGGTTTTAGGATTAAGTGTTGTTTACATAACGGGGACTATTATGTTTTCAGTAGTTACTAAGTCTACAATTCAAGAGAGTATATTAGCTTGTGTAGCACCATTTGTAGTAGTAGATTTAATCAAATTATTCTTAGCGACAAGTATTGAAATATCAATTTCTAAAAGAGTCAATATAGGAGTGAAATCATGTTAAAAATAAGACCTCATCATATATTATGTATGAGAGCATATCAAGGGATGGGATATAGCAAAGAATTTAGTATTAGAATGGAGAGTATAATAAAAGAAATTGGTGCTTATAATAAGTATCTTAACAGTAGCAGTTTAGAAAATGAATTAAGAGAAGTAGAAGTAGTGTTTTCTACAGATAGTATTTGTGAGAAATGTCCTAGTAAATTAGGAGAAAATTTATGTTCTACTCAAGATAAAGTTGCCTTACTTGATTTAAAGATTAGTCAATACTTTAATATTAAGAAAGGAATATATAAATATATTGAGCTTGAGAAATTAGTGTATAATAATATTACAGAGGATATTTTTGATGATATATGTAAGAACTGTAGTTGGTATAATATAACTAACTGTAAGAGCTATATATGATAATCTGGGGGGGGATAATTATGGATAGGGCTATGGAATTAATAAATAGAAAATTTTTAAAAGATACAGAGTTTTTAGAACTAGAAGATAGTGACTGTGTTATTGGATGTAAGTTTACGAAGCCACATAATGCTCACTATAATGAGTATTTAATAACTGTAAATAATAAAGGAAATATTGAAGAATATTTGGTTTATTTAAAACATTTAGATTAATAAATAAAGATAGTTATTTCAAAGATTAAAAATTGAAATAACTATCTTTTTTATTATGGGAATTATAATTTATTTACTATACCAGATAGTATTGTATCTAAATCATCACTTATTTCTTTAACTCCATTATGAGTTATATTTATTATTTCCTTAGTCATAGGAAGTTCGCCTAGAAGATCTATATTGTTTTCTTTAAAGAATACATCACTTTCTTCACCGTCAAATAATTTTATTTTTTTATCACAATCAGGACACTCAATATAGCTCATATTCTCAATAACACCTAAAACATTAACATTAAGCATTTTTGCCATGTTTATAGCTTTTGCTACTATCATAGAAATCATATCTTGAGGAACAGAAACCATTATAACGCCATTTATAGGTAAAGATTGCATTACAGTCATAGCTACATCTCCAGTACCTGGAGGCATATCTATTAATAAATAATCTAACTCTCCCCATAATACATTGCTATAAAATTGTTTAACAGCATTAGTTATCATAGGACCTTTCCAAACTACAGGCTGAGATTCTGTATCAACCATATAGTTTATAGACATTGTTTTTATATTATCCTCATTAGCAACAGGATAGATATCATTACCATTAGACATAGCTCTTTCATCTTTTAATCCCATAAGTCTAGGTATACTTGGTCCAGTAATATCAGAGTCTAATATACCAACATTATATCCAAGACTATTTAATTTTTTTGCAAGTAATGTAGTTACAGTTGACTTACCAACTCCACCTTTACCACTCATTACACCAATAACTTTTTTTATTTTATTATAAGGGTGATTTACTACACCACAACTTTTAGCATTTGTATTGCAATTTCCTTTTGAAGGACAAGAATTACAGTTTGACATTTTACTACCTCCGAAAATATATAATTATGTATTTGTTACACTATTATAATACAATAATACCCTTAATATTTAAATAAAATCATATAATATTAAAATAAACAATAATAAATAAAGATTAACATAAATCTATTGAAATTGATTTTTATTGACATTGAAAAATTAAATAACTAGTATTTATAATATATAGTTTTAAATGGGGGGAAAAGAATGAGTATTTTAAAAGAATCATTATTACATATACCTAAAAGTAATTATGCATACGGATATAACGAAAAAGTTTTACATATACGTTTAAGAAGTAAAAAGGGGGATTTAGAAAAAGCAACTTTAAGGATAGGGGATCCATATATGTGGGAAGACATAGTTGCTGCAGGTAATCTTAATTCTACAGGACAAAACTGGAGTGGTGGAAAGTATATTCCAATGAAAAAGGAAGTTGAAACTGAATTATTTGATTATTGGATTGCAGAGTATAAGCCTGAAAATAACAGATCAAGATATTGTTTTGTAGTAGAAAAAGAATATGAAAAGTTATTATATACAGAAAAGAAAATAATTGACTTAACTAAAGAAGAAAACTATAAAGAGTTAAGCAATATTGAGAATTTTTTTGGATATCCATACTTAAATAAAATAGATATACCAAAGCCACCAAAATGGGTTAAGGATACTATTTGGTATCAGATATTTCCAGATAGATTTGCTAATGGTAATCCTAATATAAACCCTATAAATGTAGAGCCTTGGGGGTCAAAGCCTACTCATTATAATTATACAGGTGGTGACTTACAAGGGATAATAGACCACTTAGATTACTTAGAGGATTTAGGTGTTACAGGGATTTATTTATGTCCAATAACAAAGGGAAATACAAATCATAGATACGATACAATTGATTATATGGAGATAGATCCATATTTAGGAGATAAACAAACTTTAAAAAATCTTGTAGAAGAATTACACAGTCGTGGTATGAAAATAATGCTAGACGCTGTTTTTAATCATATAGGTTATTATTCTAATATATGGCAGGATGTTATAAAAAATAAAGAAGAATCTAAATATAAAGATTGGTTTTATATAAAGGATATGAGTAGAATTGATACTCCTTTAAAATATATGAATAAGAAGAATATACCTTATGAAACATTTGGATGTGTTGCAGAAATGCCGAAATTAAACACTGAAAATCCAGAGGTTGTTGATTATCTAATAGAAGTAGGTAAGTATTGGGTAAGGGAATTTGATATTGATGGCTGGAGATTAGATGTATCAAATGAGGTTGACCATAGATTTTGGAGAAAATTTAGAGAAGAAGTAAAAAAAGAAAAACAAGATGTTTATATTTTAGGTGAGATATGGCATAATAGCTTACCTTGGCTTATGGGTGATCAATTTGATTCTGTTATGAACTATCCTTTAACAAATTCAATAAGAGATTTCTTTTGCATAGGTCAAATGAATGCTGAAGAATTTAAATACTCAATAAATAATGTGAATGTCAGTTATCCAAGACAGGTAAATGAGGTAACATTTAATTTAGTAGGAAGTCATGATACAACGAGAATGCTTACCTTTGCAGGAGGAAATATAGAGAAGCTTAAATTGGCATATTTATTCATGTTTACCCAAGGTGGATGCCCATGTATTTATTATGGGGATGAAGTAGGAATGGAAGGTCTACAAACGCCAAAATGCGAAGGACAAAGGGAATGTATGGTATGGGATGAGAATAAACAAAACAAAGACATATTAGAATTTATAAAAGATATTATACAAATAAGAAAAGAGAATGATGACTTTAAGATAGTAAATAATGAATGGATAATAACAGATAAATATAGTGGACTATTGATATTTAAAAAAGGAAAAGTTACAGTTGTAATAAATAATTCTTCAAAAGAAGTAGAATGTGAATTACCAAAGTATCTGAAAAATAGAGAAGTATATGATTTATTTAATAAAGCAAATGTAAAGTTAGAAGATAAAATATCGTTAAAAGCAAATGGATTCTTAGTATTAAAGGATAATGATGTATTAGAATAGTTTTAAATGATAATAAAGGTATTGAAGAGCAGATTAAAATTAATTATGCTGATATAGATAAATAGTTATAATAAAGTTATATTATAGATTATTTTGCAATTGTCATAAAGTTTGAACTAAATATTTTAAAAGGAGATGAAGAATGAAAAAATCATATAAATTAATTATATTAGCTGTAGTAGTGGTTGGGACAATTTTATTTCTATACCCTAAATCTTTCGAACATTATTATAAAGATGTGCAAGTTTATGAAAATGATAGCAAAGTTAGTAAAGTTGATATTAAGTTAAATGGTGAAATACATAAAGGGAGATTTATTTGGCAAAGGCTTAAATTTAGTGAAGAATTACAAGGAAATATTACTATAGGAGATAAAACCTACTCACTATCCCCTGTAGATTTATATGAGTTTCCAAATGAAGATGGCAACTACACTGATAATGGAATATATGAGTCTTTGCTATCATTTAATCCAGAGGATATTGTAAATGATAAATTCCTTACATTTTATGTAACACACGATATGAGTAAACTTTATATAAGATCAGATTCACAAGAGTTTATTTACCCATATAATTCAGAGGAAGATTATCAAAAAGTAAAAGATAGAATGTATCAATAAAATCAAACTATTGTATATCTAACTTTACTTGTGATATTAATATAATACGAAAAAATCCATTTATTGACAGATAGCTACATTAATAGTAAATTAAAATTATGGAATAAATAAACTTAATTTGGAGGGATATTGAGAATATGAAGGATTATAATTATAAGCATCATATAGCTTTTTCAATTATTATTTCTTGCATTGTAGGAGGGATATCTTTTTTTATAAGAGAATAACACTTAGATATAACATGAAGAGATTTGTTGAATTAAAAATAGTAATGTTATTTTAAGAATAGGCTCTGTTAGAGATTTGTGTGATAAATTATAATAATATAAGGAGTTCACAATTGTTATATAATGCGAATTAAAATATATTAAGAAGATAGATTGGGAGTAAAAATGAAAAATAATAAATTAATAATTATATTAAAATCAATAATAATACTACTAATTTCGATTATAATTTTACAAAATTTAGGACTTTTAATTAATAAGCAAAACAAACTAAAAGCTACGATTAGAAGTACTGAAATGTATATAAATGGTACAATAAATGAGATTGATGATTTAATAAATTTAACTATAAATGATAAGAGTAGTGTTGAAGATATTGAGAATTTTAATAAAATTATTTCATTGTGTAAATCAGATATACTTTTAGGTGAGCTTTCTATGGAGGGATACCGTCTAAATATAGACGATAAATTAATAACTTTTTATACTTATGCATCAGAACATAATACCATTTTAGATAGAATAGCAAAAGACCAACAGCTTAAAGTATCAGAAAAAGAATATTTAAAATTATTCAAAAAAGAACTTACAACATACTCTTTAGAGCTAAAAAAATTACAAGATAAAAAATTTATTTCTATAAAAGAGATAAATGATATTACTTCAAATTTTGATATTACTTACAAACATGATTCTCCATCAGTTTTTTTCTATATAGAAAAGTATGAAGATTTTATAAATAAATTCAAATAATCTTGATAAACAATATTAATATATTGTGAATTGAAGTATATAAAAATAGCTAGATATCAGGTAATTGAACTGCTCCCTGTCAAGTAGACAGTGTAAATAATAAAACTATCATCATGAAGGAAGCATATCATAGTCCAATATCTAGCTATTTTATAACACAATTATCTAACAGAGCCTAACTATAATATATTTTTTAAGTCTAATAGGTTACTTATTTCATACTTTGGAATAACATCAGAAGTGTTTTCCTTTTGAGAAGAATTAAACCAACAAGTATCAATTCCTGCATTTAAGCCACCTTTAATATCAGAAGATAAGCTATCTCCAATCATTAAGACAGAATCCTTATTAGAATGGTTTATGCTATTTAAAGCATAATCAAAAATTTTAGAATCAGGCTTAGCTATTTTTATTTCATCAGAAATAATAACATCGTCAAAATAATCTTTAATAATAGATTCTTTTATTCTTTTGTTTTGAACAGAAACTAATCCATTTGTAATGATTACAATTTTATACTTTCCATGAAGGTATGATAGTAATTCTTCAGTTTCATCATAAATAAAAGATCCTTCAGCTAAATAACTAGTATACATATCACTTAAATCCTTTGGATTGCATGATAAATTTATTTTATCTGAAAAGCGTCTAAATCTTTCTATTTTTAAATCATCTGATGAAATTAAATTTTGTTCAAATTCTTTCCAAATATTTCTGTTAATTTCTTTATAAATATCTATACAATAATCTTTATCTAAATCTGTATCAATATACTTCATCAGTTTATCTAAAGCAAAATCTTCAGATTTCTTAAAATCAAATAATGTTTCATCTGCGTCAAAAAAAAGAACTTCGTATTTCATAATATATCTCCCTTTACCTAATAATGTATATTTACAGAATATTATACCATATACACTATTTAGAAAAGAAATAATTTAAGAAAGACGTAAATTTATTTTTATGTTCATTATAATCTAACTTTGTTTATTGTTATATTCATTTATAAGTGCTTTCTCACCTAATTCTACTAATTTTCTAGTAGCGATACCTCCTACATAAGGAAACTCATCACTTGAGAAATTGTTTAGTTCACTAGATATTTCAAGTTTATATTGTTCTAAAGCTTTTCTAGCATTAGAATCAATTGATTTATTATTCATTATATTATTTTCATTATTAAAGTTCATAAAATAACCTCCTCATTATATTTTTATTTTTATCAATTAAAAAAATCTTTATACAGTTATAAATAAATTTAACAAAAAAGCTACTATAAAATTTTAAAATATGACATAAAAGAATAAAACTTAATAAATAATAAAATATTATTTGAATTCAATGCAATAAATAATATATAATAAGATGTTGAATAATATTATAGAGGTGAATGCGGTTGGAATTAAATCTATTGAGTAGGCAAATATGGATTATAAATAAAGATTTTAGAAAATACTCAGAGAATGTTTTAAAAAAACATGACATTACTTTAGTTAGTTTAAGATATTTAATAATAATAAAAAAGATTGAAGGTATAAATTTACAAGAGATTGCAGTTGAATTAAATGTTGATAAAGCAATGGTTACAAGAACTATAAAGAAATTGGTAGATCTTAATCTTGTAGAAAAAAGACAGGATAAAAATAATAGTAGGTCTTATAGTTTGCATTTGACTAAAAAAGGTTATGAAACTGTTGATGATATCAAGTCTATATTTAAGGACTGGTTTTCTTCAGTAACTTGTGACTTTACTGAAGAAGAAAGAGAGTTATATATAAGCTTTATAGAAAGAGTTTATTCTAATAGAGTTTATAAAGATACAATATAAAAAAATAGCATGAATTAAAATGGATACTACATTTTTTAATTCATGCTATTTAAATATTAGTGTGAAAGTCTAAAAGTTTCGCAAGTAGCATTTTCAAAGTTTATATCTACATGTTTAGCATTACATGCACCGTGAATATTATATGTACAATTTTTAGCGCTACAAGAGATATTTTGAGTGGTAGTTAAATTTGTATCACCTGAAAAATTTGAAAAACTGAATGATGATTTATTTTTAAAGCTATCACAGTAAGTTTCAGGAGTTATAGCAGCTTCATATCCTTCAACCTTTATATGAGAAGCATAGCAATAATTATTTTTATTATAAGCGCAGTTGTATGCTTGACAGTTTAAATTACTTTCCATAAACAACCTCCTAATTTAATGTTTATTAATATTATGCTAAAAATGACAAAATTTAATCTCAAATAAGTAATTTTGTTATTCAATTAGCTTAATAAGTTAATAAAAAATACTATACTAGGCATGGTGAATAAATCTAATAAAAATGCACCAACTAAAGGAACTACCAAGAAAGCTTTTTCAGAGTGTCCATATTTTTGGCAGACAGATGTCATGTTTGCAATAGCATTAGGGGTTGCACCCAGCCCATGACCAATTAAACCGCTTATAATAATGGCTGCATCAAAATCTTTACCTAACAACCTAAAGCAAATTAATGTAGCATACAGAATCATAAATATAACCTGACAAATAATTATAAAAACTATAGGACCAAATAAGTTAGATAATTTTAATAAATCAACACTCATTAAAGCCATAGTTAAAAACATTCCTAAAGATAGTTCACTTAAAAAATCCAGAAGCTTTAAATCTATATTTATAATATTTACCTTATCATTTACATTTCTAAAAATAACAGCAATAAACATAGAACCAACAACACTAGGTAAAATAATATTTGTAATATTATAAAATAAATTTGTTATAAATTCACCTAATGTCATACAAAGTAATACTAATAAAAATTGTTCAAAAAACATATAAGGTGTTAATCCAGAATATGTATTAGTTACACCAACAGTTGAATTTTTAAGTGATGAATATGTATTAGTTTTATTAGAAGGTTTTAATTTGTATTTTTCAATTAAATATTTGGCAATAGGTCCTCCTAGTATACCCCCTAAAATAAGTCCTAATGTTGCAGCTGCAATACCAACACTAGTAGCATCATTTATACCTAAATTTTCTATAGTTGCTCCAAATGCAGCAGCACATCCATGTCCACCTTCCATTGAAATTGTTCCACACATTAAGCCAAGTAATGGATGAATGTTACAAACTTTTGAAAGTATTACAGTTAAGCCATTTTGACAGTAAGCAAGTAATCCACATAAAAGCCAGTATTTAATTAATAGCTTTCCTCCTTTTTTTACTAATGATAAACTAACTCCAAGTCCAATAACTGTAAAGAAGAATGACATAAAGTGAGGCATAAGACTTGTATCCATGCTAATAGATAAAACACCAAAGTAGTTTAGACATAAAGCTAAGATGCAGAAAAACAAGCCACCAATCACTGGAGAAGGAATACAAAAATTATTTAGAAATTTAAGATTATTTTTTAATACACTTCCAAATAAAAAAAGTATGATGGCGAGAATTAAAGTATATGTTGAGTTAAGGTCTATATTAAACAAATTATATCCTCCTTTTATATAATACTTGTACTAAATGTATATTAATGATATATGAGAAATATTAAAAAGATACCACATTTATTTTTAATGTAGTATCTTTTCAACAACTAAATTAATAAATAATCTTTTACTTTACAAAAATAAACTGTTTTGTTGAATTGACCATGACCAGATATGAATCTCATACTGACATGTGCAGGTATCAAATGAGGATTAGCTTCGAAAAATTCTTTATCAGCATTAATTAAAGAATCAACATAATCAGGCAAAAGTTCTAAGAAGTTATTATATCTATTTCTAGCAACCTCATACTCATCATTTCCAACATTAACAAATAAAGTTAAAACATAACGATTATCATCTACTGAGACCCACTGTCCACATAGTTCATCTCTTAAAACTGGATTTGTATCATGTAAAGAATATTCTGGAGCAATAATTAGAGTAGCTTTAGATAGAACATTGGGATCCGGGATTAGAGTATATCTTCTAAACAAAGTGGGGTAAGTAGGTGTTACGGGACTTATAATATTAACTGACAAATCAATCAAAATATCACACTCCTAAAATTAATCTATATATTATTATATAAAAATAATTGATTTAATTTACAAAATAAATAGCTTTACATAAATTAGAAAAATATTAAAAATATATTGACAATTATTAAGAAAAAATATAAAATCAATAGAAATATAAAATTAATCGTATAACCCTAATGATATGGTTTAGGGGTCTCTACCAGAAACCGATAATTTCTGATTACGAAGAAGACTTATGTACTTATTTATACAATAGGTTTTCTTTGTAGTTAGGAATTTTTTTTATACAAATTTTTAAGTAGCTGCAAAGAATTCAACGAAGTACATACAAATACAGATAAAAAGGAGAGGTTTATTATGAGAAAGTTACCTAAAATAGAATTACATTGTCACTTAGATGGAAGTGTTAGAGTTGAAACAATAATAGATATCGCAAAGAAAGAAAACTTAGAATTACCATCTTATAATATGAATGATATAAAAAAACTTGTTCAAGTTCCTTTAGATTGTACATCTTTGGATGAATATCTTGAAAAATTTGATTTACCTAATAAAGTTATGCAAACAAAAGAAAATATTAAGAGAATAACATTTGAATTAGTAGAAGATGCAGCTAATGAAAATGTTAAATATATAGAAATTAGATTTGCACCAATGCTTCATATGGAAAAAGGATTAAGTATAAAAGAAGTAATACAAAGCGTTTTAGATGGCATGAATGAAGCATGCGAAATGTATGAAATAAAAGCAAATTTAATACTTGGATGTATGAGAAATATGAGTGTAGAAGATGCTGAATTAGTTGCTAAAGAGGGGAAAGAATTTATAGGAAAAGGTGTAGTTGCAATTGATTTATGTGGACCAGAAGAAGAAGGATTTGCTATAAAGTATAAAAAAGCAATTGATTTAGCTAGAGATTTAGGATATAGAGTTACAATTCATGCAGGTGAAGCAGCTAGTGGAAAAAATGTAATAGATGCAATAAATTTATTGGGGGCAGAAAGAATCGGCCATGGAATAAACATAAAGGATATGAAAGAAGCTTATGACTTAGTTAAAAGTACAAATGTAACTCTTGAAATGTGTCCTACAAGTAATCTTCATACTAAGGCTATAGATAAGGTTAATAATTATCCATTCTTTAATTTTTATAAAGACGAGTTAAGTGTTACTTTAAATACAGATAATAGAACTGTTTCAAATGTAGACCTTACTAATGAGTTGAATATAATTAAGGAAAACTTCAATACAAGTGAAGAAGATTATAAAAGAATATACTTAAATAGTGTTGATGTAACATTTGCAGGGGAAGATACTAAAGTTTGGTTAAGAAGTTTGATATAATTAAATTTATTAAAGTTAAAAGAGTCTAGATTTAACTAGGCTCTTTTAATTTATAACGACTATCTAAATTTAAACTGATAAATACTTCTACAGATGCGATTATCATACTTATAATAATACCTTTTATACTACCTATTTCATCTGAAATAGTAATTAATAGATAGAGATACATACAATCTAATATCCATAGAAGAGCATTCTGTTTTTTTAAAACAAAGACTGGTTTACATCTTTCACACGATATGTCACCTTTTCTTTTATATAAAGATTTTATATTTTGTTTAAAAGTAAATTTTTCTCCACAGCTTTTACATATTCTCATGATATTTTACACTTTCTTTATTTATATCTAATGTCAAAAGTTTATTTTTAGGGTCAATTTATTCTCTTATATAAGGATAAGTATTATTTGAAGCTAGTGCAGCAGATGGCAAGCAAGTTCCTAGAGGTAAATCTATGTTAGATAGTGTATATCATCTTCAGCATATAAATTCTCTTTATAGTGTATTCAAAAGATGGATAACTACTTTTAATGGTGTTTCTAGTAAATATATATCTAATTATTATATAACTATAACTACTATTAAAAATAGATTCATAGAATTAACTTAAAAAGCAATTTTACTTTAATTCAGGAGATTACTTATAATTGGAAAATAATAGAATATTATGTATAATATAATCAAGGTTCGCAATTGTTATATAATGAGAAGTAAATATCTATATTATTAGGGGGGATTGAAAATATGAAGAGTTATAATTACAAGTATCATGCAGTTCTTTCAATTATTATTTCAGGGATTATATGAGGGTTATCTTTTTTTATAATTAAACCTACTACGTTTCCTTCGGTAACAGGAGAACTTATATCACGAGATTTGGGGCAGAGTGTAATACAACATACTACTTACAGGTATAACACAGTATTTACAGTAGTTATAATGAGTTTGATTATTATGTTGATTTTATACAAACCAGTAAAAAAAATCATAGATAGATAGATTAATAATGAAAAACAAGCTTTAATTTACAATATTAATATATTACGAATAATTTATACCAAATTAGATAAATAACCATACCTTAGTATTTTTAATAATTTGAATTATAAGGCATAGTTATTTTTCTAGTTTAATATAAATAATTCACAATATATTAAAATTGTTCACAAAATCTACTCTACAAATTGAAATTTATTATTCTTATTATTGTTGAAGTTTTTTCCACTTTCGTATTTTTGTTCTAAATGACTTAAATGGTGCAACCGTATTTATGTGAATCCACTTCCATATTGCCCAGTTAGAAGGAGTTGATGATGACCACTTTCGTCCTCCTTGTTCAAATAATTCAATATCTGTATATGTATTTATTAATTCAATAATTTTCTCTTCTGTTTTTACAAAGTTAGTACATAACTCTTTTAGACTATATCCATCATATTGCTTATAAAAATCCTCATACAATCCACCTAGGTTATTCCATTTATAGTTTGGAGCTGGTGTTATAACATTTTGTCCTTTTTTTTCTTGATTCTCCCAATCAAGAATAAGATTCATCCATCCCAATTGATAAGCAATCATTTGAGCTGGAGTTCTATCTACCTCATCCATTAATTTGTCTTTATCTTTTTCATCAATACAATCAAACTCGTTAATAAATAATTTTGCTCGCTTTGAAATTTCTAAAATTAATTCTTCTCTATTCTTATATTCTACCATCTTTAGCCCCTCTTTAAAATTACTATTTATCTGTATGATATCAAAAGTACCGTTACTTCGCATTATATAACAATTGCGAACTAAATTATATTATTTATCACGAAGTAAGCTAACATAGCCATTTATTTAAATAAAGCTCTATTTTTATATCTAAAGTTAATCAAAGCTGTACATGAAATTAAAATTATATTTTATGTACAGCTTTGTTTTTAGAGTAACCTATAAATAGGTTATTTTTTATTACTTTGCGTTATTCATTATTTCTAAGAAATCTAAAGCAGAATCTAATAGATACTTACCTTTGTAGTAGTCTAATTTTATATCATCAAAGTTTTCAACAGCACGAACTGTTTTAGGTCTCTCATTAAAGGTACCTAAAATATTGAAATCTTTGTCTAATACAGCAACTGTAGGCCATTTTAATTCAGTAACACCTAAGATAGGGGCTAAGAACTTTTTACCTCTAGACATAGAAATTACTGAAATATTAAAGTTAGGATTAAGTTCAGTGAACTTTTTTAAAACAGTAATATTTAACTGAAAATCTGGACACCATATCTCACCTGAAACTAAAAAATTAATTTCTTTATCAAATTCTTCTATAGTAGAAACTAAATCTTTTGGTAAGTTTATTCTAGAATAGTTTTTAGGTATTCTAGCTCTTTCACTTTTAGTGCCTTCTCCAACAGATGCTTCAAAGTTAGTTCCAACTTCAAATAGCTCTTCTATAGTCATAGTAATCATAATATACCTCCTAATATATAAATTCTATTTTTATAGTATCATTTATAAAATTCTTTATCTATAAAAATTTATTAATATTAATAAATTTCAGAAAAAATATACATAATACTCTTAAGGATGTGGTTGTATGAATGAAGAATTAGAAAGAGTAAGCTATTTATTAAAAAAGAAAGAAATAACCTATCAAGAATTTAATGAACTTATAGGAAGTTATTATATAGATGATTATGAAGAACTAGAGGATGGGTATTATATTTTAAATGTAATATCACCATTACATTCATTAAGTCAAAGTAATGGTGATAATTATTATACTGATTTTATACAAGTAATAAATTAAAAATTATTAAATATTACTAAAATAGATTAAATGCATCACTTATAAAATCTCTATTTATTAAATTGCATGATAGTCATCAAAATTGGATTCTTCTAAATTATTAAGTTTATTTAAGCTATTAGATTTATGTAAATTTATTAATTTAAGTTTTACTAGCTCTACTGAAACATATTCTTCTCTTGCTATATCAAATATACTTTGACCATGATATTTATATAAGATATCATCATCAAGTAAAAATTCTGCTGCAAATATTTGAGCTTCATTTTCATATTTTGCTAATAAAATAGGATCAGTATTTTTCAATACAAATGTATCTACATTGGGATGCAGAATTGAATGTCCAAGTTCATGTGCATAGGTCATTCTTGCCTCATAATCACATAGTTTTGTATTTATAAAAATATATTGAGTATCTTTACTTTTTAAATAAGCACCATTTGATATACAGTTTTCGTCTAAATAGCATATGATTATATTCCTACGATGGATAATATCAAGTAGTGTTTCATTTTTATAAAATGTTTTTAATTTCCTAACTATTTCCCTTATTCTTGTACCTCTGCACAATATAAATCGCCCCTTTTATAATGTATATTTATCTATTATTCTTTTTGTTTCTTTTTTTCTTTTGTTCTTCTAAAGCTAAAAGCATCCCCATTCTCATTGCTTGTAGCATACTGTCTATAGCTTCTTTTGAAGCTGGCTCTCCGTCAAACATTATATTACCAGATTCAAACTTTTCTTTAGTTGCTTCATATATTTCCTCAAATTCTTCATTTGATTTGTCAGCTAAGCTATTGTTTTGAACTTCCATATCATCAGTAAGTCCTAATAGATAGTCTGTAGATACATTTAAAGCCTCAGCAAGTTGTGTTAGAGCAGCTGCCTTTGGTTCTCTTATATCATTTTCATATCTAGATAAACTTCCTTCTGTAATATTTGCTTTTGTAGCTAGTTCTTTTTGGTTAATATTCATATGACGTCTAGCTTTAGAAATTCTATATCCTATGGTTTCCAATAAAAAACACTCCTTTGATTTGATTAAGATTTATCTTTATATATTAAAATAGAAAATAATAGTGTTTAAAAAGGTAATTTTCTATATGAAAAATATTAAAAAAATTTTTTACTTAAATTGGTAACTAAATAGTAACATAATATTACCAAAAAGGGAACAAAATTGTACATAACGGCAATTAAAATTGTAAAAATCATTACCTAAGTTAAAATTAATTATAAAAAGGGTAATTGACATAGGTAAAAAATAGTAATACTATGTAATTGTAAAAGCGGTAATAAAATAAAGAATAAGAAAAACATAATAGTTATTAGGGGGAAATAAAATGGAACATAGGCTTCTAAAATCAAAAAGAGTTTTAAATGGATTTACTCAGGAACAAATAGCAACTCAAATAGGCATAAATACTAAAAGTTATAATTTAAAAGAAAATGGAAAAAATAGATTTTCTCTAGAAGAAGTTGTAAAGGTAAGTGAAACTTTAGAGCTTACCTTAGAAGAAGTTAATGATATATTTTTGCACATAAAATTACCAAAAGGTAATAAAGAAGGGGGCGTGTAAGATGAACTCATTAAAAATTTTTAGAAGTAGTGAATTTGGAGAACTAAGTGTAATCATAAAAGACAATAAGGAATATATAGAAGCTATTCAAGTTGCAATGATACTTGGATATTCAAATCCTAGAGATGCAATCATTAGACATTGCACGAATGACGGTGTAATTTTTTCCGACGTAGGGGTAGTTACAGGAAAAAGAAGTGATAATAGTGACATAGTTCAATATGTTAATAAAAAATTTATAGATGAAGGCAATATGTATAGACTTATTATGAGGTCTAAATTACCAAGTGCAAAGAGATTTGAAAGATGGGTAGTGGATGAGGTAATACCAAGTATAAGAAATCATGGAGCATATATGAGTGATGATGTAATAAGTAAAACATTAGAAGACCCAGAGTTTATAATACGTTTAGCAACTAAGTTAAAAGAGGAAAAAGAAGAAAAAGTATCAGCTCTTAAAAAAGCAGAAAAATTAGAAGCATCTATAGCTATAGATAAACCATACACGGATTTTGGAAAAGGTATAGCAGCATCTTCAGATGCAATAACTATAGGTCAATTTGCTAAAATTTTAAACAACGATGATAGAAAAATAGGTAGAAATAGATTATTTAAGTGGTTTAGAGAAAATGGCTATTTTATAGCTAATGGAAAAGAAAAAAATATACCAAAGCAAGCGTATATAAATCAAGGTCTTTTTAAAGTTGAGGAAAATTTAGTAATGACAATGGATGGAGAAATTATATCCACTACAACACTTATTACTGGTAAGGGGCAACTATATTTCATAGATAAGTTTGACTTTTAAAAAGTTGTGTAAAGAGCAGTCTATAATTTTATAGGAATAATAAATATTACAAATGAGATAAGGGGAGTAATAAATGAGAAAGTATTTAGATGCTAATATAATTTGTGATACTAAAAGTATGTCAAAAGAAAAATGGCTAAAGAAAAGAAGAGAAGGTATAGGTGGAAGTGATGCTGCTAGTGTTTTAGGTCTTAATCCTTATAAAAGTTCAATGAGTGTGTATATGGGTATAAAAAATGATTTAGTAATAGATGAAGAGATAAACTACAAAATGGATCTTGGTAATAAGTTAGAAGATTTTGTAGCTAATGAGTTTACCTTAAAAACTGGTAAAAAAGTTAGAAATGTAAATGGAATACTTAAAAATGATAAATATCCATTTGCACTTGCAAATATAGATAGGGCAGTTGTAGGGGAAAAAGCTTTTTTAGAATGCAAGGTAACAAATAGCTATTCAAAGAAGTCATGGCAAAAGGAAGTTCCAATTTACTGTCAAGTACAGTGTTATCACTATATGGCAGTAACTGGAGCAACCCATTGTTATATAGCAGCTCTTATTGGGAATGAGGAGCTTGTAATTCATAAGTTAGATAGAAATGAAGAACTTATAAATGAAATAATGAATTTAGAAAAGATGTTTTGGGACAAGTGTATATTAGGAGAAGAACTGCCAATTCCTGATGGAAGTGATGACTATTCAAGTGTTCTTCAAGGACTATATAAAGATAGCATAGAGGAAGAGGTTATATTATTTGAAAAAGAAGACTTATTAAAAAGATATGATGATGTACGTGAGCTTTTAAAAGATTTAGATAGTGAGAGAAAAGCAATAGAGCAGTATTTGCAGATGCAAATGAAAGAGTATGAAGTAGCTTATTTAGGAGATAGAAAAATAACTTGGAAAAAGCAAGTTAGAAATACTGTAGATACTAAGAGATTAAAAAAAGAACACCCAGAAATAGTAGAGAAATACATGAAAACTACAACTTCAAGAGTGTTTAGAATTTAAATTCCAAGTAAGTCTGAAATTATTATATAAAGTGTAATTATAAATTAATATGTTTGAAAATTCAATAAAATTAAAGGGGAGATATATAATGAGTAATTTAAAGAAAGCTTTAAAAACTAATGAAACTAAGGGAAATTCTGTAACTGTAAGTAAAGCTTACGCTATGAAGCAACTAATGATAAAAATGAAAGGAGAAATCACATCAGCACTTCCTACTAATTTAAGTAGTGAAAGATTTGAAAAAGTAGCTTTAACTGCATTTAATTCAAACCCAAAACTTCAAAAATGTGACCCTAGGACTTTTATTGCAGCTATGATGCAAAGTGCACAACTTGGTCTTGAACCAAACACTGCACTAGGCCTTGCATATCTAATACCATACGAAGTTAAAGGAATAAATAAGGTACAGTTTCAAATAGGGTATAAAGGACTTTTAGAACTTGCTAATAGAAGTGGTAAGCTAAAGACATTATATGCACATGAAGTAAGAGAAAATGATGAATTTGATATAGATTATGGACTAGAGCAAAAATTAATTCATAAGCCACTTTTAAAAGGAAATAGAGGAAATGTAATTGGGTATTATGCAGTTTATCATCTAGAGCCAAGTGGATATAATTTTGTTTTTATGACTTATGATGAAGTTTTAGAACATGGGAAGAAATACTCTAAAAGCTTTGAAGGTGGAGTATGGGAAAAAGAGTTTGACTCTATGGCTAAAAAAACTGTAATTAAAAAGCTTCTTAAATATGCACCACTTAGTATTGAAATGCAAAAAGCTATTGTTTTTGATGAAAGTGTAAAGGGGTCAATTGATAGTGATATGTTACTAGTAGATAAGGAAGATGAAAGTATTGAAGGTAGTGAATTAAATTAAGGGGGGACTTGCATGGCTGTTTATAGGCATATTCATATAGATTACTGGCAAGATGGGTTTGTTCTTGATTTAACACCTGAAGAAAAGTATTTTTACATTTATTTAATGACAAATTCAAAAACAAGTCAAAGTGGAATTTATGAACTTCCAAAAAGAATTATAGAAACGGAAACTGGATATAACAGAGAAACAGTAGAGAAGCTTATTGATAGATTTGAAGGATATAAAAAGATAGTTTACTGTGATGAAACAAAGGAAGTCTTTTTAAAAAATTGGATAAAGCATAATAAGGCTAATAGTCCTAAAGTAAAAAAGTGTATAGAAAAAGAGATAGGTAATATTAAGAGTAGTTTTCTTGTAGAGCTGTTTTTAAATGAATGTAATAAGCATGGGTATAGTATAGATAGTCTATCTATACCCGTAACTGAAGGTGAGTCAAGCTTTAAGAACCACTATGGGGAAAAAGAAAAAGAAAAACAAAAAGAAGAAGAAAAAGAAAAATATAAAGAAAAAGATTGTAAATTAAATTTGAATAGTCAAAGTGAAGCTTGTGACGATGTAGGTAGTGAGTATGTAGGTGATATAAAAAAGTTTAAAACTTTATATGAACAAAATGTTGGTCTTATAAATCCTATTGTTGGTGATTGGTTATTAGAAGTTTGTGAGAAGATTGAGTATGAACTTTTTAAAAGAGCTATAGAAATTGCTACTGATAAAGGTAAGTGTAATAAGGGATATATTAACGGGATTTTAAAGCAGTGGAATGATAATAACATTAAAAGTTTAAGCGATTTGAAAGCTTATGAAGTAGGTTTTAAGAATAGGGGAGATAGTTATGGAAGATATAAAAATGAGCATACAAAATCTAAATATGCCAAAGTCTTTGAAAATGAGGATGAAGGACTTTATAGAAAACCAACAGATGAAGAAGTCAGAGAATTTAAAAGAGAGCTTGAAGGTTATAAAGAGTGATAGTGAGTATAGGTGCGATAAGTGTAGGGATATGACTTTTATTATAGATGATGGTGTGGCAATTCCTTGTGAGTGTAGGGCTTTGCGTGAAGCTGAGGAGATTCTTAAGAGAAGTGGTATAAGTAGTGAGTTTAGGAATAAGACATTTGATAATTTTAATTATCTTAATGATGTTCAAGTTATGGAAGCTTATAAGGTTGCTAGGGGGTATGTTAGGGATTTTGAGAGTATAGAGAAAAGTAGGAGTAATTCTATTATGTTTATGGGACAAGTTGGGTGTGGTAAGACCCACTTGTCTTTGGCTATTGCTAATTGTCTTATGGATAGGGGAGTCGGGGTTTTGTACATGGGGTATAGGGATAGTGTTGTTAGGATTAAGCAAAATATTATGGATCAGGCTTATTATCATAGGGAGATGAATAGGTTTAAGAATTGTAGGGTGCTACTTGTTGATGACTTGTTTAAGGGGAGTATTACTGGTAGTGATGTTAATGTTATGTTTGAGATTGTTAATCATAGGTATTTTAATGGTTTACCTGTTATTGTTAGTTGTGAGAAGGGGGTTGAGGGGATTTTGGATATTGATGAGGGTGTTGGGAGTAGGTTAGTTGAGATGTGTAAGGAGAGGTGTGTTGAGATTAGGGGTAAGAGGTTGAATTATAGGGTGTATGGGAAGTAATATATATTTAAAATTTGAGTATTATAGTATAATAGTAATAATGATTTTAGGTAGAATTTGTAAAAATATGGTACAATTTTATTGAAAATAATTTTAAAGGGGAAGATATAAATATGAGTGATATATATACAAAGATTAGATCTAAGCTAGATGAGATACCTATATCGCCTATATTTTTTATAGGATCAGGAATTTCAAGAAGATATATAAATGCTCCTGATTGGAAAAATATGCTCAAGGAAGTTATGAATGGATGGGATAAATCATTTGAAAGGCAATATCAGAGCTATGTTAAAAATGGTAAATGTGACTTTGAGGAGTTAGGTAAATTACTAGAAGATAAATATTATAATGATATATTATCAGATAATGAAATAGTTGAAGGAAAAGAA
This sequence comes from Clostridiaceae bacterium, assembly GCA_902362365.1. Lineage (GTDB taxonomy): Bacteria > Bacillota > Clostridia > Peptostreptococcales > Peptostreptococcaceae > Romboutsia_E. The sequence continues at coordinate 67,085 of CABIVQ010000005.1, read as the reverse complement.
AAAAGCTATTACTTTAGAAAGAAAATAAGTGATATATTAGAATTATATATAGCTAAAAATATCGAAGCTTTAGAAAATAATGAAGAGGTATCTGAGCTAAGAAAAACTACACCATCGACTATCATTACAACTAACTACGATAACTTATTGGAAGATTATATATTCAAAGGATATCAAACTTATGTAGGCCAAGAACAATTATTGAGTAATGTGCTTCATGGTGTTGGTGATATATATAAAATACATGGATGTATAAAAAATCCTGATAGTATTGTAATAACAAAAGATGATTATAATCATTTCAGAGATAAATCTGTATATTTAAATTCAAAGCTATTAACTCTATTCTTAGAATATCCAATAATATTTATGGGTTATAGTTTTAGTGACGAAAATATAAAGGGAATATTTGACACAATAGTTAAGATGATACCAAACAAATCCAAGGAGTTAAGTGAAAGAATTTGGTTTCTCAGAAGGAACGAAAGTGGGAATAAAGATTACTCTGAAATAGAAAGAATAGAATTAGAAGAGGGAAGATATTTAGATGTAGAGGTATTTTATGTTAATAACTTTGCTGAATTTTATAAAGTATTAAATGAAGCTAATTTCAATAAATTGCCAATACAGTTCTTAAGATATATGAAATCTAATGTCTATCAATTAGTTGCGAGTCAAGTTAATAATCCTAAGTTAATAGATGTAAATATATGTGATATAAGTAGAGTACAAGACTTTACTAATAGTAAAATTGTATTTACATTATCAAATGATAATACTAAGTTATCCGCTATAACAAAAGAGGAAATATGTGATTTATTTATAGGAAATGAGTATAAAAATATTGATTTAAAATCTATATTAAAGAGAATATCAGAAGAATCAAAGCCAATATACCCTATTTATAGATTTATGCTAGAGATAGGGTATGATGAATGTATGGAGTATCTAGATAAAATAGATTCGGATGAAAAAGTGAAAACTAGGATAGAAGGAAATAATATATATACACAAGATATAGGTGTTGATAAAGGTTATACATTTAACTACTCAGGCAAGATACTAAATAATGATATAAATAAATATTTAGTATCATATATAAAATCATTTAATATGCCAGAACATAGTAAAAAACAATCAGAGAATACATTCAGAAGATATTTTATTCTATATTTACTGCAGTTTAGGTTAAAAGATTTAATAGAATCAGCTGATTTTATATCAGATAATAGAGATGATATAATTAAGGCAATAACAAAATTAAGTAAAAACTTTATTATAAAGAATAAAGAAGAAATTTACAAATTATTAAACATATTGAAAAGTAATAAATATAATTTAACCCATAGAAGAATGTTATGTTACATAGATAAAGTTTTATATAAAAACAAGTTTTTAGAAACTAAAAATAATCAATGTAATGTAGCTGAACTAGAGATTGCATGTGAATAATATAATAAGAAGTGGGGAAAAAATAGTGGAGTTTTATTACGGTGGAAATAAATTAAAGCAAAGTTTTTTAGAATTAGAGAATGTGAAGAAAATAAAAATCGCAGTAGCATATGTATCATATTATGGAGTAGAGCTTATAAAAGAAATTTCAAGTAAGAGTGGGTTAGGGAAAAATAAAATAGAAATATATATTTCTCCAGAATTTTCAAATCAAAATCAAGTTCAAATTTTACAAGAACTAGACTCAGTAGCACAGGTTAAAATTGTGTTTGATATAAAATTTCACCCAAAGGTATATTTATTTGAATTAAAAGATAAAAGTAGATTAGTACTTGGATCGTCTAATTTAACCAAAGGTGGAGTAGAAAGTAATTTAGAATTTGACACTATAAAAGATATAGATAATAGTTCAAATGAAAAATTAGTATTGGAATGCTTTTTTGAGAATTGTAATAATAAATCTAAAGAATTAGATATATCAATAATAAATTGGTATAAAGAAATTGAAAATGACATTAAGGAATTAAATAATATACAGAATAAAATACATAGAAAAATATATAAAATACAAACAAATAAAGATGCTTTTGACGAGGAAAAATATGATATTGATGATTATTATTTTAATTTTAGTGATTATGAGCTATTTTTTGATAGAAATATAAAAAAAGGAGATTCAAATATAATAAACAGTAGAAGTAATGTAAGAGAGAAATTACTTAATATTAATGATAACATATATCATATAATTAAAAATTTAAACTTAAATCATCATCCGAGAAATGCAAATATTGTCTCATCAATAGAGCCTAATCAATTTAATAAATATCAAGTTGACTGGTTGGGAGTGAGATATGGGAAGACAGAGGATGAGATAAAAATTTTAAATAAAGATGCTCATAAAAAATATGTTCGTAAAGAAGAAGGGTTTGGATTCCAAAAACATGCATGCATACAATACTCTATATCTCAATCAGGATTTTCAGTTAATTTATTTCATTCAGTTCATAATGGAGCGATAGACAGATATTTTATGAAAGATAAAATGATTGATAATAATTTTATGGAAGCATTAAATCTAGAATTAGAAAATCTGAAGGGCTATGGATTTATATGGTATATAGATGATAAAAAGTTTGATATAGATAGTTCAGATATAAGGGAATTTAAAGATTTTTATAATTATGATGATGAAGGCAAAATATCAATATTAAGTAAATCTTTTAAGCCAGATGATATAAGATTAAGGAACCTAGATTCTATCTCAAATTTAGTGGTAGAGTATGTAGAGATGTTAAATCCATTATATAATTTGGTTAGTTATAGGTTGCGATAGATTTTTATAAAAATAGGCACCAGAGTGCAGATACAGCATAACTCTGATGCTTATTTTTATTTCATAACTAATTATATTTTTATACAATCCATTAATACTATCAGATAGAGTTTGGAGCTTACCATTAATCCTAATAAGCAAACACATGCCAAGAGCGATCATTTATTGTACAATCAGCTAATGAGATTATGATCAGGATAGTCGATATTTTATATATGGGATATAGGCATATGGTTGTTAGGAGTAGGATTTTGGAGGTGCGTAGGAGAAGAAATTGAATTATATGGTATATGGGAAATGAGTATTTTTTAGCTATTATAAAATTTAATATAATTTGTTATAATTTATATATAAAGTAAAAAGGATGTGGAAAAATGGCAACAATAGGATTTGAAGAACAATTATGGGCAAGTGCCGATAAATTAAGAAATAATATGGATGCAGCAGAATACAAACACGTAGTATTAGGATTAATATTCTTAAAATACGTTTCTGATACATTCATGGAAAAATATAATGAACTACTTAAGGAAGATGAAGAGTTTGCAGAAGATATGGATGCTTACTTAGCTGAAGGAGTATTCTGGGTACCAGAAATAGCTCGTTGGGACTACATAGCAAAACACTCAAAGCAAGCAGAAATAGGACAAGTAGTAGATACAGCACTAGATGCTATAGAAAAAGAAAATGACTCACTAAGAGGAGTGCTACCTAAAAATTACTCTAGACCAGAGTTAGACAAAAGAATATTAGGAGAAATAATAGACTTATTCACTAATATAAATGTAGGTGGAAAAGAAGGAAAAGAAAAAGATATATTAGGAAGAGTATATGAGTATTTCCTAGGAAAATTTGCAGCTAACGAAGGAAAAGGTGGAGGAGAATTCTATACACCTAAATCAATAGTTGCACTTATGGTAGAAATGATAGAGCCATACAAAGGATATGTATATGACCCTGCTTGTGGAAGTGGAGGTATGTTTGTTCAATCACTTAAATTCGTAGAAGAACACAGTGGAAGTGCTTTTGATATAAGTGTATATGGACAAGAATCAAACCCTACTACATGGAAATTAGCAAAAATGAACTTAGCTATTAGAGGAATTGAGAATAATTTAGGAAGTAAAAATGCAGATACATTCCATGAAGATTTACATAAGAACTTAAAAGCTGATTTCATATTAGCAAACCCACCATTTAACCAAAGTGATTGGGGACAACCATTACTTGTAGATGATGCTAGATGGAAATGGGGAACACCACCAGCTGGAAATGCTAACTATGGATGGATTGAGCATATGTTAGATAAACTAAGTCAAAAAGGTAAGGCAGGTGTTGTACTTGCTAATGGTTCACTTTCTTCTAATACTTCTAATGAAGGAGAGATAAGAAGAAAAATATTAGAAGATGATTTAGTTGATTGTATAGTGGCACTTCCTGATAAGTTATTCTATACTACTGGAATTCCTGTTTGTATATGGTTCTTTAATAGAGATAAAAAGCATAAGGGACAAACTTTATTTATAGATGCTCGTAAGATGGGTGAGATGGTAAATAGAAGGTTAAGAGAGTTAAGTGATGAGGATATTAAGAAGATTTCTAGTACTTATATTTCTTGGCAAAATGAAGAGAACTATGAGGATATTCAAGGATTCTGTAAAGTAGCAAGTATTGATGAAATAAGGGAACATGATTTTATTCTTACTCCTGGTAGATATGTTGGAATTGAGGAAGTAGAAGATGATGGTGAGCCTTTTGAGAAGAAGATGGATAGATTGACTAGTGCTTTAGCAGAGCAGTTTAGAAAGTCTAGGGAGCTTGAGTATGAGATTAGAAAACAACTTGGAGGAATTGGATATGAGTTGTAATGAGTGGCAGGAATATACTTTAAAAGATGTTATAGAGTTTAATCCAAAAGAGAGTATAAAAAAGGGAACCTTATCCAAAAAAGTAGCTATGGATAAATTAGATACTTTTAAAAGAAAGATAAGTGGATACGAAGAGACTGAATTTACTAGCGGAACTAAGTTTAGAAATGGAGATACTCTACTAGCAAGAATAACGCCATGTTTGGAAAATGGAAAAACTGCAAGAGTTGATATATTAGAAGATAATGAAGTTGGATTTGGTTCAACTGAATTTATTGTAATGAGAGAAAAAGCAGGAAAAACAATAAATGACTTTATATATTATTTATCTATATCTCCTGAATTTAGAAATGTAGCAATCAAGTCTATGACAGGTTCATCTGGTAGACAGAGAGTTCAAAAGGATGTATTAGAAAATGTAGATATATTATTACCATCAATAGAAGAACAAGAAAAGATAGCTAATATTTTATCTTCTTTAGATGATAAGATTGAGTTAAATAATGAGATGAACAAGACTTTAGAGGAGATGGCACAGGCTCTTTTTAAGAGATGGTTTGTTGATTTTGAGTTTCCTAATGAAGAGGGTATGCCTTACAAGTCTAGTGGTGGAGAGATGGTTGAAAGTGAACTTGGGATGATTCCTAAGGAGTGGGAAGTTGGATATTTTTCTGATATAAGTGAAATACATGATTCAAAAAGGATACCATTATCTAAAATGGAAAGAGAGAAAAGAGAAAATATATATCCTTATTATGGAGCAGCATCATTGATGGATTATGTAGATGATTATATATTTGATGGAGTATATATATTAATGGGAGAAGATGGAACTGTTATTGATAGTGAAGGTTATCCAATACTTCAATATGTATACGGTAAATTTTGGGTAAATAATCATGCACATGTACTAAGAGGGAAAAATAATTTTAGTAATGAATATTTATATTTGTTGTTAAAGAATACTAAAGTTTCTCATATAGTAACAGGTGCAGTTCAACCAAAAATAAATCAAAAGAATTTGAATTCTATTAGATGTGTAATACCGAGTGATGATATACTTGAGAAGTTTAATAGTATGATAAAATCCAAATATGAATATAGAATTAAAAATGAAGATGAAAATAAAGTGTTAAGAGAAATTAGAGATACCGTACTTACAAAGCTTATGAGTGGTGAGATAAGAGTAAAATAAATTTATTATTAAGTAATTTTATATTATGTATAATATATTACAAGTTTAAATAATCATATGTAAATATTAAATATAAAGTAAAATAAGTATAATGAGGGGGTATAATGAATAGAATAACAGGTAATCCAATAGAGATAAACGATTTATTTAATGATAGATACAGTGTTCAATACTATCAAAGAGAGTATAACTGGGGAACAAAACAAATACAAGAACTTGTATATGATCTAGTAAATGAATTTATGAATTATTATAAAGATGGAGATACACAAGATGATGTAGAAAATTATGGAGGATATTTCTTAGGTCCTATAATATTAACTGATAAAAATGAAATAATTGATGGTCAGCAAAGATTATCATCACTTACATTATTATTAATGTATTTAAACAACCTTCAAAAAAATATAAATACAAATCAAATTAATATTGAAAATTTGATATTTACTAAAAAGTTTGGAAAAAAGACTTTTTGTATAGATGTAAAAGAGAGAAAAGCTTGTTTAGAAGGTTTATATGAAAATGAAACTTATGATATAGAGAATGAAAAAAATGAAAGTGTAATAAATTTATATAATAGATATAAGGATATTGAAAAAATATTTCCTCAAGAATTAAAAAGTGATATATTGCCGTTATTTATAGAATGGTTAATATACAAAGTAACTTTAATAAAGATAACAACTACAACAGAGCAAGATGCACATACTGTATTTGTCACTATGAATGATAGAGGTCTTAGATTAACACCGTCAGAGATGTTAAAAGGATACTTACTATCAGAAATAAGTGATGATGAAACTAGAAACATTGCTAATAAATTATGGCAAGAGACTATACTTGAGCTTAAAGAAATAGAAAAAGATGGAGAAGCTGATTTTATAAAGCACTGGATAAGAAGTCAATATGCAGACTCTATAAGAGAAGGAAAAAAAGGTGCAGAAGATAAGGATTATGAAATAATAGGTCAGTCATTTCATAAGTGGATAAGAGAAAATAGGGAAAGTATAGGGCTTACCAATAGTTCATCTTTTGAAAACTTTATATTAAAAGAGTTTAAGTTATTTTCAAATATATATAAGAGACTAAAAGTATACTCTAGTGAATTTAATGCAGATTTTGAGTATGTTTTTTATAATGCAGATAGGGATTTTAATTTACAATATCAAATAATATTAGCATCTATATGCCTAGATGATAGTCAGGAAATTATAGATAAAAAAATAAAGTTGATATCATGCTTTATAGATCAATATATATCTAGAAGGGTATTCAATTTTAAAACAGTTAATTATTCTTCTGTTAGATATACTATGTTTAATATCACTAAAGATGTAAGAAGAAAAAGCTTAGATGAGTTAAAGGATATTTTAAAAAGTAAGATTGATAATATGGAGCAAACATTAGAGGCTATAGATAATTTTTATCTAAATCAATTTACAGCTAGATATATGTTACATATTATTTCTAGAATGACATATTACTTAGAAAGTAATAGTGGTATTAATTCTAGTTTTGATAATTATGTAAATCGATCTCAAAAAAATAGTTATGATATAGAGCATATATGGTCTAATAACTATAATCAAGGAAATCATCAAAATGAGTTTGAAACAGAAGAAGAGTTTAAGCACTTTAGAAATAAATTTGGCGGTTTACTAATACTTCCTAAGGATAAAAATAGAAGCTTAAAAGATATGAAGTATGAAGATAAAGTTAAGAAGTATGACAGTGAAAACTTACTAGCGAGAACATTAAATCCTAATTGTTATAAAAATAATCCTCTATTTTTAAGATTTATAAATGAGAAAAATTTTAACTTTAAGTATTATGATGAGTTTAATAAAAAGGAACTTTTAGAGAGAAATAATTTATACAAAGATTTATGTAAGGAAATTTGGAGTATAGAAAGATTAGATGAAATATGTAGATAATTATACCTTAATAAAAATAAAAGTTAGTTAAATAGACTAGCTTTTATTTTTTGTCTAATTTATATATAATTATACATGGAAGAGAATTAAAAAGAGACAACAAAGGCTTTCTTCTACTAGATAGACTAGAAGAAAACCTTATAAATATAAATAAGGAAATATTAAAATCACGGGGAGAATATATGAAATTAAATAGAAAAAACATAACAATGGCAATACTATCAAAATTTATAGAAAACAACATGGAAAAAATAGAAAACGTATCAACTAAAGCAAACAACATAACACTTACAACAACAGAAGGAATAAAAAAAGTAAAAATAAGAACAAGTAAAAATTACAAAGAAGAAAATGATGAAAATACATATCTTTGGCAGACTATATCTAGTCAAGATATAGATAATCCTGACTTTGATTATATTGTATTTGTAAGTAGTGAAGATGTTGATAAGGCAATAGTATTTACAAAAGAAGAGCTAAAAAATCATTTTTCATTAAACTCAAAGAAAAAGAAAGATGGAGAAGTTGATTATGCAATTTACCCTCATTTCTATGGTAGAGTTTGCTATGATGGTAGAGTTCGTTTAGGTGAAGATAGAATTGACATAAGTCAGTATGTAAATAATTATACATTATAAAATTTACTGTACTGAATTTATATATATAAATCATGGAGGGGAGAAAATCATGGAGAATAGAGATATAACAGTTTTTAAAGCAGATTTTAATAACTCTAAACGAATTAAATATGAGGAAGAACATCCAATAAGAAGTGCTTATCAAAGAGATAGAGATAGGATACTATACTCTAGAGCGTTCAGAAGACTAAGTGGAAAGACACAGGTATTTCTAACAGTAAAAGATGATCATCTAAGAACAAGACTGACACATTCGTTAGAAGTATCTCAGATAGCTAGAACAATATCAAAAGCATTAGGATTAGATGAAGATTTAACAGAAGCAATAGCATTAGGACATGATTTAGGTCATACACCATTTGGACATGTTGGGGAAAGAACATTAAATCATATTATGAATGGATGTTATATAATATCTGACTTTAATACAAACTTAAGAGAGGATATGAAGGGCTTTAAACATAATTGGCAAGGTGTTAGAGTTGCTACCCAATTAGAGGAAAGATCTCTAAATTTAACAAAAGATGTATTATGGGGTATATTAAATCATAGTTCACTTAAATATAAAAAATGTAAAAAAGATAGTGGTAAAGTTATCTGTAGTTTGAAGCATAATAAGTTTAAGGGTGAATGTAGTAGCAACTATAATTATAGTTTGGAATTTTATAATGACATAAATATGCAACTAGATGAAAGTAATAGTTGGAGTATAGAGGCATTAATTGTAGGAATTGCTGATGAGATAGCTCAAAGACATCACGATATAGAAGATGCAATAGAATATAAAATTTTAGACGTACAAGATTTGTTAGATGAAATAAAAGCAAGGTTTGTGAGAGAAGAAGACTGTATATTTAAAGAAGAGGATCTAGCAATATTAAAAGATATAGAAAATAATAAAGATAACAAATATGCTAGTATTGCTTTATTTTCTAAACTTATAGTGAATTTTCTAACAAATGATATAATAAATAAAACTAACGAAAATTTAGAAATATTAAAAAATGAATATGATATTAATTCTTCAAATGATTTTTATAATAAAAAGCCTAACATATTCTCAGAAAGAAATATTAAGGAATTAGTAAGTTTTTCTGAAAAAGTTAAGAACGAAGATGAAAAATTTCAAAAATTTCTTAAGAGGAGAATTCTTAATTCATTTGAAGCTCAAAGAATGGATGGTGCAGGCCAATATGTTATAAGGAAATTATTTGAAGCATATGTGTTCAATCCACAACAATTACCTGACAAGACAATAAAAAAATTATATGAAAGTCTTTTAAATAATAAATCTGAATTAAATATATCAAAAGACTTAATTGATGGAATGGAAGATAAGAATAAAATTGGTGATATTAGAGATATAATTTCTGAAATACATTATGATATTAGTAGTGAAAACTGTAATATTTATAATTCAATTTTATTGATGATAATATGTGATTACATATCAGGGATGACTGACAAATATGCATTAGAAGAGCATAAGAGATTATATAATTGTATTCCAATAGGGATTTAGTTAATTATATAAATTCAAAATAATGGTAAGGGCTAGTCAATCGACTAGCTTTTATTTTTAATCAAAATTAAGTATAATCATAATATAAAGACATAACCTAGGGGGAAAATAATGTTTACAGAAGAAAGTCTAGAAAATGTAGTCATAGAATATCTAAAAGAAATAGACTACAAATACATACATGGAAGTAACTTAAAAAGAGAAAATAAAGAAGTTCTACTACTAGAAAAACTAGAGGACTGCCTTATAAATATAAATAAAGGTATACCACAAACTTCAATTAAAGAAGCTATAAGAAAAATAAACACATTTGAAACAAATGACGTATTTACAAATAATAAACTATTTCACAAATACCTTACAGAAGGGGTAGAAGTAACAGACTTCATAAATGGAGAAACAGAATACTATACAGTAAAACTAGTAGACTACGAAAACATAGAAAATAATGAATTTTTAGTAGTAAATCAACTAGAAATAGTTGAAGATGGAAACAAAAAAATACCAGATGTAATAGTCTATCTAAATGGAATTCCAGTAGTGTGTATAGAATTAAAAAGTACCTCACGTGAAGAAGTAGACATTGAAGATGCCTATAAGCAACTGATGAACTACAAAGAAGTCCATATACCAAAACTATTTTATTACAATGCCTTTTTAGTAATAAGTGATGGAGTAAATACAAAGGCTGGTACAATAACTGCTCCAATAGATAGATTTATGGCATGGAAAAAAATAAATGGTGATGAAGAAATTAATGATTTATTTGCTATAAGTTATAAAAATCTAGATACATTACTGTATGGTATGTTCGATAAAAATAGATTATTAGATATTATAAAAAACTTTATACTATTTACTAATAAAGGTAAGATAATGGCACAATATCATCAATATTATGGTATGAAAAAAGCTATAAACTCAGTTGTTCATGCAGTAGAAAATGACGGTAGAGCAGGGGTAGTTTGGCATACTCAAGGGAGTGGAAAGAGTTTTTCTATGACTTTCTTAGCAGGTAATTTAGTTAAGCATAGTAAACTAAACAATCCAACTATAATTGTAATTACAGATAGAAATGATTTAGATGGTCAGTTATATGAAACATTTGGTTCAGCTCATGAATTTTTAAGACAAGAACCTATAAAGTGTGAAAGTAGAGCTGATGTAAAAGCAATCTTAGAAGGTAGAAAAACTGGTGGAGTAATATTTTCTACTATTCAAAAATTCGTGGAAGAAACAGGACTTTTAAGTGAGAGAGATAATATTGTAGTGATGGTGGATGAAGCTCATCGTACTCAATATAATATAGATGGCAAATTAGACACAAATACAGGTGAGATTAAGTATGGGTATGCAAAGTATCTAAGAGAATCTCTACCTAATGCAACGTATATAGCTTTTACAGGTACTCCAATAGAAACAACTGATAAGTCAACTTATGGAGTTTTTGGTGATTTAATAGATGTGTATGATATGACACAAGCAGTAGAAGATGGAGCTACTGTTAAAATATACTATGAATCAAGGCTTGCAAAGGTAAAGTTAGATAGCAATCAAATGAATTTAATAGATAATGAATACTACAATATGCAAGTTAACGAAGGTGTAGAAGATTATATTGTAGAGCAAAGTCAAAAGCAAATGTCTCGTATGGAGCAAATCATTTGTGATGAAGATAGAATAAAGCAAGTAGTTAAAGATATAATACAGCATTATGAAGATAGAGAAAATCTAGTAGAAGGTAAGGCGATGATAGTTGCATACTCTAGAAAAGCAGCTTATATGATGTATCAAGAATTACTTGAGCAAAGACCTAACTGGGTAAATAAAGTTAAGATGGTTATGACTACTAATAATCAAGATTCTGAGGAAATGGCAAAGCTAATAGGAACTAAGAAAACTCAAAAAGAGCGTGAAGATGAATTTAGAGATTTAAATAGTGAGTTTAAAATAGTTATTGTAGTAGATATGTGGCTTACAGGTTTTGATGTGCCTTCTCTTGATACTATGTATATAGATAAACCAATGAAAGCTCATAACTTAATGCAAGCAATAGCTCGTGTAAATAGAGTATATCCTGGTAAAAGTGGAGGATTAGTAGTTGATTATATAGGTCTTAAAAAAGAACTATTTGATGCACTGAAAACTTACACAAATCGTGATCAAGATAAGATACAAGAAAATGAAGAAGCTAAAATAATAGCTTTAGATATATTAGAAATACTTAGAAATGAGTTTCATAAGTTTGATTACGAGGGATTCTTTGGTGATAAAGTAAGATATACATTAATAAGAGATGGTGCAGAGTTTGTACAATTTATAGAAGTAAGAAAAAATCTATTTATGGAGCAAACTAAAAAACTAAAAGATGTATACAAAATATGTACTGCTTTATTATCAAAAAGAACTAAGGATGAAATCGCATTCTTTATGGCAGTAAGATCTTTTATTATGAAAACTACAAAAGTAGGTACACCAGATTTAAAAGAAGTAAACGCTAGAATCTCAAGAATGTTAGAAGAGGCTATAATTGGAGATGAAGTAATAGTTTTAACAAGTGCAGGATCTAAGGAGACTTTTGACTTACTAAATGATGAGAATATAAGCAAATTAAGAGCCTTACCACAAAAGAATATAGCAGCTAATATACTAATGAGAGCTATGAAAGACAAAGTTGAGCAAGTTAAACAGAAAAATATAATTGTAAGTAGAGCTTTTAGCGAAAAACTTCAAAAGATAATAGAAAAATACAATAATCGTAATGATGAGAAAGATGTATTTGAAGTATTAGAAGCGTTAGTAGAATTTAAGCATGAATTACTTAAAGCTATAGAATCAGGGGATGAATTAGATTTAACATATGAAGAGAAAGCTTTCTTTGATGTACTGACAGCAGACCCAGAGGTTATAGCTTCAATGGAAGATGATATACTTATAAAGATAGCGAAGGATTTAACTAAGACAGTTAAAGAAAATATGTGTCCAGCATGGCATGAAAGAAAGCAGGCACAAGCTAAGATGAGAATGCATATAAAGAAGTTACTTAAAAAGTATGACTACCCACCAAATAAAAGTGAAAAGGCTATAGAAGATGTAATGGAGCAAGTTAAACTTCAATGTGTATCGGGAATGTAGCTTTGCTTGAGCGACATGTAAATAAATTAAAAGCTAGCCAACTAAATTGACTAGCTTTTAATTTACAAAACTTATATATATTTTTATAAAGAAGTTTCTCTTAAAACTAAATCTTCGTTTCTCTCAATAAAATGTCTAATAGACCATTCATTTTGGAATAACAATACTGAATTGTCATTCTTATCTTCAACTAATAATGTCTCCATTGGCATTGAAAGCCTACCATATTTGGAAAGATCATTTTCAATCCAACGTACATAGCGATAAGGTAGTGAATTCATTAGAATCTCAACACCATATTCTTGTTTTAGACGATATTCTAAAACTTCAAATTGAAGAATTCCAACTACACCTATAATAAGTTCTTCCATACCAGAATTAGGCTGTTTGAATACCTGTATAGCACCTTCTTCTGATAACTGTGTAATACCCTTTACGAACTGCTTTCTCTTAAGAGCATTTTTTGTAGAAACTCTTGCAAAATGCTCAGGAGCAAATTGTGGGATACCAGTGTATTGTAAATTTGATTGCTTTTCACTTAATGTATCACCAATATTAAATATACCTGGATCATGTATCCCTATAATATCACCCGGATAAGCTGAATCTATAATAACACGGTCTTGTGCTACAAACTGTTGAGGTTGTGAAAGTTTAACCTTTTTATTTCTTTGTACATGAGTTACTGTCATGCCTTTTTCAAATTTACCAGAGCAAATTCGAAGGAATGCAATTCTATCTCTATGATTTTTATCCATGTTAGCTTGAATCTTAAATATAAATCCTGAGAAGTTATTAGAATTAGGGTCAATATCACCTAAATTACTGCTACGAGGATTTGGCGGTGGTGTTATTTCTAGGAACGCTTCTAAAAATGGTTCTACACCAAAGTTAGTAAGAGCACTTCCAAAGAATACAGGTGTCAATTCACCATTTAATACTCTCTCTAAATCAAAATTATCTCCAGCAATATCTAAAAGTTCAATATCCTCTAGTAGTTTTTCATGAAGAGCATCACCTAATAAAGTATTAAATTTTTCATCAGATATATCTCTAGTTGTAGATGTAGCAATAGATTGTCCATGGTTACCATCATCAAATAGTTCAATTTGATTTTTATGACGGTTAAACACACCTTTGAACTCTTTACCAGAACCAATTGGCCAGTTTACTGGACAAGAGCGAATTCCTAGCACATTTTCAATATCTTCAAGTAGTTCAAAGGGATCCTTTCCTTGACGGTCCATTTTATTTATAAAAGTGAAAATTGGTATTCCTCTCATTTTACAAACTTGGAATAATTTCTTTGTCTGATCCTCTACACCTTTAGCAGAATCAATAACCATTACTGCACAGTCTGCTGCCATAAGAGTTCTATAAGTGTCCTCACTGAAATCTTGATGCCCTGGAGTGTCAAGAATATTTATGCAAAAGTTATTATATTCAAATTGAAGAACACTTGATGCAACAGAGATACCTCTTTGTTTTTCAATTTCCATCCAGTCAGATACTGCATGTTTTTGAGATTTTCTTGATTTAACTGATCCTGCTTCACGAATGGCACCACCATATAATAGAAACTTTTCAGTTAATGTAGTTTTTCCTGCATCGGGATGGGAAATGATTGCAAAGGTTCTTCTTCTTTTAACTTCATCAATCAAACTTAAATTTTGTTCTGTCATTTTTTATCATCCTTTATTTTAATTTTACGATTATCCAAATATAAAAAAACTATAATCCTATTGATATTATAACTTTATTGCAAAACTGTCAATATAGAAACCTTATGAAAATAGCTCCACTAAAAAAAGCAGGCCTCAATGCCTGCCTTTTATGTACCAAGCAACTCCTAGTAAAAAGAAATAAGTCATAAATCCCCAAAATAAAAAAACAGCAACACTAGGAATCTTAGGCGGAGTAAAAGTAAACCCTTTTTTCAATACTTTAAACAACTTCCAATTATCTTTAACATCAATACTAACTGTCAAAGGGCTTTGAACCTTATCCTGTGTATTGTACCTTGGTTTATACTTATTAATAAAATAGTTTTCTACTAAAATTGCATCAGCTTCAGTTTTACAAGTTATATACTCTATTCTACCTACTGAATTATAGCACTTACTAGGAAGATGCCCGCCTTTATAAAAGTGCTCATACATTCTAGTCTCAAGTGGTCTCTTAGTTTTACCTACATAAATAATATCCTTAGTTCTGTAGTCTAAAAATCTATATACATATGCCATAATTACTACTCCTACATAGTATTTAGATTTATTTTCTTCGATATACGGTAAATTATTCATAATAGATAGCAGCTAATACAAAGAAGGGCCTTAGCACTATGAACGAATAATACATTATATGTTGCATAGATACAAGAGTCAGAGAAATCTGATTCTTTTTTATTATGAATGAAGAAAACTTTACATATTTTCTAAAAAAATTGGTAAAAGCCTACAACTTTTTACAAAAAACGACATATAACATATGTATAATTAAAATTGTGATTAAATTATATAAAAAATCTTAAAAAATTTTTGTGAGGGAGAATATTATGAAACTAAGAAGTAAAGTTATAGTCTTAGCGCTATTAACAATGACATCAGTTGGAATAGTAGGCTGTTCAAGCACAAATAATACTTCAAATAATCAAAATCAAGAAGTAGCCACTGATGAAGCATTTATAAGTAGCTTTGAAAAAGCTATAAACAAAAGATGGGATGAGCAAAATAAGTTAGAGAAAAAATTTGCTACAAATACATCTTATACACAGGAGCAGTATACAGAGGATACTATAAAAATTTTAGAAAATGAAATAGAAGCATTAGAAAAAAATAAAGAAGGAATAAAAGATAAAGATTTAAAGGAAATTGCTGATAATTACATAGAAGGAGCTAAAAAGCAAATTGAAGCTCAAAAAACAAATGACTATGATTTACAATACAAGCACCAAGAAGAATCAGATAAATTAAGAAAACCAGCACTAATAGCAATGGTTGACGATTATGGAGTAAAGATAAAAGATGATCATCAACAAACATATAAGGATTTTAAAGAACAAGCAACTATTATAAATAAAGAAAATGAGTCACAGGAATTCGCTGATAAATTAGCAAGTGAAATGACTTTTGAAAAGAAAACTGATGAATTTGGATATGTAGAGTTTAGTACTATTGTAGAAAATACATCTGATATAGATTTTAAAAACTTATCATACAACGTTCAATACAAGGATAAAGATGGTATAGTAATAGGAGATGACATTATATTCTTAGAAAACTTTGATGCAAAATCTAAGCAAAAGGTGAAGCTTTCACCATTTGAAGAAGGTGTTGAAAGTATAGTTGTAACAACTGATTGGTTTGAAAACAAATAGTTCTATTATGAGGGAGAATATTATGAAGAACAAATTAAAAATTATGATGATGGTAGTTTTATCAATGTTTATAGTTACAGGATGTGCAACAACGAGTCCAACTGAAGTTGTAAACAATTATTTTGAGGAAATAAAAAAAGGTGAAAATGCTGAAGTTACTGAGTATCTTTTAGAAAGTGTAGAATCTACAGATGCTGGTACTGAAAGTGATGATGAAACTGAAGTAGATCCTAAAATGGATGAAGCTATGAAGTTATATCTTTCAAAGATAGATGCAAAAGTATTATCTGAAAATATAGATAAAGATAAGGCAACTGTTGAAGTAGAAGTAAGTGGACTTAATTTTTCAAATATTATCTTAGAATTATTAGAGGAGAGTTTAGCTAATGCATTTAGCGGTGTAGAGATGAGCGATGAAGATATGAGTAATAGTATCCTTGAAAAAGTTAAGAGTGGAAAAGTTGAAACTAGAACTGGAACTGTAACTTTATCTAAGGTTGATAAAGAGTGGAAAATAGATAGTGAAGATGAAAGTTTTATGGGACTTATTTTTGGTAAAGCACAAGAACTTGATAATTCTGGAGCAAAATAATATATAGGAACTTAATAAAATATTGGTTACTATGTTTAACTAATATGAACATAGTAACTAGTAAAAACATACTATATACTAATAGTACTCACAACGCATAAGTCAACCAGCTAAAATAAGTTGTACTGCGGAATAGGTGTGAGGCAATGAGCAAGAAAATATACTTAAAAGATATCAATAAAGTATAAGCTGCAGGTAGATTTAATATAAATCTGCCTGCAGTTTTTTATATATTATAATTTTTAAATTCCTTTGGTGATATTTTATACTCTTTAATAAATGCTTTATAGAATACAGAGTAATCTGAAAAACCACATTGATGTGGAATTTCTTTTAAAGGCACATTCTCCATAATTAGTTTTTTAGATGTTGTAAGTCTTTTTTGTGTTATTAATTTATATACACTAGTATCAAAATTCTTTTTAAATAGTTGATTAACACTAGATTCACTTATATGAAAGTGCTCAGCAATAGATTTAATAGTGATTTTTTGTGATAAGTTATTTGATATATAGTGTAGTATCTCATCTAGCAATATAGTTTTTTCAGGTTTTGAATAAGATACATTCTTATAGCAATGAGCTCTATAAAATAAACAATATAACTGAACAAATAAGCTATAACAGAAAAATTCGCTAGATGGATTTGGATTAGCTTTTTCTTGAAGTAAAAGTTCGATTATTTGTTCTACTTGTAAGTAAAGTGTGCCAGATGTTTGAAGAACATAGTGACCATTTAGCATTGGATCATGTTCAACTTTTTCAGTTAACTTAAGCATTTTACTACACTGATTATAGAAATTTGAATTAATCCATATTACTGTACGATGATAATTTTCTTTTGATGTTTCACGTAGCAGTGGACGATGAGAAGCTCCAGGTGGAATAATGATTATATTTCCATTTTGAATATTGTATCGTTTGTCTTCTATTAAATATTGAATATTTCCAGACTTACAAAAGATTATTTCATAAAATCCATGATTATGTAAAGTTACAGTGTCTTTTTCAGAATCAATCATATCATGTGCATCAATAAATGAGCTATTCATTTCTATATCTTTATATCCAATGTAGCTTCCATCGTCTGCCAGTATGCCTAAAAAATCTGTTCTTTTTTGATTTACTATTTTATTAAGAATTTCTGTATCATTTATAACACTTATCTTGTTTAATCTCATTAGCTCCTTAATTTCAGAAAGTTTCATATATAATTTCTCCTATTAAATTAATAAAATTTAAATCACTAATTACTAATAATAGTAACGACTTTATGTAATATTTGCAATGTTTTTTGTAAATTATGCAATTTAAATTGCAAATAAAATAGATTATTATAGATTTGTAAACGTTTTACTAAACATCATTAAATTATTTAGGGGGAAGATATATATGGTAAACAAAAGTGTACGTCCTTTTGGAAAAAAGGATGAAATAGGTTATGTATTTGGAGACATGGCAGGGAGTTTTGTAAATTTATTTGTAGATGCATACTTTTTAATATTCTGTACTTATGTATTAGGAATTAGTAGTGCATGGATGGGGACATTATTCTTAGCAGCTAGATTATGGGACGCTATCAATGACCCAATTATGGGATCTTTTCCAGATAGATGGATGATTGGAAAATCAGGAGATAAGTTTAAACCATGGATTAAAATTTTTATGGTGCCACTAGCATTATCAGGAGTATTATGTTTCATTAAGGTTCCATTTACTGGAGTTGCATTACATGCTTGGGTAGCATTTGTATATGTATTATATGGAATGAGTTATACAGGAACTTCAATGCCTTTTGGAGCTATGGCAAATGTTGTTAGTACAGATCCAATTGATAGAAGTAAGTTATCAAGAGCAAGAAGTATAGGTGGTACACTTGTTGGTATAGGGGCTTTATCTTTTGTACCTATTATATGCTTTGATTCAAATAGTAATATTATACCAGAGAGATTTGCATTATTAGGAATTATATTTGGTATTTTAAGTATTATTAGTTATTCTATTTTATTAAAAAATACAGAAGAGCGTGTTCGTGTTGAAAAGAAAGAAAATAATGAGAAGTTTAATTATGGAAATGTTTTAAAAGCAGTTGTAAAAAATAGACCATTAATAGGAGTTATGATAGCGACTATTGGTAGTATGCTTTATATAACTGGTTCTAGTCAAATAAGAAGTTACATATTTAAAGAGTATTATCAAAATACTTCTATAATGACTTTACTTAGTTTTGCATCATTACCAATTCTTTTAGTTTGTTTCCCACTTGTTCCAAAGCTTGTTGAAAAGTATGGTAAAAAGGCAACTTTAATGGCAGGAATTTTATTTAGTACTGTATTTAGTGTTATTCCATTTGTAGTTGAAATAAAGAATGTATATGTATACTCAGCGCTATATTTAATAGCTATGATTGGTCAGACTGTATTTACTATGTTAATTTGGGCATTAGTTACAGATTGTCTTGATTATAGCGAATGGAAATTTAATGAACGTAGTGATGGTTCTATGTACTCTTTATATACATTTAGTAGAAAAATAGGTTCAACTGTTGCATCTGCATTTGTATCATTTGGATTAGGTGCTATTGGATATGTATCAGGAAGTGGTGTAGTACAAACTGCAGAAGCTGTAAATGGTATATATACTCTTGTAACATTACTTCCAGTTATAACTTGTGTATTACAAGTAATAGGAATTGGACTTATATTCAATCTTAGTAAAGGTAAAACAGAAGAGATGTATTATGCATTAAAACAAAAAAGAGAGAAAAACATTAAAGAAGTGGGGAATTTATAAAATATGAAAAAAATAGATATCCATCTTCATTTAACTTTAAATCAATATCCTAAAACTGATAAGATGTTTATTTCAAGTGCAGAAAATATGATACCTCACTTAGATAAATTAAACATTGAAAAAGGCATTCTAATGTCATCTGGAGAAAGCAATAATTCAATGATGCCAATTGGTTATAATGACGAATGTAGAAAAACATGTGAAATATTTAAAGATAAATATGTTTGGATGTGTAATTTAGATTATAATAATGAAGATAGTATATATGAAAGATTAAGTTTATACAAAGAACAAGGTGCAGTTGGTATTGGAGAATTTATGATTAATCGTAAATTAAATGATACCTTTATACAAAAAGTATTTGAAGCTGCAGAAAAATTAGATTTACCTATTTTATTTCATATGAGTCCAAAAGAAGGATATCAGTATGGTATTGTAGATGATAGTGGTCTTTTCATGTTAGAAGAAGCATTAAAGAAGTATCCTAAATTAAAGTTTATTGGTCATAGTCAACCATTTTGGCATGAAATAAGCAAAGACCCAGGTGATTCTTTAGAAGAAAGAATGAAATGGGGAAGTGGCAAGGTTACTTTAGGAGGTAGACTACCATATTTATTTGAAAAATATCCTAACTTATATGGTGATTTATCTGCAAATAGTGGTGGTTGTGCTATTATGCGTGATGAAGAGTTTGGATTAAATTTTTTAAAGAAATACAATGATAGATTATTATTTGGAACTGATATGGTTAATAATGAAATGGAATTTCCACTTGGAAAGTGGCTTGATGAAAAGTATGAAGAAGGTTCTTTAGATAAAGAAACTTATGAGAATATTTGTAATAAAAATGCAGTTAAATTATTTAACTTATAAGTAGGGGGATAAAAATGCGTACAAGAATATTACCTAAGATGCTTAATGATGAAGTTGAAGAGTATCTATCAAGAAATGATATTATTATAGTTCCAGTTGGAACAGTGGAACTTCATGGAGGATTTCCACTAGATTGTGAAACTACTATTAGTGAAGCTTATGCAGTAAAAATGGCAGAGGCTTGTGATGGTTTAGTATTAACTGGTCTTCCATATTTTTATGCAGGAGCTACTGCAAGTGGAAGAGGAACAGTTCAAGTAAGTGTTAGAGAAGGAATAGATTATCTTGGAGCAATAGCAAGAAACTTATTAAGATTAGGATTTAAACGTCAAATTTATATAAGTTTCCATGGACCAGCTCACATGACATGTAGTCCAATGATAAGAGATTTTATGGATGAAACAGGAGTTCCTATATTATATATGGATATGACAATGCATGTAATGAAAAATGCTCAAGACTTATTTAAGTCTATGAATAGTTTCCATGCTATTAGTGTTGGTGCTTATAAAATTATGAATAGACTTAATGATGTTCCACTTACAACAAAATATGAACATACAAATCCACAATCTTGTAAAGAGTTTGATGATATATTTGGAATGGCATATCAAAGTGGCTCTATAGGATATTATTTCAAAGAAAAAGGAGATCATATGAGTACAACTGCTGTACCAGATGAAGAAACTAGAAATAGATTAGCTAATGAAGGTGCAGAGCTTATTGAGCAAATGGTTAAAAGAATGAACTTAACTCATGTTGTAGAGCAAATGAGAAAGCTTGAGGAGTATAATAAGGAAGTAGAAGAGAAATGTCCTTGGGTACCATCTAATTTTAATAAAAATAGATTTTAAAATACACAGAATAGAATTTAAATAAACAATAAGGAGGTTGCACTTAGCACCCCCCTTATTTCATACTTATTATATTTTTAGATAATTCATTGATACTATCGGATAGAGCCTGAAGCTTACCTTCTATCCTAACAAGTAAATACATGCTAAGGGCTATAGGAAAGCCAACAGAAGCTATCAGAGTTTGAATTTCAGAATTCATTATAAACACAACCTTTCAATATAATTTTATGAAAAAAGACTATGCTTAAAAGATAAGTTTTAAAGCATAGTCTTTATTAGTTATATGGTTTTATCCGATAACTAAGTCAAATGGAGTTGTTTCTGTAACAACAACTTTTGCATCTACTGCAGATACTAAATCTAATCCATTTGGTGCGAAGATATTCTTAGATACAACTAATTCCATAGCTTCTTTTATTTCAGCTTCGGTTATATCTTCTCTAGGATCTTGTACAGATAAAGATACTTTTGAGTTACCTTGATTTATAAACGTCATTATTAAATTTGTAGAAGTTTCCATTTAAAATTCCTCCTTTCTTAAATTAAAAACAATAGACTATGCATTAAGTGTTGTGTTGTCTATTTTTATGATGTCAGTTACATCATGTTTTTGAAGTCCCATTAAAGCTTCTCCAACATCATATACATCTTGAAGGTTTGCATCATGTTTTAAATAAGAGTAAGATTTACTTCTTGTTTTTGCTTTTCCATCTACTAAACCTAAGCTTAGTTTTATTTTTAAACTTGATGGATTTTTAATTTCTGAAACAGCCATATAAATTACCTCCTTATAAAGTTTGTTTTGAAAGTAGTTTATTTATTACTTTCTTGATATAAGTATAGAAGGTTTATTTTTTAGACTATATTAAAGTATTTTAGAAAAAGGTTTGAATTAAGTATATAATAGAGTAAAGGTTTAAAAACCATTATAAATTATTAATTCATAGGGGGATAAGACATATGAAAAAGAAGAGTATAGTTATGATTTTGGTATTAGCTTTAACAATATTAATTGGATATATATGGTGGGAGTATTATAATTCACACAAAGTTAAAGAAGATATTGAATTAAAGAATGAGGTAATTAAAGTAGTTCAGAGTTCTAAAGAAATAGATTTTTCTAAAGTTACTAACTTTGAATGGGATGAAATTTACCTATTTACACCGTATACAGATAGTAAAGAAATATTAAAAAAAGATGGTGTTAAGAGATATAATAGTAAACTTAATATGGAATATAATGATGGAATTAATATAATTGCATTTGTAAATTCTAAAAAAATTATTACATACATAGAAATAAATCGCTCAGATTTTGACTTTGAACCTATTGAAAATTCTAAAATAAGTAAAGATAAATCTATTTTTGAAATTGATAATGATGATGGAGATTGTACTTTATCATTGAAAAAATAAAAAATGTGACCGAATTAAAGATATGCTAGTGAATGTAGCTACTAAAGATACATATGTAACTAGAACCACTATTAGAAATAGATTTATTGAGTTAATCTAAAATAAGGAACTTTACTTCAAATTAATGAAAATATTTTGTAATTGGAAAATAATTGAATATCTTATATAATACAATCAAGTTCGCAATTGTTATATAATATGAACTTATACATTAGATTGCTATTAATTGGAATAAATTGTATAATAATATAAATAAAAATATGACTAGGGGTTATATATGGTGTTAATTATCATTTAATTACACCAAAACATTTAAATTTGAGGGGGATATGAAATAGTGAGGATTTCAGCAGTAATACAACTTGCAAGACGATACATGATAGTAGGAATTCTTGGGGCAGTTATTATTATTAGTTTATTCCTAATAGGTTACTTTTTAGTTTATAAAAAGCTAATGAAAGGTACTAAGAAATTAAACTTAAGTAAAGTAGGACTATGGAGTATATTTTTAATCTATATGATTATAGTACTTGGGGCAACGATTGGAGATAGAATTTCAGGGTATGAAAGTGTAAATCTACACTTATTTAGTTCGTACAAATATGCATATAATAATTTTTCTCTAAGAGAATGGAGAAATATAATTCTTAATATATTAATGTTTGTTCCAATTGGATTTATAATGCCATTACTTTTAAAAAAATGTGAAAGTTGGTATATAACTTACTTAGTAGGTTTTGGTATAACACTATTTATAGAAATACTACAGCTTATAAGTAAACGAGGAATATTTGAACTTGATGATATTATAAATAATACCCTAGGATGTGTTATAGGATATGGTATAGTAATGATTTTTATATCTTTACTTAGACGAAAAAAAGTAAGTCAAAAACATAAGGCTTTAATTACAATAGCTTATCAGATACCGTTAATAGTACTCACTATTTCTATTAGTGTGATATTTATAAATTATTATAAACAAGAATTAGGTAATTTATCTATTAGCAGTATCTACAATATAGATATGTCAACCGTAGATGTAAGTACTAAGCTTAATCTTGATAATAAATTAAAAAAAGCATATGTTTATGAAACATATGTTGGAAATAAAGAAGATGCTATAAATTTAGCTAATAAAATCTTTTCTAAGGTAAATACAAATATAGATGAATCTCAAAATGATGAATATGATGATACTATAGTATTTAAATCTGAAAATGGAAATTATAGTTTATGTGTCTATTACAAAGGTCTTAGAACTTGGTTTACTGACTTTAGTCAATTTGAAGCTGGAGGCAAAGAAAATTTAACTTATAAAGAAGTACAAGATTTATTAAGTAAATTTGATATTAAATTACCTAAAGAAGCCGATTTTAAGGATGATGGAGAAGGGAATTATTCTATTTCACTAGATATGGTTAAATCAGGAGATGTATATCTTGATGGGGAGTTACTATGTACAATCAGTAAAAATGATATAGTTTCTGATTTTACCAATAATATTGTTTCTTATAAACCGTATAAGGAGTACGATATTTTATCTTTAAAAGAGGCATATGATAAGATTTTGAGAGGTGAATTTAGATTACTTGATGTGCTAGGAAAAAATTCTAATATGGAAGTTACATATGCTAACTTAATTTATGAGTTAGATAGTAAAGGATTTTATCAACCTGTTTATGATTTTACGGCAAATATTGATGGAGAAGTAAATCATCATATATATATACCTGCATTGAGAAATAATACATCACAGTAACTAGATATAATAGGATTATTTTTATTTATTATAAAGTCGAGATGTAATTAGCTAAATTAGGTGATTATCTTTTAATTAAAAATACTTTAGGATATAATTATAGTATAAATAAGTCTTGTGTCTAAGTATACATAAGATATTGAAAGGTAGTGAGGATAAGTGGAATTATTAGATTTGAGATATGATGCGGCATTCAAAGAATTCTTTAAAGATAAAGAGCTTTTAAGCAGTTTTATAAGTACTATCACAGGAAAAGAGTTGGAAGTTGAGTCATTACAATATACAGAAGAAAAGGCAATAGATGATGGAAGAAGTATTATATTTGATATACTTGCTATAGATAAAAATGGACGTAAAATAAATGTTGAAATGGAGAAGAATTCCACTAGTTCTATAAAAAAGAGGACACAATTTTATTGGGCGAAGGCGTTTACTAGAGGATTTGAAAAAAAGAGTAAATTTAAAGATTTGAAGGAAACTATATGCATTAACATCTTGGGTAAAAATGTATTTAAAGATGAGGTTATATGTAGAGAATATGTGATTTATGACAGAGAGAACAGAGATAGGCTAGATGATAGTTTATCTATTTATTTTGTAGAACTTCAAAAAGGCGAAGAGTCTAAAGGTAAAAGTTTAAAAGACTTATGGATCAAGCTATTAGCAAACTCAAAGAAAGTAGATGATATACCAGAGGAAACTCCTATAATTAAAAAGGCAGTATCAAAGGTTTACCAAATCAGCGAAATAGATGAGGTTCAATTGAAAGTAATAGAAGAGGCATTGGAAGAATCAAAGAGACTTGATTGGCAGGACGATATAATAGAAAAAGTACAACAAGAAGCACAAGAGAAATTACAAGAGAAATTACAAGAGAAATTACAAGAAGAAAAAATAAATTTTGCTAGAAGTTTACTTGATGTTTTAGATGATGAAACAATCGCAGATAAAACTGGATTAGATATTAATTTTATTAAATCATTAAGAATGTAAATATAAAAAGTACATAATATTAATATTATGTGAGTTAGTAGTTTTTTGCTAAATGATAATTACAATTTGGGGGAGGTCATAAAGATATCTAAAAATAGAAAAATTTTGCGTGTTATTATATTGGCTGTATTGTTAATTTGTACAGCGTTTTTAGTATATTCCATTGTAACGAATCCGTTTGGTGAACATGATATAATGCTTGCACTTGCTGTTACAGCAGGTTTTATTGCACTCGGAGATGATAAAGTTGAAAAATGGATAAATCTCGGTTTATTAAGTAGATTAAATAATTAATTTTAAAACACTACAAAGATAAAATAAATATTAAGTTATTAAAATACCGTATTATTCAAAAGAACATGCGGTATTTTTTAGTTCGTAATTTTAATATATTACGAACAATTTATAGTAAGTTATAGAAGTAACCACATCTTAAAATTCAATGTATTGAAAAGTCTAAGGTGTGGTTGTTTTTATGCCATATTTATCACGAAGATATCTAACATAGCCTATAATAAAAATTTTACTTTACTACTATATAGGTGTCTTTGAATCCTTTAGCGATTGCTTCATTTTGTAGTTTTATAGCGTTGTTTTTATCATTGAAAGCTCCTATACAAACTCTATAAAAAACAACATCATTACTTATTGATTTATTTACAAATGATAGTAGAGTAGATGATATTGTATCTGCTATGTCTTTTATATATCTGGATGATGTTAGGTTGTTTTCAACTGTGCTGTTTGATATAAAGTCTATTTCTATTAGCAGAGCAGGCATTGTAGTTTTTCTAAGTACGGAAAATTCTTTTGATATTTTTACTCCACGATTAGGTGTATTTATTTTACTTGATATATTAGTAGATAATTTATTAGCTAGGTTGTATAGTTTGCTGCTTTTATCATATACTCACACTTCGCATCCCTTTGCAGTTTTGTTTGTTGATGAGTTCATGTGAATGCTTATAAAGTAGTCGCAGTTTTCTTTGTTTGCTTTTGAGCTTCTATAGTCTAGTGAGTAGTAGGTATCATTTTGACGTGTTGTTATTACTTTTTCATTAGATTTTTCTAGGGTATTTTTTACTTGAAGCCCTATTTTCAGAACTGTATCACTTTCTTTAGTTTTATTTTGACCTAGTGCTCCTGGGTCTTTTCCTCCATGTCCAAAGTCTAAGTACCATTTCATAGTTTTTACCTCCTATATTTTTTGTTAGTTTATCAAATTTACTTAAAATAAGTATTTTAAAGAATTTTAGAAAAAATGTTTAAGTGCTACAATTTATTTAAGATGATAGGGGGAGGGAGTTTTATGTTAGAAGAAATGACTAGAGATGATCTACCTGATGGAGTTATGGATATTGTTGATACTATAGGACTTGATGCTTTTAAATGTTTGGTGAGGCTTGCTGGTGGTAGTAATTTATATATTCCTAATGAGAGCAGTCTCGTTAAGTCTTATAGGAATAAGATGATTAGAAAAGAGTTTAATGGAGATTATAAAACTATTGCTAGGAAGTTTGGAATTAGTGAAGTTCAGGTTAGAAATATTATAAAAATGAGAAGTTGAAATTGGATATCGTTACAGCAAAAAGAAAAGATTGTACTACGATAGGTAAGATATACTTTTAATTGCTAAGGATGATAAAGAGTGCATGGTGTTTTTATAATTTGTTTTATGAGATGAAGATTCAGTATAAGAGAAGTTGTATTTGGCATTTTATATGGAGTATAAGGATAAGTGGTATGTTGATAGTTCATGTGATTGAAAGTATTGTACAAATTATTTAAAGTTTAAATTTATAGTTAACAGTTTAATAATAATTTAAATATCAAAATATTATCATATTATTATTAATAATTAAATCTAAATAAATCCATCAAGCATATGAAGGGCTATAAATATTTATTCTAAATTCTTATTTATAGCCTTTTTATATAGAGATTAATAAAGAAGTTCAATATTAACTGATTTGTATCTCAAATAAAATTAAACTCCTTTTGTTTGGAGAGAATTTATAACTATAAATTCTTTATAGTGCCATCTTAGTGCTATTATCAACTTGAAATATAATAGCTTCCATAACCTTAATCAGTTAAAGTGGGATCTTCTGTGAATTCATATTTTGCTTCTTTAGCTTCTTCCTGACTTGTACTAGGTACATCAGAACTACTAGCTGAATCACAACCAGTGAATAACATACCCATTGATAAAGCTGATACTGTCAATAAACAAACTATTTTAGATTTCATAAAAATACACCCCTATATATACCTATTGCTGTTTTAGTCATCTAATCAACGCCAGTATTTGCTTCTACAGTAGGCACTTGACAAGATAATTTTAAAATTTAAAAATAAAAAATAATATGTATAGTGGAATAAGATGTTATAATATAAGTAAATTTTATAATTGTTAAATATTATAAAGTAATTAGAAAATGGGGGATTTAGGGATGTCAATTACAACAGAGCTTTTCTTTCAAGTATTTAATACGCTTATATTATCATTAATTCCAGTAATTTTAATATTAATTCCTATTATAATACTTGTAAGAAAAAATAAATCTACAAATGATAAAATTTCTGAATTAGAAAAAAGAATTAGTAATTTAGAAAATAAATAAAAATAGTAATATATTTCATATATAATAAACTCCTTAAAGAGAACAATAATATTAAGCTTACATTAAGGAGGTGCTATATCATGAAAAAGGGTTTAATACCTTTTACATTAGGAATAGCAGTAACAATGGCAGGTTTATCAGTAGATGCTAATCAATATAAAGAAAGAAGATTTAGATCTAGATATTATGAGAGATTAACAACTTTATAATTGTAATAGGTAAATTTAACTAATAACTGCATCTAAAATTTTAAAATATTGAAATCATTAAGGTACAGTTATTTTTATATTTAAAAACAAGGCTATATTTGATGTAAATAAAGATAATTCAGTAGTACTTACTATACAAGATAATGGTGTAGGAATAATTGAAAAAGATATAGATAGAGTATCTGAAAAAGGATTCACAGGAGAGAACGGAAGGAAGTTCGGTAAAAGTACAGGCATAGGTCTGTATTTATGTAAGAAATTATGCAACAAGCTAGGACTTGGTATAAATATTGAATCACATATAAACGAAGGTACAAAAGTAAGTATAATCTTTCCAACATCAGAAAACTTAACAAAATAAAAGAGGGCTATCTAGTAACAATATAAATTGTTTACTGATAGTCCTTTTTTATTTTTTATCTATCATCATATCCTATAACTTTATTTAGTTTATAATATATTAAAATTGTAAGGATTGGTGATATTATTCTATATAAAAAAAGTTATAAAATACAAATATTAATAAAATAATAAGTGAGTAATATAAATTTAAATAGGGTAAATATATATGTATACACTATATATCGTATTTATAGTGTGTTTAGGGATTATATAAAATAATTGATTACAAAAGTAGAGGGATGATGACATGGAAAACTTACTAAAAAATCAAAAAAGTTTAATGATAAGTTCATTAGGAAAAGACAACAATCCAGAAATAAGTTACGCACCATTTGTAATGATAGATAATAAGATTTATCTATATTTAAGTAAAGCTGCAAATCACTATTATAACTTAAGAGATAATCATAAGTGTAGTGTAATGGTTATAGAAGATGAAAGTACATGTAAAACTATATTTGCAAGAACTAGAGTATCATTTAAATGTGAAGCAAATATGATGGATTCTGTTAGTGATGAAATATTTGCTAAGTTTGATGAAGTTCATGATGCTAAAATGATGTCAATGTTTAAGAATATGGACTTTGATATGTTTGAACTTGAGATAAAGTCTGGAAGACTTGTAAAAGGATTTGGTCAGGCTTATGAAATTAAGTTTGTAGATGGAAAAGCAGAGTATACTCAAGTTACTGGAAATGGCAACCAAATGGGACATGGTATGCCAAGTGATAAGATGAAAGATATGATGGGACATAAGTAAGGAATGTATATAGAAAAGAGCGTCAGAGGTTATAAATACTTTGAGCTCTTTTTTATTATGACTATAGTAAAATTAGGATTTTTTGAATTTGCAAATGATGGAAAAGAATGTAGATGTAATGGCTAATAGATATGATTTTAATGATAGAAATTAAGAGGTATTAAATAAAGATAAGGTAGTTGGAATAGATTATAGTAAAGAAATTAAATAGATATTTAATTATATGATACATATGCTAAATTAAAAAAATACTGTATAATCAATCTATAAAGAAAAAATAGCATGGGGGGATTTTTGTGTCATATCAAAGCGAAGCACAACTAGAAAATAACCTAATAAATCAACTTATAAACCAAGGATTTAACAGAGTTAACATAATAGATGAACAAGGATTAATAAATAACTTTAGGCACCAATTATATGAACACAACAAAAGTAAACTAAATAATCAACCATTCACAGATAAAGAATTTGAACGTATCATGAGGCACATAGAAGGAAAAACAGTATTCAAAAGTGCAATGATACTAAGAGATAAATTCATACTAGAAAGAGAAGATGGTAGCGAAGTATATATAGAATTTTTAGACACAAAAAACTGGAGCAAAAACAAATTCCAAGTGTCAAACCAAATAACAATGGTAGGAAAATACAAAAACAGATATGATGTAACACTACTAATAAATGGGCTACCCCTTGTTCAAATAGAACTAAAGCGTAGAGGGATAGACTTAAAAGAAGCTTTTAACCAAATAAATAGATATAAAAAGCACTCTTATGATGGATTATTTAGGTACTTACAAATATTTGTAATATCAAATGGAGTAGATACTAAATATTTTGCTAATAGTGATAAAGAAATATTATTTGGTCATACATTCTTCTGGAGTGATAAAGAAAATAAAAGAATAAGTAATTTAAAAGAATTTGCTTCGGATTTCTTAGATAAAACATTTATAGCAAAAGTAATATCAAGATATATGATAACTAATGAAAGTGACAAATTATTAATGGTAATGAGACCATACCAAATATATGCGGTAGAAGCACTTATAGCTCGTGCATTTGAAACTAACAACAATGGATACATATGGCATACAACTGGTAGTGGAAAGACTTTAACATCATTTAAAGCAAGTCAAATACTAGCAGGAGAGAAAAATATAAAAAAGGTATTTTTCTTAGTTGATAGAAAAGACTTAGATTCACAAACACTAGCAGAATTTAATAAATTTGAGCCAGATAGTGTTGATACAACAGATAAAACAGCTACATTAGTTAAACAAATAAATGATATAAGTAAACCACTAATAGTAACAACTATACAAAAAATGGCTAATGCTATAAAGTCAGAACAGTACACTAAAATAATGGAAAAGTACAAAAATGATAGAGTTGTATTTATAATAGATGAATGTCATAGATCTCAGTTTGGAGATATGCATAAAGCAATAAACAAACACTTTAATAATGCACAATACTTTGGCTTTACAGGAACTCCAAGGTTCCTTGAAAATAAAAGTCAAGAGGGAAGAGTAACAGCAGACCTTTTTGAAACTTGCTTACACTCATATCTTATAAAAGATGCTATAAGTGATGGAAATGTACTAGGATTTTCAGTTGAATATATAAAAACTTTTGATGGTGACTTTGATGAAAATGATAATGAAAAAGTAAAAGCAATAGATAAAGAAGAAGTATTTATGAGTGATGAGCGAATAGACTTAGTAGCTAATCACATTATAAATAATCATAATGCTAAAACTAGGAATAAAGAATATACAGCAATATTTACAGTACAATCTATACCAATGCTTATAAAATACTATGATAAATTTAAAGAATTAAATCATGATTTAAAAATAGCAGGGATATATACTTTTGGAGCTAATGAAGATAGCGAAGGTAAAGATGAACATTCTAGAGATAGTTTAGAAAGAATGATAACAGACTACAACAAAATATTTGATACAAACTACAGCACAGATACATTCTCAAGCTACTTTTCAGATGTATCTAAAAAAGTAAAATCAGCTCAAATAGATATACTTATAGTTGTAAATATGTTTCTAACTGGGTTTGATAGTAAAACATTAAATACATTATATGTAGATAAAAATCTAAAATATCATGATTTAATACAAGCATACTCAAGAACTAACAGAGTAGAAAAATCTACAAAACCTTATGGGAATATAGTTTGCTATAGAAACTTAAAGAAAAATACAGATGATGCAATTTGTCTTTTCTCACAAACTGATAATACAGACGTAGTATTAATGGAAAGCTATGAGTACTATTTAGCACTATGGCATACAGAATTAAAAAAACTATACAGCCTAGCACCTACGCCTGGTGATGTAGATAGCCTTCAAAGTGAAGAAGATAAAAAGAAATTTATATTAGCATTTAGAGACTTAACAAAAGTACTAACTAAGCTTAATACATTTACAGACTTTGAATTTGAAGAAGAAAAACTTGGAATGAGTGAACAAGGATACCAAGATTTCAAAAGTAAATACTTCACTATATATGAAAGTGTAAAAAAACAAGAAGATGAAAAAACTTCTATACTAGCCGATATAGACTTTGGTATAGAGCTTATGCATACTGATAAAGTAAATGTAACTTATATTATGAACTTAATAAGATATATAGATTTATCAGATAATGAGAAAAAAGCTCGTGATATAAAAAATGTAATAACAGAACTTGATAGAGCGGACAATGAAGAATTAAGATTAAAAGTAGATTTACTTAAAGAGTTTTTAAATAAAGTAGTACCACAACTTGGACAAGAAGACTCAATAGATGAAGCTTATGAAGATTTTGAAAAAGTTAAAAAAGAAGAAGATGTATATAAATTCTCAAATGAAATAGGTTTAGACAGATACACTATAAAAGAATATGTATCTGAATATGAGTACTCAGGA
The DNA here is from genome assembly GCA_902362365.1 of Clostridiaceae bacterium. GTDB lineage: Bacteria > Bacillota > Clostridia > Peptostreptococcales > Peptostreptococcaceae > Romboutsia_E. Next base: position 34,416 of record CABIVQ010000005.1, on the reverse strand, counting down.
ATAATCAATAGACAAGAAATAAGTGAAGAAATAAAAGAAACATTAAAACCTAAATTTACACTTAGAAGAAAATTAGTAGACCAAGTTAAAAACTTTATATATGACCACGTTAGAAAATTTACTTAATAAACTAAAGGAGAAAATAAATGCAAGTAAGTGAAAAACAACAAGAGCAACAAAGAGAATTACACACTAGATTATGGGCTATAGCCAATGATTTAAGAGGAAACATGGAAGCCAATGAATTTAAGAATTATATTCTTGGATTAATATTCTATAGATATCTTAGCGAAAAAGTAGAAAACAGAGTAGAAGACTTATTATCAGAAGATGAAATAAGCTATAGTGAAGCTTGGGAAGATGAAGAATACAAAGAAGGATTACAAGAAGAATTAGTAGAGCAATTAGGATACTTAATAGAGCCAAAGTATTTATTTTCTACATTACTTCAAGCAATAGAAGAAAATAAATTTGACATAGAAATGCTTCAAGGAGCAATAAACGATATAACAGAGTCTACAATAGGATATGACAGTCAAGAAGACTTTGACCATTTATTTGATGATATGGACTTAGGTTCTACAAAGTTAGGAAAAGATGTAAAAAGTCGCTCAAAACTTATAGCTAAAGTAATGGCAAACATTGCACAAATTGACTTTGCACATGAAGATAGTGAAATAGATGTACTTGGAGATGCATATGAGTATTTAATATCTCAATTTGCAGCAAATGCAGGTAAAAAAGCAGGAGAGTTCTATACACCACAACAAGTTTCAAAGATACTTGCAAAAATCGTAACAGTTGGTAAAACTAATTTAAAAAATGTATATGACCCAACTTGTGGTTCAGGTTCACTACTTCTTCGTGTAGCAAAAGAAGCAAATGTAAGAAAGTTCTACGGGCAAGAGCTTACTTCAACAACTTATAACTTAGCTCGTATGAATATGTTACTTCATGATGTAAACTATACTAACTTTGATATAAAAAATGATAATACACTAGAGCATCCTCAACATATAGGTATGAAATTTGAAGCAATAGTTGCAAATCCTCCATATTCTGCTAACTGGAGTGCTGATGCTAAGTTTTTAGATGATGAAAGATTTAGTGCTTATGGAAAATTAGCTCCAAAGAGTAAAGCAGATTTTGCTTTTATTCAACATATGATATATCAATTAGATGATAATGGAACAATGGCAGTTGTACTTCCTCATGGAGTTTTATTTAGAGGAGCAGCAGAAGGAGTAATAAGAAAGTATTTAATAGAAGAAAGAAATGTATTAGATGCAGTTATAGGACTTCCTGCTAATATATTCTATGGAACAAGTATACCTACAGTTATATTAGTGTTTAAGAAAAATAGAGAAAATAAAGATAATGTATTATTTATAGATGCTTCTAATGAGTTTGAAAAAGGAAAGAATCAAAATAATTTAACTGATGCTAATGTTGAGAAGATAGTTGATACTTTTGTTAAGAGGGAAACTATTGATAAGTACAGTTATGCAGCTAGTATGGATGAGATAAAGGAAAATGATTATAACTTAAATATTCCAAGATATGTTGATACTTTTGAGGAAGAAGAGCCAATAGATTTAGCTGCTGTTAGTGAAAGAATTTCTGATATTGATAAAGAGATAGCTAAGTTAGATGAAGAGTTAGCAGTATATTTAAGAGAGCTTGGATTATAAGGGGAGGTGGATGAAATGAGTAAGACACCGAAGCTTAGATTTAAAGAGTTTAGTGGAGATTGGGAAGAAAATGAATTAGGAAATATTGTAGAAATATCAAAAGGTAAATACAATCCTCTAAAAAGTGAAGAAAACTATAAATGTATAGAGTTAGAAAATCTATCTCAAGAAACAGGTCAATTATTAGGATACTTTAATTCAAAAGAACAACAGAGTATAAAAAATAAGTTTAATAAAGGTCAAGTATTGTTTGGAAAATTAAGACCATATTTGAAGAAGTATTGGTTAGCTGATTTTGAAGGAGTATGTTCAAGTGAAATTTGGGTTTTAAATGGAAAGTCAGTATCAAATAATTTCATATATAGAATAATACAAACTGATAAATTTAATTTCATATCAAATATATCATCAGGTTCAAAGATGCCAAGAGCAGACTGGAACTATATGAGTGAGTTCCCATTCTTTACACCTAGCATAGAAGAACAAGAAAAAATAGCTTCTTTATTTTCTTTAATTGATGATAAGATTTCTCTTCAAGGTGAAAAATTGAAGATGCTTAAAGATTATAAGAAGGGTATGATGCAAAAGATTTTTAGTAGAGAGTTAAGGTTTAAGTATGATGATGGAAGAGATTATCCTGAGTGGGAAGTTACAACTATAGAAAATATAGCGAATTTAGAAAAAGGATTTACACCAGATACAAAAAATGAAAAAAATTGGATTGGAGATATTCCATGGTTATCTATAGCTGATATGAAGCAAGGAAAATATATATCTGATGTTTCAAAGCATATATCTTGTGAAGCATTAGGAAATAAAAAGTTAGTTGCCAAAGGAACTCTTATAATGAGTTTTAAATTAACTTTAGGTAGATTAGCAATTGTTAATCGAGATATTATGACTAATGAAGCTATTTGTCATTTTTATTGGAAATATAAAAATATAAATACAGAGTATATGTATTATTATTTAAGTACAGTAAACATTGAGAGTTTTGGTTGTAGAGCAGCAAAGGGAATAACTTTAAATAATGATAGCTTAAATTCAATTGTTGTTAAAATACCATCTATATCCGAACAGAATAAAATAGCAAATGCTTTAATAATGCTTGATGGTAAAATTGAAAAAGAGCAAGAAAAATTAGATTCTTTAAATGAATATAAAAAAGGATTATTACAACAAATGTTTGTATAAAACAAAAAGGCTAGATTAACTCTAGTCTTTTTATATATAATTAAAAAAGGAGAATTTATGGGAGATATAAAACTATTTAAAATAAAAGAGGAAGTAGAAGAAATAGAAGGAACATCAATGCAACTAGAAAAGAATCTACAAAACATAATCGAAGATAATATGGAAGTATTCTTAGGAGTAAAATTCTTAGCAACAGAATACTCTACTGGAAAAGTACATAATGGAAGAATAGATTCACTAGGAATAGATGAAAATAATTGTCCAGTTATTATAGAATACAAACGCTCAATAAATGAAAATGTAATAAATCAAGGGCTATATTATTTAGATTGGCTACTTGACCATAAAGCAGAATTTAAACTTTTAGTAATGAATAAGTTGGGAGCAGAAATTTATGAGAATATTGAATGGACAAGTCCAAGACTTATATGTATAGCAAATGATTTTACTAAATATGATATACATGCAGTAAAGCAGATAAATAGAAATATAGACCTTATTAAATATAAGAATTATAAAGAAGAGCTACTACTTTTAGAGATGGTTCATACTAATATTATAAGTGATGATAGTAATAAACATAATATAGTTGTAGAAGGTACTTCTAAGCAACAAAATAAGTATAAGACTGTTAATGAATTTCTTGAAGATGCTAATGAAAATTTAAAAAATAGATACTACATGGTTAGAGATTTTATTTTAAGTCTTGGTGATGATGTTCATGAAAAAAAGCTAAAGAATTATTTTAGTTTTAAGAGAATTAAGAACTTTGCTTGTATTGAAATTCATCCTAAAAGTGATACTGTTCTTATTTATACAAAGGCTAATATTGATGATATTGAGCTTAAAAATGGATTTACTAGAGATGTTACTAATATAGGTCATTATGGTACTGGTAATTTAGAAATAAGATTTACTGATATAAAACAGTTTGAGGAAATTCAAAAATATATTATGATATCTTATGAAGCAAATTAAATATATTATATTTTAAATTCTATAAAAAATTACTAAAAAAAGTATAGTTGATAATTTTTAAGCATACTTATATCTATATATAATAAGTTTAAATAACTATATCATTAAAGAATTAAAATTTATTGAAATATAATATAAAGTATAGGGGGAAAGTCTTCGCTATGAAAAATGTTAGCAAGTTATCCTCTAAAGAAAAAGTATATATTGCACAAAGCATAAGAAGAGCATATAAGAAATGTATAAAGTTATATAAAGATAATAACTTAACTACTAATATAGGAAAACCATATGTTATATGGGATTTTATATATTCAAGTTTAAATAAAACATTTAAAAATAATGCGAAAATATTATTAAAAATTATAAAAAATGGTAGTTGGAATCAAATTATTTTATTTAATTCTGAGAGTAAAGTATTATATTTTATAATGAAGGAATCTAGATATGTAACTATAAAAAAGCAAGGAAAAAGTAAGCATTTATTAGCAGTATTAAGCAATCTTAATGAGAATAAAATTGATAAAATACCTAAGAAAATATCTAATAAAATATATGATACTTTACAATCATTACCATATATGCCTAATGAATGTATACTAATAACTTTTGATTATGATGAGAATAGTAATATAGATAAATACAAAGCTTATAAATTAAAGTCTAATTTACAAATTACTGATTTAGAAGTATTAGAATAAGATAAAAATAAGACTAAATAGTACTACTTATCATTGATATAATTTAATAGCGTGGATATCTTAGTACTATAAGAAAAGAGAATTAGATATTTCTAATTCTCTTTTTTGTTTATATATTGCTTTATTTTTTTTATAAAAAATAGTAATATATAAGTATAAGTGCCTCTAAATGATGGCAATAATAATTAGCATAAGGAGGTTTTTATTATCAAAGATCTTATGATAAATAAATACCTAGAAAAAATCAAAAAGCATATATGTGATAAAGGGGTTGATTTTGCAGGTTCAAGAGATAAGAATGCAAGATTTATGCGAGAGCATGGTTTTAATATAGATGATATAACAGATATACTACTAGACTTACATAGTACACATTACCTAGATGGTCCAGAGAGAGACCATAATAAAAATCTAGAAGGGGATGTTTGGAAGTTTAAATATAATTTAGAACTAGATAAGGACTTTAATATACTTATATACATAAAAATTAGATATAACCCACCTAATGAATTAGTATGTATATCATTCCACGAAGATGAAGTTTGTATTTAGGAGGTATAGATATGAGTTTAGAAAAAAATAAAGTTTACTGTGAAAATTGTAATGAAAAAGTAAATTACAATATAATAAAAGAAAAGTTAAAAGAATATAAAGGCATTGAAGTTAATGTAGAGCAAAATATTGGTGTATGTGAAATTTGTAATGAAAAACTATATATAATTGATTTAGAAGAAGATAATTTAAAAAGATTATATTCAAAATATAGAGAATTAACAGGAATAGTATCTCCGCAAGATATAATAGATTTTAGATCAAGATATAACATATCTCAAAGAGAGTTAGTAGCTATACTTGATTGGGGAAAGATGACTATAAATAGATATGAAAGAGGTAGCTTACCAAACCAAAGCCATAGTGATATATTAAGACTTATAATTAAAGATGAAAGTTACTTCAGAGAAAAAGTTGAAGATGCATTTAAAAATGGAAGAATAAGTGAAAAAACATATAGTGCAATGTATTTTTCAGTTGAAGAAGAAAATACAGTAACTATGGAAGATTTTATAATATCAAGATTATCTCATAAGCCAAGTATTTATAATGGATTTAGAAAGTTTGACTTAGAGAGATTAGAAAATATAATTGGATATTTAGCTTCATGTGTAAATAATCTGTATAAAACAAGTCTTAATAAATATTTATGGTATATAGATTTTTGCAACTACAAATATAATCTAAAGTCTATGACAGGTATTAGATATGTTAGATATACTTTTGGGCCTATAATAGAAGGTAAAAATTATGAGTTAATTTTAAACTTAGATAATAAGTTTGAAAAGGAAGTAACTGAAAATTATAATGGGGAAATAACAAAAATTAAGAGTAAGAATAACTATGATTTAAATATATTTTCAGATAAAGAGATTGAAATAATAAATAAAGTAGTAGAATTATTTAAATCTAAAAGCGTAACTGAGATATCAAATTTATCACATGATGAAAAAGCATGGATAGAAACAAAAGATATGGAACTTATTTCGTATGAATATTCAAACGAGTTAAAGATAATTTAAAAGCTAGTCAAATTGTTATGAATATATTAAATAGTGAAAGATTGATTTTAAGAGAATGGAGAGAAAGTGATAGCACTGACCTATATGAATATGCTAAAAGTGATTTAGTTGGGCCAAATGCTGGGGGGAAACCTCATAAAAGTGAAGGGGAAAGTAAAGATATAATTAAAATGTTTATTGATAATGATGATACTTATGCAATAGTTTTAAGGTCTGAAAATAAAGTTATAGGTGGAATAGGATTACATAATCGGAAGCCAGATGAAAAACTCTATGATTTAGAGCAAAGAGAAATTGGATACGTATTAAATCCCAGATATTGGGGAAATGGATATGTTCCAGAGGCTATAAATTGTTTATTAGATTCTTGATTATCCATATTAGGCTACAAAGTTGGACTTTATACTGGAATGATAGCTGCTACCCCTACGTAAAGTTTCGTTACGTAGGGGTATTAGTTTTATTATAAAATATTAGTACTAATTTTTATTACTACTTCATCTACAAGATTGTATATTTCATGTAGAGTTTCTTTTAATATAGGATCTTCAGTAGTGTTTATATAGTTCTGAATAATTTTACGTTTAGATTCAAAGTCTTTTAGTATATTATCTAAGTTATTATCTTTTGGTTTTGAGTATTTATTTGTAAGCATAATTGTTCTTGGCTTTGTGGGGTCATTTACGATGTAACCTTCTTTAGTTAGCTTTTTAATATTGTCATGAACAGTTGAAGTTGATTTAATTCCTGATAGATTACATAGTTCTCTTATTGTTGGTGGATAGCCATTTTCTTTTGTAAAATTTTCTATACAATTTAGTATTAGTATTTGTTTATCTTTTAGTTCTTTGTTTGATGAATATTCCATAATTCTCCCCTTTTAAATGCTATTAGGTAGATTGTATCATAAAAGTATCTATTAATCAAACATATGTTCGATAAGCTTATTTTAAGTGGGATTAATAATTAAATGGAAGATGATATACTGATAAAGATAGAAAAGGATTTAACTAAGACAGTTAAATAAGTAAAAATAATACTACATGTAATAAAGATATATATATAGCAGAAGATAAACCACCAGAAGAAAGTTTAGAAGATGCATTTTTAAAACTAAAAATATCTTTAGCAGGTGAATTATTAGAAAAAATTTATAATTATTCATTTGATTTTTTTGAAAGATTAGTAATAGACCTACTTATAAAAATGGGATATGGTGTATCTAGAGAAGAAGCTGACAATCTACTAAAAAGCTGGTGATGGTGGAATTGACGGAATAATAAATGAAGATCGACTAGGACCTGATAGTATATACATACAAGCTAAAAGATGGAAAGATACAACCGTTGGAAGAGCATATATACAAAAGTTTTCAGGTGCACTTGATATACCAGGAGTGACTAAGGGGATTTTTATAACGATATCTACTTTTACTAAGGAGGCAATAGAATATGCAAAAAATATTAACAATAAAAAGATTGTTCTTATAGATGGAAATCAATTATCTAAGCTTATGATTGATTTTAATGTAGGAGTATCTTTAGAAACTGTGTATGAGATAAAAAAGATAGATAGTGATTATTTTATAGAAGAGTAGTATTAAGCTAGCCGATATGGCTAGCTTTTTAATATAATACCCTACGTCGTTTTTTATGATGTAGGATATTATATAATATATTTAAATACAATGAAATTTGTCATATAATTACAATATAAACGATAGACAAAGATTAGGGGAGATTAATGTGAAGCAATTTGAACAAGACAGATTAATAGAAATACTAGAGTTTTTAAAAGACTATTCAAATAAGCCATATAGAAATCCAGCAAATGAAACTGATAAAATAGAAAAAGTAAGGCTAGAAAATTTAAAGTCTAAAGGTCAAAATGCATTATCTTTATTTAAAGATATGTGTACGCATTTAGAAGATGAAAATTATAAGAAAAAAGTATCTTCAAAGTGGCTAGATGGAAGTAATAGATATGTAAGAAACTACTTGTGGGCTGAGATAAAACGTAAAGATAAAACTAATTTATCAAGTAGTATATCAGTTTTTGCAGAAAAAGAAGATGATAAAATTAGATTTAGATTGAGTTTAGAAATTAGAGGGGAAGATAGTAATAAAGATGATTACATAAGACATAATAGATTTTTAGATTATCTTAATGTTGCAGAAGAAGATTTTGAATACTTTGGAACTAGGAATAAAGATATAAGCTTAGAGGACCTAAGTAAAGAAAGTATAAAAGAATATATACAAGAAGTAAAAGAAAGAAAAGCAAATAAAATCCAAATAGGTAAAACAATAGATTATGAATATGTAAAAAATCACTCTACAGATGATGTAATAAACATTATGAAAGATACTGTAAATAAACTAAAGAAATACTATGAAATAGCAGTACAAGAAGGGGAGGAAGTAGATATAAATACAACTAAAAATAATAATAGTCCGAAGAATATAATATTATATGGTCCTCCAGGGACAGGAAAGACTTATAATGTTTGTAATAAAGCTTTAGAAATAATAGATTATGAAAAGTATAAAGATATTATAAATGACCCTACTAAAAGAGATGAAGTAGTAAAAGAATTTAATAAGATAAAAGAGGACGGACTAATAGGATTTTGTACCTTCCACCAATCATATTCATATGAAGATTTTGTAGAAGGTTTAAGAAGTGATGGTAGTGGAGGATTTACTCCAAAGGATGGTATATTTAAACAATTATGTGAAAATGCATCTACCAAATCACAAAAAGAACTTATATCGTATAATCCATTAGAAAATAAAGCTAAAAACTATGTACTTATAATAGATGAAATAAACAGAGGTAATATATCTAAAATATTTGGAGAGCTTATAACGCTTATAGAAGAAGATAAGAGAATAGGAGAAAAAAATGAATTAAAAGTAACTCTTCCATACTCTAATGAATCTTTTGGAGTACCAAATAATTTATACATAATAGGAACTATGAATACAGCAGATAGATCAATTGCACTTTTAGATACTGCACTTAGAAGAAGATTTGACTTTATAGAGTATATGCCTAATGAAGAATTACTTTCAAAGGATATAGAAGGGATAAATGTATCTAAGTTATTAAAAACTATAAATGATAGGATTGAGTTTTTACTTGATAGAGATCATAAAATAGGACATGCATATTTTATAAAAGAAAATTTAAGTTTTGAAGATCTTGTATTAATTATGAAAAATAAGGTTATTCCATTACTTCAAGAGTATTTCTATGATGATTTTGAAAAAATAGATATGATACTAGGGGGAAGTGGGAAGATTGGAAATAGCGACTACTTATTAAATAAATCAATTATTAAAGCAAGTAGTTTGTTTAAAAGTAATCAAGGTTTTATGTATCCAGATCAAGTTAAGTACAGTGTGGTAGAAAGACCTAATAAAAAAGCTTTTATAAGGATATATGAAGAAATAAAAGATGAAACTTTAGATAGTAATACAAACTTACCAAATGAGGAATAGTTCTATGAGACATATAACTATTTATGAATGTAATGATAAACTTAAAATTACAAAAGAAGAGTCAACTACATCAATAACATACAAAGAAGCTGATGAACTTAATAGATATATAGAAAGTCAAAGGTTGGATAAGACTAATATAATATGGTCAAGAGATAGTGTACTTTTTATAAACTATGTTGGATTTATAAAGTTATCAACTGTTTCTATAGAGATATTACCTAAGATTGATATAAATAGAAATGACTATGAAGGTAGCAGAAAAGCTTTGCTTAATATGCTTAATAAAAGTGGAATAATAAATTTTAATTATTCAGACTTAGGTATGATTAGTATATATAAAATGAATTTAGAAGAAATATTAGCATTAATATTTTCTAAAACTCTTCAGAGTCAGCTGATGAGAGGACCGTATTTAGAGTATGTTAATGTAGAAGAAAATAGTAAAGCTTTAAAGGGAAGTATACTAGTTAAAGAGCATATTAAAAATATATCTAGATGCAGGTGTGATGTATTTTGTAAATTTGAAGAGTTCTCTATAGATAATACATTAAATCAGATATTTAATACTTGTATAAAAAAGATTATTAGAAATATAAAAAGCTCAGAAACTTTAAAGATATTAAGTCATATAAATGTGGTATTTTCTGAAGTTGGATATATTGATGTGAATAATAAAAAGATATTAGATTATAAGTTTAATAGGCTAAATTCTAGATTTGAGCCAAGTTTATTATTAGCGAAGATGCTTTTAAATGGATTTTCATCTATTGGAAACAAAGGCGATGATAAATCCTTTGCCATATTGTTTGAGATGAATGATGTATATGAAAAATATATAACTAATTTACTTAGATTAAATTTAAATAAATATAATGTTTACTCTCAACATAGTAAGTATAAGTTATTGAAAAATGAAAAAACTGATAGAGATATATTTTCACTTAAACCAGATATTGTTATAGAGGTTGATGGTAAGGAAGAGTTAATTATAGATACTAAATGGAAAAATATTGATAAAAACTTAAATAGATATGGTGTGAAAAGAGATGATTTTTATCAGATGTATGCTTATTTAACTAGGTATAAAGATTCTAAAAGTGCTATTTTATTATATCCTAGTTCAGGTAATGAAAGTTATGAGTATTTAGAGTCTTGGTATTTAGATGAAAATAAAGATAAAAAGATAAGGGTGTATACTGTATGTCTTGATGATGAAGAGAAAGCTATAAATACCCTAAAGTGTATTGTAGAAAATAATACTTAAGAGTAATGCTATATAAGTATATATTAGTACTTAAATTTAGTACTATACAACATAGATAACAAATAAATCATAAAAATAGATAGTTGATATGATTATATTAATATATAAGAAGAGCTAATAGTGCAGGCATACCAGAAGCGGTAAGGTTATTAAAATATATATCTGAAAAAGCTTCTAAAAATGAAGAATTTAATGGAGATTATAAGGCTATATCTAGGAAGTTTATGATATAAACATATTAAAATATGAGAAAAATTTTAGTATAATATTACAGGATTAAGTAATTTAACAAAATATAAGTAATAAATGAGGATGAGAAATATATGAAATCTATAAACATACTAGAAGAAATATCAGATGGAAAATTATATGATATTGAAGATACCGTAAAAGTAGATACATGTGGCTGTGATGGATGCAATGATTGTTGCTGTGATGTTGGAGAACTAGTAGTTCTTACACCTTTTGATGTATATGAAATGGTGAATCACTTAGGTGTAGGATTTTATGAATTACTAGGTAGTAAGATTGAATTACGTAACAATAACAAAATTTCATTACCATATTTAAAGATGCAGGATGATAATAAAAGATGTAGTTTTTTAAATAAAGAAGGTAGATGTATAATTCATTCTAAGCGTCCAAATATTTGTCGTTTATTTCCTCTTGGAAGAGTGTATAAAGATGATGATTTTAAGTACTTTTTACAGGTAGGGAATTGCCCTAAAAAAGATTTGAAAGATGTAAAGGTAGATAAATGGCTAGGGATTGAAAACTATGATGATAATAAACAGTTTATTTTAGAGTGGCATAAATTTATTAAAGCATTAACTTTCCGTTTGAAGTTTGTGAGAGATGAAAAAGAATTGGAAGAAATTAATAAAGTTATATTAGATAACTGTTATTGTATTGAGGTGAAAGAAGGAGAGAATTTTTATTCTGTATTTTCACAAATCTTACCTAAGATAAAAAATAGATTGGGAATTATTTAATAGTAAGTAGAATAGTTGAATATGATAAATAATACCCTACGTCGTTTTTTATGATGTAGGGTATTACTTTGTATTATTTCAATTTCTTATATATCTCCTCAGAATTAAATGTTTGCAAATTATTAATAAAAAGTACTTCTTTAATATTTTTATTATTATTTAAATAATCATCAATATCTAAAGAGTAGTACCTTGGATCTACAACATGAATTCTACTATAATCATTAGTTAAAAAAGGTATAAAACTATGAGCATAAGAATCCTTAAAAATTAATATCTCATTAGGTTTACTTGAATTTCCTTCAATAACTGAAAACCCAGGGTCACCGTGAAGGAAATATTGATACTTGTTTTTACCATTTAATTTACTTTCATCATAAAGGGTATTAAAAGTTTCACTAAAATCCATAGTCATTTTAAAGTTGTTATAATTTTTATAAGAATATATACTATCACCTTTTATTTTAGGTAATATTACTTTTGAATAATAGGTTCCATAAAAATTATCTGCAACTTTATCATAATCATCATATAATTCATTATCTAAATTATTATACATATTATCATAAGCTATTTTAGAACCAAGTTGTGTCCAGTGATGATCAGTATTAAAGTATATATATTTATCTTTATTTTTACTTAGTACATCATAAGGAGTATAAAAACTAAGTTTATCTAAATTAGAATTTATATTTTCTTCAATATAATTAAGTGTAGTTTTTTGACTATCATTATATGACCAAGAAGGAAGCAAATCTTCATAAAATGCTATTGATGTAGGTATTATCATTAATTTAGATTTAATATTATAATTATCATGAAGATATCTAGACATATTTGATACCTTGAAAATATTTTTATCTATAATATCTTTATTAAATATAAACTTTTCCATAAGACGACCATTTTTACCTATATAAATATCTCGAAATTCACGATTTCCAATGGTATAACTGTACATGTTTTTCAGTTTAATAAAATCTGTTCTAAAAGGAAATTGATCTGAAGTATAATTATCAAAGTTTTTCATGAACCTTTTACTTTTTATGCTAGAAAGAGAAAACTCAGGGAATTGAGTTAGTATTTTATTTTCAATTTCACTTATTTTTTTATCAGGAGAAGATAGAGTAATAATAGGAACTATAAAAATAGATCCTAAGAAAAATATAATAGTAATATATTTTAAAAGATTAGATTTAAAATTTTTTGACATTAAGTTGTTAAAAGCTAATTTTTTATTCATAAATTATTACCCTTTCTTTAAAATCTAAAATATAAAAATGGATTAAATGAAGAATCCACTAAAAATGAACAAGAAATAATAAAACCAAATATTAAAACTATAAATCTAACATACATATTTTTATCTAATATATTTTTTATAATAGGTGTTGAAGCTATTATAGAAAACATTAAAAGTAATATATTAGGAACTAAGTAATAATAAAATTGCTTATCGACAAAAGGATTACTTATATTAAACATAGCATTTAAATAATTAAAAATATCTTTAAGGTTTGTAATATCAAATATAACAAAGCCGATTATTACTAAAAATAAAACATATAAATGTCTTAAGAACTTAGGGGTATTATCAAGTATTTTAAGTAAAAATAGTTTTTCTAAAATTAAAATAAACCCAAAGTAAAGTCCCCATAAAATGAAATTAAAGTCAGCACCATGCCAAATTCCAGTTAAAAACCAAACAACGAAGATATTAAAAAACCACCTAGATTTCTTACATCTATTTCCACCAAGAGGAATGTATACATAATCTCTAAACCAAATTCCTAAAGAAATATGCCATCTTCTCCAAAACTCAGTAATTGATTTTGATATATATGGAAAATTAAAGTTCTCTAAAAACTCAAATCCAAAAATTTTACCAAGGCCTATTGCCATATCAGAGTACCCTGAAAAGTCAAAGTATATCTGAAGTGTAAAACATATAATTCCAAGCCAAGCAGTTAAGTTTGAAAGTGAATTAAAAGGAGTAGTTTTTATACTAATCCAAATAATTCCAAGGTTATTAGCAAGTATTATTTTTTTAGATAAACCAATTATAAATCTATAGATACCTTCATACACCTTATCTACATTATGAGTTCTATGATTTAAATCTTTGCTTATATCAGAGTATCTAACTATTGGACCTGCTACAAGCTGAGGAAATAATGTAACAAAAGTTCCTAGAGAAATAATATTTTTCTGAACTTGTGCATCATTTCTATAAACATCTATAGTGTATGACATCGTCTGAAATGTATAAAAACTAATTCCTATAGGAAGAGTTATTTGGAGTAAAGGTATATTTGTATTTAAAGAGTTATTTAAAATAGATATAATAAAATCACTGTATTTGAAAAATACAAGTAAACTTAAGTTTATAAAAATAGATGAAATTAACGCAAGTTTAGCCTTAAAAGTTCCCCTATTTTTATCTATTATTAAAGCATGTATGTAATCAACAATACATGAAAATATCATAATAAATATGTACATAGGTTCTCCATAAGAGTAAAAAATTAAGCTAAAAACTAGAAGAGTAAGATTTTTAAATTTATAAGGAGATAAAAAATAACAAGTTAATACTAAGGGTAAAAAATAAAATAAGAATGTTATACTACTAAAAACCAATATATCACCAACTTTCAATTTTAATCAACATATAATAAAAGACCTTTTAAAAAAGGCCTTTTAAAATTTATTGTATATGAAAAACTAATAATTTAATTTCTCATATATAATTATTTTATTGATTCAAGTATTTTTGCTTCAATATCCTTTGCATTGGAAGTAGCTATAAAATAAACATAGTCACCTTTATTTCCTAATATAGAATTAGAAACGGCCTTAGCATTTTCATCTCCACCATATCCATCAGCAAATGATCTTAAAGAATTTTCTTTATAATCTTCAATTGCTGATTTAACTTTTTCAACATCATCAGTCTTAACTACAATTACATCTTGTAATTTTATATTTATCATAGCTTGCAGTACAAAACCTTCTTTAATATTATCCTTTACATTTTCAAAAGCATAAAATTCTTTGGCATCAGTATCTGAAACTGGTGTAATAGGTAAAAGCGTTTCAGTATTAACAGCTTTCTTTATATCTTCAACAGAAACATCTTTAACCTCAGATTTAGAAGTACATCCAGTTAATCCAATTGATAATAAAACTGAAAATAAAATTAACAATTTTTTCATAGGTCCACCTCCTAGTAAGATTTTATATTATATGTAATTTTAAAATTATATATAATTACAATACATTACATAATACTTTACCATTAAAAAATGTAAAAAGCAATAAAAATGCTCATATACACATATTATTCGTTGAAATGATAATATTATTCCAAAAAATGTAATTGATTTATATCACATTAAAAACTATACAAGTTTTTTAAGTTAAAATAGTATATTTTAATTCACATACTAAATTTTTAACTTTATATATAATTAAATTTTAGCAAAAAATACACAAAAATAAGATAATATGGTAATATATACATAGATTAAACTTTTTATAGGGGGATTATTAGGAAATATCACGAATGTTGAGAAAAAAATTAGATTATTTTGTGGAAGATATATGTAAATATAATAACTTTACACAGGATAAAACAGAGGAGATACAGTATGTCATGAGGGTTATGATGTATGAGATAGTTAAAATTATAACTATAATAATTGTATTTTCTATGCTTGGATATTTTAAAGAGGTAGTTTTAATTATATTTACTATGTCACGTGTAAAAACGTTTACAGGGGGCCATGAGACATCACAAAAGAGATGTTTAGCATATATCATCAAGTACCTATAGTAAACAAGTGTATGCCTATAACAAAACCAAGTTTAATAAAGCAAAATAATAAAATAGCATTAATTAATTCTATAATTTTACCTATGATTTCTATACTTATAATCAAATATGGAGTTTATAGCAATATAATAACATGGACATTAACAATTAATGTTTGTTTAATGTTTAATTCAAAAAAACATGGGGAGGTACAATAATGAAAAAATTAATGGGTAGCTTAATGTCTATGATGTCAATACTTATAATAGGTAGCGGAGCAGCATCTGTAGTAGCAATAGGTGTAGAGGATATGCCTAAATCCTTAAAAGGAAAAAGATAGTTAATAATGAATTTTTTTATTGATTTATTAAATACTGTTATACAAGTTTCTATAATGACTTACTTGCCATATTATTTTTTGATTACTAATAAAGATATAGATGATAAAGATGGAAAAAAGAGTTTAGTTATAAGTAGTATAAGTATATTTGTAACATCTGTTTTAGCTACACATATATTTAAAAACAGTAATATGACTTCTACTTCAATAACAATAATGAGTCTAATAATAATGTGTATAACCTATATGAATGTATATAAAAAAGCATTAGTAGCTTATTCAATAGCATATTTATTAGTACAGATTGTAGCTATTTTAGTTACGAGTATATTTTGGCCTATAATAAGTAATATAATCTATGATGTAGAATTATCTAGATTATTAGGAATATATATTCCAGCTATGATTTTAGAGTTACTTGTTATAAAAAGTAAAGATAGTGTGAAGGTAATATATGATAAACTTACTAAAAGTAAGGCATCACTTGGAATTGTTTTTATACTGGTTATGTCGATGGATTTTATAGCAAGTATTTCTATGATATTAAATGGATGGGCTAATGTAGCTTTAACTAATGTATTGATACTAATGATTGTTATATTTATAATAGGCATTTCAGTTTATATGAATAGCATGAACAAGAAATATGAAGAAATTAATAGGTTGAATAACTTATTAATTGCTAAAAATAATGAACTGAAAAAAATAAAGCATGACTATGGTTCTCAAATATCATATATTAATGGTTTATATATAATGCAACAATATGATAGATTGGGAGAAATGTTAAAAAATATAATAAATGGAAACACTGAAGTATCACCTTGTGTAAAATATATTACTAATAGAGGTTCTATTATATCTAGTGTAGTTGAGTCATTAGATTT
This sequence comes from Clostridiaceae bacterium, assembly GCA_902362365.1. Classification (GTDB taxonomy): domain Bacteria; phylum Bacillota; class Clostridia; order Peptostreptococcales; family Peptostreptococcaceae; genus Romboutsia_E. The sequence goes on along the minus strand of CABIVQ010000005.1, from coordinate 17,481 downwards.
AAAAGATATACATGTAGTTGTAGATGAGGAGTTTGATTCTAATCTAATAAATATTAGTGAGTATGAATTACATAAAATAGTATCAAATATTTTAAGTAATGCAATTACAGCGTTAGAAGGTCATGGATTAATAATTATAAAAACATATAAAATATTTAATAGTGTTTATATAAGTATTAAAAATAATGGACCGAAGATAGATCCAAATATAATAGATAGTATATTTGATACAGGCTTCACTACAAAGACTAATGAAGATGGAAGTCATGGATATGGCTTGCATATAGTTAAGGAAATCGTAGAAAATAATAATGGAAAAGTAAATGTAAGCAGCAATGAGGAATATACTGATTTTAAAGTTACATTTTTCAATCAAAAAGATAATTAATACTACTAGATATTTTAGCAAGGCATGTCTAGAATTAATATAAAAGGCTCTGTTTTAAATATGTCCAGTTTTGCATATTTAATGTCCAGTTTTGAAAAAATTATTGAAAAAAAGCAAATCAATTAGTAATATAACTTATGCAGGAGCAGGTATAGCTAGTGTATCAACAAATTTAAGATAGGAGAATTATAATGGAGAATTTATATGATTATTGTGAAAATATTCTTATAGATATAAAGAAATCTAGAGGATATATTGAATCAGGAGAATATTTAAATGGTAATATAGTTATTAATATAATAAAGACCTCTTTATTAAAGAAAGTAAATAAAAAGCTTGAAAGTATAGATAATTATATTAAAAAAATAAATGATGATCCAAAAGTATTAGATTCAGGATATGAGTTAAAAAGTTTCATAAACAATGGACATGCTACAGTTGTATATGAAAATGATCAGATGAATACAGTAGTATATAAACAATTAAATGAATTATATCAATACTTAGAAGACTTAGAGTCTAAAGTAAATGAAATTAAATCAAACATAAAATAAAAAGGTATATCTATAATTAGATATACTATAAAAATAGATTATTGAATTAAATTAAAGTTAAGTATTATAGGTAATACTGTTTACAAATAGTTTTTTTACTGAAAATTCTTCAATGTAATATATAATATAGCCAAAGTTTACAACTCCTATATAGTGCGAAGCAAATGTTGTGATTATTTTATGTGTTCATAAAAACATCTGTTTTAGTGTACATATAAAAATAATTGATATAAATTTGTAATTATGGTATGTTGAATATTGGAAATACACAAAAGTGGTTGAGGAGGAGTAAGAAATGTATTCATTTGAACTACAGGGGCTATTAATACTTGGATTACCGATATGGATAATCGTAAGAATAATAATTTTAGCAAACAGAAGAAAAAAAGGTGTTAAATTCAATATCGGATATGAAATTTTAACTAATTTATTTGTGATATATTTATTTTTACTTATAGGAATAACTATTTTACCTATATACATAGGTGGAATGTTACCACATATACAGGAATTAAGTTTTCTAGAAAGATGTAATATAAGCATCGTACCATTTATAGACTATTTTAAAGGTGGAATTTTCTTTAGAACTATAATAAGAAATGTAGTTGGGAATTTAGTCTTATTAATACCATTCGTACTGTATATATGTGCAATAAGTGAAAAAGTAAGAAATTTAAAGTCCTCTACGATAATAGCTTTTTTAATATCATTATCAATAGAGTTGATTCAATTATTTATGAATATACTGGGACTGTCTGGTATAAGAGCTGTTCACGTAGAAGATTTAATATTAAATACATTAGGTGGAGTTATAGCATGGTGTATATTTAAACTTATGTATAAAGGTAAAATAAAAAGTACGATAGATAAAATATATCCACAATTAATTGAAGAAAATTAAGTTAAGCAATGTTGATATATTGCGAATTATAAAAATATATTAAATTAACTAGCATAACGAGTTAATTAATAATTAGCAATAGACACATATCTTAAAAAGGAAGGCGCTAAAATTGAAAAAGGAAGAATTATAAAGCTCTACGTATCAAAATCAGACGTAGGGTTTTTAATTTATAAAAATGAAATTTATGCAAATAATGTAAGTATATAACTCGCACAAGGAGCATAAACTATGGCAAAAAAGGAGCAGGCAACTTCACAAAACAAGTAACAAAAGAATTAATAAAAGAACAAAAACAAAGGTATAAGAATAACATAGATATACCAAAGCTTAGAGAATTTGAGTCTGTAGTTAGAAATTCTGATGCTATGAAGGGGATATTTATATCTACAAGTAATTTTAGTACTCAATGTGAGAAGTTTGCAGCGGATAATAATATATCCCTTATAAATGGTAGTTTATTGGTTGATTATTTTAATCAGTATGGAATAAACTCATATATATTGAATAAGAGATAGAGTTTATTAAAAAATTAGATTAACTTATATTAAGAAATTAAAAATTAAATACTTAGCACTTATTAAAAGTATTTTATTAGATAAGTATAATCTTTTTTAATGAAATTAATATATAAATTACATGAATTTACGAAAAAACTAGTATCAAATAAACATTAAATGCATATAATGATATATGTAGTAACATACAAATAAATTAAGAGAGATCTAGAGATAGGTTTATAGGAGTATTTTTTATGAATAATGGAACAGTAAAATGGTTTAACAATGAAAAAGGATTTGGATTTATATCAGTAGACGGAGGAGATGATGTATTCGTACATTTTTCAGCTATACAAGCTGATGGGTTCAAATCACTAGAGGAAGGTCAGAAAGTAAACTTTAATATAGTTAAAGGTGCTAGAGGCCCTCAAGCAGAAAATGTAACTATATTATAATATATATGTTCGTGAAAAAGACACATTGCGTGTCTTTTTTTATGTTTAAATTTATAATTCGAGTCATAATAAAAAAGAATTGCATAGCAAACGAAAGGATCTGACACAAGAAAAGGTTGATAAAGCAATACAAAGGCTATAAATTTTAATAGTGTTGCAAATAAAAGTGGAGTCACTAAAAAAACTTTATATGATAATGAAGATATTAGAGAATGTATTGAAACTCTTAGACAACAGCAATCACAAGTTCCTACTCCATCACAAGTTAAAAGAGAAATGAATGATAATAACAAAGATGCAATTATTGCAAGTTTAAAAAGAAAAATTAAAAGACTTGAAGAAGAAAACAAACAACTTAAAGAACAAATCAAGGTTAATTATGCTGATATATATAAACAGTTATAATTATATTATAACTGTTTGATTCACAATTGTTATATAAGGTGAATAAAGTATATTTTATTTTAAATTACTAAATAATAATTAATATTAAAATAAAATATAGGAGATTTATTATGAGCAAATTAACAATTAATAATATAGAAAAATTTTCAGTTGAAAGAAAAGTTATATCATATATGACCACTAAATCTTGGCAGACTATACCACATGTATCTTATATGTATGAGCCAGATGTTACAGATTTTATTGATGAATTTAAAAAATTAAGAATAGAAGATAGTTCTTTAAAAAATGTTTCTATCAATTCATTAATGTTAAAAGTATTTTCAGAAGGATTAAAATTTGCACCAAAACTAAATTCTCATCTGTCATATAATCAAAGTACTGGTGAAGGTGAAATTCGCACAATTAAAGATATTAATGTAAATATGCCTTGGATTTTACCAAGTGGAAAAATGATGACAATAAGTATAAATAATATTGAAGAAATGTCTCTATATGAAATTAATAAACATATTAAAGATTTAGGTGAAAAAATTTAAAATATAGATACACAGTCTCTATCTAAATCATTTTCAGATAAAATAAACTATAGTATTATAGACAGAATAATAAGTGGAGAATATCAAATGTCTGAAGATAATAGTCAAAATAAATCTAAGATACCTTTAGAAATCGGTACTATAACTATATCAAATATTGGATCTACATATAGGGAGCAAAAAGGTGCTATTGCTATGTTAGACATTATACCACCACAAGTCTGTGTAATTGGTTTTGGTGCGATTTTAGAAAAACCAGGTGTATACATTGATGAAAATGGAGACAAATCTATAGGTATTCGTAAAATCTTACCTATATGCTTGGCATTTGACCATCGTGCATTAGATTTTGGAGAAGTAATACCTTTTATAAAAAAATTAGATAGCATATTTGAACACCCAAGTATAATAAAAGATTTTTAATATATTAGTTTCTTATATTAATATATTGCAAAATAAAAAATCCAATAGATAATACCTCGGAAAAGCTCAAGGTATGCTTGGTATAGTTAAAGACCATCACTCTCAATCAAAATTTAGAGGGATAATAAAAACGTCACCAGTTTTTGATGATCTATTCGGCATAAAAGTTAATAAAAATAAAAACTGTTTAAAGCATGTCTTAATTAAATTAATTAATAGAGATTATAATGAATATAAAGTGATGCTATATTTTAGTTCATAGCGTTAAAAATATTAAAATGTAAATCCATGTAACAGAATTTGTATACCCGAATAGTATAAACTGAGCGTATATTATAAGGGAGGACAAACATGTTTAATTATAACTATAATTATCCAACACCTCAAGGTTTTATAAATGCAGTAAACCTTATAGAACAATCAGTTGAGGGAGAACAATACGATGCATTATTTTATGAATGGTTAATAAATAACATTCCAACAGAAGGAATAACATCAAAACAGGCTAAGGAAATAAAAGACACTATAATTTCTATAAGAGATGATGAAATATCTCACAATAAAGTGTTTAAGGAAATGTATAAAATATTTACAGGAAAAGATGCTAATCCAGAAGAAGAAGAATTTGTACCACCAGCTAGTTTTGTAGATGGAATACTTATGGCATTAAATGGAGAATTAAATGCAGTTAAAAGATATAGAGTAATAATGGGGGGAATGCCCAATTTAGCTTATAGAGATATGGTATTTAATATATTAAGTGATGAACTAAGACATGCCAATTTGTATAATTATATATATACAACAGTTTTAAAGCGTTAAGATTAGAAACTTTCTTTTAAAATATAAAAAGAAGGTTTTTTATATATGTGAAGTGTCCACGAAAATATTTGCTTTAGTGGGCACTTTTTTGTTCAGTTTGGTATTATTAAGTTATTAATTATTATCAATTGAAGATGTTAAGCAATTAGATTTTATTAAAATACATAATCAATAACTTAAAATAATTTATAAGCTTTATGAAAGTGTTATAATTTAATTAAGATAGGATGGATTTTATGTTAGAACAAATGACTAAAGAAGATCTACCAAAGGGATTATGGATATAGTTGAAACAATAGGTATAGATGCTTTTAAAGACTTAGTAAAGCTTGCAGGAGGAAGTAACTTATACATTTCTAATGAAAGTAGTCTTATTAAAACTTATAGAAACAAGATAATTAAAAAAAAATTTAACACATATTACAAGTCTATCTCAAGAAAGTTTGGAATAAATGAGGTTTAAGTAAGAAATATTATTAATAAATAACGAAAATAAACAATAAAACCCTACGTATAAAAACTAGACGTAGGTTTTTTAATGTATAATATATATTAGGAGAGAAAAAAATGAATAATTACGAAAGCAATGCAAAACAAGAACTAATAAAATGGAAGAAAAAGATGAGAAAAAAGCCATCAATAATAGAAAGAGGAACTAACAAAGCCCAAGGTAAATTCAACGACTTACTTCCTCAAAAATACCATGAAATAATGACAGTAGCAATAAAAAGTATGGTAAAAGCAGTATTATTTGGATATAAATACATTACTAAGAAACCATACACAGACCTAACATTAGAAGAAAGAGAAAACTTAATCAAAGAAAAAACAAAAATATACAAAAAGACTGCAATGATAGAAGGAGCAGGTACTGGAGCAGGTGGATTTCTTATAGGATTAGCAGATTTTCCATTATTACTTGGCATTAAAGTAAAGCTACTTTATGATATTGCAGCCATATACGGATACGACGTAAGAGATTACAAAGAAAGAATATATATATTAAACATAATGGAAATTGCATTTTCATCTAAAGCACATAGAAAGACAGTATTTGAGCAAATGGAAAATTGGGGTAAATATACAAATACACTTCCAAGTGATATAAATGATTTTGATTGGAAAAAGTTCCAACAAGAATATAGAGATTATTTAGATTTAGCTAAGTTTTTTCAACTAATGCCTGGTATTGGTGCAGTTGTAGGATTTTGTGTAAATGGAAATTTAATAGAAAAGCTTAGTGAAACAGCAATTTTTGCATACAGAATGAGGTATAATGAAATAAATAAGTTGTAAATTTTTCATCAAAGGAGTAACTATGGACATAAAAGAAAAAATTAAAGATTTCCCTCAAAGCCCTGGAATATATATGATGAGAGATGATAAAGGTAATATTATTTATGTTGGAAAATCTAAAAGTTTAAGAGATAGAATTAAAAGTTATTTTGTAAATTCTGACAATCATTCTAGAAAAATAAAACGAATGGTTAAGAATATTTCAGATATAACTATAACAACTACAGATACAGAGTTAGATGCACTTATTTTAGAGTGCGAAAAAATACAAGAAATAAAACCTATGTACAACACGTTAATGAAAAAATATGAAAATTATTGTTATATAAAAATAAATTCTCAAAAAGGCATTTACATTGTAGATCATATAGAAAATGATGACTATATTTATTTTGGGCCATACACCATGGAGAGAAAATTAGAGGAAATAAAAAATATATTTATTGAAGTATATAAATTACCTAATTGTCAAAAGTTTACAAAGTGTATAAGATATGATTTGAATAAATGTATAGGTCCATGCAGAAGCATAGAAAATAAGGATTTATATAAGGATATATTAGAAAATATAATAAAAATATTAAATGGAAAAAATGATGAAATTTTAAATATACTAACAAAACAAATGAACGATGCAATTCAATGTTTAAATTTTGAAGAAGCTCAAAGAATCAAGAAAAATATGGATTTGATGAATAGCCTTTTTAGAAAACAACAAATAATAACTAAAGCTGTAGATAATAAATTATTAATAGGCTGGATTAAATTAAATGAAAGTTTAGTTAAAATATATCTGATTGGATATGGTAAAATTTTGTATAGTAAAATAATAGATTTAAATAAAATTAATGATAAAATTAAAGAAGAGCTTACTTTAGACATAAGAGATAGAATTTTAAAAGAAAAAGAAAAGACTAAAGAAATAATAGATAAGTCGAGCATTGATTTTATAAATATAATTTATAATTATATAGAAAATAACAAAGATATTAATTATATGTATGTTGATTTGTAAAATTACAAAATTAAGATAGACTAAAATTGGGAGATACTTACATTATGAATAAAGCATTAATACTTGAAAAAACTAGAGATTTTGTTAAAGAAAAAATGTATAAAGAAGGAAGTGGACATGATTGGTTTCATGTTGAAAGAGTTTGTAATATGGCAAAATACTTAGCCCAAAAGGAAAGTGCAGATATGTTTATTGTTGAGATGACAGCTCTTTTACATGACATTGATGATTGGAAATTTTCTGATGTATACAATACAACAGTCACAGAAGAATTTCTTAAATCTGTAGAAGTAAGTGAAGAAGATTCTAATAGAATTTTAAATATTATAAAAACTATGTCTTATAAGGGTGGGGTTGTAGATTCTACACAAAATACTATTGAAGGTATGGTAGTACAAGATGCAGATAGACTAGATGCATTAGGAGCTATAGGAATAGCAAGAGCTTTTGCATACGGTGGAAGTAAAAATAGAAGTATGTACGATCCTAGCATAAAACCTATAGATTTTAAGTCTTTAGATGAAGTTAAAAATAAAGATAATCACACTATAAATCATTTTTATGAAAAACTTTTTAAATTAAAAGATTTAATGAATACAAATACGGCAAAAGAAATAGCTAAAAAAAGGCATAAGTATATGGAAAACTTCATAGAAGAGTTTTATTCTGAGTGGAATTTTAAGCAAAATTACAAATAAATAGAGAAGGGATGAAAGGGCATGAAAAATACAAAAATAAAAGATATAAAACCATTAGTAGAAACTAAGTTTGTAGGACTTTACGAGGTTAGTTATAAAAATAAATTAGGTGACGATAGAACATGGACAGTTGCATCAAGAAAAAATAAAGAAGAATTAAGTGAGATATACTTAAATGACAAAGAAGGGGATATTGATGCAGTAGTTATAGCTGCATTTCACAAAGAATATAAGAAGCTTATTCTAATAAAGCAATTTAGAGTGCCAATAAATAACTACATATATGAATTACCAGCAGGTCTAGTAGACAATAAAGAAGGTATGGAAAAGGCAGTTCAAAGGGAGTTAAAAGAAGAAACAGGCCTTGATATAGTAAAAATAAACAAAATAAAAAGCAAAAATAAGATTTACTTATCTCCTGGAATGACAGATGAGTCAGTTGCATTTGTATACTGTACTTGTAATGGTGAGTTAAGCAAGGAATTCTTAGAAGAAGATGAAGATATAGAACCACTATTAATATCACAAGACGATGCAAGAAGAATATTATCTGAAAATGAAGAAATCGATATAAAAGCCTTCCTAATACTACAAATGTTCGCAGAAATTGGAGAAAAGTTATTTGAATAATTGAAAGGAATATTCCATAAATTTGTCCTAATTATTATTAATATATATAAATAACTAGGAGGGATATACCTTGGATACAAAGAATAAGGTAGCTGTAATTTATAAATCTAAGTATGGAAGCACTAAGAAATATGCAGGATGGATAGCAATAAAATTAGATGCAGATTTATACGAGCTTTCAGATGTTATAGATAGGGATTTACAAGATTATGAAACTATAATTTATGGATCATCTTTACATGCAGGTAAAATAAAAGGATTAAATTTTATAACTAAGAATTATGATAAAATAAAGGATAAAAATATTATAATTTTCACAGTAGGATTATCAAAATGCAATGATAAAACAATAGAAAAAATAGCTGATGATAATTTTAATGAAGAACTTCTAAGCAATATAAGATTATTTTACCTTAAAGGAGCCTTTGATTATAAAAACTTAACTTTTATAGATAAAGTCATGACGAAGGGTTTAAGGAAATCTTTAGAAAATAAAAGCTATAATGAGTTAGAAGGATGGAATAAGGAATTCTTAAGGGATTTTTATTCTCCAATGGATTTTACAAATAAAAAATCAGTTACTCCAATAGTAGAACTTGTTAGTAGTTTTGAAGGATAACAAAAATAAAAGGTGTGTAATATATAGAATTATGAATACTATATATTACACGCTTTTTTTATAATTCAAATTACTAAATTAGAAATGTTTCACCAGCACATCTCTTAAGTAAAGAGATCTTTTATTAATATAGTTGATATAAATTATAAAAAATACTATGTTGCTAATAAAAATTATTTAATAAATATAATAAAATTAATTTAAGAAATAAGAAAATATTATTTTAAAATTTGTTGCATTATCAAAATGATAATAATATAATGAAAATATGATTATCATTTTGATAGTAAATATATGGGGGGATAGATTATGATATATGAAGATGTGTTAAGTTTAATAGGAAATACACCTATGATTAGGTTAAACAGATTAGGATACCCTAATGTATATGTAAAGCTAGAGTTAAATAATCCAGCTGGAAGTATAAAGGATAGAGCAGTATATGCCATGATAGATGGAGCAATAAGAAGAAATGATTTAAAAAAAGGTGATGTATTAGTAGAGGCTACTAGCGGAAATACTGGAATAGCCTTGGCAATGATTGGTAGACTGAAAGGATATAAAGTAATCATCATAATGCCAGAAACTATGAGTATAGAAAGAAGACAACTAGTTAAGGCTTATGGAGCAGAGCTAATATTAACTCAAGGTTCAAAGGGTATGAATGGGGCAGTAGAAAAGGCAAATGAGCTTTTAAAATTAAATTCAAATTATAAATCATTAGGTCAATTTGAAAACGCAGATAATAAAAGAGGTCATTATGAACATACAGGTGTAGAGATTTATAATGACTTACCAGATGTAGATATATTTACTTGTGGAATAGGGACAGGAGGAACTCTTTCAGGTGCTGGAAAGTATTTAAAAGAAAAGAATCCTGACGTAAAAATAATAGGTATAGAGCCAAAGAGTTCACCTTTAATAAGTGAAGGAAAAGCAGGTGGACATAAAATACAAGGTATAGGAGCAAACTTTATTCCTAAAAACTATGATGAAAAAATTTGTGATGAAATAATAACTGTATCTGATGAAGATGCCTTTGAAATGGTCAGACAATTAGGCCAGATGGAAGGTTTATTAGTAGGAATATCTGCTGGAGCAAATATTTTTGCAGCTATTGAACTATCAAAATTATATAATTATAAAAAAATAGTTACTGTTGCCCCAGATGGAATAAATAAGTATATGTCCATGGGTATTTTTTAAGAAAATAATGAAAGGATGAGATAAGTGTTTTATCATATAAAAAAAGATATAGAGTATATTATTAATAATGATCCAGCTGCTAGAAGTAAGCTAGAAGTTTTTTTGCTATATCCATCTATACATGCTTTAATTATGTATAGAACATCTCATTTTCTATATAGAAAAGAATATTTTTTTTTAGCTAGGCTTATATCCCAACTATCTAGATTTTTTACAGGAATAGAAATACATCCAGGTGCTAGAATAGGTGAAGGTATTTTAATTGATCATGGTATGGGTGTTGTGATAGGAGAGGCGACTATAATAGGAAATAGAGTTACAATTTATCAAGGGGTAACACTTGGAGCTACTGGTAATGAAAAGCAGTGGAAAAGGCACCCAACTATAGGTGATGATGTAGTTATAGGCTCTGGTGCAAAGGTATTAGGTCCTATAAATATAGGAGACAATGTTAAAATTGGAGCTAATGCAGTTGTATTACAAGATGTACCAAGTAATGCTACAGCAGTAGGAATACCTGCTAAAATTATATTACCAAAGGAATCTGAAAGTGGAATTACTTTAGATTATTGTATATAAAAAATATGAAAATAAAAATACCTAAAATTTTTGGGTATTTTTTTTATTTGAGGAAATAATAAAAACAGATATGAATTGAGAGTTCATACAAAATACCTAAAAGTATTATTAAATATAAAGGAGGAGTTATTTATGAAAGCAAAAGTTGATCAAGAAACTTGTATAGGATGTGGAGTATGTCCATCAGTATGCCCAGAAGTTTTTGAAATGAAAGATGATGGAAAATCTCATGTTATAGCTGATCCAGTTCCAGATGGTGTAGAAGATTCAGCAAAAGAAGCAGAAGAAAGCTGTCCAGTTGATGCTATAGAAGTTGAATAATTTCAACTTACATAGAAAAAAGACATAGCTATTTAAGCTATGTCTTTTTTCTATGTGAAATATTAGTTATTGTACTACAAAAAATACTATAGTATATTAGTTTTATATATTACTTAAGATGAGAGGGGAAAAATGTATTATACATATATCATTAGATGCAAAGACAATTCTTTATATACAGGCTATACTAGCGATATAAAAAGAAGAATTGAAGAACATAAAAAAGGAATAAATTCAAAATATACAAGAGCAAAAGGTTTTGACAAATTAGAAGTTTATTTTATTAGTGATACAAGAAGTAATGCCATGAAATTAGAATCATACATTAAAAAGCTAAGTAGAAAAAAGAAGCTTTTAATAATAGAAAGCCCTGAGTTGCTATTAGATGAATTAGAAAATAAAGAATACTACCGAGTAGGAATTTAAATATTAACTTGACATTAAATAATATTATATTATAATTAACTTATAAAATTTAAATACAAGAATTAGCTAGGGGAGCCATTTGGCTGAGAGGATAAACCCGACCCTTATACCTGATCTGGATAATGCCAGCGTAGGAAAGCACAACCTTTTATAAAATATATATTTTATATTTATAAAGTAATCTAATGCTATACCTATATGGGTATAGCATTTTTTATGCATTAAAATATAAAACTACATAAAAAATTAGTTTACATATTCTTTTAAAAGGGGTTGTACCTTTCTTACCTTGTAAATTTATAATCTATAAGGAGAAAATATGAGAAATTATAAAGTACCAACGCTTACAATTGCAGGTTCAGATTCATCTGGAGGAGCTGGGATACAAGCAGACTTAAAAACTTTTAGTGCTATTGGAACTTATGGTATGAGTGTGATAACAGCTATAACTGCTCAAAACACACGGGGGGTATTAGATGTGGAGGATTTAAGTGAAAAAATTATAAGAAAACAGATAGAGGCTGTATTTGAAGATATTTATCCTAAAGCATTAAAGATAGGTATGGTGTCAAATCCAGAAATAATACTAGAGATTGTTAATACTTTGAAAAAATACAATCCAAAGTTCATTGTATTAGATCCAGTAATGATATCTAAAAGCGGATACTCTCTTTTAAAAAAAGAAGCAAAAGATAGCTTAATAAAACACTTAATTCCAATTGCTTACGTAGTTACACCTAATATACCTGAAGCTGAAGAAATAAGTGGACAAAAAATAAATAATTTAGAAGATATGAAAAAAGTCGGAGAAAAAATACTAGAGTTAGGACCCAAATATGTACTAATGAAAGGTGGTCATCTAGAGGGTGATGCTATAGACGTGCTTATAGGGAAAGACACATTTGAAATTTATAAAGAGAATAGGGTTAATAGAAAAAATACACATGGAACAGGATGTACATTATCATCTGCAATAACCTCACATTTGGCACTAGGTTATGACATATTTGAATCTGTAAAATTAAGTAAAAAATACATAACTGAAGCAATAATACATAGTTTTGATATAGGCAAGGGAGTAGGGCCAGTTAATCATTTTTATGAATTTGAAGATAAAATTGAGCAAATTTAAAATGTATGAATTATGCGTACTTACTAATTAAAAATACTTTGGGGGAATATTATGTTTAATTTAATAAATACAGTAAAAGAAAAAAATCCTTTAGTGACTCATTATACTAATAATGTAACAATAAATGATTGTGCAAATATAACATTAGCAATAGGAGCAAGCCCACTTATGAGCTTTTCTTATGAAGAAGTAGATGATATTGTTAGTGTAGCTAGTTCAGTAGTTATTAATATAGGCACTATGAATTCAGAATATGTAGACTTATTTATAAAAGCAGGAAAGGCAGCTAATAAATATAATAAGCCTGTAATTTTAGATCCAGTAGGAGTCTTTGCAACTAAAGCAAGAATGGAACTTACAAATAAGCTTTTAAATGAAGTGAAGTTTGATGTAGTAAAAGGGAATATTTCAGAAATCAAATTTATAGGTGGATTTGACGTAAAGGGCAAAGGCGTAGATTCTTTTGATGATGGAAGTGATGCTACTGAGATAGTAAAGAGAGTTGCACAAAAATTAGAAAGTGTTGTTGTTGCAACAGGAAAAGTAGATATAATAACTGATGGGAAAAGTACATATAAAGTTAATAATGGTACACAAAAATTAAAAGGAATTACTGGAACGGGTTGTATGACAGCAAGTCTTATAGCAAGCTTTATGGCTTGTACGGATAATAATTTACAAGCAGCTACAATGGGAACGTTGGCAATGTCTTTATGTGGAGAGTTAGCAGATAAAGATAATATATCTTTAGGAAGTTTTAAGGTAAAATTAATGGATAATATTTATACTTTGGACATAGCTACTCTTAATAAATATGCAAATGTTGATTTTATAAGTCAATAATCTAAAGATAATATAAAGGAGTTAGCTGTTATGATAAATGAAGATGATTTAAGACAGTCTTTAAAATTATACTTAGTAACCGATTCAGATATCCTTAAAGAACGAGATTTTTATGATTGTATAGAAAAAGCCATATTAGGTGGAGTGACAACTGTACAGTTAAGAGAGAAAGAAGCATCAGGAAAAGAATTTTTAGAAAAAGCAATAAAATTAAGAGAAATCACAAAGAAGCATAATGTTAACTTTATCATAAATGATAGAGTTGACATTGCAATTCTTAGTGAAGCAGATGGTGTTCATGTAGGACAAAGTGATATTGATGCAAAATATGTAAGAAAGCTAATAGGAAAGGATAAAATACTTGGTGTATCAGTAAGTAATATAGAAGAAGCCTATAAAGCAAAGGAAGATGGAGCAGACTATATTGGGGTAGGTGCTATGTTCTCAACATCTACAAAAGTTGATGCAAAGATAGTTTCTATTGATGAAGCAAAATTAATTAAAAAAGTAGGTTTACCAATGGTACTTATTGGCGGAGTTAATTTAAATACGCTAGATAAGTTAAGAGAAATAAATAGTGATGGATATGCTATAGTTTCAGCTATACTTAATTCTGATGATATATACAAAGAATCTAAAATTTGGAGAAATAAGTTAAGTAAAAATTATTAAGTTATCAATTGACACCTTTTTTGGGTGTCTTTTGTTTTATTATAACACGCTTTCTAAAATATTAGCTGTATTTTTTTGATTTTATCTGTAGTTTTAACGTAAGTATTTAAAACATCTACAAGTATTACTAGATGCAATAAATGATGATAATACTACTAAACTATCTTCTAAATATAGAATGACACTCAAAGCTGGTGGAGCATCTTATATGTTATTAGCAGGAGCAGATATTCAAGCATATAGAGAACTTCATACACAATTTGAAAAGTATGGATATGATGAACAAGCATTCCAGGACTTAGAGACATATAGCGCCTTATGTTTAATTAAAAATGAAGAAACTAATTATAGTGCATTTGTTGCTAAACTACCTGCTTAATAGTGGGTAGCCTTCTTATTTTTAGGATATGTTTTAAAGTGATGTTGAAAATGATATAATAAAATTTGTTACACAATTGTTATATAATACGAAGAAAAGAAGGAGGAGAGTATAGTGGATAAAATTATACTACGTGGTATAATTGGAATGATAATTTTTTATATAGTAAATCAATTCATAATGTATCCAATAGGTGAACTTATATTTTGGGGAGATGCATTTACTGTATCCTATCATTTATTTACTTACACAGGATTAATATTGATATTTGGACTTATTATTATATGTACAAGTATAATAGTTAAAAAATTAGATGAAATTAAGGATGCAATAAATAAGGATAAATAGATTAGAATATTAATATATTGAGAACAAAAGTAGGAGCAAGTAATTTATTAGCCCTACTTTTTATTATTGAAATAGTTTCTAAAATCAACATTATATTAAAACATAGCCTATTTTTAAAGTAAATGAATTTGATTTTAAAATTTTGGCATAAACAATATAGATAGTTTTTATTTCAAAAGGCATAGAGTATGGTCAGGTCACTCTAACTAATTAACTGGTCATTCATCAATATCTTGAACAAGTTTAAGAACACTACGTTTATTAATTCACTTGTCAATAGAGTGTATTCAAAAGCACATCAAAAAGGTTACACTTTTACTATAAAATTTTAGTTTTATGGTAAGTTATATTTAATTGTTATATAAATAAAATACTTAGTAAAATATTGGATAATAATGTATTAATGTAGGAAAATTGAATATGAAAAAATAAAATTACCATTAAAAGAAGAATTACAGAAAAGTCTAGAAACTGTAATAAATTATGTAATATCTACAGATTCAGCAACGATATAAGCATATGTAAATAAACTGTACGAACAAAATCCTGATATTAGTATAAATACTATTAAGAATATATTTGTTGATTTGGTTTAATACAAGTTCACTTTAATAAAACTATAATGCAATTGGAAAAAATTGAATATTATGTATAATATAATAGAGATGGAAATTCGAAGATACACTAGTAGGGGGACAAATGAAAAAAGTAATAGCATTTTTAACAATTGCTACAATTACTACGATTACAGGATGTAGTAAAGTAGAAGTAAGTACAAATATAGAAGACTTTTACTTACAGTCAATAATAGAGCAAACAGAGGATATATCTTTAGAAGATGCGAAAAAAGCACTTGCAAATTTCGAATATGAGTATGAGTTACAAGAATACTCAAAAGAGTTATCAGAAGAAGAAAAAAAAGAGTATGAAGGAGGATTTGGGGAACCACTTGAAATGCCTGATATGTCATTTAGTACATTTAGTGATGAAGATAGTAATGTAGAAATCATAATCAATGAAACAGATAAAGAGATGGTAAGTAGCTCATACACTAAAGATGAAGAAAACATTAAGACAAAGATAGATAAATCTAATGATGTATGTTCATTAAATATATCGGGAGACAACGTAAAATATATTGAAGAAATTGTATCTAAATTAAACTTATCTAAAAATACAAATGAAGTAGTAGGTCTATATTTTGAGATAGTAAATAGTATGAAGAATAATGAAGATATTACTATTGAAGATATAATAGAAAAATTAGATATAGAATATGAAAAAAGAAAAGAAGAACTCTTTGGAGAAAACTACTATATATATGATTTTAGAGCTGAAGATGGAGATACATATATTGAAGTAGAAGTAGATGATAATGTTGTTGCAGGATTAGATATTAATATAGGAATAAGTGATTATACAAATTATCTAGTTAGAATAGATGCAACAAATGAAAATTTACTTACCACAGAAAGAGGTTTCAATATAGATATGAATATAAGTTCAACTTTAAATCATAAAATGTTTGATAAATCTCAAGATGAAATAAGAGAAGCATATAAGCCAGTTAATAAAGCATTATTTGAATTTGCATATAGGGATGGGAAGTTAAAGTTCTATACTGATGAATATGACGAAAATAAAACTGATATAATAGAGGGAAGGTATAATAAAGAGGAGAAGGCTTATGTTGTAATTCCTAATGAAACTAGAGTAGTAGGTGAGTTGTTATATGGCATAGAGGAAAAATCAGTAACGATGAAGCTTAATAAATATGAAAAGATTAACTTAGAAATTAATACTGAAAAAGAGACTGGAAAATCTGTAAGTATAACTTTAATAGATGAATCAAATAATAAAATCATTTTTAAAGAAGAAATAAATGCTAAAAACAAAAATACAATCTTAACTGAGCAAGTAAATAAAGATGGAAAATATAAGGTCATTTTCGGTATAGATAATATTGATGATTATAATATAAAAATTAGTGCAATAAACACTAATGAATAGAAATAAAATTTAGATATATAAAGAGGCTAGAAATTGATACTTAATAATTTTCCTTGTCACCGTATATACTAGATAAGTTAAGAGAAATAAATAGTGATGGATATGCTAGAGTTTCAGCTATACTTAATTCTGATGATATATACAAAGAATCTAAAATTTGGAGAAATAAGTTAAGTAAAAAATAAGGTAGTTATCACTTTCTAGTGTTGCATTAATGTAAAATTTAATACTTTACAAAATGACCCTCATGATTTTAGAGCTAACGCTCAATTATTATGAGGGTTGAAATTTTTTCCATTTTATTTTTAGACGCACTTACC
>CABIVQ010000004.1 GCA_902362365.1 Clostridiaceae bacterium | reverse complement strand
AATTCTTATCCTTACCAAACTTATACAAATTTGTGTTATAACATTCAGGGCATTTAACCGTAGGTTTCAATTTTCTCGACTCCTTTCTATAGGGGGAATATGTTTTGTGGTGAAACTATTGTAATCCCTATCGGGGTCGAGATTCAAATATAAATAAGTTAACAAAACGAATAAATATATTGGGAGTGATAAATATGAAAATAGCAGTTATTATGGGTGGTGTATCATCCGAAAGAGAAGTTTCTTTAAATTCAGGTAATGAAGTTTTCAATAATCTTGATAGAAGTAAATATGAAGTAAGTAAAGTTGTTATAAATAGCACAGAAGATGTTTTCACAAAGATTTCAAATGATATTGATTTTGCTTTTATTGCACTTCATGGTAAATTCGGAGAGGATGGATGTATACAATCTATATTAGAAGCAAAAAATATTCCTTATTCAGGATGCGGACCTTTATCAAGTGGAATTTGTATGGATAAAAATATTACCAAGAAAATATTAAAACATTCTAATCTACCTACTGCTGAATGGATTGTTACAAACTCTATAGATAAAATAAATTATAATAAAATAGATAGTTTTGGGTATCCAGTATTTATAAAACCTAATAGTGGAGGTTCAAGTGTAGCAACATTCTGTGTACGTTCAAAGGAAGAAGTAAAAGATGCAGTTGAAAAAGTTTTAGAGGTTGATGAGTACGCAATAATTGAAAAATATATACCTGGAGTAGAGTACACATCGTTTGTATTAAATGGTGAAGTCTATCCAACAATATCAATAAAAGCAAATTCCGATTTCTTTGATTATACTTCAAAATATAATGATAATGGAGCTATCGAAGAAGTTGTATACTTAGAAGATAAACTTCAAAAAGAAATTAATAGAATTTCAGAAATCTGTTGGCGTATTTTCTATTGCAAAGCTTATGTAAGAATTGATATGATTATACATGATGGAGTTCCTTACGTTTTAGAATTGAATACTCTACCTGGATTAACTAAAACTAGTTTAATTCCTAGAAGTGCAGCTGCTAAAGGATTAAACTTTAGCGACTTATTGGATAAAATAATTGAGTATTCATTACCACAGTAAAGTTCATACATTAAATTATTAAAAAATTGAGGTGATATGTTGTTATTCTCAAATCTTAAGATTAATGACAATGATCCGATTTATACGCAAATAAAAAATCATATAGCTGATATGATATCTAAAGGATTGATACCTGATAAAAGTAAGCTCCCTTCTACAAGGGAGCTTAGTCAAATTCTTAAAGTAAGTAGAAACTCCGTAGTTCTAGCTTATGAAGAGCTAAAATCAGATGGATATATATACTCTGTTTCTGGAAAAGGTACCTTCGCAAACTCAAAAAAAGATGTCACTAAAAGTAATTGGTGTGTAAATTGGAATAATCTTGAAAATAGTTATTCAAAAACTGCAAATAAAATGGATATAATAAAAAATGAAATTCCTTGGAAATCTGATTTAATATCTTTTAAAAGTATATCTCCTGATGGTTCTATGTTTGATATAGATGAGTTAAAAAAATCTTTTTTAAATAGAATTTCACTAGAAGGACATAAACTTCTTAACTATGGATATGCACAAGGATATAAACCATTAATTGATTATTTGTTAGAATATATGAATAAAAAAGGTGTGGATACCTCTAATAAAGATATCATTATAACGAATGGATTTACAGAAGGATTAGACATCATACTGTCTGCTTTCACATTTCCTGGAGATTATATTATTTGTGAAAACCCTACACATAATACTACTATAAAAATTATGAAGGCTTTAGATTTAAATATAATCAATGTAGATATTGATGAAAATGGATTAGATTTTAGTATGTTAGAAGAAAAATTATCTAAGTATAAAGATAAAATCAAATTTGCTTATATAACGCCTTCATATCATAATCCTACAGGAATAGTTATGTCTCCTGAAAGTAGATATAAATTTTATAATCTAATGAAAGAAAATAACATTGCTATTATTGAAGATGGATTTAATGAAGAACTTCTTTACTCAAGTTCCCACATCTTCCCTATTGCATCACTTGATAATTTAAATAATGGTGTTCTTTACATAGGTAGCTTTTCAAAAATTTTATTTCCTGGTTTAAGAATCGGATGGATACTTGCTGATAAAAATGTCATTTCTAAGTTAGAAAGTGTTAAAAGATGTAAGACAATTCATGTTTCTTTTTTAGATCAGGGTATTCTTTATGATTATTTATACAATGGCGGTTTTGATAAGTATATGAAGAAAATTCGTAAGTTTTATGGTGATAAGTTTAATTTCGCTTATGAATGTGCTCACAAATATATTCCTAATGAATATATTCTTGGTGATGGTGGTCTTCATATTTTCATAAAACTAAAAGATATTAGTTGTCGTAATCTTTTAGATAAATGCTATGAAAAAGGCGTTATTTTTATGCCTGGTGATATTTTTTATACTAATAATTATGGGTATGATACTCTAAGATTAGGCTTTTCTAGATTATCTTTTGATGATATTGAAAAAGGAATTAAAATTATCGGACAATGTGTTAAAGATATTGAAAAATCCTAAAAGTTTACGGCGAACTTTTAGGATTTTTTTATATTTTATTGTAAATTATCTACAGATTAATATTAATTTCGTGCAGTTAAATTGCATATATGGTATAGTAATAATTGGAAATATATTAATAGTAAAGGGGACTTAAAAATTATGGACAAAAACTGTGCTTATTGTATGGAAGGCGAATTAGTAGATAAGTTTGGAATTAAAATATGTGAATTAGAAACATCAAAAGTTTACTTATTTAAAGAACAAAGCCACAAAGGGCGTGTAATTGTTGCACATAAAAAACATATTGGTGATATGACAGTATTAAGCGCTGATGAAAGAGCTGCTTATTTTGAAGATATAGCAAAGGTATCCAATGCTTTACAAGCTGCATTCAAGCCAAATAAAGTAAACTACGGTGCATATGGGGATACTGGATGTCATTTACATTTTCACTTAGTTCCAAAATATTCTGATGAATTTGAATGGGGTACTACTTTTGCAATGAATCCTGAAAGAATAACTCTTACAGAAGATGAATATCAAGAGTTAATCAATCAAATTAAAGAAAATTTAAAATAGTAATTAATAGAGCTATCACTTATATTTAAATGATAGCTCTTTATTATAAAATATAATTTATGTCTAAAGTTATAACTTATATATCTCTATCTCCTGCTTATAAGTCCATCTTCACAAAGTACTTCTAAAGATTTTTTAAGTTCATTAACATTCACGATTTCCAAAGAAATACTAACATTCTTATTATTTTTTTCTACTAATTCAATGATTTTTTTAACATCGATATTTCCTTTTTCTATTCCAAAGTGACTATCTTCTTCACCATAATTATTATGAACATGCAAATGACCTATCTTACTTCCTAAAGCCTCTATCCACTGTTCTATGCTTAACTTAGAATAAACATTAGTATGTCCTAAATCCAAACAAGCATTAAAATTAATCTTATTAACTCTATCTATAGTCTCTTTAATAAGAAAATAATCCCACTCTAAAACATTTTCTAAATGATAAATTATCTCATCATTTTTATCTTCAAAAAACTTATCCCAAAACACATCAGTATTTTGTAGCCATTCAGTATAAGTATATAGTCTAGGTATATAACTATTATGATATACTATCTTTTTCGCATTAAACTCTTTAGCAACTTCATAAGCTTGATTATATCTTTTACTAGTTATTTTAGTTATTTCTATATCCCTACTTCCTGCTGACAAATCTGCAAATGGACCATGTATTGAAATATTTATTTCGTCTAATAAACTACCCCACTCTCTTTTATATTCTTTTATAAGCTTTTCTTTATTATCTAATATAAATGGATTAGAGAACTGAACTATTTCAAGCCCTACATTATACTTTTCTATTATAGGAATTATCTTTTTATTTTCATCTAATTGCGATATATAAAAATTCATTTTATACTCCTTATTTGCTTATTTTATAAAAAACAATCTAGATTTTTAACTATTAGATTAAATTTACATTATAGGTTATAATTAATATTGTATTATAAAAAATTTTATTTTAAAAATATGTTTACTAGTTTTATAGTAGTATATTTTTGTAGTAATATCTATAAATAAGGAGGCTAATTTGTCAAATAAAATTAAATACATAGTTTTTTTCCTTACATTAATTAGTTCTATTGGTTTTGTTGGATGTAAAAACAAAGAAAATATTATCATTGACTCTAGTAATATAGTAAAAGCAGTTCCCAAAGAACCAATATTTTCGTATTCTGAAATTTCTACTGATATAAAAGATAAAATGCTAGGCTCTTCCATGCCTAAAAATGAACCTATAAGTTTTGATGATTTGTCTTATCTAAAATTAACTTACTATGGATTTGATGAAAAAACTCACATAGGTGAAATGATTGTTAATAAAGATGTTGCTGAAGAGGTTGTAGAAATATTTAAAGAACTTTATATGGAAAAATATCCAATTGAAAAAATCAAATTAATTGATGAGTATAATGCTAGTGATGAACTTTCCATGAAAGATAATAATTCATCATCTTTTTGTTACAGAACAGTTTCTGGAACTGATGTGATTTCTAATCATGGAAAAGGAGTTGCAATTGATATTAATCCACTTTACAATCCTCATGTTAATACTTCTACTAATAAGGTAAGCCCTGACACTGCTTATGATTATGTGAATAGAAATACTGTAGTAAAAGGCATGATTGTAAAAGGTGATGCATGCTATAATGCTTTTATTAAAAGAGGATGGTCTTGGGGTGGTAACTGGAGAAATCCTGATTATCAACACTTTGAGAAAAATAAATAACTAAATATAAACTTAAAATTTTAACTAAAGGTGATGTGTATGAACTTAATGACATTAGAAAATATAAGCAAGAGTTATTCTGAAAAAACTTTATTAAAAGATATATATCTTGGTATTAATGAAGGTGAAAAAATAGGTTTAATCGGTGTTAATGGTACTGGTAAATCTACACTTTTAAAAATAATCGCTGGCGCTGAAGAAGCTGAAGCTGGTACTATAACTAAGGCTAACAAAGTTAGGGTTGAGTATTTACCTCAAAATCCAGAATATGATGAAGAAGCTACAGTCCTTGAGCAAGTATTTAAAGGGACTTCTGCTGAAATGAAATTACTTGGTGAATACGAAGAAGTTTTAGAAAAAATAAATACTTCTTTTGATGAAAATTTAAATAAAAAATTATTATCTTTACAAGAAAAAATAGATGCACTTAATCTTTGGGATTTAGAAAGTGAAGCTAAAGCTGTTCTTACTAAACTTGGAATAAATGATTATACTCAAAAAATAAAAGAATTATCAGGTGGTCAAAGAAAAAGAGTCTCTCTTGCCTCTGCTCTTATAACTCCTTGTGAGTTATTAATACTTGATGAGCCTACCAACCACTTAGATAACGATACTATTGACTGGTTAGAAGAATATTTAAATGCTTCTAAATTTTCACTACTTATGATAACTCACGATAGATATTTCTTAGATCGTGTTACTAATAGAATAATAGAATTAGATAAAGGTAGATTATTTAGCTACGATGGTAACTACTCTCTTTTCCTAGAAAAGAAAATGGAAAGAATGGCTATAGAGTCTAGTATGGAGGAAAAACGCCAAAACTTAATTAGAACAGAACTTGCTTGGGTAAGACGAGGTGCAAAGGCTCGTACTACAAAACAAAAAGCTAGACTTCAAAGATTTGATGAACTAACTAACAGAGAAGTTATTACTCCAGATGAAAAGATGGATATATCTGTTGGTTCTTCTAGGCTTGGTAATAAAATAATAGAAATTCACAATATCTCTAAGACATTCGGAGATAAAACTGTAATAAATAACTTAGAGTATACTCTTGCTCGCCATGATAGAATCGGTATAATTGGTAAAAATGGCCAAGGTAAGTCTACTCTTATAAAAATCTTAAACGGAGAATTAACTCCTGACAGTGGAGAAATTGAAATAGGTGAAACTGTTAAAATAGGATGCTTTACACAAGATGATGCTCATATGGATTTAAATATGAGGGCTATTGATTATGTTAAAGAAGCTGGTGATTATATAGAAACGGCTGATGGAACTAAAATATCTGCATCTCAAATGTGTGAGAGATTTTTATTTAACTCAACGATGCAATACACTCTTATAGGAAAACTGTCTGGTGGAGAAAGACGTAGACTTCATTTACTTAGAACTTTAATGCTAGCGCCAAATGTTCTTTTACTAGATGAGCCTACAAATGATTTAGACATAGAAACTCTGAATAGACTAGAAGATTACCTTGATGAATTTAAAGGTGTTGTAATATCTGTATCTCATGATAGATATTTCTTAGATAGAATTTGTAATAAAATATTTGCTTATGAAGGTAATGGTAATATCCACATATTTACAGGTAATTACAGTGATTATTTAATTTACAAAGAAATTCAAGGCATAGAATTTGAAGAAGCACAAAAAACTAAGAAAAAAGAAGTTGAACATAAAGAAGTTAAAAAAGAAAAACCTAAAAATGATAAAAAGCTTAAGTTTTCTTATAACGAACAAAGAGAATTTGATACTATAGATGCTGATATTGAAAAGCTTGAAAATAAAATTGCTGAACTTGAAGAAAGCACATCAAAATTTGCTACTAACTTTACTAAGTTACAAGAAATATTAGATGAAAAAGCAAATCTTGAAAAAGAACTAGAATACAAATACGAAAGATGGGAATATTTAAATAACCTAGCTGAAGAAATTGCAAACTCGAAAAATTAAATAATTAAATTAAGTCTATCTGAAATTATATAATTTTAGATAGACTTTTTTATATACTAAATCATTATAAAATTTTTATGCTTATACAGTCTATAATAAACTAGGTTTAAATTTTAGTCATATATTTATATAATAAATCATACTCTGATACTAGTCTATTATCTTTTAATCAAAGCAAATAGATTAATTAAGGAGGTGTTTATTTGAAAAAATCTATATATTTTTTTATAATGCTTTTTTCTTGTATATTATTAGTTTCTGGATGTTCTAGTACTTCTTCTGATGAAAATAAGGACAACAATAACTCAAAAGGAGAAATAAGTTCTACTAATGATTCTAACAATACTGATGAAGATTCAAATGTAACTGCTACTATTTATGTATCCGATTTTGAAAGTGATTCCATTGTTAATAAAGAGGTAAAATTAAAAGAAATCACTGCAAATACTATATTTGATGAATTAAAAAGTGAAGATATAGTTGTTTCTGATGCTACTATAAAAGATTTCACTACATATGAAAGTCAAGATAATAAGACAATAGGTGTTCTTAATTTATCTAAAGAATTTTATAATTTTAATTTAGGTGCTGGATTTGAATCTATGATGCTTAATTCTATTGCTAAAACTTACATAGAAAACTTTGACTTAGATAAATTCAAGATATTAGTTGAAGATGAAGAATATGAAAGTGGACATATATTAATTGAAAAAGATGAATACTTCACTAAGGATTCTTTAGAGTAAAATACAATTTATATGTCGAATAATAAAAAAATAGAAATGGCCTTAATATATTCAAGATATAACTTAAGACCATTTCTATTTTTTATTTAAGATTACAATTTCTCAATTATATCAAAACTATAAATAATATGATCTATTATTTTTTCATAACTTGAGTCTAAGTATTTATCTACAATTACCCTAACATCATATACTCCTCTTATTCCCTTACTTATAAATAAGTAGTTACAAGTACCATCCAAACCTTCTCCACAAATTAACCTTCCATCACAGTGCCCATTATTAAATACAACTGATTCTATACATCCCATATTATTTGCCACCCTATCTAAGTCTACACAGAAAGACATATTTTCTGGGATTTCTATTAAGAATACTTGCATTTTAATATTGAAAATCACGTCTCCATCTACTGTATCTATTGCAACTGTATCAAAACAATTTTTATTCTTAGATTCAAGTCTAATCCAATTCTTTGGCATATCAATTATATATCCTAAATCACTTTGAACGGTCTCATATTCTGTATCAACTATTTTATCTTGTTTACCAATATCTTCATGCCTCATTTCTCTTAGTAAGGCTCCTGATTTTTTAAAGCCATTTTTATATGAGTTAATTAAATATTTTTTCGCCAATTCCTTATTAACTTCTGTTCCTAGACCTTCTTTTAATATTTTACCTAATTCATATTGGGCACCTGCATTATTCTTATCTGCACATCTAGTTAGTATCGGTATCGCCTCTTTGTATTCTTCTATTTCTAAAAGTTCAATAGCCCTGTCGTAGTCATTTATCATAGACCCCTGCTCCTCTAATGTCTTTCTTAATATTTCTTTTTGATGTTCTAATTCATTTTTTCTTTTTTGCTCCTTAAACATTTCTCTAAATATTTCATTTATGGCCATACCTTCGCCCCCACTTTTAAACTATAAACATATACTATATTTTATTTTTTTTAGTTATTTATGTTACTAGGATTATGAATATTAATACTACTTTATAAAGAAGTTAGTTTTATACTCAAAGGTGCTAAATGCATTAATTATATTATTATTTTTAATTTATCATAAAATTTAAAATATAAATTCTTTTTTAAAT
Organism: Clostridiaceae bacterium; assembly: GCA_902362365.1. Classification (GTDB taxonomy): domain Bacteria; phylum Bacillota; class Clostridia; order Peptostreptococcales; family Peptostreptococcaceae; genus Romboutsia_E. The sequence continues at coordinate 86,547 of CABIVQ010000004.1, read as the reverse complement.
AAATTGTTGACTTTTTATATTAATTAATTTATATTTATATCTAACAAGTTAATATTTATAAATTCTGAGAAAAAGAGAGTAAGTTAAATGAATTTTATAGAGAGCTAAGGACGGTGGAAGCTTAGCATTGAAGTTTAATTGAAGAGAGCTTTGGAGAATATTATTTGAAATACTAGTATGATAATAGGTTATCTCGCCTTAAGAGATTGAGTGGATAAAATTGTATTTTTATATAATTTTATCAACGAGAGTGGTAACGCGGAAATTTCGTCTCTTGGTTTTTAAAACCAAGGGACTTTTTTATTTGAATTTTATTTTGCAAAATATAAATCAAAAATTAATTATTAATATTTTATTTTAGGAGGATATGATTATTATGGAAAAAGCAACTCACAATAGTTTTGAATCAAAAAACAATAATATATTTAAATTTTTAATACCTTCATTATTAGGATTATTTTTATTTGTTATACCAGTGCCATATGGAAATCTTATACCTTTAGATGGTTTATCTAGTTTCAATATCGGTATTGGATTTCTAGCTGAACTTATAAAAATAGTGGCTTCTGGTCATTTAGAAAATATAGCACTAGTTGTTATTGTTACATCTGCAGTTTTATCTATACTTAGCAAATTTATAAATATAAAAAATGAATTTTTAAGAGATTTATTAAATGTTTCACCATTTTGGTTATTATGTAGAATTTTAGGTGCAATATTTATAGTTATGACATTATTTAATGTTGGACCTGAATTTATAAAATCAGGTGTTACTGGTGGTACAATGATAGGCCTTTTACCAAGCTTACTTGCTATATTCTTAGTATCAGGATTTTTATTACCATTAATAGTGGATTTTGGTCTTATGGACTTATTTGGTAGTATGATATCTAATTTCATGTATAAATTATTCAAAGTTCCTGGTCGTTCTGCAATAGATGCAGTTTCCTCTTGGTTAGGAGATGGTACTTTAGGAATTATGATAACTAATACTCAATATAAACAAGGTTTTTATACTGCTAAAGAAGCTGCTATTATTTCAGTTTGTTTCTCATTAGTATCATTACCATTCTCAACTGTAATAGCTGATCAACTTGGTTTTATGCCTTTATTTGTTCCTTTTTATGCTACAGTTTGTATTGCATCATTAGCTTGTGCATTAATAATGCCTCGTATATATCCTTTAAAAGGATTTACTAATAAAACTTACAATAATGTTGAGCATTTAAAAGAAGATATAGTTCCAAAAGGTGTTAATACTTTTAAATTCGGATTAGATAAAGCTATTAAAAGAGCTGAAACTGCTCCTACAGTAAAAAATATATTAATCAATGGATGTAAAACTGTTATAGATATGTACTTAGGGCTTTTACCTTTAGTAATGGCTTGGGGAACTTTAGCTTTAATAGTTGCTGAGTTTACTCCTTTCTTTAATGTAATTTCTATACCTGTTGTATTTGTACTTAATCTACTTCAAATACCTGATGCTCAAGCTGCAGCACCAGCTGTATTAGTTGGATTTACAGATATGTTCTTACCATCAATTATGGTTTCTGGATCTGATATAAGTCAAGTTACGCAGTTTATAATAGGTGTTTTATCTATAACTCAATTAATTTACTTAACTGAAACTGGTGCTGTTATATTAAAGTCTGATATACCTCTTAAGTTAAAAGATTTATTTATACTCTTCTTAATAAGAACTGTAATAGCACTACCAATAATAACTATAATTGCAAAGCTTATATTTAAATAAATGAAACGGTTAGTTTTGAAAATATCAAAACTAACCGTTTTATTATTAATTTACCTCATTTATAACTTTATCTGTTATATTAATTACATCTATCAATCCATTTTTATATGTTATTTTAATATTTATATTCTTACCATAATAAGTTTTAGGTATCTCTGCATCATAATATATACTTTTTCCATATTCATTTGAATTACCTTCTTCATCATATGTATCTTCTTCTCTATATTTAAATTCATATACATTTATATTTATATATTCATCACTCCATCCTATTCCTATCTCAGGTGGATAAGGAATAAAACTGTATTTATCTAGAGTTTCTATATCTCCACTTTCTGATAAAGAACCCTTAGTCACTACTTTATACTCATAGTCTTTATTATTAAATATATTTATTTTCCCAGCATAAGATAATTCATTGATTTTTTCTAATTCAACTTCAATCCATTCATTAGTATTTATATCTTTATACATAAATATTACTTTAGAATCATCTTTAATTTGACTAAGCTCTACTCTAGCTGTTAACTCATATCCATCTGTTATACTTTTTTCATAAGTAAATTTAACATCCTTTGTAATATATGTTTTACCTAATTCTTCATACAATGTATTACGAATATTATTGTTAATATCTTCTATTGAGTATACTAACTCTGATTGTATGTTGTTAGTAGAATATTGTATATCTTCTAATTTATTTTTTATATTAGATATAGTAAATAATATGTACCCAACTATTACTAGAGCTACTGCAATAATGCCTATACGTATGTATTTTTTCATTTGTATTTCCCCCTGTCGTAAACTTAATTGTTATTATATCACACTACTATATCTTTTCTATAAAAATAAACTCTTCTTCTGTCTTTACACTAGTATTTACTTTAATGTATTATATATATAAATATAATTGTACGCAGGGGGTTTTTATGAATAACTTATTAAATGAATTAGAAGCTTTAAAAAATAATTTAGATAATTTACCAGTAGAAAATATATCTAATCTTCAGCTTAACAAAACAGATTTATTTATAGTAGATATAAATAATGGATTTGCAAAAGGTGGTGCCTTATATTCACCAAGAATAGAATCACTTATCAATCCTATCACTGAATTTTCAAAAAAATTATCACCTAAATTACATAGAATTATTGCCTTTACAGATTGTCACCCTAAAGATTCTATAGAGTTTTTAAGCTATCCTCCTCATTGTTTAGAAGGTGATGCTGAAAGTGATATTGTAGATGAACTAAAAACTATTGAAAATCTTAAAGTTTTACCTAAAAATTCTACTAATGGATTCTTTGCATTAGGAAATATGAACTTTGATGATGTAGATAACATCATAGTAATAGGAGACTGTACAGATATTTGTATTTACCAGTTTGCAGTCACTCTAAAAACATATTTTATACAGAACAATATAAATAAAAATGTAATAGTTCCAATGAACTTAGTTGATACATATGATATTCCTAATGTTCATTGTGCAGATTTATCTAATATCGTATTCTTAAACAGTATGATACAAAATGGAATAAATGTTATAAAAAGTTTTTCAATAGATGAGTAAGTATAATAAAAAATGGTGAGCTAGATAAGCTCACCATTTTTTTACTGTATATATTATATTCGTATTCAATATTTTTATTTTTAATAATCGTATTCTGTACAATTTTCACATAAAACTACTCTTATTTTATTATTGAACATATTTTTATAAGATAGTAAGAATTCATTTAATTCTGCATCAACTAAATTTATTTTTTTATTACTGTAAAGCATAACCTTATCTTGATCTATCATTACAGTAATATCATTAACATCATTTTTTATAGTTGCAGAAATACAGCTTTTAGGTTGTATTTTTGCTCCATATCTTTCATAGAATCCAGCAGCTTTTCTTATATTATTTAATTGACCTTCATTCATATTACTAGGGTCTAAGTTTCCCATATTTATAGTTGAAGGATCAATTCCAAAGTTCTTTAATTGCTTTTCTACCTCTTGAGAGTCCATTCCATACCTTTCCATAAATTTCTTTTGTATATTCATAAACTTCTCTTGAGATATATTATTATCATTCATATAATCAAATATTTTTCTTGAAAATTCAGACATACTCATACTTCCATCCATAACAGAAAAATATAAGTTATAAATGTACTGTTCAAATTTATCTACATCAGTATCTTTAACTTTATTCTTTAATTCATTAAAATCAATTATTCTATCATCAGACATATCTATTCCTCCTAGCAAAGTTTTACTTGTATAAGATTATATCATATTTACGACAAATAAATATATATTCATACCTTTTTAACATAAAATTATTTATAATCAAATATATTTCTATAAGAACATATTATAGGAGGAGCCAAATGTCTTTTAGATTATTACTAGTATTTGCAATATTATTGTTTTTTGTTACTCCATAGCGGTATTTTAATCTTTTATATAAAACTTTACAATACCTTATCTCTGGGCATAAATATATTATATATATATTTATGCCTACTTAAAATACATGATATACATTTACTTTAGTTATTAAATTTAATTATAGATTGACCTGACTTAATAGTACATTGTACTCCTAAAGGAATTGTTACCATCGGTGTACAATGACCTGACTTAAGATTATATACTGTAGGCTTTTTATATTTATTAGCAATTTCTCTTAGTAATTCAATAAGATCACAATCCTTTGATGTACTTTTCCTGCAATCTGCAAAATCACCAAATATAATTCCTTTACAATCTTCAAATTTATTCGCTAACTCTAAATGCTTTAATAATCTGTCTATCCTATATATATATTCTCCAACTTCTTCTATAAATAATATTTTATCCTTAGTATCTATTTCATATTCTGTTCCCAACGTAGAAGTTATCATAGATAAGTTCCCTCCTACGATTTTGCCTGTAGCATTCCCTTCATACAATGTATATATTGGTATATCATTTGGATTAGTTGCCCAATATTCTCCTTTAAAATTTAATGCTTCTAACAATGAATAATATGAAAATTCATCCCATAAACTTGCTTTATTGGCCATTATACCATGATATGTTATTAAATTGCATTTTTGATTGAAAGCTATATGCAAAACAGTTATATCTGAAAATCCTATGAATATCTTAGGATGTGTTTTTATAATATCATAATCTATCATATCTAAAATTCTACTACATCCATATCCCCCCCTTAAACACATTATTGCATTTACCCTATCATCTAAAAACATATTTTCTAAATCTGATACTCTTATTTCATCTTCACCCGCTAGATAACCTCTGTAATTCAAATAACAACTTCTACCTATTTTTACTTTATAACCATAACTCTCTATAGAACTTTTTATTCCTTCAATAGTATACTCTCTTAAATCACCTGCAGGAGCTATTATACCTATAGTATCTCCTTGTTTTAATCCTTTAGGCCTGTTCATATTAACTCCTCCCATTTAATATTATTAGTTTATATTTGGTCATAAATATTCTATACTTAAAATTAAGGTGATATTACTACAATAATATCGATTATTAAATTAGGAGGATATTTATGAAAATATATATAAGTGCGGATATTGAAGGTACTTGTGGAATTGTCCATTGGGATGAAACACAACTTGAAAATAATCTTTCTACTTATAATAAGGATCAAATGACTAAAGAAGTCAATGCTGCTTGTTTAGGTGTAAATGACCTTAAAAAAAGTGATATTTTAATTAAAGATGCACATGACAGTGCTCGAAACATAAATCCTATGAATCTACCTGAAAATGTAGAAATACTTAGAGGTTGGACCAAAGACCCTCATGTTATGATGGGTGGTATTGATAAAAGCTTTGATGCATCTTTATTTATAGGTTATCATAGCCCCGCTACATTTAATGGCAATCCTTTGTCTCATACCTTGGATACTCAATTTGATTATATAAAAATAAACGATGATATTGCCTCTGAATTCACTATAAATGCTTATACTAGTGCTTATTATAATGTTCCTGTTCCTTTCTTAAGTGGGGATGAAATGCTTTGTGAACATGCAAAAAAATTAAATCCTAACATTGTTACAGTTCCAGTTTCAAAAGGAATTGGAAATGCTTCAATATCAATTCATCCAACTCTTGCTGTAAAAAACATAAGGCTAGGTGTTAAATCAGCTTTATCTGGTGATTTATCTCGCCATTTAATAAAATTACCTCAATCTTTCAAGGTAGAAATTAGATTTAAAGAACATTATAAATCCTTTAGAGCTTCCTTTTATCCTAACATGAAAGTTATTGATTCTCAAACATTGGTATTTGAAACTGATGATTACTACGAGGTTTTAAGAATGTTACTTTTCATATAAAATCTATTCAATAAAATATTTTAAATTTTTACTATTTTTATGCAATTTTCTCTTCTTTTTATAGTAAACTATTATAGAATATAGTTAGTTTAAGGAGGGATTAAGATAAATAGAAAAGATAAAATTCCTTTTTTTGAGATAGTTTCTTTAATTTTATTTTTTGTTGTATTTTTCGGAATATCTTTTTTAATCTTTACCTTTGTAGGTATTGGTTTCTTATCCTTTTTAGGATTTGAATACAATTCAGTTGGTGCTGTTATATTATTTTTTGCAATATATTTCTTAATAGGAAGTCCTATAGATTTTTTGTGTACGTCTTTGTTAGATGTATTTAGATATGTAAATAAATTACCTTATCCTATATATAAAATCCTTGAGGCTTTACTCGATATATTATTAACTTTTATAACTATGGATATTATAGATAAATTTATGACCTCTATAAGTATTCCTTCTCATACAGAAATACTATTCGCAATTTTGTCATATGCACTTTCTCAGTGTGTAGACTTTTTTGATTTTGGAAAAAATAGTGATTCTAAAAATCCAAAAGATACTGATGAATAATTAAAAGGAAGTGTCTTAATGTAATGCTTTATAATAAACATTATTTTAAAACACTTCCTTTTAACTTATTTACATATAATTAAAACAGTGTACTTTCAATTTCATTAGTTATTTTTATTGCATTTTCAAAGAATTCATCTATATATACAACCTCTTCACTCACTCTTGAATATTCAGCTGCAAATGCCATCACATGACTTTCTATTGCTTCTTTTATATTATTTTTATCCTGATTAATATTATCTTCTGATACTAATTTTATAAAGCTTTTTATTAAATTTATATTACCTTCATTATGACTTAAATTATTGCTATAAGTATTTATTAATATTTCTTCTTCTTGTCCAAATTTTTTTATTCTAATTTCATTATCCTTAAAGCTTCCACCTACTTCTCCATTAGTAAACATTAGCTTAATCGTTCTGTTACATTCTTTAGTAAATGCAGATAGGTTAAAAGTAGCTGTAACATCATTTTCAAACTCTATAATATTTACCATATTGTCTATTACATTATTATCACATCTATAGACGCATCTTCCATAAGGTCCTTCTTTTAAGATATTATCTAAGTTTTCTTTTGTTGGATTTATATGTACTGCATTATTTAATAGCCTAGTATTTTCTAAATATATTTTTTTACATGAATAAGGACAATCTTCTTCTTCACTACAACGATAACAATTTTCACTCATAGTTAATTTAAAACTATCACTATTAAAATGCTTTAACTTCCCAAAAGATGCGATTTTTCTGCATTTACTACCTGTAAGGTATAAAAGTATATCCATATCATGGCAACCTTCTGTCAAAATAATAGGGCTAGTATCACTACTATTTCTCCAATTTCCTCTTACATAGCTATGAGCAAAATGCCAATACCCGATATTTTCATTATGTTGTATGCTAACTAATTCACCTAATTCTTTACTATCTATTATTTCTTTTAATTTATTAAAAAATTGTGTATATCTAAGTACATAACAAATCATCAAAACCTTATCATTATATTTTTCTGATAACTCTTCTAAATGAACTAATCCATCTAAACTATTTGCCATCGGCTTTTCCAAAAGAACATGATATCCTTTTTCTAAAGCTGATTTTGCATAATTATAGTGTCTATCATCATTAGTAGTTATTATTACTGCATCTGCTATCTTTTCATATTCAAAAAATTTTTCAGCACTTTCAAATACGAATTCTTCTTTTAAATTATATATCTGAGAAAATAAATCTCTTCTTCCTTTTTTGGTTTCAGCTACTGCTACTATTTCACATAAATCGGATTTCTCTAAAATATATGGAGCATATGCATAAGTTCCCCTAACTCCTGCACCTATTACTGCAACTTTTACTTTATCCATCTTCATTCCCCTTCTCTCTAATATAACATTTAAAATTATATTATTTATCCTTACAAATTTATTATAGTATATTTTTGATATCAGCTACATCATCTGATTTTTTTATTTTTCTTAGCCTAGATTATTATATTATTTTGTATTATAATTTTAATTGCACAATTAAAGATAATATTTTAGGAGGCAAATTTTATGGAAATCAAAAGATATGAAAACAACGGTAGAATGAGTTCTGTAGTAGTACATAACAACACACTTTACTTATCAGGTCAAGTTCACGCTGAAGGTGATGTAAAAGAACAAACTGCTGGTGTATTAAGTAAAATAGAAACTTTATTAGAAAAATATAATTCAGATAAGAATCATATATTATCTGCTACTATATACTTAAAAACTATGGATGATTTTGCTGATATGAATTCAGTTTGGGATAACTGGACTGAAGATGGACATGAGCCAGCAAGAGCTTGTGTTGAAGCTAAAATGGCTAGAGAGTGCTTATTAGTTGAAATATCAGTAGTTGCTGCTACTAAGTAGTAAAAATTAATATATAAAAAAGGAATTTTCGTTATCATAGCTTTGCTACTACTTACTTAAATTCCTTTTTTTATCCATAAATTTTTACATATTTAGTATTTAAGGTAGAGATTTTTAATTAATCTTGATCTTCTATATCTTCAAGTTCCCATTGAATTGCTCTTGAAACAGCTCTTTTCCAACCTTTATATAATTTTATTCTTTTATTTTCATCCATGTTAGGAGTAAATTCTTTTTGTACTTTCCACTTTGATGTTATTTCATTTTTATTTTTATAAAATCCTACTGCTAATCCAGCTAAGTACGCTGCTCCTAACGCTGTAGTTTCTATTATCTCTGGTCTATCTATGTTTACATCTAATATATCAGATTGGAATTGCATTAAGAAATTGTTGCTACTTGCTCCTCCATCAACTCTTAAATCTTTTACTTTTATATCCGAGTCTTGCTCCATTACAGTTATTACATCCTTAGTTTGATATGCTATAGATTCTAAAGTTGCTCTTATCATATGTTCTTTTTTAGAACCTCTTGTAAGACCTACTATTGTTCCCCTAGCATACATATCCCAGTAAGGTGCTCCTAATCCTGTAAAAGCAGGTACTACATATACTCCATTAGTATCTTCTACTTTATTAGCATAGGTTTCACTGTCTTTTGCAGTTTTAATCATTCTAAGTTCATCTCTAAGCCATTGAATTGACGCTCCTCCCATAAATATACTTCCTTCTAAAGCATATTGTATTTTGTTATCTATTCCCCATGCTATGGTTGTTATAAGTCCATTTTTTGATTCAACTATTTTCTCACCTGTATTCATAAGTAAGAAACATCCTGTTCCATAAGTATTTTTAACACTACCTTCTTCAAAACAAGTTTGACCAAATAACGCTGACTGTTGATCCCCTGCACATCCTGATATTGGAATTTGGGCTCCTGCTAACATTTGTTCATCTGTATGTCCATAAACATAGCTAGAAGGCTTTACTTCAGGTAGCATACTAAGTGGTATGTTTAATTCCTTCAATATTTCTTCGTCCCATTTTAATTCTTTTATATTGTACATCATAGTTCGTGATGCATTTGAATAATCAGTTACATGAACTTTTCCATGAGTTAGTTTCCATATAAGCCAAGTATCTACTGTTCCAAATAATAAATCACCTTTCTCTGCTTTTTCTCTAGCACCTTCTACATTATCAAGTATCCACTTTACCTTAGTAGCTGAGAAATAAGCATCGATTAAAAGACCTGTTTTATCTTTTATGATTTTTTCCAGTCCCTTTTCTTTTAAATCATGACATATATCTGAAGTTCTTCTACACTGCCAAACTATAGCATTGTATATTGGCTTTCCTGTATTTTTATCCCATACTATCGTAGTTTCTCTTTGGTTTGTTATTCCTATTCCTGCTATCTCATCTGGAGTTATTCCTGCTGTTTCTATTACCTCTCTCATAACTCCACTTTGACTTCCCCATATTTCCATAGGATTATGCTCTACCCAACCTGCTTTAGGGTATATCTGAGTGAATTCTTTTTGAGCCATCTCTAATATTTCACCTTTATTATTAAATAATATAGCTCTAGAACTTGTTGTTCCTTGATCTAGTGCCATTATATATTTCTTTTCCATATTGTCCTCCTTAAACGAGATCTTGCTTATTTAATTATTTATACTTTATTTTACCATAAAATAAAATTAGTTATAGTGATACCTAACTAAATTATCATTGTAAATAAACTTATATTTATAATTTAAATATATTTATCTAAATATTATTAAAATTTTCATTTTTTAGCTATCTTGTATAATAAATTTAACATTTTAATTTATATTTATAAAGTTTTCACTTACATTTATTTTCATTTCTAATTTTTTATGTTAAAATATTAGATATATTTTCATTTGCTTATTGTAAATTTAAATGTAAAGATTGAACATAATAATAATGTTAAAGTAAATTTTTAGTTTCAATCGTAAAAAACGTTATTATAACTAAATATTTATTGAAATTAGGAGGATTAATATGGGCTTAAAAGACAAATTTGCAGAATCATTTGCTAGATCAAAAACTATGAGTGGTCCTGAGAAAAAAGCTAATGAAATTATGGGGAAATTATTAATGAAGAAAGCTATTTTACCTTTAATAATAATGTTCGCTGTAATTATAATTGGTTCTATTAGCAAAATTAACGGATGGATTATATTTGGAGTAAACATAGCAATAGCTGTAGCAACTTATTTCTACATAAAAAAAGCTGGGGATAAATATCAAAACTTTAAACCATATGTAGGTAACTTAATTAGTTTAGAGAAAAAAGGTAAAAAAGAATACATAGCAATAATCAAGCAAGGTAAATTACCTGTAAAATTACACATAGCTCATGGTGGAGAAGATTTAGAGCATGTTAGAAAAAATCAACTAGTTCAAATAAGCTACAACCCAGACGAAAAAATAGCTATATTAGTTAATAAGCAATAATCTTTTATTAATTTAACATACTAATATTATAAAAGAGAATGTCAATAAAGACATTCTCTTTTATAATATGTAACTACACTTCTTTTTTTACTACATATTCTTTATATATTTTAAGAGCATTGGCAAGTTGATCTGGACAAGATGTTCCTCTATTCATACAAGGTATATTTTCTAGATGATCTATTATTTCATCTATTTTTTTCCCTTCAACAAAGTACTTTAATGCAATTAAATTACCTGCACAACCACCTTCAAATACTACATCCTTTATTACTCCATCTTCAATATCCATTAAAATAGATTTAGCGCAAACTCCTTTTGTATAATATCTGTACATAAAATCCCCCCTATTTAATAAATTAGGTTAAAAATATTTTATTAATAATATATCTATAAAATTACTTATACTAAAATATAATCCTAGTATTTAATATATATATATGCTTTAATTTATTTATAGATAATTATTATTATTTTAGAAGGGATGTGGAAAGTTGAATAAAGAAGTTTTCTTCGAGTATTACTTTAGATTTTTAACATTATTCTTTTGGCCAAGTATTTTTTATAAAATTATATTTATACAAAACTATACTTTAGAATCTATTTTATTTTATTCGTATACTTCTGTTGGAATAATTTATATAACTTTATTAATTTTTTATTTTATGAGTATGAAAAAATTAAGGAATATAAACTTACATTATAGATTAAATACTATATGTTCATACATACTTACACTATCAACTTTTTTATTATCTCCAACTAATCTTACTCTTTTATATTTAAAATTTATCTTCATACTAATATATTTTTACTTTTCATGCAGAATGGTTTTTAGATTTAAAAATGAAGAAGGCGTTGTTGGTATAATATCATCACTATTATTAATGGTTATTGCAATTTGGTATTAATATGCTTGCTTATACTGGAAAGATTAGACATATTGAAATTTTTTTGATATTATTTATATTAAAGGCTAATATTAATAATGAATACAAATAAAGGAGTTAATTAATATGGAAAAAAAAGTTTTAGCTACAGTTGGAGAAAAAGAAATAACTAACTTAGACGTTGAAGGTATACTAGGTGGATTAGATCCTTATCAAGCTTCTCACTTCAACTCTGAACAAGGGAAAAAACAAATATTAGAAGATTTAGTTAACCAAGAATTACTATATATAGAAGCTAAAGAAAATAACTTAGATCAAGATGAAGAATTCAAAGCTGAATTAGAAAGAGTAAAAGAAAATATGTTAAAGCAATATGCTATGAACAAAGTATTAACTAGCGTTACTTTAACAGAAGAAGAAAAAGAAGCTTTCTTCGAAGCTAATAAAGCTAGATTTATTAAACCAGATACAGCTTCTGCTAAGCATATATTAGTAGACACTGAAGAAAATGCAAATGATATATTAAATAAAATAAATGCTGGTGAGGTTACTTTTGAAGCTGCTGCAACTGAACATTCTTCTTGCCCATCTAAAGATGCTGGTGGAGATTTAGGAACATTCGAAAGAGGACAAATGGTTCCTGAGTTTGATGAAGCTGTATTTACTATGGATAAAGGTTCAATAACAGGACCTGTTAAAACTCAATTTGGATACCACTTAATCAAGTTAGAAGATAGACAAGAGGGTGGACAATCTGAATATGCAGAGGTTAGAAATGAAATAGAAAAAGCTCTAACTTACCAAAAACAAAGTGAAGCTTACACTAACAAATACAATGATTTAAAATCAAAATACAACAACATAGTTAAATTTAATAGCTAATATATAAATATATAAAGCCTAGTAATTTTACTAGGCTTTATATATTATCTAATTTTTTAATTATTATCTTATACTTCACTACTCATCTTATTGTAGCAATAATCAATTATGTCTCTTCTTTTTATTATGCCTATAAAAGTCTCTTCGTCATCTATTACTGGTACAAAGTTTTGATTCATAGATTTTGAAATTAAATCTTCTATATTTGCCTCTACAGACACTGGTGCATTGTCTTTACGTCTTTTAACATTCATGATAGGCACATCTTCTACTGACTTTAAATCTAATGAAAAATCATTTTTTAATGTCCACAGCAAATCACCTTCAGTTAATGTACCTACATACTTCCCTTCTTTATTAATTATAGGAATTGAAGAGTATCTGTGGTACTCCATTTTTTCTAATGTTTGCCTCATAGTGTAGTCTTCATATATGTATGCAACTTCACTTTTTGGTGTTAAAAAAAATAATATGTTCATCACACTACACCTCCCAATACTTAATGTAAGGATTTATACATATTTGTTCATAAAAACATATATTTTATTTCTTTTACATATTAATTCTATCATATTTAAGCTTTTATTTAAATTTTTATTTTAAAAATTTTTTTCTGGGTATAAATTTACTATGTTCATTGAAGGAGGATCAATATGAAATATAGCTACAACTATAATACTGAATTAGAAAACATACTTAATGAAATATATAAAAATAAAATATACAATATAGCTGCTAAAAATAATATATCTAAAATAGATGATACTAATCTAAGTAATATTATTAACATATTTACATCTACACATGTATATCTAGGTAGTGATTTAGATGATTTTATAATAAGCCTAATGCCAACAGGTGATGCAGGTTACTTCTATAGAGTCGAAATATCAAAACATTTTAATCACTCTTATCCTAGATTATTTGATTATTTAGGTAATCCTATAAAAAGTGAAAGTTCTAATAAGTTTGCCTTAAAGTTATGGCAATCTAATACAGAAAAAATGTTCATAGAAGATATACATAGTAAATTTAGCAAAGAGAATTTTTACAGCTTTGTAAAAAGAAATTTATTAATTATGGCTGATGATATTACTTCTTTTATAAATAAATTAAATAAAGAAAAAGAAATTATAATACCTATTTCAGATAAATCTGAACTACTTTCTAATGTTAAATCTATGATATTAGATAATAAATTAGATTCTTCATGGGTTGAACTCTTAGTAGATATAGATGAATTAAGAAGCAATATGCAAAAATACTCTGCAGAATTTGATATATATAGTGAGTTCGATAAGTTAGAAGATGACTTAGAAGAATGTCTAAATCAATTTTGTAAATATACATCTGAAGATTTATATGAATGTTTAATAAATGAAAAAGGCTTTAATTTTATTGAAAATGTTGGTTTAGTTAAGAGATAATAAAATAAAAAAAGCCGCAATAAGCGGCTTTTCACATACTACTAGATTTATAACTAATAAAACTAATATATATGAACTTTTAATTATAATCTAACTACATTAGAAGCTTGAGGACCTTTTGCACCTTCAACTACGTCAAATTGAACGCTTTGTCCTTCTTCTAAAGACTTGTATCCATCACCTTGTATAGCTGAGAAATGTACGAAAACATCTCCTTCACCTTCTACAGATATAAACCCAAATCCTTTTTCGTTGTTAAACCATTTAACTACACCAGTTTTCATTTAATAAATCCTCCTAAAAAAAACACAATTATTCAGCTAAACTTTAGCTTTGTTATCACTTTACCATATATAATCAGTTTTGTCAAATTTTATTAGTTTTATACATTTCTATAAAAACAGCTAAAACCCAGTGTTTATGCATGTTCCAGCAAATAACGAGTTTTAGGAAAACATTTTTAGTAATTAACTTTTATTAGATGGAATCTTATAGCCTTATTACTCCATCCTAAATCCCAAGGTACCAATAGTCTATCTGTATTATGACAAGTAACTAAAGGATATCCTTTTGAATCCTGTCCAGTTACAGTAGAAACATGGGTAATTCTACCACCTTTTTCATAACCTACAAAATCTCCTGGTCTTAAATTATATGCTTCTTTATACACATCATTATATGATCCCTTAGCTATCAAGCTTCCTCTTCCACTATTCAACATATAGTTCTTAAATCCTTGAGCATTAACCCATGCCTTAGTTCCATCTCCATTACAATAGTTCCAAGTTGCATTCTTCTTAAATCGTCCACTTTCAAATAGTATTTGAGATGCAAAATTAGCACAGTCTCCACCATCAGGATTAAAGTCTTTATACTTATTATTAAATTTAAGACCGAACTCTTCGTCTGCTGCTGCTCCACAATACTGGTGAGCATAATTTATAGCTTTTTCTTGCTCCTTAGTTAACTGAATTTCTGCTTTCTCATGATTTTCTATATAGTTTCTTATTTCATTAGAATTAATATTTTCTAAGTTTAGAGAATCTTCAAAAGGATCAGTATACCATTCTTTAACTATCACATATTGATTATCTCTTATTACTACATTCAAATAATGATATGTACCTATCCTAAATGTATTTATTACATCCTTCTGATTTTCATATGAATATTTATATTCTGTGGAGACAGTACATATAATTCCATATAAATCCTCTTCTTTTTCTTTTATTTTTTTGACAATTACTTTAGTTTTAATATCTTTGAAATCTACACCTTGTTTATCTGACCAGCTCTTTATATACTTCATCTTTTTTACTTCGTGCTCATACGCCCAAAGACCAAATTTTTTATTAGTATCATAAAGCTCTTTTAATATTTCCTCATTTTGGTCTAATATAGCCTTATTCCTATAATCAAATAGATGCTCTAGTAATAATTTATATTGATTATTTGTTTCGTCTGTATTGCTGTCAGTATCAATTTTACTAGCTTCTAATACTTCCTCTTTTATGTTTTTATTGTCATCATACCTTCCTTTAGTTATAAATACACTTCCTCCTAATGATATTGTCAAACATAAACATATCACTATTTTTTTGATGTACTCATTTTTATTTTTGAGTAATTTCAAACAAAGCACCTCCCAACGAATAGTACACCATTTTGTTATCAAATTCATTTCTCTTATTATGTCCAATAAGTTATCAAATAATTTTATTTATTGTTTAATTGTATTGGTACATTGTATTATTTCTATTTTTTTTAAGTAGAGTATATTTTTTTGTATATTTTAGTAGTAATATATATTTATAAACTTAACATTATGGAGGAGTATTATGCTAAAAAAAGTTGCAGCAATAAATGATTTATCAGGGGTTGGTAGATGCTCTCTTACTGTAGCAATACCTATACTTTCAGCTTTAAAAGTCCAATGTTGCCCTTTTCCTACTGCTATACTTTCTAGTCAAACTGACTATCCAGAATTTACATTCTTAGATTTTACAAATGAAATGGATAAATACAAAAACGTTTGGAAGAGACTCGGTATTGGTGTAGATTGCATATATAGTGGTTTCTTAGGATCAATTAAACAAATTGAAATTGTGTCTGATTTCATAAAAGAGACTAATACTTCACTAGTTGTAGTAGATCCAGTTATGGGAGATAACGGCTCTTTATATTCTACCTTTACAGAGGAAATGTGCTATAAGATAAAAGATTTAGTAAAACATTCTACTTTGATAACTCCTAATTTAACAGAAGCATGTATTTTAACAAACAAAGAGTACCATCAAAATTACTCTAGAGATGAACTTATTAATATAGCAAAAGACTTATCAGATCTAGGTCCTTTAAATGTTGTCATTACAGGTATAGTCGAAGGCGATAATATACTTAACCTAGCTTACAATAAGTCTACTGATGAAGCTTATTTTACATCTGTAAAATATAATAATCGTTCTTATAGTGGAACAGGAGATATCTTTACGTCTATTATCTGCGGACTTTTAACAAATAATTATGATTTAAATTTTGCAGTTGAAACTGCCACTAAATTTATATATAAGACTATAAATTATACGTCTAAGTTTAATACTAATAGAAACGATGGTGTAATGTTTGAAATGTTCTTAGGTGATTTAATATCTCTTTAGATAATCATTAAAAAAAGAGGGAGTCTCAAAATAGGTTTGAGACATCCCCCTTTATTTCCACGCTGTCAAATTTTATCTCGTCTTTTTTGATACATTATATATTATTATACAAACCTTATTTTTGCTACACTTTTCGTACTCATTTTAAAATAAAATATTTAGTCTATATATTCTCATTATTTTATACAATATAATATACTGAAATAATTAAGGGGGGATATATAATGGATATTAATCAAAAAGCAAAAGAATTTGCCAGTTATATAAAAAATACTAATGAATTTAAGTACATGAATAAGTGTAAGGTTGATATTGAAAAAAATAGGTCTTTAAAAAAACAATTTGATTCTTACATTAATAAAAAGAATAGTATTTACTCAAGATATAGTATAGATGATGCTTCTTATAAAATTAAAAGCCTAAATAAAGAATATGATACATTTTTTAATCTTCCGCTAGTATCTAATTATATGAAAGCCACTCAAGAATTTAATAATATGATGGAAAATCTATATAAAACAATAGAAAAAGAACTTATAAAATAATAATATCGGTCTCAAACTCTAAAATTTGTTTGAGGCCGCTATTACTTTCTCTCAATTATTTATTACTTTTCCAACTTTTATTTTATATATCCTTGATTTATATAAGCTTACCAGAATTAATTGTAAAATACTTACTATAACTATTATAGCCCCTGGTGCTACATCCATATAAAAAGATAGAATAACACCACTAAGTATTGATATTTCTCCAAATAGTATGGAGTAAAATATTGATTGTCTAAAACTCTTGGCCACTCTTAAGCTTGTTGCTACAGGTATTGCAATTAATGACGATACTAATAAAACCCCAACAATTCTAAGAGTCATTGTGATACTTGCTGCAACTAATATCATAAAAATAATATTTATCATTTTCACTGGAATATTTGATAGTTTTGCACTTTCTTCATCAAATGTGATATATACTAGTTCTTTAAAGAATAAGTTTATAAATAACAGAACTATTATTGCAGTTATCATTATTATAGTAATATCTTCTTTTGTTACAGTTGCTATGCTCCCATACATAAAAGAAAATAAATCAAAGTTCACATTTGATGCACTCATAAGTATTCCTGATATACCTACTCCTAGAGCCATTATTATTGCAATAGATAAATCTGCATACTCTTTAAGACTACTTCTCAACCTATCTATTATAATAGCTGCTAAACTTGATGCTATTAATGATCCTATTATAGGATTTCCATTAAAAATAGTTGATGCTGCTATTCCTGATAATGCTATATGTGATAAACTATCACCAATTAAGGATAACTTTCTTAAAACTATAAACATACCCATTAAAGGACATATTAATCCTACTATAGAAGCCGCAATTAATGCCCTTACCATAAAATCATATTGAAATATCTCCAATTTTACTACCTCCCTTTTACATATCAAAAAGGTCTAGTAATGTGCTTTTTGTTAATTCATCGTCTATATTATCTATTACCTTAATGTTTTTATTTTTTATTACTGCTAATTTCTTTACTTCTTCCTTAACTATAAATAAATCATGGGAAACTATTACTATAGTAAGGTTTAAACTTTCATTTAACTTCTTTAAAAGATGATAAAATTCTTTTTGACCATTTATGTCTATACCTACCGTTGGTTCATCTAAAATCAGTATTTTAGGATTTCTCATAAGAGCCCTACATATAAAAACTTTTTGCTGTTGACCTCCAGATAAACTTCCTATTAGCTTATCTTTAAGATCGTATATTCCTACTAATTTTAAAACATTCCAAACCTCTTCTAAGTGTTTTTTCTTTATCTTCTTAAACAATCCTATCTTAGGTGCTAAGTCCATAGCTACAACTTCAGTTACTGTTGCAGGAAAAGAAGTTGAAAATGAATTTGATTTTTGATTTACATATCCAACTTTTTCCCAGTTATTGAAGTTTGTAATTTCTTTATCTAAAATCTTTATCTTACCTTTTGTTGGGTTTATCTCATTAATTATGAGCTTTAATAATGTAGTCTTTCCAGAGCCGTTAGGTCCTACAATTCCTATGTAATCGCCTTGATAGATATTAAAATTAACATTTTCTAATATACACTTATCTTCATATCCAAAACTAACATCTCTAAACTTAATTACATCCACCATTTTTATACCTACCTTAATACTATTTTAAGGGTTTCTAAATTTCTTTCCATCAATGATATATAATCTTCATTATTATTAAAATCATCTTTAGTTATACCATCTAAGGAATATAAAATTTCTGTATCTATTTTTGCTTCATTAGCTATTGTCTGAGAAACCTTTGGATTAACTAATCCATCAAACAATATATATTTAATATTATTATCTTTTGCATAATTTGTAAGCTCTGCTATTTTACTCATAGAAGGCTCTTGATTTGGATTTATACCTGTTATTGATATTTGATTAATACCATACTCCTTACATAAGTATCCATAAGCATCATGAGAAACTAATATAGTTTTATTTTTTATATCTTTTAAATTTGCATTGTACTCTTCTTGTAAATCTTTTAATTCCTTTACATAATTATTATAATTTTCTTCGTAATATCCTTTATTTTTGCTATCTATTTTTATAAATTCATTTTTTATATTTTCACATTCTTTTATAGCATTATTAATATCTAGCCATACATGAGGATCATACTTTCCATGTTCATGTTCTTCTTCAATTTGATCTTCATCATGACCTTCTTCTTTATATGTAATTTTTTCAATACCTTCACTTGCTACTAAAATATTTAATTTATCTGATTCTGACTTTATATTGTCAGAAAATCCATCTATTCCTAAACCATTTTTTATAAGTAAATCTGCATTTTGTATGTCTTTTATAGTTTTTGCACTTATCTCATAATCATGTGGTTCCGAAGATGGTGGTACAATATAATTTAATTCAATTTTATCTTTACCTATATTTTTAGCAAAATCATATACTGGAAAAATAGTTGCATATACCTTAATTTTATCATTATACTTATTAACTTCTTCTTTCTTAATATTATTAGAACATGATATCAACCCTAAGCTCATTATTATAGCTAATACAGCCATATATATTTTCTTCATAATTTACCTCCTATAAATATTTAAAGTTAATATAAATTAAATTTACTCATAACTATCCCCCTATAATTTTATATTATTAGCATTTTTAAATAATCATGTTAATAATTCTCTTCTGTACTTGTCTTATTAATTAAAGGATATTCTAATCACATTTAACATAGTTATAATTTTGTAATTAACTAGCTTTAAAAAGTACTTCCAATTATGTATAATATAAAATGTCGATTAAAATATTTTATAGTTCAAAATAGGAGGAATAGTTTTGAAAAGAAATAACAATTCGTTAAATTTTAAAAGTAATATAAATAATACTGAAACTAACTCTATTAGTAATGTAATTTGTTTCTCCATTATTTTATTGTTAACATTTGGAATGATGTATATTCTTAATAAGAATACTCATTTTACTTCAGATGATTTTCGATATAATTTTATGTATGAATCTTTTATGCCTAATGATGGCGTTCAAAGACTCTCAAGTTTCAGTGATATAATTAAATCTATGTATAACCACTACTTTATGTGGGGCGGAAGAATTACTGCACATACCTTAGTTCAATTCTTCTTAATGTTTGATAAGCAATTCTTTAATATTATTAACTCAATTGCTTTTGTTGGACTAGCTGTACTTGTTTATTTGCATTCAAATGTTTCAAAAAAAATAAATATACCGTTATTAATAGGTATAATATTCTCATTATGGTTCTTCATACCTCAATTTGGATTAACTGTACTATGGGTATCAGGTGCAGGTAACTATTTATGGTGTACTATAATTATATTATTATTCTTACTGCCATATAGAAAATATCTTGAAAATGAACACTCTTTTAAAGATAATACTTTAAATTTCATTCTTATGATTATTATAGGTATATTAGCAGGTTGGACAAACGAAAATACTGGTGGAGCTATGATATTACTAACTATGTTGTTTATAGCTTACTATAAATTGAAAAACGTAAAAATACCTAATTGGGCATTTTCTGGATTTGTATCTAGTTGTATCGGCTTTGGACTTTTAGTTCTTGCTCCTGGTAATAACGCTAGAAAAGAATATTTAGTTAATAAAACAATAAATATAATTAAAAATATAGGAAACGTATTTGGTACTTCATTTACACTTATGTTTGGACTTACTATCCTTTTATTAGTAGTTTTAGCATTCTTCTTAATAACTAATAATAATACACAATTAATAAGTAAGTCACTTACAATATCTTTTATGTATATATTCTCTGCACTTGCAGGAATAATTGTTTTAATTGTATCTCCTCAAATACCTGCTAGAACTTGGTTTGGACCTATAGTATTTATTATAGTTGCAATAGGAAATATTTATTCAAATATATCTATTAATTCTAAATCATTAAATATTATTTTAGTAGCATGCTTAATAGGATTTACAATTAAATTTGCAGATAGCTACAGTATCGCTTATAAAGATATTGTTAAAACTTATAATAGTATAAATACTCAGATTTCTACGATAAACACTGAAAAAGAAAGTGGTAACTTAGATATAGAAATTAAAAATATACCAAAAGCTCAAAGTGAATATAATGCATTTAGAGGTAGTAGGTATGTTAGTGACGATAAAGAATCTTGGCTTAATAAATGGATGGCTAAGTACTATGGCGTAAATTCGATAGTTGGAGTTGATTAATATGAAAAATAAAATATTGTCTATTATAATACCAATGTATAATGAAGAAGAATCTCTTCCACATTTATATAGTAGATTAGTTGCTCTAGGAGAAAAAATAGAAAACTATGATTTAGAATTTCTATTTGTAAATGATGGTAGTAAAGATAGCTCTTTAGAGATAGTTAAAGCACTACGTAAGGCAGATAAAAGGGTTTGTTATGTAAACTTATCTAGAAACTTTGGTAAAGAAGTTGCTATGGGAGCTGCCTTTGACTATGTTACAGGAGAAGCTGTTGCTATAATAGATGCTGACTTACAAGATCCTCCTGAATTAATAGTTGATATGATTAAATTATATGAAGAAGGATACGATGATGTATATGCTAAAAGAAGAAGTAGAGATGGTGAAACTTGGTTCAAAAAGTTCACATCTAAAACCTTCTATAGAGTTTTACAAAGTGTATCCGATGTACCTATTCAAAAAGATACAGGAGACTTTAGACTGTTAAGCAGAAGGGCTATAGAGGCTTTAAAATCTTTCCCTGAGAGACAAAGATATACTAAGGGAATGTTTAGTTTAATAGGCTTTAAGAAAAAGGAAATAGAATTCGATAGAGATTCAAGAGTTGCTGGACAAACTAAATGGAATTATTTTAAGTTAATGGACTTAGCAATTGAGGGGATAGTTTCCTTTACTATACTTCCACTTAGAATTTCTACAATAATGGGGATAATAAGCGGTATTGCTTCTTTCTTGTACATGATTTTTGTATTCTCTAAAACTTTAATTTTTGGGATAGATGTCCCAGGATATGCAAGTATAGTTTGCATATTATTATTCTTGAGCGCCGTTCAACTAATATCATTAGGTATTATAGGTGAATACTTAGGAAGAATTTTCATAGAAGTAAAAGGTAGACCATTATACTTTGTTGAAGAGTATTCAGGATCTATAGAATAGAAAAAAAGATGTCCTTAGCTTGGACATCTTTTTTATTTATATTTGATCGCAATTAAAAATATCTCTATTATTTATACTTGTATCTCTTTTTTAAATATAATTAATTTACTAAATATAAAGTTTAAAACAATGACAACTATATTAGTTACTATCTTTACAAATAAGTCATTTATTCCCATTAAAGTTGCCATCACAAATATTATCCCTAATTCAACAACTCCAGAAAATAGTCTACAACCAACAAATGCTCTAAATTCTTTTAATATATATTTAAAATCAGTTTCTTTACTTTCAAAAACAAAAAATTTATTTGTAATATAAGCAAATAAAACTGCTACAATCCATGCAATACAATTTGAAACTAAAACATCAGCTTTAACTACTCTAGTAAAAAGTACATATGTAATCATATTTACAAGAAAAGTTAATCCACCAAATATTAAATAAAGTATACTTTCTTTATGCTTTTTTATATCCACTTTATTAATCACCACCTAATATATCTTTTGTTCTCTATATAAAATCTATTATTTAATATACCACATAATTATATAATAGTAAAATTTAATATTAATTTAGTTTGTTTTAATTTTTATTAATATATTCAATTTTTATAAAATATTTAATATGTAAAAAAGAGCCTCATAAATAGGCTCTTCCCCTAACTTTAAATTATTACATTTCATCAAAAGGCATCATGTTTTGCATATACATATTTTGCATATACATATAATAATTCATCCACATATCATTTATATCTTGATATTGATCCATATAAGCATTCATATATGGTTTATCTAAAGATGGATATTTACTTGACATTCCTCCTGTACATTGCATAGGTGTCATATCATACATAGGACTTACATAAGTTGAACATAAATTACCTTTACAAAGATCACAGTCTTCAATATATACTATATCTTCAGATTTAACAGATTTCTTACAAGGATTCATTTTATAGTTATCCATTTCATAGCAAGGGTTCATCTGATACTTATTATCTGAATAGCATGAATCTATTTTATTTTCATAGTCTTGATTGCAAGTATTCATTTTGCATGGATTTTTAGAAACTGGTTTATTACATCCGCAAGATTTTTTCTTTGGAGGGTTGCATGAATAATCGTACTCTTCATATTTACAAGTACTGCTTGGTTTTGTAGTGTTACACATATTTGTAGCATTACACATATCTGTAGGTTTTACATATTCACAAGGTATTTCTTTTTTACAAGTAACCTTATTTGAACATTTATCTAATGCAGTTCCACATTTAGAAATCATATCTTCACATTTCTTAGACTTCATTTCATACTCTTTCATTTTTTCTCCTGCACTTTGATAACATTCTAATGCTTTTTCATCACATTTCATCGCTTGAGCATATAATTCTTTAGCTTTTTCATTTAAGCATTGTGCTTTTTCAAATAAACATTTTGCACTTTCACAGTTAGCTTCTGCTTCTTTTTGTATTTGTTTCCCCTCTTGATATAAACATTTAGCTTTGGCAGAAAGTTCCTCAGCTTTTTCTAGTAATTGCTTAGCTTTACACTCTGCTGCTTTAGCTTCTTTTTCAGTACAGCATGCATTTTGTAATAAATTATTAGCTTTTTGTTCTAATAATTTCGCAGACTTTTCACACTCTTTAGCTTGATTATAAGTTTCTACCGCCTGAGCGTCACATTCACATGCTTTAGTAAATAATTCTTCTGCCTTCTTCGCTAAATTTACACATTTATCTACGCATGTTATTTCATAATCACCACATAAATCGTCTACATATTTTTTTACTGGTTTTTTACAGGTATTACATGTATTATTTGTGTTGCATGTACATGTATTAGCAATTTTTGTTTGTTTAACTGGTTTACATGTATTTATTTTTTCTTCACATGGATTGCAAGCATCATACTGAGGAGCGCATGAATAAGATTGTTTCTTTTTCTTTCTCATAATATGTCAAAACCCCTTTGCTGTATATTTTAAGTTTCATAAGCATGACTTATGTTCTTTACTATAATTATATGATAGCAATTTAAACTGGTTACTAATTATTTATCTATTATGTAATGTATGGTAGATTATAGTATTTTTTGCTTTGAAATTTTAACTCTATACTTTTAACATATTTTATTAATTATAATTTTATCTTTATTGGATAATCTATAAACAAGGATTTTCTAAATTTATAATACTGGAGTGATTATATGACTTCTAATGAATTAGATGATATGAAAAATGATTTTCATAGATATTATAGTGAATCTAGTTGTAATTGTGCTTCAAACTTTATAAAAGATTACCCAGCTTTAAGCGCACTAATCGCTTCTGGAGCAGTAATATCTGCAACTACTTTATTTAGTTCAAAAGCAAGAAAAGTTTTATTCCCTGCCATTAAATATATAGGAAAGCAACAGCTAAAATTATTTGCTGGTATAGGTATTTTATCTATCGCAACATATATGGTAAACGAAAGCGTACATTTAGATGATGAGTTTGATAATAATGAAGACGATGAAATAATCTTAAATAATTATATGAAATAAAAAAAGGGCTTATTTCAAAATAACTTTGCATAATACCTAATTTTAAATTTAATATTATGCAAACTATATTTTGATTATAGCCCTTTTAATCTAATGTAACTAATTTATCATTATGATATATTCTTACATCTTTAATAGAAGAAACTTCAGATTTAAATTTATCTTCTATTATATTTTTTACTATAAGATTAATAGTGTTTTTCTTGGTATATTTATTTAAATAATCATTCTGCCAAGAAACGCTCTTTTTTTCATCATTATATTCAGTTAACTCTATCTCTACCACATTATTATTAACAATAGTTGCCTCAATTGGTAAACCATTAAAACATTCTTCTGATATATTATCTAGTATTCTGTTTATCTTTTCTTTTGCACTACTGTTTACATCTAATTCTATTTCTATTACTTTAGATGGATCCTTTGAATCTGTCTGAATAGTTATAGTTTCTAAGCTATCATCGGTAACTTCACTTGTCTTAGACACATCTACATTTTCTAAAGATCTAGCGCTTTCTACATTATTAACATTTGCACATGCTGCATTAAATAAAATAGTTGTGCTTAAAAATATTGCTGCGGTTAATTTATTCATAAGCATCCCTCATTACTATGTTTTTTTCTATTATATCATAGGGACTTATTTTTTTCTATTTTTTTACAATATAAATAAATTGAAAATACAGTTTAGTTTATTTCAAGATTAGCTGATTTTACATTTACATTATACTGTTCATCTAAATCTTCTAAGTCTTTATTTAGGACTCCTTTTATCTGCTTTACATTGCCCACTATAGCATTTTCAGTAAATATATTATTATTTAAATATATATTTTCAGATACGCTCACATCAAAATTCATCTTATATTTTTCTATAGGAATTTGTAAATACACAGAGTTATCATTCCCTTTTATATTAAGATTTTTTGAAACAGGTATATTACTTTGTACATGCACACTAGAACCATAATTCTCACTATTATATTGGCTTATATCTAAATTTAATGGTATATAATTTTCAATATTATCTATAAACATATAATTTTCATTAGAGTATATAGTTAAATCGTTACATTCAACATTTACATCTCGAACTCCTAAAAGCTCCACTACATCTAAATATATGCTACTCGAACTTAATATTTGTAAATTTTCGATATTTTTTACTTCTTTAGGTAAAGATATTCTTCCACCAGATGTTTTAAACACTATTTTTTTTGATTCAATATCACCTTCTACTTTTAAATTACCACTGACTGTAATTACTTCTAAATCTACATTATTTGGTAAGTAAACTATAATACCTTCATTTTGTATTGAAACTAATGATTCAATTACATCGTTAAATAACTTCTTGAAATCTAGCTGCTTAATATAATAGTTTTTATTAGTTTCAATTTCTTTTATTGTTAATATACTTTTATTGTTATTAACATCATATCTTGCGTAATCTAGATTACCTATTCTATTTACTCTTACTTTATTCTCATTATTTCTTTTTATTGTCACATTACTATGTGCTGTATAAATAGTAACCTTCTTAGCATCAAGAAGATCTTCATTATATACTGTTTCTTCTTTCATAGCTTCTTGTTCTGCTTTTGATATTTCACTCATGAAGTAAGGCATTGTATTAATACCTGACCAAATAGTTCCCACTAATCCAATTATTATTAAGATTATTGCAAATATGGAAAGTTTCTTATTCATAATCATCATCTCCTTTTCCATCTTCTTCATAGCTATCCTTTTCTAATCTATCTTTTTTCTCACTAGCATTTATATAAATATTCCTTGTTTTTATCCAATTCATATATCTTTTACTTAACTTAATAAATAATCTTATAAAGAATATAAAAATCTGCCATGCAATTATTTCACATCCTATAAATAATATAGATGCAAATATAACAACTGCAGTTATTTCTGGTACAGACCAAACAAAATTAACTACTAAAGGTATAGCCACTATAAAAGCTACTAAAGACATAATTAACGATATTCCTATTGGTATCATTACAACAATAAACATAAATGCTGGCATTAAAAGTACTAGTGATAATATTTTTAATATTATCTTTATAAGTTTTGTGGATAACCTAGAACTTTCACTATATAAATTAGGTGTAAGCTTTTCACTCACATAGTTCTTTCCTTTTCTAAATATATCTCTTGCTTTTATTTTTGACTGTTCATATTTATCACTAATATTATCAGTAAATTTACTATTTTTAAATTGTTTATTTTCATCCTTTTCCTTCATTTGAGACACTAAATCTTTTGCTATTGATTTCGGAGAACCCAGAGCTGATATTATTTCCATATCACTCTTTCCTTCTATTATTCCATCCACAAAATATTCTTCATAATCTCTTAATATATCATTAACTTCATATTCTGAAAAATCTTTTCCAAGATAATCTTTTAATATCTCTAAAAATTCACTTTTATTCAAGATAGTTACCTCCTTCTAGTATTCATTTAAAATAATGTTAACTGCACCTACAAAATCTTTCCATTCCCTTACCAGCTTATTTAAATTTTTAATTCCCTCTGCAGTTATTTTATAGTACTTTCTTGCCGGACCTTCATTAGATTCTAATATATAAGTTTCAAAGTATTCATCCTTTGTAAGCCTTCTCAGTATTGGATATATAGTTCCCTCGTTAACATCTATAACCTTAGAAATATTTTGAACTATTTCATATCCATACATATCTTTTTTAGATATCAACGCTAGAACGCATATTTCTAAAACGCCTTTTCGAAATTGGGTATTCATTTAATTCCTCCCTTCTTTTTACACAGTATTTTGTATTACACAATAGTATTTTATACACATATATTAACACAGTATTGTGCGTTACACAATACTGTGTTTTGATACAAATAAAAAAACAAACTCTTTGTGATGTTTATCATCACCAAAGAATTCGTTTTTTAATCCGATCAAGTATACTTTATATATTTAGTTTGTAACATACTTTAAAATCAATTTTATAGTTTCTTCTAAAGACTTTATATGAGTTCTCTCATAACCATGAGAAGCATATATTCCAGGTCCAAATAAAGCAAACTTTGCATCTAATCCTGATTTTATAGCTGCTATAGCATCTGATCCATAATTATCATATATATCTAATTTATAGTTGATACTATTTTCTTTACATAAATCAATAAAGTGATTAATAAGTTTGTAATCATATGGCCCGTTAGAATCTTTTGTACATATACTGACATCATACTCCGTTGAGTTTTGTTTTTCTCCGAGGCACCCTAAATCTATAGCAATAAAATTAATTGTATCCTTAGGTATAAATGCAGATGCACCATGTCCTACTTCTTCATAATTAGTAAATAAGAAGTTTATAGTGTGATTTAAGCTTATTTCATTTAATATTATATAATCTATAACATATAACATTACACCTACAGCTGCTTTATCATCTAAGTATCTTGATTTGATAAATCCTGAACTAGTTATTTTTGTCCTTGTATCAAATGATACTATATCTCCTACATCTATACCTAAATTATTTATATCTTCTTTACAAAATACCTCTTCATCTATTACTATTTCATAATTTTCTAAGGATCTCTCTATTTGTTTTGCCTCCTCAGCATATACATGAATAGATGGTTTAATATTTTGCAAAGTTCCTTCATATTTTTTATTATTTTTAGTGTGTATTGTACAGCATTCACCTTCTACAGAGCTAATTACATAATCACCAATTAGGCTTACTGATAACCTTCCATTTCCTTTTATTTCTTTAATCATAGCTCCTAAAGTATCTACATGAGTTGAAAATGTAGTAACATTCATTTTATCTTTTCCTTCTATAGTAGCTATTACACTGCCTTTATTTGCAATTTTATAGTTAATATTTCGAGATTTAAGAAAATTTACTATATACTTTTCAACTTCTTCTGTATATCCTGTGGGGCTTGGAATACTTAAAAGTTCCTTAATATATTTATACAATAAGTTATAATTCATAGAACCTCCTTAAATTACAAGTTTTCCCTTCCCCTAAAGTATTATATTCAATAATTCTACATTATGTAACCTATATAAAAATAATATATTATTGAATATAGAAGTAATATAAGTAATATTCTTTCTAAGAATATTATAATAAAACATTTTTTATCTATTTCTATTGATGAGCTACTTATATAAGCTATATTAGTAGTCAGAGATGTGCATTTTAAAACTAATAATATTCCTATTATAAATTTAATATTGTATTCTACACTTTTATTTATTAAATCTATAGTTACTATTTCATTATAAAATCCACCAATAATTGACTTACTAATTAAAGATACATCAGAAAGTTTTAGCAAATTAATTATAGGATAAAATAATTTACTCAAAAGATCTACTATATATTCATTATTGAATAGTAAGTCTCCAAAGAAAAAAATTAATACAATATTTGGTATTAAATTCATAATTAAATTTATAGCATACTCTAGATTATCCAGGATATGTACAAATACTTTTTTATTATCTCTACTCTGTAAATGCTTATTTATACCCTTCTTTAACTTGTCTTTTCTATGTATACTTTCTTTATAGTTAGTCTTTACAGAATATGACTTTTTAATTTTACTCATTGGATATACTCTACACAAAATCATATTGCTAGTTATTAGTATTAGCAAATTTATAAAAATAAAAATACCACTATTTAGGTTTAACTCATTACATATATATTTAAT
The DNA here is from genome assembly GCA_902362365.1 of Clostridiaceae bacterium. GTDB lineage: Bacteria > Bacillota > Clostridia > Peptostreptococcales > Peptostreptococcaceae > Romboutsia_E. The sequence goes on along the minus strand of CABIVQ010000004.1, from coordinate 56,613 downwards.
CATAGGAAAGGACATTATAGAAAAATTTAATAATAACATATATAATTCATTTAACCTAAGTTTCCCCTTAGAATACAATATATTTGCCATATAGTATCCGCAAAAACAATCTGTAAAAATAAATATCAGTATATTAATCACAGTCTTCCCACTTACTTTGAATAGTTTTTTTGTAATTGGATGAAAATAAGATTCTAAAATATCTAATAATCCATATTCAAGCAGGAATGGCATAAATATAGAACTTATTGGCAGAACAGTAACTAGATTTAAAATTATTTCCTTTATAATTAAAATAGTATTATCATTTTTGAAAAATATATAATTTTTCCCATAAAATATATTAAGTATTATTAAAACACTTAAAAATCTAAAAAATAAAAATGTTTTACTTCTTTCTTTATCAATAAATAACTTTAGACTTCCTAAAGAAATAAATACAACTATACATATTTGTAAAAAATTATTATAGCTTAATTGAATTTTATCAACTATATGATATAAAATAGTTTGATTCTGATTATTTATATTTATAGGTATAAAAAAAGTCCCTATGCCTATTACAGAGTAAATTATCATCTTTAGTATGTATATAGAGTCGCTATCACTGTTTTCTTCATAATTTTTCTTATTATTTATTCCCTCCATATCCTCACCTCTGTATAATTTTTCAACCTAAACTATATATATCCTTCTTTAATAATAAATTTTATAGCATTGATTATACTAGATATCATAATGTATAATACTGTAAATGCTATAAATACTATACAGTTTTTCTAGAGGTGATATTTTGGATACAGAAAAAAGTAAAAAAACAATTTTAATTTTAACAGCCCAGTTTGGTGCTGGACATATAAGTGCTGCAAATGCTATTAAAGATTACATAAATGAAAATGATGATAGTTACAATATAGTAATACAAAATTTTATAAGTGCAAGTGTTCCTAGAATAAATAAACCAATGGTAAAGATGTATGAAAATAATACAAAATACATGCCTGAACTATATAACTATTACTATTATTTGAAGAAATCATTTAATCCTATATATGATATCTCTCATCTAATATATACACCTAAATTATCTGAGTATATCTTAGATGTTCAGCCTGATTTAATTATATCTACATTCCCACTTGCGGCTTCTTGTGTATATAATTTTAATTTAAAGCATACTCATAAGCCAATACCTTGTGTAACTGTCATAACTGATGTTGTAGATAGCTTAGAATGGATTTATCCTAATACTGATATGTATTTTGTACCAAGTACCGAAATAAAAAATAGATTAGTTCATAAAGGTATATCTCCTAATTCTATAAAAGTTACAGGGGTACCAATTAATAAAAATTTCCATATAGAAGAAAAAAATTATATCCAAGGAAAATATAGGCTTCTACTTCTAGGTGGGGGACGTGGATTATTTGACTTTGATGAAAACTTTATGCACTGGATTGATAACTTTGTAGGAATATATAAAGATATTTTAGAGGTTACAATAGTAACGGGTAAAAACAAAAAACTTTATGATAATTTAACTGAAAAAAAACCTTTACTAAATATAAAGGTTCTAGGATTTGTAAATAATATGCAAGATTTAATAAAAGAGTATGACTTAATGCTTACCAAACCTGGCGGTGCCACATTATTTGAAGCCATACACTCACAAACGCCTATAATAGTTAAATTACCAAAGGTCGGGCAAGAAATAGAAAATGCTAAATTTATTGTAGATAAAGGCATCGGTATCATCTATAATGACGATGAAGATCTTAAAGAAATATTTGAATCTATTGTTTCAAGTAAATTTAATTCCTTAATTAAATTCATGTTAGACAACATATCTGAATTTAAGAAAACTATACATCCTAAAAAAATATATGACTATGTACATGAATTACTAAATACTTCTATTTCTGAATAAAGCATTAAATATAAGGGGTATCAATCCCCTTATATTTAATAACTATACACTCTAATATATGTCTATTTATTTACACGTTTATATTGACTTAAATCTATAACTCTTCCATCATTAATATTTTTATCACTTTTTTTATTTGAAAAAGCTTTATCCTCCATTGTCTTTGCAATAATTTTATATATAATATATAACTCTATTCCCGTAAATATTACAAGATTTAGTATCTCTAAACTATAAGCTTCCATATATCTACTTGATCCATAGTATGAAATTCCATAAAATCTTATCATTATAGAAATTAATAGATGCAAAGTTATTAGTGTTGTAAGAAAACTAAATTCATTCTCTAACTTTCTTTTTCTTATAAGGTTATTTATTGATATACCGCTATTAAATTTTGTATTTAATATATCCATATATATCTGGCTGCAAATATTTCTATCAAATAAATTAAGTATTAATATAATAGAAAAACTTATTCCTATTAAATAAGTTATATAAAGATATAAATCAAAACTATTTTTTTGATTCCTTGAAAAGTAAATATACAACGTCAGTAATGTCATAATACCTAAGCCCGATATACTAGTCCTATTTTGCTTATATTTAGTATAAAGAGTATAACAAATACCGCCTAATATTAAATAGAATACATAGGAATTGGAAATGCCTAAGCTACTTAGTCTGTATAATATTATTGGCGATACAATATAAATAATTGAATCCATTAATATTTTACGCTTTATTTTAACCACTTCCCCCTAACCTTAATTTTATATATATTATAAACACTATATAAATTTTATCTTAAGAATAAAAGTTCTATTTCATATTTCTAATCCCTCTATAAACACTTCTTATATTTATCTATATGATTTACACTATTAAAAATTTCATTTACATAGTACTTTTTTTAATTATATCTCTCATTTCAACTAAAAATAAGGCATAAGATAACATTAAAGTTATTTTATGCCTTATTTTAAACTTTTATTTTATTACACCCTCTATAGGATTAATATTTTTTCCATTTACTATTATTTCAAAGTGAACATGATTTCCAGTGGAATTACCAGTTGTTCCGACTTTAGAAATAATATCTCCTTGCTTTACTATATCTCCTTCTTTAACTACATTTGAGTTATTATGTGCATATACAGTAGTCTTCCCATCAAAATGTTTTATCTTAACAACATTTCCATATCCATTTTGATAACCAGAAAAACTAACTATTCCATCATCAGTAGCTAATACATCAGTATCCTGTGGAGCAGGAATATCTATTCCCTTATGAAAACTTTTTACATTTGTTATTGGATGTATTCTATATCCATATCCAGAACTTATATTTTTATAATCATTTAGTGGCCATATTCCAGTTATAAATTCAATATCTTCTGATTTTAATTTTGATTTAACCTCTTCTTCAATTGTTTTTTCTAATTGAACACCTTCTATTATTGCATCTTGCAATTCTTTATCTAGTATATTTTTATTTTCTTCTAAAGCGAGAATCTCCGAACTTATTTCATCTTTTTCGCTAGTTTCATACTCTTGAGGAACAAAACTAACAGTTACTACTTCTAATTCTTTTTTATCTTCTGATGATACATATTGGTCATTTTCAATTTTCAATTGGTTATTTTTACTTTCTAATATATTATCTAATTCATTTATTTTCTCTTTTAATTCCTCTTGCTTCTCTTGATTTTGTATTAGCAGATCTAACTTACCTACTTCCCCAAATGCACAAGAAGTATTATATAAGTTTAAGGAAATTAATAATGCAAGTGATATAGTTAATCTTAATACCACTTTATTTAAATCTTTATTCATTTTTTATCCTCCTTTTACAGCTACAAATTAATATTGACTAATCTTAAAATATTTATACAATTTTATCAAAAATAAAGAGATTCCTCATAATTGAGAAATCTCTTTTTCTTATTAATATATATTCTTTTTATATTGCATATATAGTTTTTCTACATCTTCCATATTTCTTTCTAACTCTAATTGTAAATTTGAAGCTATTTGGTAATCATCACTTTCTATTGCATCTCTTATTTGAGTAAATATTGAACTCCTAGTCAGTGTATCCTTCATTACATTAAACTTAATATCCGAAATTGCATTCCAATTAACTTCATCTAATGCATCCATATTTTCTTTTGTATGTAATTTTACATAGCTTCTTATTCTATCTGAATAGTCTTGTATTATTCTATTTCCTAATTCTTTCTTCCACTTATCTATTGAACCAACTTTGAAAGAGTTTATAATTTTATCATTAAATACTCCTCCTTGTTTCAACGCTTCTAATTTATCTTTCTCAATATCTAAGCTTCTTACATTTTCATAAACAGTAGCTGGTGGTGCTGAGAATCTTTTATTTCTTTCTTCTAATGTATAGTGCTCAAATACATCATTTTCATCTCTATATGCTCTATTTTTATTCAAGTAGAAACTATCTTCTCCTACATCCTTAGAAAGTTCTTTTTCTAGTCCTTTTGTAGAAAGCTTACTTTCTGCTACTGCTTTTATTCCATGTAACATAGTTTGATAGCACCCAGCTATAACTAAGTAAGCATTCGATAATGGATTTGGAGATCTTAATTCAAATCTTAATGTTTTTGGATTTTTTGCATCTCTTACTAATCCAACAAGCACTGATCTATTTCTTGAAGGAGTTTCATAAGTATGACCTAGTGAAGTAACTATACAAACTGGTGCTTCGAATCCTGGTACTAATCTGTTAAACGCATCATTTGTAGATGTTACAAATGGATTTAATACTTCATAGTTATTAAGTAATCCCATTAAAGCACCATACCCAATTTCACTTAAGTAATCATCTTTCATATCCCTTGGTGCAAATAAGTTCTTTATACTTCCATCTTTTAATTTTGCACTTACACCTACATGTGTATGCTTTCCACTACCTGCAACTCCATGTATCGGTTTAGCTTTAAATGTAACTTCTAGACCATTAGTTGTAAATATATCTTCAATTACTTCTCTTACTACTAATTCATTATCTGCAGCTTGAAGAGGAGATGAGAACTTCCAAGATACTTCTAATTGCTCCATTGCATGATTAGTTTTACCTTCTATACTTATAGTACTTTGTATACCACCAACCTCTTTATGGGCCATTTCAGGACATATACCTTTAGCTTGAAGAGTTATTAATGTTTTTTCTAAACAAGTTCTTATTAGACCATGAGTTCTCTTCCAATATTGCTCTTTTAAACTTTGAGATACAAATAACTTCTCTAAATCGGCTTTATCTTCCGGAGTATTTACCCAAAACTCTAATTCTGTTGCTGAAGTTAATAGTATATCATCTATTTCATTTATATTATTTATTCCTATATTATTTATCATATGTGGATATTGTTCAAATACTTCTAGTAAAGATTTCTTAAAGTAACTCTCTGCTTTTTGAAGTACCCCTCTAGAACATACCTTTTTATTATCATGTATTAAAAATGCCGGTATTTTTAATGTGCCTATTGGCAAATTAGTTTCTGCATCTATGTGTTCTAAATTATAGTCTATATACCATCGACTACTTTCATCTGGCATTAAATCGACCTTTGCGTTATTCAATGTGGCTATTTCATAAAGTTCAACACTTGAACCATCAGTTTGAACTGCTGAAGATAAAAAACTTTCTATATCATCTAAAAATAATTCCATTGGTATTTTTTCATCAGTTGCATTTCCACCTAAGTCTACACCTACTAACGAAACGAATTTTATGTGTTTATGTTCTCCTAATAATGATTTTAACTCATTTGCATTATATCTTTCTTTTTCAATGACATGCAATAAATTACTCATAGCTCCTCCTTACGATGTTAAACCCCTATATTTTTTGTATTATATCATTTTTATTCGTTTTAATCTTTATATTATTATATCTTATGATTTGAAAGTTCGCAATATTTAATATTCTTTTATTTCCTTATAGTGTAAAACAAACTTTTTCATAATAAATTATATTCTTTTTACAGTAATATTTTAACTTTTTATCAATATAGGGTATACTAATTATAAGAAACTTTTTATTGTAATAGTCTTAATTTAAAAATTATATAAAGAATTTTATAATAAAAAATTCCAAGAAATTTTAGGAGAGAAAAACATGGAATATATAGTCTTTGATTTAGAGTTTAATCAGGGATTTGATAAAACTCTTAATAAAACTGTATCTAATGAACGATGCCCTTTTGAAATTATTCAAATTGGAGCAATTAAATTAGATTCTAACTTTAATATGATAGATACTTTTAATGCATATGTAAAACCTGAAATATATAAGGATATTCATCCTTTTATACAAAAGATGACAGGTATTACTAAAAGTGATGTTAAAGATGCCTCAAACTTTACTCAAGTTTATAAAGAATTTAAAAAGTTTATATCCTCAAAAAAGTCTGTATTATGCGTATGGGGAACAAGTGACTTGAAGGAATTATATAGAAATGTAAATTATTATAATCTACCATCAAAAACTTTACCCAAATCTTATATTAACATTCAAGAATATGCTTCTAAGTATTTTAAAAATCCTACTGGTAAAAGTATTGGACTTCAAAATGCAATTTCAATACTAGGTGTAGAGCAAAATAAATCCTATCATGATGCATTAAATGATGCTTATTACACAGCACAAGTTTTTATAAAAATAAATAGTCCAGATATTGTTCCTGATGTATATATTTATACACCAGTGAAGCCTGCACAATCAAAGCGTAAAATAAAAAAAGAAATTGATTATGAGAAATTATTTAAAGAATTCGAGAAAATACTAGAACGCCAATTAACAAAAGAAGAAAAAAAAATAATTGATTTAGCCTATAAAATGGGCAAAACTAATCAATTTGTAATAGAAACAAAAGATAATAAAATAAATTATAAAAAAAGATAAAGAAAAGTTTTGTATGTTTTTCTACTTCTTATATAATTTATATAAAGAAAAGCGTAAAATATTAAACCTCTAAAATTTACAGTATTGTAGTATCTGTTATAAAAGAATTTAATATTTTACGCTATATGTTTAAGTTAAAATTAAACTAATTCTATTCTATTTTCTTCTTTTACTTTTGCTTGACCTGTAAATAATTTTACAGATTTTCCATCTTCTAGCGATGTAAATATAACTGGCGTTATATCAGACTTAGCATTTTCTTTTACATATTCAACATTCATCTTAGCTAATCTATCTCCTGCTTTAACTTTATCTCCAACATTCACAAATACATCAAAACCTTTGCCATTTAAATTTACAGTATCTATGCCCATATGTACTAGTATCTCTATATTATCATTACTTCTTAATCCTATTGCATGTTTTGTATCGAATATCATCTCTACTGTTCCACTTACTGGTGATACAAATATACCATCATCACTCTTTACAGCAAAACCATCTCCCATCATTTTTTGAGAGAACACTTCATCTGGTACTTCTGATAACTCTAAAATTTCTCCATTTGTTGGACATACTATTCCTTTTAACTCTACTTTATTACTTTCTTCTACTGTTTCTTTTTTCTTTTTAAAAAAATCGAATAATCCCATAATTTTCTCTCCTATATAATATATTATTTTATTTCATCTATTGTACACATTGCTGCGATTGCACCCTTTTTAGTTGTTGTATCTGCAGCATATCTATTACTAAAATCTAGCATTTCTTTTACTAAATTATAATCTAGATTATCTAAGTCTTCTATTGTTATATTTTTTTGACTTAATTGATATAAAAATGATCCTATAAAAGAATCTCCAGCTCCCGTAGTATCTACGGCATTTACTCTTAAACCTTTACTTTCTATAAACTCTTTATTCTTTGTTATAAATATTGCTCCATCTTCACCTTTTGTATAAATTACTACTTTTACATTGCCCTTGAATAAACTTTTTAAAGCATCATTTTCATGTTTCCATAGTGGTAATCTAACATTTGGATCAAAACTTATTATTGATTTATTTTTACTTGCATACTCAATAGCTTTTTTTTGTGTATACTTCATTGGTGATTCAACTAGATCTACAGAACAAAAGTGTAATATTCCACAATTTTCAAACCAATTTTCTTCAAGCATATTATCTTCAAGTAATAAATCTGCACTCGGATTCCTATAAAAAGAAAAATCTCTATTTCCATCTTCTTTTAATGAAACAAATGCTAATCCTGTATTTGCTTTATTAGTTCTCATTATATAATCTGTATTGACATTAGCATCTCTTAATACATCAATGATGTGGTCTCCAAAAGCATCTTCTCCTAATTGAGAAATAAAATAAGCATTGCCCGATAGTTTAGCAACTGATGCTGCAACATTAGCTGGTGCTCCTCCTGCAACTCTTTCAAATCCTATAACGTCTTTTAACATACATCCTTTTTTATTTGGAATAAAATCTATTAATGCTTCCCCAATTGTGATTACCTTATACATATTTATATTCTCCTAGCTCATATAAATTTATTTTTACATCATCTAAATTCCCTTTCATACTTATCTTATCATCAAAGTCAGCACAGTACATACAACTTGTAAATACCTCTTCTCCATAGTTTACAAATACTTCTATACTTGATGTATCTACAAATATTAGTAGATCTTCTAACTTTTCAATTTTTGTAGCTCTTTCATATCTTCCATACCCACTTTTCCCAAGATTTAATCTTAATACTTTAGATTCTTTACAATAATTAATAATACAGTCTGGCTTTAAACTTAATTCAAAATTATCTACTTCACAATAAAACTTTATTTCTAGTCCATAAATACAACCTTTTAACTCATCATATTCTATAATATTTTTTAAATAATTAGTTAATTTATTCTTTCTCAGTTTTCAATTTCCCTTATTGGTAGTTAATGTAATTTATTATTTGCAAGTATTAACTATCTAGGTATAGTCAATGCATCCACCCACTTTTGTACGTAGGATTTACATAGTAATCTTTTTCAATATCTGGAATCCCCATCCATCTTATCAGTATAGTCCTTCTTTTTTATCAACAAAACTTTAAAGTGTATAAAAATCAAAATCTCTTCCAAGTTCTATAAATTCGTCAAATATAAATTCTCCCTTTTTAAAATCCATATACCCTAAGAAATATCCACTTTGATATATTGTTATATCTATAATCATCTTCTTTTATACCTTGTTATGATATTGAAAGAATATATTTAACTTTTGTATTTCTATGTCTTTTAATTTTATTAAGTCTAGGCATTCCCCCATTATATATTAAAAATATAATTTTAATAACCTGAATACTAACTTACTGCTTATATAATTAAAAAGACCCGTTAAATAATAATAATTCTATATATGAACTACATTAAATTCAAATAATTTTTCATTTTAAGTTATTAAAATATGAAAGTCTACAAATAAAAACTAAATTATTTAACATGGTTCTATAATTAAATTATATATTATATACTCGATCCTGCAAACCTTTTCAATAATGGTATATATTTTTTATTATACTTTTACACTTTCTCTTGTTGAAAAGTTATATCCTAATTTTATAGATTTCAAATCTTCCTTATTACAATTGCCTCTTAAAATATCAATTAATATACGACTACTTTTTATTCCACTTTCTTTGTAGTAATATTGAATAGTTGTAAGTTTTGGATTTATTAGGCTAGAAAACTTAGAATCACCTATAGCACATAAACTTATATCCTCTGGTATTTTTATATTATTTTCTCTCATATCCACCTTTTTGTGAAAAGTTAGCATCTTTTATTAAATTTTTATTAAATTTTAAATTCTTATCTTGCAAACATCTAATAAACCCTTTTTTCCTATTAATACCTCCAGATATATCTTCAGCATTAGTACCTATATATGCTATATTTTTATGATTATTGCTTATTAAAAAGTTTGTCATTTCATAGTCAGCTTCATAATCACTATGATATACAAAAGGATACCCTTCTACCTTTTGTCCTACAATAACAATAGGTACTTTCATTTGTTTAATTATTTCTAAGTGTTTATCAGTTATTATAGTAGCTACAAAAATTACACCATCAACATTTTTATTTCTAAATATTTTTAAATATTCTATTTTTTTCTATACTTAGATCAGTATTACTAAGAATAATATTATAATTTTCTTTTGAAATTTCCTGACTTATCCCATCTACAATTTTACTAATTGTTTCTGGGCTTATCTTTGGAAGTATTGTACCTAATTAGATTAGTTTTTTGTGTGTAAACTTTTACCATGATTAGATGGAACAAAACTTGTTTTATCAATTACATCTTGTATTTTTTCTACTTTACTCGCTTGCATAAGCTCGTTTAAATATATAGATACAGTTGATTTAGATACTCCTGCAAGCTTAGCTATATCAATAATATTCATAAATACCACTTCATAATTGCTTCTTATTACCTTTATTTATTATAACATAAATAGTTTACCAAACAGAAAGTATATGTGTCTATGAACTTACCGAAATCTTTAATTTAACTCAATCAAAACTATCGTATCATTTAAAATTGCTTCTTTCTGCTTATTTAATTATTAAAATTCCTAAAGGAAAATGGAATTTTTATTCTATTAATAAAGATATTTTAAAATTAATTTTAACTAAAGAAGCAATAAATAAGCTAATAACTCAAAAAAACTATCAAAAAGCTCTTGATAGTTCCTTTTAATAGTTTCTCATTATTTATCTAAACCTAAATATTCTTCTAATGTTAAATTATTCATTGCGAAATGTATGCTATGTTCTTCACCTATATATCTATAATGCCAAGACTCGTATTGGTATCCAGTAATATCTTCTTTCCCCTCTGGATATCTAATAATAAAGCCGTACTTATAGGCATTTTCATATAACCATTTAGCTTGTATTGTATCTGTGAACCAATCTCCTATAGATGTTATCGTATCGCTTGTTGTAAAATCAAATGCTAAACCAGTTTGATGTTCACTGTAACCCGGCACTGCTGAATATTTATCAGCTGCTTCTTTTCCATCTCGTCTAACATAATTATTATATAAAGTAGACTGAATACTGTAAGATCTATATCCACTTCTTATTTTTATTACTACTCCATCTTCTTCGGCAGATTTCATCATTCTTTTAGCAGCATCTATTGCATCTTTTTCTAACTCTTCTGGTGCTCTATAATCTTGTGGTAGTCCATATTTTTTATTCACTACTACTATACCATCTATATACAATGGTTGTACTCCTTCTATGTATTCTTTACTAGCAGAAAGATTACCATCATTTTTGTAATTATTTTTGCTCATATTAGAAGTATTGTTCTGTGCTTTAATATTATCTTTTTTAGTTACAATAAATGCTGATCCAATAATAAATAAACTCGAAATAGCTAAAACTATAATTCTTTTCTTCATATTTTCCCCCAATTAAGTTGTTATGTTAAGTTGTCACTTTATACCTAAAAAAAGACCATAAGGTCTTTTTTATTATAATTTATATATCACATATTTAAAATATATTGAAAATCTTTTAAAGACTTTTTATTATTTTATTTATCTCATTTGTTAGTACTAGCTAATTTTAACATATTAGTAAATATAATGATATAGTTTTATAAAATATATCTTTTATGCTAAGCTACAATCTTTACATGAATAAGTTTCTTTTTCTTTCACATACTAATTGTATATTATGTTTAGGAGGTATTTTATGGCTAATACTAATTTAGGTTGTTCAGCTACAAACTGTGTATACAATACTTCAGGTGAGTGTTATTCTGGAAGTATAAAGGTCGATGGAAGACAAGCTACTACAACTTCAAATACTTGTTGTTCTACATTTAGAGATCAAAGTACTTGTGGATTCACAAATTCTGCAGATGAATGTGATTGTGTAAAAACATCAAATATAGATTGTAAAGCTGGCAACTGCAAATATAACGAAAATGAAAGTTGTACTGCACCAAGTGTAAAAATAAATTCTGGTAATGCCAGCTGTGAAACATTCTGCTGTAAATAATATATCTATAGTAAGTATTTATTAGATAAAAAGAAACTATCTTTAAATATAATATTTATTTAAAAATAGTTTCTTTACTAAACATATAATTTTATATATTTATAAAAATCATTTTCACAAGTTCATACTGTGCAAATTCCACTGATTCTATATTCTTAGTGCAACTTCTATTTGTAGAGTTTTCAGAAATAAAAACTTCTATATCTCCAACAGTAGCATATATTTCATTTAATATTCCTAAAAGATTATCTACCTTTATAGTTTCTTCCTTTGATTTTAACAAAACAATACTTTTATCTTCTTGATTTTTATATACAGAATCTATTCCAGATATAATATTATCTTCTTTTATGTATACTACTTCTCCCTCTAAAAGCTTACCTTTTTCCAATTTACTTTTTAAGTCTAATAAATTCATTTATCTATCCTCCTAAAAATATATAATTATTTACATAGTTTGGTCTCAATAAATTTTATGATTATAAATTTATATTTATTACATATTAATATAATTATCTAATATATTAATAATACAAAAAAAGACTCCTTTTTAAGGAATCCTTCTTTGAATTTATATCATTATAATTCTTAGTTATTTTATAACTAGCTCTACTGGACAGTGATCTGATCCCAGTATTTCCGTATGTATATCAGCACTAATTAATCTATCCTCTATTTTTTTAGATGCACAGAAGTAGTCAATTCTCCAACCTGCATTCTTTTCCCTAGCCTTAAATCTATATGACCACCAAGAATAAATATCTGTTTTATCTGGATTAAAGAATCTGTAAGTATCAATGAAACCAGAAGCTAAGAAATCAGTAAATTTACCTCTTTCTTCATCAGTAAATCCAGCATTTTTTCTATTAGTTTTTGAATTTTTTAAATCTATTTCCTTATGTGCAACATTTAAGTCACCACACATTATAACAGGCTTTTTACTATCTAACTTTAATAAGTATTCTCTAAAATCATCTTCCCATTTCATTCTATACTCTAATCTCTTTAATTCACTTTGAGAGTTTGGAGTGTAAACTGTTACAAAATAAAAATCTTCAAATTCTAAAGTTATAACTCTCCCCTCATTATCATGTTCTTCAATTCCAATACCGTAAGTTGAACTTATAGGCTCTATTTTTGTAAATATTGCAGTACCTGAATATCCCTTTTTTTGAGCATAATTCCAATATTGATGGTATCCTTCTAATTCTAAATCTATTTGACCTTCTTGAAGTTTAGTTTCTTGTAAACAGAAAATATCCGCATCGACTTCTTTAAAAAAGTCTAAAAATCCTTTGGTTACACAAGCTCTAAGTCCGTTAACATTCCAAGATATAAATTTCATTTGTACCTCCTAAGTTTTTCTGCATGTTTTTTTATTTTATCATAATGAATTCTAAATAATATAAATTTATGTAAAATAGCTTTTATTTTTACTTTATATTATTTAAAATACCCTCATTATTAAGCTTATAATCAATTCTTTTTTCAATTTCAATAAATACCTATAATATAATAAAAACCTATAACGTAACAGTATTATACACTCTAGGTTTCGTTTATTTTAATCAAATCTTAATCTTTTAGCTAACTTATCAGCATTTATAGATGATACATATACATCTGTTCCGAGCTCAAATCCTCCAAAACTGTATTTTCTAGGTATTATATGTATGTGAGTATGAAAATGAGAATTTTTACTCTTAGGAGTATTTAAGGGATGAGTATGTATGCATATATTAAATGGATTATAACCTTGTACATTATAAATTTTTTTAAATAAATTTCTAAATATCTTAGCTAATTCTTCTAAATCTCTTTCTTTTAGTTCTTCAAACCTTTTATTACTTTTGAATAAAACTCTAATTTCACCTCCATACTTTGTAATTTCCGGAACTATTACTAAGTAATCTCTATGATTATGTATAATTCTATGCCCATACTTTACCTCATCTTCTATAATAGCTTCATATAATGATTTTTTATATTTATTATAATATTTTTCAGAAATGTTAATTTCATTTTCAATTTCTGGAGGAACTATAGATAAAGAAATTATTTGTGAATGAGGATGAAGTAGTGATGCTCCAGCTCCTCTTAAAAAGTTTTTAAAAATACTAATATATTTTACTTTTTCATTTTTTGACATATGCTCATACCTATGTTTATACATTTTTAGTAAATACAAGAATTCATTCTCACTCATATTATAAAAACTTCCATCATGTCTATTAGTATCAATCATAACCTCATGTTCCCCATAAATTTCTTCCGATAAAGAATCCACTATTGGATATTTATTATATACAGATCTAACTAACCATCCATCTTTACCTTTAATTTCAAAAGTAGGACTCTCCGTATGTTTTTCATTTCCTCTACAAAATGGGCAGTCTTCTTTATACTCTTCTTTTACCTCTTTATCACATTGAAATCTAACTTTATCCATAGGCCTCTTCGATCTATTTTTTGCAAGCACAACTATATCATTAGTAATAGGATCTCTCCTTAGTTCTCTCATAATTAACACCTCTTAGATTATAATAGCTTATTACTTTATTATAAGTGATTTTTATTCTATCATAAATATCATAATTGATTTTCATTGAAATATTTATATATACATAGTAGTTTATGATGAATGTTATAAATTCCTCACTTATAACTATATATAGTATATAACTACTTTCTAATGATTTCCCTAGTTATTTCTGATACTATTAGTCTTAAGTATAAATTTATTTAATTAAAGGGGGATTTACAATGAAGTATTCACAAAGGGTAAACTCTATTCAGTCATCTCCTATAAGGAAACTTGCACCTTTTGAAGAGTCAGCAAAAAAAAGAGGGATTAAAGTATATCATTTAAACATAGGACAGCCGGATATAAAAACACCTGAAGAATTTTTTAGGGCAGTTAAAAATTTTGATAAGAAAGTATTAGAGTATTGTCCATCTAATGGGACGGAAGATTTGATCAATTCCATGCAAAAATATTACAGTTCTTATAAAATGAAGTTTAGTAAAGATGAGTTATTAGTAACTAACGGTGGTAGCGAAGCCTTATTATTTGCTTTAATGGCTGTGTGTGACCCTGATGATAATGTGCTAGTTCCCGAGCCATTTTACACTAACTATTTCGGATTTGGTCAATCTGTAAACGTTAAAATAAATCCTATAACAACTAAAGCAGAGAATGGATTTCATCTTCCAAGTAAGGAAGATATAATCTCTAAAATAAATCCTAAAACTAAAGCAATAATGATTTCTAATCCTAGTAATCCAACTGGCACAGTCTATTCATACAATGAAATAAGAATGTTGTCCGAAATTGCTTTAGAATATAACTTATGGATAATATCGGATGAAGTATATAGGGAGTTTGTATATGATAATCAAGAGTATACTAGCTTTGGAAATATTCCAGAAATAGAAGATAGAGTTATAATAATTGATAGCATATCTAAAAGATACAGTGCATGCGGAGCTAGGATTGGATCGATTGCTTCTAAAAATAAAGGATTAATTGATCAAATATTAAAATTATGTCAAGGTAGATTATGTGTTTCAACTTTGGACCAAGTTGGAGCAGCAAAATTATATGAAACTCCAATATCCTACTTTAAAGAAATAATAGAAGAATATGAAAAAAGAAGAAATGTATTATATTACGAATTAATGAAAGTCGATGGAGTAGTATGCGAAAAACCGTCTGGAGCATTTTATATATTAGCTAAATTGCCTGTTGACGATGCAGAAGACTTTGCTATTTGGATGCTAAAAGAATTTAATAAAAACAAAGAAACCGTCATGATATGCCCAGCCCAAGGATTCTATTCATCAGAAAAACTAGGTAAAAACGAAATTCGACTTGCCTACATACTAAATGAAAAAGATCTGACAACAGCAGCTAAACTTTTAAAAGAAGGATTAAAAGAATACCTATCATTAAAAATAAAAAGTTTTAACTACAAAAATGATGAATTACCACTAAGTTAATAAAATAAAAAGGTATATATACTACAAATAAAAAAGAATCCCTAAAATATTTAAGTTTTGGTAATTAAGGAGCGAAAAGTATAAACATAAAGTTATTCATATTCTAAGTATTTTCTTAACAATATTAAATCAAAATTATATTTATACTTCAGCTCTTTAATTGCTAAATTTCACTTTTTAATTTTTAGCTTAATTCTTCTTTATTTAGAATTGCTTGTAATGTTCCTATTGCTTCCATATACTTATCTTGTTCTTCTTCACTCAACTTAAAAAGCTTTTCCTCAAGACTGTTACTTAATTTCCCCATGAAGTCAGCAGCAACATTGCTACCACTTTCAGTTATAGTTATTAAATATTTCCTTCTATCAGCAGTATCCTTTTCTCTAACAACATATCCCTTGTCAGTTAAATCGTCTACCATACTTGTTAAGCTCCCCTTTTCGATGTTTAACTTAGCGCATAAATCTGTCATACTTATTGGACCATTGTTGCTAACAAAAACTAATGCTCTAAGCTGCGTTTTATTTACATCATAAGCACTAGAATATTGCTTTAAATAGTCTAAATAAAAACTAGAATAAAGCGCCGGAAACGTTTTCGAGATAAATCCTATTGTGTTTGATACTATACCTTTCATAATATATCACCCCAGATGTTTAGTTTATTAACTTTTTAACATTTAATAGTTTACATTAAAATTATTTAAAATACAATAGTTTTTGAGGAAATTATTCCTAATGTTCGTTTATATTGTACATTTTTACACAAAAATAAAGAACTCATAAAAATTCAATTCTAATAAGTTCTTTATTTTACGCTATTTTTGATATTTATTTATCTATATTTATAGTTTTTTCATAACTATTATAAAGTAAAAATGCTATTAATGAGAAAATCAACGGTCCTCCTATCATCATTACTGTATCTATTGTTTGCCCAGATAAAGCTGGTTCTATTATTGAAAATATATTTGCAAAAGTAACAACCGAGCTTACGATAATAGTAGCTACTAATGAAACTGTATACGTTTTATAAACTACAAAAGGTTGTGAAACTTGTCCTTTTAATTGTTTTTTCTTGAATGCAGGGAATGCTGCCGCTAAAAATACATATGGTATAGTCATTGCTACATTAGTCATTGCTACTAAAAGCGAGAAAAACTCTGCAGCACCTTTTCCACCAAATGAAATAAGTAATATTAATACAATAACTATAATTGCTTGTACTTTCATAGCTGTTAAAGGAATTCCATCATCAATTTTAGCAAGATTACCTGGCCATACTTCCTTTGGTGAACCTTGTATTAAAGTTTTTAAAGGAGAATATGTTAATGTAAAGAAAGCTCCACTTAATGCAAGAAACATTGATAATCCTGTAAATCTTGCCACCCATAATCCTACTGTTAGTGCATTTTGTGGTGATATACCAAATGCTATACCTAGTTCAAAACCTAAATTTTGCATTAAAATATACGCCACATTGCCCATATGAACACCTTCTATCGATAAAACTGTATTCCAATTTGTAAATAATCCACAAGCAAATATTCCTATAGAATATCCAACTGCTATAACTATAGCAGCTATACTTAAACCTTTTGGAAAAGTCTTTTCAGCATTTTCAGTTTGATCAACAAGACCACCTAAAGCTTCAAGTCCACCATAAGCAAAAATTGCAAAAGTTAAAAAGGAAAATATACTTATGGTTGTTTGGTATGCTGGATTTGGTGAATTCGTAAAGCTTTTAGCCATATCTTTTATTGGCTGTGCAAGACTTCCTTTATTTAAAGCTAATACAGTTATTCCTCCTATTAATAAAACTATATTTAGTAAGGCTATAGCAGAACCACCAACTGATGTTATCTTAGTAATTTGCTCTACTCCTTTTGTTGATATATATGTTACAATTATAATCCAAATTACAGCTAGTATCCCTAAACTTTGCGTTGAGTTTAATCCTAATATTGACCATTCTGCGGTTTTATCATATCCAAATATAGCATTAGATAAAGGTATCCATATAGAAGAAGATACATTTACCATCCAAACAATATAAGATGCATACCACATAAAAGTAGTTATAAAAGCATACTTCGCACCTACTGATTTTTCCATCCATGAATATATTCCACCAGTTTCATTTTGATATGAAGCTCCATACTCCGCCATCATAAACGCATAAGGAATAAAAAACAAAATTGCACTTAATAGATACCATGGTATTGCTGCATATCCCATTAAATAAAATGCTCTTGGTATATTAGCAAATCCAAAAACTGAAGTAAATATCATTAAGATTAACGATAGTAATGTTAATTTCTTAGTATTACTGTTATTTCCTGACATTAGTCTCCCTCCTTAGTTTTATAGGCTTACTATTTGCAGGAAATAACCTTTTGATTCATATTTTTTAATTTTAATATTCTAATCACTTTTAAAGTGTTTTATTCTAAATATCCATATCTTTACACTTATAAATTATATAGCTTCAAACTATTTAGATAATAATTATACGAAATCTTTACAATCTACTAAATAACGTCTTCCCATTTATTTAATACATTTACCATAAAACTTTTTATATCAATATCATAAACTTCTTTTAGTTTTTCTCCATTTAGTACATTCTTAGGATTTCCACTAGAAATTATTTCTCCATTTTGTAACATTATCACAGAATCAGCAAAATGGTGAACTAAGTTTAAATCATGTAATACTCCTATTACAATCTTATTCTTTGATTTAGCCCAATGGCTTACATACTCTAACAATTCAATTTGATATTTAAGATCAAGATGATTAGTAGGTTCATCTAAAAGTATTATATCTGGATTTTGGGCAAATAATTTTGCTAGAAAAACTCTTTGTACTTGACCACCTGACAACTCAGTTATCATCTTATCCTTAAATTCCGTCAATCCCACCTTTGATATATTTTCTAAAATAATATTTTTATCCTCTTTAGATAAAGTATCAAAAATTCCTTTTGAATATGGATACCTTCCTAGTGACACTGTTTCATATACTGTATATGGAAAATATATTTCTGAAACTTGGCTCATTAAGCCAACTTTCTTAGCTAATTCTTTTCTATTTAGAGATGAAATTTCCTTATCATCGATCTTTATGCTACCTTTGTATTCAATAATATTTGCTATAGTTTTTAATAGCGTACTTTTACCACAGCCATTAGGCCCTATTACAAATAAATTTTCACCACTTCTTATACTTAAACTTATATTCTTTATTATATCTACTCCATCATAGCCACTAGAAAGATTTTTTATTTCTAACATATATATCACCTTTTCTTTCTAAAATATACATATGCAAAGAATGGTGCTCCTATTAACGCGGTTACAGCCCCTACTGGAAGTTCTGAAGGTACAATTATAGTTCTAGCTATTAAATCAGATATAACCATTAAACAACCTCCAAAAATAAATGACATTGGTATAACATATTTATGCTTTGAACCAAATACTTTTCTTACTGCATGCGGCGCAATTAAATCTATAAATCCAATAGTTCCGCTTAACGATATTGCACCACCTGTAAGCACTGCCGCATAAACAAAAAGCTTTGTTTTTACCCTTGAAGTTTCAACGCCTACTGCTTTTGCTTGTTCTTCTCCAAAGGTTATTATGTCCATTTCTCTAGTAAATCTCATGACTCCAATCACTCCTATTATTGCAAATGGAATAATTAGCTTAACATAGGTCCAACCTTTCATAGCGAAACTACCCATCTGCCAAAGAGCTATACTTTTCATATCCTCTGAAAATAATGCTGTCAATGTCGTAAGCAATGCATTTACAAATAATGAAAATACCATTCCCGATAATATAATTGTATTGTTAGACATAGTTCTATCTATTTTAGCAGAAAAAGTTATTACAATATACACTGTTCCTAATCCAAATAAAAATCCAACTAAAGGAAGCGTAAAACTCCCAACTATAGGAATAACAATATCACTTATAATTATTAAGCCCGCACCTAACGATGCACCAGAAGACACTCCTAATGTATAAGGTGATGCAAGCTGATTTTTCAATACAGACTGTACTATCGCCCCACTAGTTGCTAAGCATCCTCCAACTAAAAATGCAAGCAACACTCTAGGTAATCTTAACTTCCAAACAATGCCTATATTTTTGGGGTCTATTCCCTCTTTAAGAGGGATAAAAAATATTTTATTTACTAGTATTGATATAGTTTCGATTAAATTAATATTGGAACTCCCTGCGGAAGTTCCAATACCAATAATTATTAATGCTAGTAAAATACTTAATGCTGCCTTTTTTTTATTGTCCATAATGCTCTGGGTATATAGCTTTAGCCATTTCAGTTAAAGCTTTTATTGCATTTTGAGATGGACGAGAAGATGCATTTTTATCTACTAAATATACTGCATTTTCTTTTATTGCAGTTATATTATCCCATGCCTCACGAGATTTTATTTCTTCAGTTGGATTTTCAAGGTACGATGCATTAGTTATTATTACATCTGGATTTGCATTTATTACAGATTCCTCTGTTGGAGATAACCATCCTTCTTCTCCTGCAAATATATTTTTAGCACCTATTATTTCTATCATTTCATTCAAGAAAGTAGAATTCCCGAAACTATAAAGATATGGAGCAGGTGATATTTCAAAATACACAGTTTTTTCTTCTTCTATTTTATCACCTATCGCTTTTATTTCATTTACTTTAGATTTCATATCATCTATTATTTTTTGCCCTTTTTCTTTTTCATTTACTACGTCAGCAATAAAGTTAATATCTTCATATATACCTTCTATACTCTCACTACTTGGTATGTAAACTACTGGTATTCCAGCTTCACTGATTGCCTTAAATGGATCTTCTGCTGAACCTGTTTTATTATGTCCAGATGCTATAACTATATCTGGCTCTAACCCGATTATTGTTTCTGCATCTGGGTTTGAGAAGTCTATTTGAGGTATTTCTTGATTTACCCCTTGTATATCAGTAGAATATTTGTCTATTGCTACTAATTTATTACCTAATCCAAGCTCCATTATAACCTCTGTATTAGATGGTGCAGTTGATATTATTTTTTCTATCTTTGTTGGTATATTTACCTTAGATCCCTCTCTATCCGTTACAGTTCTATCACTTTCATTACTGCATCCAGATAAAATGAACATCGATAAAGTAGTTAATAATATTAATAATTTCTTCATTTGATACCTCCTATTTTCATTCTTACTATGTTTAGTCAGAACTTTAATACATATTTTGCTATGTTTTATACTACATTTTTATCTAATTACATTATATGAACTAAATTAGTGCTAATTGTGTCTTTATTGTGTCATTTCTGTGTCATAATAGGTACATTTTGTTTTTTATTATAAAATTTCATACTTACTGTATTTATATAATTATACATTTAATATAAAAACCGCCACAACATCGTTGTGTCTTTAAGAATAAAAAAGATGCCTATTTTTCTAGGCATCTTTTTATTAAATATTATTTTATACGTGTAGATCTACATCTATTCCTATACTATCTTTAAATGGTTCTATAGCAGGATCTAAAAATTCATTAACAAAGTCTACAACTTGCTCTGGAGCTCTTCCTACGAAGTTTTTGGGATCCATTATAGATAGTATTTCTTCTTTATCCATATTAAATGCATCGCTTTCTATTATAAGCTCTATAAGATTGTTATCTTTTCCTTCGTGCTTAACTCTATAAGCTGCTTTCATAGATAATTCTCTTATTACTTCATGTAGTTCCTGTCTATCTCCACCTCTTTTTACAGCTTCCATAAGTATATTTTCTGTAGCCATAAAAGGAAGTTCTTCATTTATACGCTTAGATATCATATTTTCATAAACAACTAATCCATCAGTTACATTTATTCCTATTTCAAGTATTGCATCTGCAGCCATAAATGCTTGTGGTATTGCTAATCTTTTATTTGCAGAATCATCTAAAGTTCTTTCTAACCATTGAGTAGCTTCTACTAAAGCTGGACTTAAACTTTCACTTATTATATATTTTGATAATGAAGCTATTCTTTCGCTTCTCATTGGATTTCTCTTATAAGCCATTGCTGATGAACCTATTTGATTTTTTTCAAATGGCTCTTCTAACTCTTTTAAGCTTTGTAAAAGTCTTATGTCATTAGTCATTTTGTGCATACTTTGAGCTATTCCACTTAATATGCTTATCACTTGATAGTCTAATTTTCTAGTGTAAGTTTGTCCACTTACTGCATATGAAGCTTGGTATCCCATCTTCTTGCAAATAAGTTTATCTAACTCTTTAACCTTCTCATGATCACCTTCAAATAAACTTAAGAAACTAGCTTGTGTACCTGTAGTTCCTTTTACACCTCTAAGCTTCATGTTTTCTATTCTGAAGTTTAAATCTTCTAAATCTATTAATAAATCTTGTGCCCATAAAGTAGCTCTTTTACCTACTGTTGTAAGTTGTGCTGCTTGGAAGTGAGTAAATCCAAGTGCAGGCATATCTTTATATTTTAATGAAAATTCTTTTAAGTTATTTATTAAATTTACAAGCTTAATTCTTATTAGTTTTAAAGCTTCTGTCATCTGAATTACATCTGTATTATCTCCTACATAAGCTGATGTTGCACCTAAATGTATTATTCCTTTAGCTTTCTCGCATTGCATTCCATATGCTTTAACGTGACTCATTACGTCATGTCTTACTTCTTTTTCTATCTTTCTCGCTTCTTCAAAATTTATATTATCTACGTTTGCTCTTAATTCTTCTAATTGCTCTTCTGTTATATTTATCCCTAATTCATGCTCACCTTCTGCAAGAGCAACCCATAACTTTCTCCATGTTGAGAATTTAAATTGTGGAGAAAATATATAACTCATATCCTTGCTACAATATCTGTCTGTTAATGGATTTGTATATGTAGTATATTTGTTATCTATCATAATTATTAGCACCGTCCTTAAGTCTTTTTTTTACATTCTAATTATACAAGATAATCCGAACGATAACAACTTTTTTTTAGTTTTAGTTCATCTATAATGTATAATAAAAAAGATGACCTATAATTAGCTCATCTTTTTTACCATATATTCATTACTTTATTATTTACTTATATATCTAAATTTATTATCTTCGAATACTTTTTTATAAACCATAACTTTAAGCTGCTACTTTACTATCTTTTACAAAACTATTTTTATTCATTAGTCTAATTCCAATTATAAATGTCATTAGCTCAGCAAAAGGAACTGTAAGCCAGACTCCTTTTAAATTTACAATTGTCGGCAAAACTAATATTCCTATTATTATAAAAACTATTCCTCTACAAGCAGATATGATTATAGATTCCTTTGCCTTTCCTATAGCTGTGAAATATCCTGAATATACTATATTAAAACCATTAAAAAAGAATGCAAAAGCATATAGCTTAGATCCATTAACAGCCATTTCTAATACATCTTTATTGCTACCTGCAAATATTCCTACTAAACTTCTTCCAAATAAAAATAATATTGCAAATAAAGTTATACCAACTAATAAAGTCACTTTATAAGATATTTTTAATACATCATCTACCCTATCATGTTTTTGATATCCATAATTATAACTTATTATTGGTCCGATCCCATCTGATATTCCAAACATTATTAGTGTTCCAAATTGAGATATATAACTTATACTTGTAAATGCTGCAATACCTATTTCTCTTGCAATCTGCATAAATGCCATATTAAATACAAAAGCAGTTGTAGCTATAGCAATAGCTGTGACTCCTTCTGATGAACCATTATAGACAACCGGCCATATTGTAGACTTATCAAATTTTCCTTTAAATATATTTATTACCGAATTTTTATTTAATAAAGGTAATATTGTTATTATAAGTGCCATCGAAAAAGACATTCCGGTAGCGATAGCTGCTCCTCTTATACCCAGTTGTAGTTTTTTTATAAGTATATAGTTTAGTATTATATTTGTCATTACACTTATTATACTACCCTTTAAATAAAGCTCTGGTTTTTCTATTACCCTATCAACGAATCCAAATAAAAACATTAATGACATAGGTATAGAGAATATAGCTAATGTTTTTATATATATTGATACACTTTCTAATAATACTTCATTTGCGCCTAGTATCATTGCTATATTTTTATTAAATATTATTCCTACAAAAGTTATTATTAATGATACTAAAAACATAACTATTAGTGATGTCTTAAAAATATTTTGTGCTTCCTTTTTTTTACCTTCTCCTAAGGTTCTTCCTATAAAACTTATACAACCAATACTTATTATCATACTCGTTCCTATTATTAGCTGATTGAATGGTTGTACTAAGTTTACACTTGCCATTGCATTTGGACCTACAAAGTTACCTAAAAATATTCCATCTATAATAGTTTGTACTCCGTTTATAACCATAGCAACTATTGCTGGCAACGAATACTTGACAAACAGTTTTGATATCTTTTCTGTTCCTAATATATTTTCTTGACTCATAAATTTCCACTCCTTTCTTATTATTTCTACTATATATTAGAATAAAGCCTCCTCTAGGTGGAGTGTCAATATAAAAATATCTTTTTTCTAACTATAAAAGGCTATTGTAATATTAAACTTAAAAAGTCCTTATATTACAATAGCCTATTTATTTTATCTTAAAGTAACATCATACCTACTGATAATATTACAGCAGATGATATAAATATACATACAATTACCTTTGTAGTAAATTTAATCCATGTTCCATATTCTACTTTTGATATTGCAAGTCCGCCCATAACTACACCTGATGTAGGTGTTATTAAGTTTACTAGTCCGCATCCTGCACCAAGTATAGATATTACTAGTTCTGGTGAGAATCCTAAAGTATGTGCTAATGCACCAAATATAGGTATAGATACACTTGCTAATCCTGATGTTGAAGGTATTAAGAATGATAAACCAATATAAATCAAGAATGTAACATTAGTAAATAATATTGGTGACATTCCACTTAAAGCAGTTGATGCATTTTGTAATACATAAGCATCTAAACCTGTACTAGACATTATAACTGATACACCTCTTGATATACCTATTATAAGTGCTACACCTACCATTTCCGCTGCACCTTCTATTATATAAGAAACTATTTCTTTTTCCTTAAATCCGTAAACAATACCTATTATTATAGACATTAATACAAACCACATTGCTAATTCTGAGAACCACCAATTACCAAGAGAAATTCCTGTTAAAAAATCTGTGTGTTCAAACATAGTTATACCGAACCTTTCCCAAGGTATAACACCTAATATCATAACTACAAATGATAGTCCAAATAAACACATAACGATCTTTCTCTTAGTAGTAAACTCTAAAGTTTCTTCTTTTCCATCTAAGAAAGCTTCTTTAGAGTTTTGTAATTCTTCTTTTGATAATAAAGAATTATTATTATCTTCTTTTACTTTTTTTGCGTATTTCATAACAAAATATATAGATATTAATAGAGCTGTTAACCATAAAGCAACACCTATTCCCATAACTGTTGCTTGATTTACTTCAACCCCTACTCCCTTTAATGAATCTATACTTGTTGCCACTAAAAATGGATTTACAGTCGAACCTAAAACCCCAACACCAGCTCCAAGTAATATAGTGGCAACTGCCGTAAGAGCATCAAATCCTGCAGCCATCATAGTAGCAGTAACTAAAGCATAAAAAGCTAAAGTTTCTTCTGCCATTCCGTAACTTGTTCCACCTAATGAAAATACAAACATCAATATAGGTATTAGTAAAAGTTCTTTACCATTAAGCTTCTTTACTATTGAACCTATACCTGCATCAAGTGCTCCAGTTTTTGTAACAACATTTAAAAATCCTCCCATTAAAAGGACATATAAACATATATCTATTGCATCCTTTAGTCCATTCATAGGAGACATTACAACGTCTGCTACTGTTGCAGCCTTAACCCCTGGTATAAACTTACTAATAACCGCAATTATAACTATTATAGAAAATAATATCGTATATGCTGTTGGTAGTTTGAACTTTTTCTTTTTTTGAGTTTTACTATTCGCGTTATTTTCTAATTTATATTGCATATTATTCTCCTTATCTTTTTTCTTAAATTAAACTTATTAACTATTTATACCATAAATTAAGTATATTTTAAATGGTACTTTTCGACAAAACTAGATAAAAAAGATGTCCTATAGGCCTATTCCCTAAATATAATCTAAGATTATAAATAAAAATGGGCAACCTCATAACCGAGATTTGCCCTATTTTTATTTTATCAATATTATCAACTTAAATACTAATATTATTAGTTATTATATACAATTGATATTATTTTTTCTAATTCAATACTTTTTCTAAGCTCATTAATATTAGGATATTTTCCTAATTTGATAATTTCACCATTTATTAAAACTATTGGTAAATTTTCATTGCTTATTAGACCTACATCTTTCATATTTATTTTCATCAGTTGATCTATTGACTTGTTTCTTGACTTATATTCCTTATCATTTTCACTTATATTTACTAGTGAACTTATATATCTTGGCTTTACAACCATTTCATATCTTGCTATTTCTAATTCTTTAAATTCATTTTTAAGTTGTTTTAAGTCATCCCCAATTCTTAAAGACTCTTCATCCATTATTGAATTAACCAAACCTTTTACACCATACATATTTTTTTCATATATCTCTATTTTCATATTTACCCCTCCTGAATTTTATTTTAAAACTGCTTTAACCTTCATATATCTCTATTTTTTAAATATCCTTTTTATAAACCCACTCTTCAACTCAACTTTTTTTCTACTAAAGTTTAATTTATTGTGATATTCTTTTAATACCCTGCTATTTTGTTTTCTAACCATTTTTTCCTATTTATTCCGAAAACAAAAAGCCTAAATCTGTCCTGTAATATTTAATAGGACCATATTTAGGCTTTCGCTCAATGTATATCATAATTAATTTATTGTCTCTACTACTAATAATATTCACTAACTGATATGAGTAATTTATTTATTATTAATACTTAAATGATCATTATTCATAATATAATCAACACTTTCACTATCTACAAAATTTAATACATATTTATATCTAATAGCATAATACTTATCACTCCACCCTAGTTGCTTCTTAATATCTTCTTCATCTGCTCCAAGTCTTAGGCTTATTGCTGCAAAAGAATGTCTAAAATCTTTAGCAGAATACTGAGATAATCCTGCATAATCTAAGGCTTTCTTTACAATTAGTCTGACATTTCTATCTGTTATAGAATTGCTTTTTTGAGTTGTAAATACAAAGTCATTAGTTGGAAGTATTACCTCTGAAAGACCCGAGTAGTCCCTATAGTCTTCTATTAATTTAAAGCAATATGGATGTAGCTTTACTACTCTTTCTTTCTTGTTCTTTCCTAACCTTACATAAGTATTATTTTTTTCATCCATAATAATGTCTTTCCATTTTAAATTTACAAGTTCATTTAATAAACATCCTGTAGTTGCCAAGAATATCATTATTACTCTATCTCTTATGTTTAACTTAGGAAGGATTTCAACAAGTTTATTTATTTCTTGAACACTTAAGACATCATCCTTAGTTTTTATCCTACTAACTTCTGGTTTTTTTACATATGTAAATGGATTTATTTCAATATATTTTTTTTTATTCATGAAGTTATAAAAACTATGTAAATAACTATAAATCTTCTCACATGTTGATTTTGCATATTTATCCTTTACATAATCTATAAATTCGTTACACTCATACTTTGTTACTTCTAATAAATCTTTCTCTTCTAAAAATGCCTTCATTAATACTATTTTTGATAAATAATCATGTTTTGTATTTGGATTAAGCTTTTGTGAAAACTGATTAAATATCTCAAATTCTTTATCTGTTAAAATTGTAGTATTTTCCATAGAGCCTCCTTATTATTATCTATTAATATAAATATAACATTTTTTCTTTTGACTTGAATATATTTCTTATTGTTGATATACTTTTATTTAGTGTTTTTACAAATTAAAGTGTAAATTATGTATTTTTTATTTGGAGGTAATAAAATATGATTGAAATGTTAAAAGTCATTATTTTAGGTATTGTCCAAGGTATAACTGAATGGTTACCAGTAAGTAGTACAGGTCATATGATATTAGTTGATGAATTTCTTCAATTAAATCAATCGCAAGCATTTAGGAGTACTTTCTTTGTTGTAATCCAGTTCGGTTCAATCCTTGCTGTACTTATGATATTCTTAAAAAAATTAAACCCCTTTGATCCCTCAAAAACTACGGTTCAAAAAAATGATACATTAAGCTTATGGGTAAAGGTAATAATCGCAATAATCCCATCTGGTTTAATAGGTGTTTTATTTGAAGATAAGATAGATGAATTATTCTTCAATTCAACTACAGTTGCTACTGCACTTATAGTTTATGGGGTTATAATGATAATGCTAGAAAACAGAAATAAAAAACCTAAGGTATCTGATTTTAGCCAACTTACATATAAACTAGCTCTTGGTATTGGTTTATTCCAATGCTTAGCTCTTATACCTGGTACATCTAGGTCAGGTTCTACTATAATCGGTGCCGTTTTACTTGGTACTTCAAGATATGTAGCTACTGAATTTTCATTCTTCTTAGCAGTTCCTACTATGCTTGGTGCTAGTGCACTAAAACTTTTAAAAGTTGGATTTGCATTTAGTGGATTTGAATGGTTATTATTAGCTACTGGTTCTTTAGTTGCATTTATTGTTTCTGTATTTGCAATTAAGTTCTTATTAGACTATATCAAAAAACATGACTTTAAAGTGTTCGGTTACTACAGAATTGTTCTTGGTATAATAGTTTTAGGATATTTCTATTTCATGAAATAATATATTCAGTAAAAATAGAAACTTAATTTAGGCTGCAATATGCATTAATCCCTAAATAAGTTTCTATTTTTTATGCTTCAATGCAAATTTTAAATTATTACTATTTATATTATTTTGAATCCATTAACAATCTTATTAAATCACTCCCCTCTTCATTTAGTGTAGTTATTATACTTAGGTACTCGGTTGATCTATTTATTGCTAAGTATATTTTATTTAAGTCTCCAACGAAATCATTTATTTGATAGTCTTGTTCTTTATCATTTATTGTCTGATTATATAACATTTCTAGTTCACAGAAGACTAAAGCTTTATATTCTAAATTTTTAATAGAGTAAATATTTGATATTGTAACTCCATTTCTAGAACTTAGATTAGTAAGTGTATCCTCTGCATATATATAAGGAATTTCTCTTTCTTCTAAAGCTTTTCTTATTAAATATTGAAAATAAATTGTCTTTCCACTTTTTAGTTTCTTCTTATTATATGGATACACTATTGCTATATCCGAATAGTTCAGACCTTTTTTAGTTGTAAAGTATTCAATTTCCCAAAGTATTGCACTCAGCTGCTCGTCTAAATCACTTACTTTAACTATATCTACTACTTTACCATCATTTAGAATTGGCTTAGTAGTTGTGAAAATTTCTTTATTTAAGCTTGGTCTTAAAGTATTTATATATTCATTAGAATTTTTAATAAATTTATTTGTGAAATTAATTAATTCTTTTGACTGTCTATAGTTTTTATCTAGAACAACGTATTCATTAAATTCAATATTTTCAAAAGCTTGTTTAAATATATTTAAGTGATTAGAAATATTTAAACTTTCACAGTAAAATACATTAAATATGTATTTTGATTTATATAAAAATTCTCTAATAAAATCTACTTCATTAGCTGAAAAGCTTTCTGCCTCATCAATAAAAATTCCTTTAAACATACTTTTAGTTTTTATAATATTTTTAGCTTGTTTTATAAGATTACTAAAAGTCTTTTCATAATCATTTTTTAACATATTATAATCTATTACTAAATTATATTTTTTAGCTAATTTAAAAATAAAAGAACTAAATGTATGAACCTCTAAATTAGTATTATCTTTATAAAGTATATCTAAATGCTCTCTTAACTCATTTCTAAGTTGCTTTGTATAAGTAAAAATTAAAAACCTATGGTGTGGATATACCCTAGCTAATTTGATAGCCCTTGAAATCATAATGGAAGTTTTTCCACTTCCAGAGCCACCTTTAAACAACGTATTACCATAGTTTATTGAAATAGCGTTTTCTATTTGACTATTTTCCAGCATAGTTGCAGTGTATTTATACTCATCATTATAAAAAGAAATTTTCTTAAATTTATCATTCAAATGAAGTCTATTATTCAGTATATAGTACTCTGGACATATATCCAATAGTAATAGATTTAAGTCAATCTCATTATTTGCTTCTTTTAAATATGTATCAATTAAATTACTATCTAATTTTATTTCTTCTAATTTATTTCTATCTATAATATTATTATTTACGAAATCATCAAAACCGTAAGTATCTTCAATTTCTACATAAGGCATAATAAAAACATAGTTAAAACTTATATCTTTATTACGTTGAGTCATTTTTAATTTCATAGATTCATATTCTTCATTCATTACTTCAAGTAATTCTTCTTCTAAAATAAAAAATAAATCCTCTGTAGTATCCATAAACTTTATAAATAAGATTTTATTATCTTTAATATAAAGCAAATCTGTATTAATCCCTTTAAAAGGAGTAACTTTGGGCACTATATTAATATTATCTTTTATGTTGTAATAAAAGTTTTGTTCTATCTCTTTCAACTTTAGTGCATCTAATTGAGAGTTAATATTTACGTATTTGCTCACATTTATTCCCCCTTTATTTTATAATAATTATATCATTTTAATTTATATTTTGCTATATTGCTTATTGATAAAATTGGGTTTAGTCTTTTTATGAAGTTTATTGTTAAAAATCATATTTTATAAAACAAAAGGAGAGTAAGTCTACTCCCCCATTGCATTTAAAGCTTATAATTTTTCTCTACCCAAACATTCATAGCTCTTCTTACCTCATTTTCTTTTACTTCATCAAACATAGTTCCTTCATGAGTAGTATAAGTTTGAACTAAATTTTCTACATTTGGTGGATATTCTAAAAAATGTCCATCTTTATTTTCGAAACCAACACTCATTATATCGTATTGATCTCCATTTTCATTTAATACTATTCCATATTCAACTTCTTTCTTTTTGCCATTTTCTTTTACTAATTTTACATATTGATTTTTAGCTAATTTATTTAACATACAAAAGTCATCCCTTCTCTTCGTTTTATATTATTATTGCCATTTTATATAGCTAATATGATATTTACATATTAATGAACTATATATTTATTTAATATTCCAAATGGTTTTCCTACTGGTAAAATATTCTATTAAAATGATTGTTTAACACTGATGCCGCAGATCCATAAAAAGATACAATCAATATTAATAATTCTGAATATCCAGCAAATTTATGAGTAACTTCCAAATGCAGTTGCTCCAAATATATTGTCATGTTTAAAATAATTTATAGCTGATCGCAATTGTTCTGAAGCATCTAAGAATACAGCTCAAGGTAATAGTAGAGATGAACCTGAAGCTAATCCTATTTTTGACTTGAAGATGCCCATGTTATTATAATTAATTTTTAACAAAATATAATTGCCTATTATTAGAAAATAAGTTTTATAAAAATATCTACAATAAAATAACCCAACTATTTTATAGTAGTTAGGTTATTTTATTATTCATAACTTATTCTATTACATTTTTTTAATTTAAGAATGCTTAAACTATAACACCTTCAGCTTCTTCTTCCTCCATACCAAAAGTCTGTAATTTTATTAACTATTCATTATTTATTCTAGCTATTGCAGCTTCGTGAACCATCTGAGCATTGGTGTGATTAGCAGCTATCTCTGGAACATATCTTACTTTTTCATTGTCCATTATTATAGAGTCACATTGGACATGAGCATTACATCTATTATTACCAACTACAATGGGCTGGAAAACTTGCTCTGAATTATTTTTTGCAACAGAACGAGATATAACTTGAACTGTTGAATCTTCTCCATTTAAATATACTATCATATTTGAATTAGCTATTTGATTATCATGAGTCATGAGTTTTTCTATAACTACAAGTTTTGCTCCTTTTGCAAGGTATACTGTTGTTTCTCTAATAGTTGAATTTACTCCTTCAATTGGAATCATTTCCATTTCACAATAAGAATTTTCTTCCATACTTACAACAGTTGTTGGATTAAGAACTCTTTCGCCATCTCCACTACCTTCTCCATAGTGTTTCTCGATATATTTAACTCTAGCATCTTTACATATATGAAAATAGTGAATACCATCATGTTGAATTTTTCCATGTCCATCATTGTGAATACCGCATCCTGCAATTATAAGCACATCTGAATTTGCTCATATCTCAAAATCATTGAATCTATCTCACGATTCATATATTCTTTTGCACATAATCCAACTGATGAAAGATACTTACAGCATATTTCTTCATCTACGTTTCTTCCTGCTGCTAAATTCAAAAGTTTCTTTACAGTTACCCCTTTAAATCTAGGTGGTTGCTGAAATGCATAACCGATTCCCAATTTTGCACGTTCGGTAATGCTCATATCTGTAATATCTACTCCATCAAATAGTATTTGTCCACTTATTAGTTTCTCTATTCCCTTTATTAACTTAACAAGCGTTGATTTACCTCCTCCATTTGAACCTGTAATTACTAAGATCTCTCCATTAGCCATAGAAGAATTGATATCATCAACCATTTCCATTCTTCCTTCTCCATTCTCAACCTTAAAAGATAAGTTTTTAAGTTCAAGTATGTTAACTCCTCTTTTCTGTATTTAAAATAGTCATGTATTTAATATTAATTATAGTCTTTAACCTTATTTTTGACAGTAATATTTTAATTTTTAAAGTACTTATAATTGCAAAAATACACTCGATTTATAGCACATCCTTTATATAAAATTTATGATTCCTAAATTTATCCTAATTATTGCAAAATCTTTTTCTATACTATCATATAAATTCATATATTATATAAATAAGATTAAGGTGGTGAATTATATGACACTATCGTTATATGAATTTTTAGTAGCTTTAATTTTATCAATTATATCAACATCATCAGCTCCATTTCTCAAATATACAATTGATAGTATAGTTAATATAATTAAGTTTTATTGTCATAATAATAAATATACAAAGCTCTATATAGAAATATAAACTTCGAAGCATATACCTATATTTCATAATTTCACAGTATATAAAGTCATCGGATATTACGATAGTTTATATTAATACTTACAATAAAAAAAGATAGCTACTTAGCTATCTTTTTTACATTAACTTATTAAATTTCCATACTACAATCCTATATTTCTTTTTCTATTTTCAAAGTATTTTTTGTATTAATACTTATATTCTTTATCGATTTTATTATTAGGAATATTCCTAAAGCTACATAAGCAATTTTAATTATAATATTACTTGGAACGGGAATAAATACAAATAAATTATTTATAAAATGGGCAAAAATAGCTAATTTCATAGATCCTGTATAATAGTATATTCCCCCTAATATAATACCAATCATAAAAGCATTTATCCCCTGAGGTATATTAAAATGAACAACACCAAATATTATAGCCGAATATAATATTGCTTTCTTTTGATTTCCTTTGTATCTATTTAATAAACCATTAAGAATTATCCCCCTAAAAAGGAGTTCCTCAAATATAGGCGCTTGTATAAGAGCTTGGAGCTGTAATAATATCATAACTATCCCAGCTTCTATATCCGTTGAATTTTCTATTAAAAAATTTATATCTTCTTCTGTTATTGGACCTTCAAAAGCTGACAAAGTTTCAAATAATAAAGCATCTCTTATTAAGATATATCCTATTATAATAAAAAATACACATATGAAATCTTTCTTAATAATCTTAAATTCAATGTTGTTATTTATAATATTATTTTTATTAGTAAATAGCCTTGCCACTATCATTATCGTCAGTATCATAAATACAATAACTACAATTGTTCCTACTATCATAATACTACCCAAAGACATATCTTCATCTATAAGAAGTAATATTACTGTAGATATTAAATTTGCTATGACCGGTATTACTGTAAATATAACCATAATTAAAAGTGCTTTAAAAATAGATATCTCTTTAACTTCAATTTCATTTATATATATTGATCTTAATCTTCCCATATACTACTCCCCATATAAATACTTATTGTTATCTTATTATCTGCTAACACTCAATATAGTATTTGATATTTACTATTTAATTGTTATGCGAATTCCTGAGGTTTCATTATTATTTTCTGATGAATAAAGGTTCATTCCGTTATCCTCTCCAATTATATTGCCATTTGAATCAACTGGTACACTAAACTCTCCTGCTATCATGTCACTAGTTTCATTATCAACTCTTCTAAACTTATATTCATATTTATCTTCAATTTTATTTAAATTCTTATCAAAACTCGTTACAAATATAGTACAGTTGTCATGCTCATCAATACTAAATGTAACCTTTGGATTTTCCATTCTTTCATTATAATACACCTTAGAAGTTCCTATATTTTCTTGATATTTAGGCTTCTCAAATTTATCTAATTCATAATGTTTTACATTAAAACCTAACTCATATTCCTTCATCTCAGGTAAACCTTTAATCTCATAAGTAAATGTTCGCCCATTTTCTTCATTAGAATCTATTTGAGAAAATACTATACTTCCTTTTCCTAATTTTAAAGGCGTTATTACTCCTATAGTACTTACTACTATAGTGGCAACTAATATTATAGTATTTATACTTTTGCTACTGCCTTTAAACTTATACTCTTTACCTTTATAATATTTGTAAAAGTTTGCCATGCTCACTCCAAAGAAGAGTAGAGCTGTTATACAAATCACAAGCACCATAAATAATCCTAATGTATCATAACATATCATCCCAACTATACCAGAAGCAAGAAATATTTTACCAAATAACATATCATTATCTGCAAATATTCTAGATTCTATATAACCTAACCACAAATTTAGTTCTTTATTTTTTAAAACTGCTTTATCTTTTTTTTCACTATTTAAATTTATCTTCCCAGTTGCTATCAGCATTAATCCCATAAATGCTACCCCTAAAAATACCTTCATAGTATTCCTCCTTTTATTCTATTAATATATTAATTATAAATTTATCCACTCTTCTCTTAAAATTCCCATTATTATTATGGAATTTTATATTTCTATGAAATGCTTGTCTAATAATACCTTCTATTTTATAATTTGATTTTGTATAAGACTTAACTGCTCCGATGTTTTTTCAGATGATGTAAGAATTATCCTATTAATTCCTAATTCTTAAAAACCTAGTTTAGTTATTTCTTTTGTTACCCATGTAACAACACATTTTCCATGATAGATTTTATCACCTATAAATATAAAGCACTCTCTTGATAAATTTATTTCATTAATTTGAGCTATCAACCAATTTATCATTAGAACCATCTACAGTAGCCTTATTAAAAGATGATTTATCTACTAATATCTTATCAAACCATTGTGATATTTCATCGTTACTTTTCATTTTTTTGAAATATTAACAAAGAGTATCTTATTACTTATTCATCTTTTATCCAAGACAAGAAATATTCGTTATATGATAATTGCAAATTCCTTAATTTAATATTCATACAACATTTCTCCTGTCTCTACTTTAATTATGTTTATGATATAACCTCATATAGTTATTTATTGCTTCTTAATATTTATCCTACCATAAATTATATAATTACTCCAAGCTTATTCAAATTTTATCAATTTCATTAAGATATTTAATATACTATTGAATATCTTTTTATATGTAAAAAGATGATGGAATAAATTGTTCCATCATCTTAAAATCATTTTATAATTATAAAAATTTTTTTATTAGTCCTAATATTTAAATCTACATTAAAATAATCCTCTATAAATATTTGCAAGTTCTTCTTTTGTAAATTCTATATAAGCTTGGCTAAGTAACCTTTGCTGATTTTTAATTACACTCTCTGCAAAGACTTCTATATCTTCCTCTTTCATCCCGTATTCCTTAAGATTTTTTCGAACCATAATTTTATCTAATAGTTCTTCAAGTTTAATATAAACCTCATTTATATCACAGTCTAATATTGTACTTAAATATTTATTTAAAGCATTAATTTTTCCAGTCGGATTTTTTTCTGTATATTCTTTAAATACAGCTGTAAAAAATTGATAATTTGCTTCTCCATGAGACACATGATACTTTCCACTTAAAGGAGAAGACATAGCATGTACTGCTCCATTTCCAGCATTATTAAATGCTATTCCAGCCAAATTACTTGCATTAAGAAATTGATCAAGCATAGATAACCTTGCATCATGACCTTCCTTCACAATCTTTTGGAAACCTTCTAGAATCATATTCATTGCTTCTTTACTATATAACTCAGTATATATAGTTGCTTTTGGTGACATATAAGATTCAATTGCATGAATAAGTGCATCTATAGCACTTGCTGCGAAGAATTTATATGGTAAATCTGTTAACAACTCAGGTATAAGTACCGCATAATCTGGATATAACTCATCTATTGCTAATCCCATTTTAGTATTAAGTTTTGTCATTTCTGTAACACTTATGTTTGATACTTCAGAACCTGTTCCACAAGTTGTTGGTATTGCAATTAAAGGTCTTACTTTTTCTAAAGGCACTCTTTTATAAAAAATATCTTCTGTACATTTTCCATTTTTTAATACAAGAATTTTAGCCATATCGATTACAGTTCCACCACCAATTGCAATAATTCTAGTACAGTTGCTATTGTTAAAGTCCTCTAGTAAGTTATCCATCATTGTATCTGTTGGTTCACCATTACCATATTTATTTTTATATATTACAGTTGCTTTTAAGTTTAGTTGTTTAAAATATTTTTCGTAAAGACTTTTACTAATCAAGATAAAGTCATCTTCTCCAATTTGAAACTCTTCTACAAATTCTTTTGTATTATTAAATTTTTTTATATTAGTTTTTTCTATAAATAAATTCACTGTCAATACACTCCTTGGTCATACTTTATATTATTATACTTTAAATTTCTACGTCATGCAAAATGTCATCTATGTTAATAACTTTTGTTCGCTAGTTATTTATTCCCATTCCTAAATGAAAGTTTTTACTTTATTGGAATACTGAATAGTAACCAGCTCTTACGATATCAATAACCATAGTTGGATATTCTCTTATTAGGTAATTTACTCTAATCTTTAATGGGGTTTCTGATGATAATCCTTCATTTTTTACCCCTAAAAGATTTGCTATAATCATTGCTCTTGTTATATGAAATTCATTTGTTACTATAAGTACTTTTTCACCTTCATGATTTAAATTTTTTAATACTTCTTTACTATATATTATATTTTCTAATGTAGTTGTTGCTTTATCCTCTTTAATGATCTTTTCTTTCTCTACACCATTTTCTATTAAATATCTATACATCGCTTCAGCTTCAGATATCAACTCATCTTCTTCCTGACCACCAGATACTATTATATTTGCATCTTCATTTAATTTATAATACTCTATAGCTTTGTCCAATCTAGATTTCAATGTTTTACCTACATTATATCCATCAAGTCCAGCACCTAATACTATCACGTTATTCAATTTTTCTATATCTTTAACTTCTTTTAATTGATTCATATTTATTACAATCATACCTTCTATAAGTATCAAAGATATAAATAATATAACTACTAAGCTTTTGTATGTTTTAGATATTATTTTTACTATTTTGCTTGTAGTTATTTTCTCAACTTTCCTTAAAATAATATATATGTATACTATCCATATAGTAATTATTATAAATAAGGCTGAAAAATTAACTCCATTAATTGATAAAATTCCAATACTACTAAGTATGGATATTATAAGACCATATATGTTTTTCTTCATCATTATTACTCCCTATTATAATCTGTATTTTAAAAGTTATAATTTCTTTTGCTAAAAATCGTAGTTAAATATCACCATCTATTTTTATAACTAACTTTTCTTTTAATCCTTTAACTTTCATATTTTTCATAACTCATTTGTTTGATATCTCTCACAATAAGCCTTACATTTTTAGTTTAGACATATTAATTTTTTAACTATTTATTACTTTTATACTACCATAAAAATATTATTCTTTTAAAGAAATTATAAAAAAATAAAGAGTAGATATAATAATATTTATTTTAAATAATAAACTTTATTTTTTTAGTTATTTTGTAACGCACAAGAGTACTTTTCTCCTAAACTTGAAAGATGTGCAATCTCTTCTGATGATTGTGTTTCATTAGAGATAATACTATCTTCAACTAGTTCTCCTCCATATTTTCTTATTCTCTCTTCCCAATCTTGCATCCATTCTCCATCTCCCATCCGTAAGATCCGAATAATACTATCTTTTTGTCTTTTATGTTATTTGATATGCTTTTCATAAAAGGTTCCATTTCAGTTTCTTCTAATACTTCATTTCCCATAGATGGACAACCTAAGAATAATATATCAGCTTCTTTTACATCATCTATATTTGCTTTATCAACAGAGATTAATCTAACATTTTCATTTTTTGAACTTCCTTCATAAATTGATTGAGCCATAAGTTCTGTATTTCCTGTAACACTCCAATATATTATGTTTATTTTATTATTCATAAATCATTTCCCCCTTAATATTAATTTAATATAATCATAGCACTCAAATTCACTTTTATAAGTGATATTAATTATCATTTTCTTCATCTTTTATAATTATATTTATATAATTTATTTACAACTAAAAAAGATGAGGATTGCCCTCATCTTCTACTTTATTTTTTCTATTGCAGATTTAGTTATGTATTCTTTGTATGAAGCAAAATGATTTACTAAACCATTGTAGAAATTATCTGATATTTTTAATATACATCTCATTTCTAATAGATTATTAAGAAACTCATCCTTTCTTATTAGACCAATAATATAACTTATTAAATTCTCTATAAATGAAGTAGCTTTAGACTCCCAATTCTTTTGATTACTTAAAACAGACTGAACATAAGGTATTAAGCAAATATATGTACCTAAATTTCCTAATTCTTTTTCATCATAATTATTAAGATTATTTATAGCCTGTTTTCTATACTCATTATCTAAGTTTACTCCATTTAATAAATCTCCAATAATATTAATAACAAATTTATTTAATGTTTCACTATCATCTTTTATAATAGCATTTACTATAATTTTATCTGCATTGTTTTCTGCATAGTTTACTAATTCACTTAATTTCATCATTTACCTCCACTAAACTATAGTAAATATTATACCAATATAATCTATATAAAGTATATCTTAAATTTTACAAACTCATTATCCTATTATAATTATCTTCTATCACTTTATTTAATTCTCGTAAGCTTAAATTCCTGTAATCACTTACTTTTTTGACTACATCTTTTATAACAGATGGATAACCATATTCTCCATTCACCCATTCTAAAGCTTCTGGTCCATCAGTTTCAACTAATAGCCTTTCTATTGGGATTCTATCTAATATCTTATTTGCTATATCACTATATCCTAAATCTACACTTATAGTAAAATAGCACCCAAGATTTATATACTTATCCAAAGTTTCTAAATCACCACTATACCAATGTATAATAGCTTTGCTATAATTGTACTTTTTAAGAGCATTATATATTTCATATTCCGCTCCTTTGGTATGCAAATTTATAACTTTATTTCGCTTTACACTCTCTTCTAATATAAAGTAAAATATTTCTCTTTGTTTTGTATATGTATGACTACCTTCAGACCATACAAAATCAAGTCCTATTTCACCTATTATTTCACTTTCTTCTATATACGGTATTAAAGTAGTTAAGCTATATTTAAATTCATGAGCCTTCCATGGATGTATCCCAAAACATGGTTTTATATATCTACTTTTTTTTGCATATACTTTATTTTTATTATAACTTTCTATATCCATGCTCATAGCCAATGTTAATATATGGTTATTATTAATATCTACTATAGCTTTTTCTACATTTTCATCATAAAAATCTAAATGGGAATGTGCATCTATATACATTGATTGTAATATATTCATAAAGTTTGCTCCTCGGTAATCATGATAAGAACACCGTTTAATTATATAATTTAACCATTAGAAGCTACTACTATAGGCTTTCTAGTTTGAATCCAAATTTGACCTGGTCCCCTAAATCTAGCGACAAATTCTTCACCACTTAAAAACGATGATGCTAATCCTCCACCAGCTAATTCTGTAGAAAATTCCATTTCATTTTCCCATAAAACTAAATGACTTGAATCTACAATATACTCTTCACCTATATTAAGATTAATTTTATGTATGGAACCACAAGAATTTACAAATAAAGTCCCTGCTCCTACAGTTCTTAAGCCAAATATACCTTCTCCACTGCCAAAAATTCCTTTAACCTTTGCCTTAGCTTCTAAAGTAATTCCTTCAGTACAGGCTAAAAAATTACCATTACTTATTCTATACTGCTTACTTCCATCTAGTTCCACCTTAGTAATATCTCTCCATCAGATGTAGCTCTATATTCTTGAAGTAATGCAGACTCTCCTGACATTACTCTACCAAACATCTTTCCTATACTTCCTGCTTTAACTTTATGTTCAAATGTTGGAGTCATTGCTACCATTGACCCTGCCTCTACTCTAAAAAGTTCTCCTCTAATTGCATTTATCTTCAATAATCTACTATCTCCTTGACACAATAATTCAAATTTTTCTTCGTTTAGACTCATAATATCCCCCTTATTGTTAAGTAATAAATTTATAATATCAGTTTCATTTGGCTGTATCAACGAAAAAACCTTTAAATTACAATGTTGTAAACTTTTAAATCTAGCAATCTCAATAAAAATATAAATAGTACCTCTATTAAAATAAAAGTTCCTGGATATCTTAACTTCCATCAACTTTTATTTTGTTTATAAATTAACCTTTAATAATCGCATGTGATTTCAAATTCAATAATTCAATACGTTTCCAATTATTTATTTAGCATATTTGACTATGCAATCATGTAATACTTGAGTAGCTTCCTCTCCAGCTCTATCATTATAATATTTTGCAAATCTCTCATCAGCTACATACATCATAGCTAAACCTATATGCGCTTGTGCAGTATACTTTGGCCATGAAAAACTTAACCACTCTCTATGTTTTTCATATACTTTTTTAGCATCATCTGAATCTAAATCTTTCGTTTTTATTACTTCACTTAATAATTTAAACATTTCATTTTCAATTGTTTGCATATTATTGAAGTCTTCTTCACTTAAGTTTAGAAACTTTTCATTTGACTTTTCTACAGTTTCTTTACCATATTTTGCTCTTATCTCTTTACCATATTTTGCTTCATTTTCAGCTATTTTCTCTTTTTTAAATCCTTCAAATTTTTCATTGTTTGACATTTTTATCTCTCCTTTTTTATAAGCTAATGTTTTTTCAACTGTTAAAATTAATTGCTCTATCTGATTTTTTTTAGAAATCAGTTCTTTATAATGTTCTTCAAGAGCCTGGCAAATATTAAAATCAGGCTGATAAATTACCTGGGAAATTTCTTCTAGCTTCATATCTATTGATTTATAAAATAAAATTTGCTGCAATAAATCTACTTCTTTTTCACCATAAATACGATAACCAGATAAATTAACTCTACAAGGCTTTAACAGTCCAATTTCATCATAGTATCTTAGTGTCCTCACACTAACACCTGCCAGTTGTGCTAAATTCTTAATTGTATATTCCATATATTAACCTCCTGACAATTTTATAATAAAGGCTTACGCAACGTTAATGTCAATAGAAAAATTTAATTTTATTATTTCTCATTAATTAAAAAACATAGGTTTTACATTTTATACTAGGTTATAATATATTATAAATTTAAAAATATATAATATAGCTATAGTTTTCATGGAGGAAATTAATATGACATATAAATTTGAAACTATATTAAAAAAGCACGAAGGAAAAGATGCTACATATATAGAAATTCCATTCGATGTAGAAAAAGAGTTTGGTTCTAAAAGAGTTGAGGTAAAAGTAAAGTTCGATGGATATGATTATAGAGGATCTATTGTAAAAATGAGACTTCCATGTTATATGATTGGAGTTACTAAAGAGGTAAGAAAAAATATAGGTAAAGAAGCTGGCGATACTATTTTTGTACAAGTAGAAAAAGATAATGAAGTAAGAGAAGTCGAACTTCCAAATGACTTCAAAACTAGACTTGAAGATAATGTAACTGCATTAGACTTCTATAATTCTTTATCTTATTCAGGAAAAAGAAAGTATTACCAATGTATCTCTAGTGCAAAGAAAGCTAAGACAAGAGAAAAAAGAATTGAAGAAGCTCTTAAAAAGTTAGAAGAACATATAAAATTATAGCATTTATGAAAAAAATAGGGTTAAATCATTTTTCCCTATTTTTTTCATTTTTTGAAGTTTATTTGTAATAAAATGTAAACATGTTTATGGTAAATTTTCTATTATTATAATATATAATATATTTATAGGTAATTAAATTAAGCATCCATAATAAAAAATACATTAAATATAAATTACAATTCATACGAAAATGGAACTTTTAGAAAAATAGTTACTTAGAATATGCTTATATAAAATGTAATCTAAGGAGGTAAAATGAAAAAAAGAAATATAATTTTATTAACTTTTGCAATTATAAGTATTTTTCTTATAGGATATAACATTATAGAGGAAAAAATTATTTCTGCCTCAACTTTAACTTCTCTATCTAATACTATAGAAGTTGAAAATTATAGTGTAAATATACTTGAATCCACACTATACGAAAATTACATATTAACTAAATATACGGTTGAGACATTAGATAAATCACCAATTCCAGAAGAGACAGTTACTTTAGATACTCTTTTATCTTCAAATAATTCTAGCTATAACTCTTTAGGCAATTATATAATAAAAGAATCATTTATTTCTGACTACAAAAAAGAAATTCTAACGATTAATTTTCTTGATATTACAAAAGGTTATTCGTTTGATTTAACTTATGAAGTAAAAGTTAAAGACACAAAAAAACAAAAGAAGCTTTATCCAGATAATAAATCTAAGATAAAAAAATCTACAAATACTAAGTCTGGATATCATGTTCTTAATAATATAGTAAATATTGATAACATAAATATAGATGTTAAAAGTTTACTTATAAAAGATAATTATAGCTTACTTAACTTTACTACTGAAAATAAATACTTTATTCAAGATGATTATATTGTAAAAATAAAGTCAAATAGCTTTGAAGATATCTTTTTTATAAATCCTATTGCTGAAAGTAATTCATTCTATGTTCCTATGATTTATAAAGATGGAGACCTTGACTTTAACAATCTAGAAATCTATTTGGTCAATGTTAATAGTAATGAAAAGACATTAATTTATAAAAGTAATACCTAATATGCGGATTATAAAATAAAGAATGACCTTAATAAAAGGTCATTCTTTATTTCTCACAAGTCTATTTCTACAAAATATATCATATAGTAGGTACATTTATATTGTAAATAATCTAAAACATTTTAATAATTCCATATACTGTAACTAAAAGTCCCATCCAAGATATTATTTCTATAAAAATTGTAAACTTCTTCAATTCTTTATTTTCCCCCATCTCATTTTATTTCATAATAACTAACTATATAGTCTCCTTCTACTAAACTTAGTAATTTCATTGTCCCTATTTACCTCTCATATATATAGACGTTTTATCTAACTCAAAAGTTTCAAATTTTTATTTTTATAATAAAAATAGTAAAAGGGCTATCTTAAAATATAAAATTTATTTTA
The DNA here is from genome assembly GCA_902362365.1 of Clostridiaceae bacterium. Lineage (GTDB taxonomy): Bacteria > Bacillota > Clostridia > Peptostreptococcales > Peptostreptococcaceae > Romboutsia_E. The sequence goes on along the minus strand of CABIVQ010000004.1, from coordinate 12,705 downwards.
AGATAGCCCTAATCCTTACAATCTTTTATATATGACTTACTTTGTATTTTAAATCAATCATGACTTTTTTAATATTTTAAATATTATTTTTTATTAATTATCTTTTAATTAATTTACTAACTTCCATAGCTAGCATTGCACAAATTGCCAATCCAAAACAAGTTACAAAGCTACTTAATCTATAAGATGCTGGTATAGCAAATATATCTCTCATAAATGGAACTAATGTTAATCCAAACATACCTAAGCAAATTATTACTGCACCTAAAGCATACTTGTTGCTTGTAAATCCTAATTTAAATATAGTTTCAGTATTAGATCTTGAAGCAAATGTTTGAATTATTCTTGATAAAGTAAGTGTAGAAAATGCCATTGCTGTACCTAACTCTGGAGACTCCTGAATACCTATATACTGAGCAAGTATTGTAACTACACCTATTATAGTACCTCTCTTTAATACACTTGTTAAAGTTCCACCTGCTAATATACTTTCACTTGGATTTCTTGGAGGATTTTTCATTACACCTTTTTCAGGCTTTTCAAGACCAAGCGCTATTGCTGGTAATGAATCTGTTACTAGGTTTATGAATAATAATTGTAATGTTGTAAATGGATTACTCCAATCTGCCATTACTGCAAATAGTATTGCTATTATTCCTCCTAAGTTTCCTGAGAATAAATAAGTTATTGACTTCTTAATGTTACTATAAACTGTTCTACCTATTTCAACTGCATTTACTATTGTAGAGAAATTGTCATCAAGAAGTACCATAGCTGATGCATCTTTTGCAACCTCTGTACCACTCCCCATACCAATTCCTATATCAGCTTGTTTTAATGCTGGAGCATCATTAACTCCATCACCTGTCATAGCAGTTATTTTCCCTTTTCTTTGCCATGCCTTTACTATTCTTATTTTATTCTCTGGAGAAACTCTTGCATATACAGATATATTCTCTAAGTTTTTATCTAGCTCTTCTTCACTTAGAGCATCTAATTCCTGACCTGTCAGTGCTAAATCACCATCAACCATAATACCTATATCTTTTGCTATTGCTGCTGCAGTAGTTTTATGATCCCCAGTTATCATTACAGTTTTTATCCCGGATTCTTTAGCTTCTCTTAGTGCATCATATACCTCTTCTCTTGGAGGATCTATCATTGCAATTAAACCTATTAAAGTTAATTCATCCTCATCTTCTATTTTTGGAACAAAGTTTTCATCATTTACTTTCTTAGTAGCAAAAGCAAGTACTCTAAGTGCTTTCTTAGAAAATCCTTCATTTGCATTTTTGTACTCATTAATTATTTCTTCACTTATTGGTACTAATTCCCCATCATTTAGGGCATATTTACATCTACTAAATACAATATCTGGCGCACCTTTTGTAAACATTAATATATCGTCATTAACCTTATTTACAGTAGACATAAGCTTTCTATCACTATCGAATGGTAGTTCATTAAGTCTGCTATATTTTTCTCTTAGATTTTTATAATTTATGTTATTTTTACTTGCATAATTTATAAGTGCTACCTCTGTCGGGTCTCCTATTTCTACACCTTCACTTGTAATATCTGAATCATTACAAAGTGTAGCTGCTAGTGTTAGTGTAAACTCTTGACCTGACTCTATATCAGTTAATGCAATTTCTTGACCTCGTGTATTATCTGCTAAAGCAAGTTTTTTAACTCCATACATATAAGAGTCTACTACAGTCATTTTATTTTGAGTAAGTGTTCCAGTTTTATCAGTACATATAACGCTTGTTGAACCTAAAGTCTCAACAGCTGGTAATTTTCTTATTACAGCTTGTTTTTTAGCCATAGTATTTGTTCCCATTGCTAAAACAATTGTCACTATTGATGATAAAGCCTCTGGTATTGCCGCAACTGCTATCGCTATGGCAAACATAAATGAATCTACTATATTTCCGCCTCTGTAAACTTGAACTCCAAATATTAAAGCTGATAATCCAACTATACCTATTCCAAGTTTTTTACCAAATTCATCTAGCTTTTTTTGAAGTGGTGTTTCTTTACTTTCAGCTGTATCTAGTAAATTTGCTATTTTACCAACTTCCGTATTCATACCACATCCAGTCACTACATACATTGCTCTACCATAAACAACCATAGAACCGCTAAATACCATATTCTTTTGATCACCTAATGCGCATTCTTCATCTATTGAATTTTCATGCTTTAGTACTGGCTCTGATTCACCAGTTAACATTCCTTCTACTACTTTAAAGGTTTGAGCTTCAATGATTCTACCATCAGCAGGTACATAATCTCCAGCTTCAAGAATTACTATATCTCCTGGCACTAGCTCTCTCGATGGTATTGTTATTTTTACATCATCCCTTATTACTTTTGCATTCGGCACTGATAGCTGTTTTAAACTTGCTAAAGAACCTTCTGCTTTCTTAGTTTGAACAACTCCTAATATAGAGTTTAATATTAATACAGAGAATATTATAACTGACTCGACTACTTCGCCTAAAAATACTTGAACTAAAGCAGCTACTAAAAGTATTATAACTAAAGGATCTTTAAAACTTTCTATAAAGAGTTTCCATGTTGGAGTTTTTGATTTTTCTTCTAGTTCATTATACCCATTTTCAGATAATCTTTTTTTAGCATCTTCTTGAGCCAATCCTTCCATCTTACTATTTAGATGTCTTATTACTTCCTCACTTGTTGTTTTGTAAAACATATATATCCCTCCAAAACTTAATTTTTACAAATAAAAAAAGACCGCCAAAGTAGAAATTGTAATCTACTCTGAAGGTCTTGCTAACAAGTTTATGTACTCGCTAATCAACCGGGATTTTACTCCGATCTGACGATTGATTATCACATTTAATGTGAAAGCTACTCCCCTTCAAGGGAATTCTTTTATTTATTCTTATTATATACAGATGGCTTATTTTATGCAACTAATTTTCTGATATTTTACATTTATTTAACATATCTATAATAGCTACCATCGTAGATTTCAGATTCTTTATCAGCTCTTTTCATAATAAATATATTAATATCTTCATAATAATATATTCTGATGTGATGACCTAATCCTGCATTTACTCATGATATATATCCACCTCATAGAATGATTCATTCTTTATTCTGTCTCATATATGTTAATTGTATATAATATGCGCTACCACAACTTAATTCGAGGATCTATTCCTGCCTCTGGAAGTAAGTAAATAAATACTGTAAATAATATTTGTAACAAAGTTATAAATATTAATAAAAGTTTTATACCTATTTTATCTTTAGGCAATTTTATGATATGGAACATATTTAAAATTACAGTAACCATATTAATTGATACACATAATGCAAACCCAGTATAAATATTAAAGTTAGTAATAATGTCACTTACATTAGTTAAGAATAATAAAATATAAGTAGTTTGAAAGATACATATTAACCTTTGTACTAATTTACTATCTATTTTAATCATATTTTACCTCTCCACTTATATAAATAAGAATTTATAAATAAAATGTTAAATGCTTATTTACTAAATTTATACTATTCACATCATAAGTGTGTAATCAAATCTATAAAAAATAATACCTTCTTCTCCAATCCAAAACTCTATTGAATAATCTTTTTCTTTATCTACATATCCAATAATATTAGTTCCTTGTTCTAAACGACTATAATAATTATCTCCATACAGTTCAATTATTTTATCCTTTTTATCTCCAACTTTTATTCCTTTTTCAGTCTTTAAGTTTTTATCATTAACAATAAATCTTATTATTTTATTTTCATCTTTATTCGTTGCCACTTCAATGCCTTCTCTTAAAAAGTAGTAATTATATAGAACATTATCATGACTAAAATCTGATATTTTTCCATATTTAGAAACTATTTTTCCGCTGTCAATCTCATCATTTAAATATATTCCTTCAATATTTTCTTTACCCAAGTCTGTCGATTTAGCGAAAGTATGATGATAACTTCTAGAAAAGTTTGCTTTAAAATAAAAACTTCCTAATAACACTGTACTCATTATTAAAATTGAAGCAATAATCTTTTTCTTCATTATAAATCTTTCTTTAATTTTTCTTTACTTATTAAAATATATCTTCTGCTACAAAAATTCGACTAGTTCCTGGTATATATACTAGATATAGATTCGAGTTATCATCTTTACTTATAGTATAAAACTTATATTTATCTTTTATATTAGGTCTAAATTCCTCAGGAATTTTTACATCATAATATGTTTCTAAATCATATATTATATCTTGAACTTTAGCGTTAATTGAATTATCTCTATAATCAATCCACTGTATCGATGAATTTATTATATCTTCTTCATTCTCATATTCAAATACATGGTACCTTTCTCCATCGCCGTGAAAACTAATAGAGCTACTTTCATGAAATATCTCTTCTGTAGGTGCTGATATTTGTATATCCCAATTCTCTTTAATAATATCTATACAATTATTAAAAAAAACATCCTCACAACCAAATAATTTTGTACAAAGTATTATTATCCCTAGTGATAAAATTTTAAATCTATTTCCTATTCCAACCATTTTTCCCCCTATTTATCTTGTTTTACTCTTCATCTTCTACATACTCTAAAATATCACCTGGCTGACAATCTAGAGCTTTACATATTTCGTTTAAAGTAGTAAATCTAACAGCTTTAGCCTTATTGTTTTTTAATATTGATAGGTTTGCTAAAGTTATTCCAAGTTTTTGAGATAACTCTGTCGCACTCATTTTTCTCTTCGCCATCATTACACCTAAATTTACTATAATTGCCATAACTACCTCCTTTATATTGTTTTATCATTTTCATCTTTAATCTCTATTGCCATCTCAAATAGCTTTGAAGAAACTAGACTCATAAAACCTATTGCTATTGAAACAAATGAAACTATAATACATGAGAATATAGTTAAAGCATATAAATACATATCATAGAAGTAACATAAAAATATTGTTACACCATTGAATAATATTACTTCGCTAAATGCACACATAGCTATCTTTTTTGAAATAACTGGTACTCTTGGTGAAAAAGGATTTTTATTTGCTACTAATTCACATAATTTCTTTAATAAAACCAATGCATACACATATGGTATTGCACAAATATATATTGCAACTGTAATTATGCTAACTATATTTGAATCTTCTATTAATGATTGAGTTTTAAAAAATGCAGTTAATACTAATGGAGTTCCTATAAGTAATAGTAATGTTAGAACTATACCCACCAGCACTATATTGTTTAAAATCTTTGAACTTCTATTTGTAGTTATTTTCATCTTTATTACCTCACTTTATTATCTTAGTATGTTTCTAATATTAAACTCATTCTTATTCTTTGTCAATAATTTAATATTAAAAAACAATATTTTTTTATCGTAAAACAATAAATAATTTTATACAATGCTAATGCTAAAGTTATGATTTTCAAAACAGTAATATTTCAAAATAAATAAATGTAAATAAAAAATAACCTACGCTAATAGGTTATTTTTATTAAAAATTATTATTAAAATTTATCTTCTCTAAGTAAATAGTCATTTCCATCTTGGTCCTTAAATGAGAACATCTTTCCATAAGGCATTGTCATTAATTCACCAACTTTAACACCATTATCTTTCATCTCATTATAAGCAGATTCTATATTTTCTGTACTTAATAATATAGATGGATGCCCTACATTTGCAGAAGGGTTTTGAGCCTGCATCATTTTCTTATCATATAAAACAAAAGTAGTAAACTCATTTTCACTTGGTCCAACTTCTAACCATGTCATATTAGGACCCATTTGTTGTTCAAACTTAACCACGAAATTTAACTTTTCAGTCCAAAACTTTCTAGCTTCCTCCTGGTTATTTACATATATAGTTATTTTACCTATTTTATTTATCATATTTTTTCCTCCTAAAAATAATCTATACCTATTATACTCACATATTATCTTCTTGTATTGTAAAAATTCGACATCATAATAAAGAATTAGAATCTATTATTAATCTAGATAATATTATACTAGCTATAGATACCCTTAGTCTACATTTATTAACCAGACTAATACTATAGTCAATTAAATCTTATAGATTTTAACTAATCTGTTATTGATGGAAGATTACTTAGGTTATTACCCTCACTATCATCAGTCAAACTTCTTAAATACTCGTTTCCTTTATTTGTAGCTACAGTAACTCCCACAATTTTACCGTTCTTAGCCATCTTTATACCTTAATATTTGCTAATTTTTAGAATTAGACAATTCATATCCAACGACATCTCCAGAACGTTTAATTAACTTACAAATTTTAAGAGCTGAATCATCAGGCTTAGGAATTACCTCATTAATATCTTTAAGTAAATTACCAATCATGCCATCATTCTTTATTTCCATATAAACACCTCCTGTATAAATATCTTCTTCTAATTTCCAATATTTATAATCAATTCATTATGTGACAATATCACTGAATAATGCCTCTAAATATAATATCCTTTAAACATAAATCATATAAATTTCGGAGGTTATATCATGGCAATATTAAAAAGAAAAGCTTTTATTGACACAAGATTATGTGTTGCATGTGGTACTTGTTTAAAGGTATGTCCTTTACAAATAATAAAAATAAATAAAGATATCGTTGCTGAAATAGACACTAAAAAATGTGTTGGATGTGGAAAATGCGCTAAAGCATGTCCAGCATCAATTATAGAAATTAAGCAAATGGAGGTAAATGATTAGATATGAAAAAGAATAAAACGAATTTTAAAAATCATCTATGGATTTTGAGTATTTTATATTTAACTTTAGGATTGTTTAATATCTTATTTGCTTGGCTAGGGCTTATATGTTTCTTAGTTCCATTGATAATATCTGCATCTAATGGTGGTAAAAAATATTGTCACTCCTATTGCGGAAGAGGTCAGCTACTTAATATCCTAGGTGATAATTTGAAACTATCTAGACATAAGGATATGCCTAGGTTTTTGGTAAGCAAACACTTTAGGTATGGATTTTTAACCTTTTTTATGACAATGTTTATAGTTATGTTATTCAATACTTATTTAGTATTCAGTGGGGCTTCAAATGTAAAGGAAGTAATAACATTATTTTGGACATTCAAACTTCCATGGAACTGGGTAAATACATCTATGACTAGTCCTTGGATCGCTCAATTTGCATTTGGTTTTTATAGTATGATGGTTACATCTACACTACTTGGAATAATCACAATGATTTTATACAAACCAAGATCATGGTGCATCTATTGTCCAATGGGAACAATGACACAACTAATATCAAAATCTAAAAATTAATCATATTTTCTAATTATACACACAAAAAATAAAACGTATCTTAGAATAAACACTTACAAATTACTAGGGTGAAAGTGTGAAATATAAAGTTGATGATATTTGCAGCATCTTCTCAACTGCATGGAAGAAACTTTATACTCACACCTCACCCCATTCACCAAATAAACAATTATTCTAAAATACGCCCATACACTACATTACATCCATAGTTTTTGCACTTATTACATTAACACCTGTATCTAAAATATTTTCTACTATTACATCCCCCACTTTAACTGGAGCATTAACTCTGACCTTATCTAACGCTTCCATAATATCAAATATCATTCCCTTTGGAATAGGGTCTTCTGTTTTAACTGGTAGTAGCTGTAAGTATGAGTTTTCAAGCTTTACAGTCGTAGTTATAACTCTTGTAGGATTAGTAAGTTCTTGTACAGCGTACTTTTCTCCCCTTTTACAAGTATTTCCTTCTACTTTGAATCCTTCTTCTGATTGTTCTACATTTAAATGGCATCCCATAGGACAAACTATACAAGTTAGCTTTGTTTTAATTAAAGTATCTACTGCGCTCATCTTTAAGCCTCCTCAACACTTACGGTTATATTACCTGTAATATTTTTCAATATATCAGTTTTTATATTAATACTTTCCATCTCTGATGGTATCATGTGTAATCTTTTCTTTTCTAAAACAACTTTATCATTGCTTCTTACTACTAGCTTTTTATTTTTATAAATATTTCTTACTCTCATAAATAAGTTAATGTCTTCATTGCTATTTCTATCAACATTTTGAGGTACTATATATCCTATCCCTTCTCCTGCAACTGTATTTATAGTTTCATTATTTTCTAACTTATTTAAGCAGTACTTCGCTGCATTTTTACCAGCTATTCTACTTTCTTTAGTAACAAAGTCAACTAAATCATGAACATGAACAACATTACCACAAGCAAATACCCCATCTATATTAGTTAGCATAGAGTTATTCACTATTGGTCCACTAGTTCTCATATCTAAGTTAACACCAGCATCAACACTAAGTTCATTTTCAGGTATTAGACCTACTGATAATAAAACTGTATCACATTCTATAAATTCGTCTTCACCTTTTATAGGGTTTCTATTTTCATCTAACTTACTAAGAGTTACTCCACTTACTCTGTTCTTCCCATGTATATAACTTATAGAAGTACTTAGTTTTAATGGTATTCCAAAGTCATCTAAGCATTGTACTATATTTCTAGTAAGGCCACTTGAGTGAGGATTTATTTCTACTACAGCCTTTACTTTAGCTCCTTCTAAAGTCATACGTCTAGCCATTATTAAACCTATATCTCCAGAACCATAAATAACTATTTCTTTACCTACCATGTATCCATCCATGTTACTTAGTCTTTGTGCTGCACCTGCTGTGTATACTCCAGCTGGTCTGTAACCTGGTATATCTATGGCGCCTCTTGTTCTCTCTCTACATCCCATAGCTAAAACTATTGCATCTGCCTGAATATTTATAAGCCCCTCTTCTCCAAGAGCTTCAATACTTTTATCTTCATTTATATTTAAAACCATAGTATTTAACATATAATCTATATTTTCTTCTTTAACCATCTCTATAAATTTACCTGCATATTCAGGACCTGTTAGTTCTTCCTTAAATTCATGAAGCCCAAATCCGTTATGTATACATTGGTTAAGTATTCCTCCAAGTTCTCTATCTCTTTCTATTATAAGAACATTTCCTGCACCATTTCTTTTCGCTTCAACCGCTGCACCTAGACCAGCAGGTCCTCCACCAATAACTACAACATTATATTTCAACTAACTCACCCCTTAATTCTTTTACTTTCCCTAATACTACTTCCGAATTTTCGTAATCCTTTATCACTTCTTCTACAGGAATATTTAATTCTCTAGCTATTATTTCAATTACTCTTGGTCCACAGAAACCACCTTGGCATATTCCCATTCCTGGTCTAACTCTTCTTTTTACTCCATCAACAGTCCTTGCACCACAAGGTCTATTTATTGCATCTACTATCTCACCTTCTGTTACACTTTCACATCTACAGATTATTTTCTTATACCTTTCATCACTTTTTATAAGTTCATTTCTTTCTTCTGTTGTCATATGTGAAAATGGCTTATGTTTCTTTCTTATTGGGTTAAAGTTTTTATTTTCTTCTAACTCTAAACCTTCTTCTTTAAGTATTTCTATTACATACTCTGCTATTGCTGGTGCAGATGCTAATCCTGGAGATTCTATTCCACCTGCATTTATAAAGTTTTTAGCCACTTTTGAAGCAAATATACAAAAATCTCCTGTAGAAGCTGTTGCTCTAAGACCTGCAAATGATGTTATGGTCTTTCTGTAGTTTATATTTTCTATTGTTTTTCTAGATGCTTCTACTATTTCATTTATTCCATCTTTACTTGTACTCTTATCATCTTTATCTTCAACTTCATTAGCATTAGGTCCAACTAATAAATTACCATGTACTGTTTGTGTAACAAGTACTCCCTTTCCTTTTGTAGTTGGACATTGGAATAATACATGATTTGCTATTTTCCCTTCAGACTTATCAAGTATTTTGTACTCTCCTTTTCTTGCAGTTATATAGTACTCATTTCCACCTATCATGTTATTTATTTTATCAGCGTATACTCCAGCAGCATTAATTACATACTTTGCTTTTATATTACTGTTATTTACTAATTCTATATTAAAGTGTTCATTATCTTTCCTTATATCTAAAACTTCAGATTGAAGCTTTAACTCTACTCCATTGTTTATTGCATTTTCCATTAAAGCCACATTTAAATTAAATGGACATACTATTCCAGCACTTTCACAAAGTAATGCTCCTACTACGTTTTTATTTACATTTGGTTCTATATTCATTACTTCTTCATGATCTAATAACCTAAGACCATTTACATGATTCTTTACTCCTCTATTATAAAGGTCTTCTATATGTCTTTTTTCATCCTCATCAAATGCAAGTACTAAAGAGCCAATTTGCTTAAACTCTACACTTAAATCCTCGCATAAACTTGGATATAATTCATTACCTCTGACATTTAGCTTTGCTTTTAAACTTCCAATCTTTGCATCAAATCCCCCATGTACTATAGCACTATTTGCCTTCGTTGTCCCTTGGCATACTTCAACACCTTTTTCAAGTACTACAGTATTTAACTTGTATTTAGATAATTCTCTTGCAATTGAACTTCCAGTTATGCCTGCCCCTATTATTGCTATATCATACATAATTTTACCTCCAACATTTATCTTAATTTTGGAAAAAAATATAGAGAGCCCCCTATATGCATAAAAATGCTTATTATATAGGAGGCTCTCTTTACTCTTAGCCTAAATATTTATTATTTTAAGATTTTGTTTTTAAACGTTTTCCCTTAAATTATACTTAATAACTTCTATAATTGTCAATAATATTTTTATTTATATTCTAATAATCTTATCAAATAGATTTTATAGATGAAACAATAGCGAGAAAATAATATCCATAACCAATTGTAATACCTATACATACAGTTGACCATATACTAGCTGCAGTAGTTAACCTCTTGACTCCACTAGATGTCTTGAGAATCGTACCTGTTCCTAAAAAACCTATACTTGATAATACTTGTGCCTATAACTTTGCTGGATCTAAATTTGCGACCCCATTATATTGCAAAAATAATTATAAAGAAATAATTGATGATATACAAGCCCCTAAAGATACTAATATATGTGTTCTAAATCCTGCAAACTTATTTAATCATTCTCTTTCTATACCTGTTACTCCTCCAGCAATTAATGCTAGTAGTAATCTAAAAAAATTTCTCTTTCTCCCATGAATTCCTCCTATTGATGCTTTTTATACTTAATGTAAATTCTGAGTAAAATTATTTCATACGCCATTGACAGAAAAAATTTCTTATTTTATACTAAATATGTTGAATTTTATATGTATAGCGGAGATAAAGGGAGAGCTTTTAAATAAAGACTATCTTAAATATAGTCTTTATTTATATTGCCTCTCTTATTTTTTTGTAAGTCTCTGTTATAAAACTAAACTAAAATAAGAGGTGTTGTATGAAAGTATTTGCACATAGGGGCGCAAGTGGAGATTACCCAGAAAATACTATCTTATCTTTTGAAAAAGCACTTACCTTACCTATTGACGGTATTGAGCTTGATGTTCACAAAAGTAAAGATGGTAAACTAATCGTTATACATGATGAAGATGTACAACGTACTTTTAAAGGAAAAGGTCTAGTTAAAGACTATACTTTAGAAGAGTTACAAAACTTAAAATGTAGAAAATTTGAATTTATTGACAATGATTTATGCAAAGTTCCTACTTTAGAGGATGTTTTTGAGCTTATTAAAGATAAAAACATTACTTTAAACATAGAAGCCAAAACAGATCAGATTCATTATGATTTAGAACAAGATGTACTTAATTTAGTCGACAAATATAATCTGAGAAATAATGTTCTTATTTCTAGCTTTAATCACAAATGTTTAAATATATTTAAGAATATTGATTCTGATTACAAATACGGTGCTCTTTATGAATATGAAAAAGATTATGCACCCGAAAAAAATGTTGTTGACCATGCTAAAAAATTGAATGTGTATAGTATAAACATAAGTAAAGAGTTAGTGACTAAAGAAATGGTAAACTTAGCTCATAAAAATAATTTAAAGGTTTATGTTTATACAATTAATTCACCTTCACAAATGAGAAAAATGATTAACTGCGGTGTAGATGCCGTATTTAGTGATTATCCAGAATTAATGTTAGAAATCTTAGATGAAGAAAAACATCAGATTTAATCTTAGTTTGCTACTTTAATAGCAATGGGATTATTATTACCAGGTGTTAAGTATGATGCATCATTTACGCAATTAGCTATAGATTCTTTTATACCTAGATTTAGTAAATCATTTGTTGCTATGATATCCACTGTATACTTTGGATGCATAAAAAAAGCAGTGCTTGCATGGACAATGGGAGATATAGTTGTTGGAATAACTGCTTGGATAAATATTATTGCTTTATTCTTTATGACAAAACCTGCTCTGGCTTGTCTTAAAAATTATGAAACACAGAGAAAAGCTGGTATTACTAGAGAAGATTTAGTATTTGATCCTAAAGCTTTAGGTATTCAAAATGCAGATTTCTGGGAAAAAAGACATAAAGAAAGAAGTAAGAAATCTAAAAAATTAAGTTAATTTATTTAATTGATAAATTATCATATTAAGTGCAACATCTAAAAATATGTAAAAAAATAGTTCACAAGTTTATGTTCATGTTACAGTAATAATAATCACAAAACTACTTTACATGAAAGG
>CABIVQ010000003.1 GCA_902362365.1 Clostridiaceae bacterium | reverse complement strand
TTTCCTTTTGCAATAATTTTTTGATATAGCCATCTATATATTGTTTTAAAACCGATTTTCATAGATTTATCATCTTGGTAATCTAGGCGTAGCCTACCGGCTATTTGCTCTGGTGACCAAGTTTTCTCTAATCCATCTTCTATATATTTAATTAATGTAGGGTTATTTGATTTTCCTTTTGCTCCGCAATTTTTCTATTTTTAGCGTAATTTTCACATGCAATATGTGCTAGATATTTACCATTAGTAGAATTTCTCTTAACTTCTCTTGAAATAGTAGATACATTTCGATTTAAATGTTTTGCAATTTTTCTTAGACTCAATCCTAAACTTAGGAAATTTGCTATGCAGCATCTTTCATTTGTGGTAATATGTTTGTAGTTCATAAATTTATGTCCTTTCATGTAAAGTAGTTTTGTGGTTATTATTACTGTAACATGAACATAAACTTATGAACTATTTTTTTACATATTTTTAGATGTTGCACTTAATATGATAATTTATCATATTAAAAATTATTTTTAATTATTTTTTCTATAAGTTACTAATGTGTTTTCAAAAATGCTATTTCTTTTTTCTGATATAAATTTATCATTAAAGTAATTACTATTACGTTCTAAGCCATCTTGAAGAGATTCTAATCCTTCTTCTTCGATTAAGGTTTTTTTATCTGAGAAAAGGTTAGTACCTAATCCTAACTTATCTCCTTCAAATTGTACATCCATACTAGCTAAAATAGTTGGGAACATATCAAATGGCGCAAATTCTCTATTTTTAACATTATCAGTTGTTATCGGTGCATTAAGTATTAAGTTAAATATAGTTCTATGATATGAAGGATCAAATTCCTTGAAATAATTTTTATCCATACTTAAATGGTCACCTGTCACTACGATTGTAGTATTTTCATAAAACGGCTGTTCTTGAATCCATCTTATAAACTTAACTGCTTCTTTTGTTGAATAAGCGATGACGTTTGAATATTGTTCAGGGTATTTATTTTCTACATTTTCAGATAAATATCCATCAGGGAAGTGTGTATCAGCTGTCTCCATAGTGAAGTTAAATGGTTTACCTTCCTTGTGTAGACGAGTTAACTCATCTTTAGCATATTCGTATAATTTGTCATCTTCAAATCCCCACCATACATTATAATCTTTAGGAATTAAGCCTTTTTCTTTTGCTGCTTTGTAATCAAAAATATTGAAACTACCGTGTGTATTGAAGAATGTTGTTAATCCTCCACTATCAGAATCGGCTCCAAACATTATAGTTTGATTATATCCTTGGGCTTCTAGTATATCACCTATAGTAATAGTTCCAGGTAAGAAGCTACCAGATTTACCATAAGAGTTAGCACCTATAGGTATTTTTAGTGGAATACCTGCACTCATATTTACCATACCTGCAACTGACCATGATGATCCGTATGTTTGATATGGACCTCCAAATTTATCATTATTTGAGAATGAAATACCTTCTTTAGATAATTCAGTTAACTCAGGCATTAGGTTATAATTCATATATCCACCTAATTCCTCAGAAAGATATGTATTTTCAATAGATTCTAGGTAAATATGAATTAAATTTCTTTTTTTAGATGGAAATGACATTTTTACATCACGTGGATCAACATAATTTTCATCAAAATAATTTGAATTAGAATAATATGCTTTAACTACCTTTGATAAATTAAGTTTATGAGAACCGTATGGTACACCAATTACAAGGCATACAAATGCTAATATAAATGATACTTTACTTAAGATTCTTTTTGATAATATTTTCTTTTTTATACTATCTTTAGTCAAAGATATATCATAAGAAAAATTCATAAAGATTAAAAATACAGTAGTACTAGCTATAATAGCAAATACTGGTGTCATAAAAATTTCTTTAAACATATCAGTACTTGTACCTTTAAGTGGTGATTTTAAGTTGAATAAAAATTGTTCAGGTGTGATTATTCCAAAATAATCAATAAACCAATTTGAAAAGAAGATAAAAGTGACTCCGATTATAAAGAATAAAATAGATATAACTTTTATTAATAAACTTTTTTTAGTTGATTCATCTGTAGACTTTGAAAAATTAATTTTCGAACTTAAAATAACTTTTGAGTTTAATATTGATTTTGTAAATAAAAATATTGCACCACAAATTAATGTGAAACCAATATATATAAGACTAAATACAGATGTGTATATAGAACTTTCAAGTATATTAGGCTTGCTGAAAAGATATTTTAGTAAGCTTAATGATACTATATTAAATGGTACGATAAAAAATAATAGGTCATTTACAATAGCTAAAGTTTTTTTATTTTTTTCAAATAAAAAATGATTTGCTAGAGCTAATATAATACCCGTGATTAAATAAGTTATTATTTGCATAAATCCTCCCTCTAACATGCAAGTTAACACTATGTTTAATAAAAATAATACATATTTAAACAATTTGAATATTAAGCATAAGCAATTTATATATACTTATTTAATTAATATAAAATGTATAAATATAGGAATATAATATCATATTTTGTAGAAAAATGATAAAAATTTCAAAACTGTAACAAAAATGATATAAGTATTGATTTTTTAGTTAAATAATTTACTTTCAATTAAAAAAATATATTATAATGAATTAAAAGAGTTATTTTATAAGTGATAAATATGGAAAAAATATATTTTATTATTTATTTTGAAAAACAGGGTTTAAAGAAATTAAAAGTTAATTTTAAATAAACATATGTATTATATAAAAATCTAAACGTGATATATATAGAAAGGTGTTATATGGGAAAGATAGGTCTAATATTAGAAGGTGGAGGTATGAGAGGCATCTATACAGCTGGTGTTCTAGATTTTTTTATAGAAAAAGATATAGAAGTAGACTTAGTAGTAGGTGTTTCTGCGGGTAGTTGCAATGGAGCTTCTTATTTATCAAAGCAATATAAAAGAGCATATCATGTAAATATAGATTATTTGAAGAATAAGAATTATTTAAGCTTTAGAAATTTTATAAAAACAGGATCCATATTTGGAATGGATTTTTTATTCAACAAAATACCTAATGAATTAAATATTTATGATCATGATACTTTTAAAAAATCAAAAGCAAAGTTTATTGCAGTAGCAACTAATTGTGAAACTGGTAAAGCTGAATATTTTGAGTTAAAAGATTTAGAAAAAGAAATTATTTATTTACAGGCGTCTTCATCTATACCTATGTTTGCAAATATAGTAGAAGTTGATGGTTATAAACTTTTAGATGGAGGAGTTGCTGATTCTATACCTATAGAATACGCTATAAATAACGGGTGTAAGAAAAATATAGTTATATTAACAAGAGATGAAACATATAGAAAAAGCAATCTTAAATTTATGCATGCAGTAAAAAGAAAATATAGAAAATACCCTAAGCTTGTACAAGCTATAGAAAATAGATATATTAATTACAATGAAAGTTTAGACTTAGTAAGCAAATTAGCCAAATCTGGAGATGCTTTTGTAATTAGGCCGAAAAAACCAGTAAAAATAAGTCAAATTGAAAAAAGTGTGTCTAAGCTCAATAAATTATATGAGGATGGATACAATGACGCAAAAGAAGCTTATGGTAGTATTTTAGAATTTATGGATGAAAATTAATTTGGGAAAATATTTCCACGGAAATTAAAAATAAACTATAGAGTTAGATAGTATAGTTATTTAGATGAGAGCATTTTAACTGCTCTTTTTTTATGGTAAAATATAGTGAATTATACATAGTCATTATAGAATTGGAGGGTGTATGTTGGATAATAAGAAAAGAGCAATAGTATCTATAATAATATACTTACTAATCATGATAATTGGAGTAAGCATAAATAATAACTTTTTTAGTAGTATGGAAAATAATTCAGGTGAATTAGTTAGTCGTTCAATAATTCAATTGGTATCATCTGCTTATATATTTTATATTATAAAAAAATATTACGGGTGGAAAGATGTGGGGTTTGGGAAACTTAATTTTAAAAGTTTAATTTGGTTTTTACCCTATGTACTTATATTAATACCTATGGGATTTAAGCTAGTGCAAAGCATTTATGAAAATTTGGGTTCATTTAGTTATGAAACATGGTTAACAATTATAATTACTTTAGTAGGAACTTCACTAGCAGGTTTTTCTGAAGAAGTAATATTTAGAGGAATGATATTAAATTCTTTTAAATCAGATAAGTCTATAATAGGAGCAATGATTATTAGTAGTATAGGATTTTCAATTGCACATATTACAACTATATTTATGGGGAAATCATTAATTGAAGCTATTATAAATGTTATATATTCAAGTTTATTAGGATTTTCATTTGTTGCTTTAGCTATCAAGCTAAATAATATATGGCCAGTTGTAATTTTTCATGTCATATGGAATTTTATCCTTATGGCATCATCATTAATTGGTGTAGAAGTATCTAAAGTATCTCTACTATGTAACCCTCTGAATATAATAATGGGTGTTATTTTATGGACTATAATTATAAGAGATCAAAGAAAAAAGAATAAGCTTAAATATAGCTTTAATAAAGTTATTAAATGGTAGTAGAGGATATTTCATAATGTATTGATAATAATGAAAGTAAGGAGATAAATATGTCTAAGTATGCTAAATTACAAAAAAATATAGATGGAAAAGATAAATATGTAATTACACCGCAAATACCTGGTGGTTATATAACACCTGAAAAACTTATAAAAATAGGTGAAGTAGCGAAAAAATATAATGCATCTTTAAGAGTAACTTCAGCTCAAAAAATAGCCATAGGAAATTTAAAAGAAGAAGATATAGATAATATTTGGGAAGAGCTAGATATGGAACCAGCAATAAAGAATATATGCTCAGTAATTAATGTTGAGGTGTGTTCAGCGAATTTTTGTAGAAGGTCAAAATATCCAATAATAGGATTAGGTATGAAGATCACTAAAAAATTTCATGGTATGGAACTACCAGGTAAAGTTAAAATTGCTGTAGCTGGTTGCAAAAATGCATGTATAAATGCATATTCTAAAGATATAGGAGTATTATCAAATGCTGATGAGAAATTATTTATTGTAGTAGGTGGAAAAGGAGGATTAAATCCTAGAAAATATAATATATTAGCTGAAAATTTAAATGAAAATCAAGTTATGTATATTATTAATAAAGTACTTAAATTTTATAAAGAAAATGCTATAGAAGGTGAGAGATTTACTAGCTTTATTGATAGGGTAAGCATAGAAATATTAATTAAATATATATAAAATAACTAAGGGCCTAGTATACAGTTTATGTAAACTAGACCCTTAGTTATTTTAAGTTGTATTTAGATTATAATATTATATATGATATTGGTAAATACAACTATATTATATTAAAATTAGAAGTTAAATTAATATTTGCTTTTTCTCTTATTTTATTAGCCTGTTCTTTTACTTTTATTAATAATTCATTTTCATCTAAAACTAAAATTTCTTTTTCTTTCATTAGCCATTTACCATCACAAATAGTAGATTCAACATTTTCACTACTCATAGAATAAACTATATTTCCTATTGGATTATGCATTGGTAATGAATGTATAGTATTTGGATTTAGAATAATCATATCAGCTTTCTTTCCAACCTCTAAGCTACCTATTACATCATCAAGTAAAGCACATTTAGCTCCATTTATAGTTACCATTTCTAAAATCTTTTCAGCATTAACAACTGTAGGGTTTAATGTCCTTCCTTTATGAATTAAAGATGTTAAATACATATCTCTCATCATATCCATTCTATTGTTAGAAGGAGCACCGTCAGTACCTATTGATACAGGAATACCTTTATCAAGCATTTCTGGAATAGATGCAAACCCTAAAACAACTTTCATAGCAGCAGCTGGATTATGAGAAACTTTAACGTTGTTTAATCTAAATAAGTCAAGTTCTCTATTAGTAAGCCAAACAGTATGTACTGCTAGTAGATTAGGGCCTAAAACGCCTAAGCTATTTAAATGCTCAACAGTTGGTAATCCATTACGAAGTTTTGCAAAGTCTACTTCATCTGCGATTTCAGCAATATGCATATGTATACCAGTGTTGTACTTATCAGCTAATTCTTTTGTTTTTACTATTAACTCATCAGAGTTATTGAATATAGTTCTTAAACCAAACCATATCTTAATTCTTTCATTTGAAGTATTATTAAATTTATTAAATAAATCTATTTGAGTAGTTAACTCTTCCTCAGTTGTTTTTTGCCAAGCTTTTGGAAGACCTTCTCCTTGATCCATAACTGATTTTGCAAGACAAGCTCTAAGTCCTGTTTTATCGACAGCTTCTACCATTGCATCGACATATTGACCACCTGATTCTAAGAAAGTAGTTACTCCAGAACGTATTAATTCTACACAACAAGCAGTTGAAGAAATTAATGAATCTTCATAATTAAAACTACTTTCATAAGGCCAAATTCTATTTCTAAGCCATGTTAATAAGTCTACATCATCAGAAATTCCACGTCCTAATTGTTGAGATAAATGGACATGAGTATTAACAAGACCTGGCATAAGTATTTTGCCATTAGCATCATAAGTTTCAGCATTTTCATTTACTATACTTTCATCAAAATGACCTACAGCTTTTATAATATTATCTTCTATCAAAATATTACCGCTTTTATATACATCTCTATTGTTGTTCATAGTTATTAAGTAAGCATTTTTTATAAATAATTGTGTCATAAATTATCACCTCGAATGTATTTTATATGTATTATACAGAAAAAAAGTTGATGAATCAATAAAAATGAATGAAAAGTATATAGGGTGTTTTAAAAGTACGAATATATACGAATTTTTTTAGAATATATTAATTTTTTATGATAGATTGTCAATATAAGTGCAACACTTTATATTCATGTTGCATCAAATACCTCTGCAGGTGTCTTATATCCAAGACACTTGCGAGGTCTATTATTTATTATGGTAACAATATTATCAAGTTCTTTCTGATTTATAGAAGAAAAATCAAACTTTTTAGGGTAAAACTCTCTTAATAATCCATTTGTATTTTCATTTGTCCCCCTTTGCCAAGAAGCATACGCATCTGCAAAGTAGACATCTATATTTAGTGTATTTTCAATATCTACATACCCTGCAAACTCTTTACCTCTATCAACTGTAAATGTTTTAATTAAATTAGTTGGAATATCTTTAAAAGCAGTAAAGCAATGGAAGTTGAATGTTGAAGATTTCCTATTTTCCATAACTTGAGCTATTAAAAATCTACTTTTCCTCTCGACAAAAGTTGAAAGGCAAGCTTTTGATTTTCCTCTGCTAGATACAACAGTATCTAGTTCCCAATGTCCTATAGTTTCTCTTTTTCGAACTTCT
Organism: Clostridiaceae bacterium; assembly: GCA_902362365.1. Lineage (GTDB taxonomy): Bacteria > Bacillota > Clostridia > Peptostreptococcales > Peptostreptococcaceae > Romboutsia_E. The sequence goes on along the minus strand of CABIVQ010000003.1, from coordinate 97,506 downwards.
TTTGGTCTATCTTTAATACTTTTGCCTATATTAAATTTACCTCTAGTCTCTTTAGGATTTAGTGATTTTCCTTTTCTTCTTAATCTATTCACATTTCCTTTTGCAATAATTTTTTGATATAGCCATCTATATATTGTTTTAAAACCGATTTTCATAGATTTATCATCCTGGTAATCTAGGCGTAGCCTACCGGCTATTTGCTCTGGTGACCAAGTTTTCTCTAATCCATCTTCTATATATTTAATTAATGTAGGGTTACTTGATTTTCCTTTTGCTCCGCAATTTTTTCTATTTTTAGCGTAATTTTCACATGCAATATGTGCTAGATATTTACCATTAGTAGAATTTCTCTTAACTTCTCTTGAAATAGTAGATACATTTCGATTTAAATGTTTTGCAATTTTTCTTAGACTCAATCCTAAACTTAGGAAATTTGCTATGCAGCATCTTTCATTTGTGGTAATATGTTTGTAGTTCATAAATTTATGTCCTTTCATGTAAAGTAGTTTTGTGATTATTATTACTGTAACATGAACATAAACTTGTGAACTATTTTTTTACATATTTTTAGATGTTGCACTTAATATGATAATTTATCATTTAAAAATATATAAGTATATAGAGGGAGAAAATAAAAATGGTAAAAAGCAAAAGTTTAAGAAGATTTTTAGCAGTTTTAAGTATAGTAGGTATATCTTTATCTGCAGTGGGTTGCGCTAATAATTCTAAAGAAAGTGGAAGTGAAACTCCTAATTCATCAGTAGAAGCAAGTAATTTTAAAACTGTAGAGTTTGTTTATTCAGATGGAGCAAAAGATTATGATGTAAAGGTTGAAACTCCAAGACAAAAAGCAGTAACATTGTCTCAATTTATGACAGAGATGTTGTTAGCATTAGATTTAGGGGATAAAATGGTTGGAACAGCTCTTTTAGATAATCCAATACTTCCTGAATTTGAAGAAGCTTATAAAAAAATACCAGAACTTGAAATTGGAGAAGGACACAATATATCTAAAGAAGCTTTTATAGCTACAGGTGCTGACTTTGTAAGTGGATGGGATATGTCTATAAATGAACAAACTACAGGAGCTCCAGATGAGCTTATAGAAAAAGATATAACTCCATTCTTAGCTAAATCTTATTCTCCGGATGCAACAGTAGAAACTGTATATGAAGATTTTGAGTTATTAGGTAAAATATTTGGGGTAGAAGATAAAGCTAAAGAAGTTGTAGAAAAAATGAAAAGTGATATAAAAGCTGTAACTGATAAAGTTGGAAATATCAAAGATGAAGATAGAGTAAAAGTAATGGTATATGATTCAGGAGAAGATAAAGCTATGGCCGTTGGATCAGGTCTAGCAAACAACTTAATAGAGTTAGCAGGCGGAGATAATATATTTGGTGAAGAAAAACAACCATACATAAATGCTACATGGGAAAGTGTTGTAGCTGAAAATCCAGAGGTAATAGTGGTAACTGATTACCTTGCAGGTTCTCCAGTACAAGATAAAATAGACTTCTTAAAGAGTCATCCAGCCCTTAAAGATGTAGATGCCATAAAAAATGATAGGATATATGTTGTGGGATTAGCTGACTTATCTCCAGGAGTTAGAAATTCTAAAGTTATAGAAAAAATGTATGGATATTTCTATGGAGAAAATAAATAATGGATATAAGTATGGAAAATAAAGTAAATTTCTCTAAAAAGAGAGGTTTCTTATTTTGGACTATAGGGCTTAGCTTTTTTTTAGTATTAGCTATAATAGTTGCTATAGCAGTTGGTAGCACTTACATAGAACCTGGAGTGGTGTACAAGGTACTGCTTAATAAGTTATCAAATGGTGTAATGTTTGATGTAACTTGGAATACTATGTTTGAAAATATAATATGGGAAATAAGATTGCCAAGGGTTATACTAGGCGCTATTTGTGGAGCGGGTCTTGCTATTTGTGGTGTACTTATGCAGTGTGTAACGAAAAATCCAATAGCAGAACCATACATATTAGGAATTTCATCAGGAGCATCTTGTGGAGCAGTTGCGGTTATAGTTTTAGGAGGAATTTCAACACTTGGGATAACTAGTATAACAGGTGGAGCATTTGTAGGATCTCTATTGTCAGGGATTTTAGTTTTTGCCATAGGTACTCAAATGGGGAAAACAACGTCTACGACAAGGTTAGTTCTTTCTGGCATGGCAATATCAACTATATTTGGAGCACTTACAAACTTATTAATATATTCAGCAAAAAATTCAAATCAAGCAAAGAATGCACTATTTTGGACAATAGGTAGCTTAGGTGGTGCAAAATGGGATGTGCTATTATTGCCATTTATAGTATTAGTAGTAGTTATAGTAGTAGCTTTTTTAATGTCTAAATCATTAGATGTGTTACTTTTAGGAGATGATAGTGCCGTTATATTAGGCATAAATGTAAAACTGGTAAAATCAATAATAATATTATTAGCAACATTACTTACATCAACTTTAGTTGCAATAACTGGAGCCATAGGTTTTATTGGGCTTGTAGTACCTCATATATGTAGAACAATAGCTGGAAGTGATCATAAAAAGCTTATTATTCTATCAAGTTTAGTAGGAGCAATATTTTTAATATTATCCGATGTTGCAGCAAGAGGGCTATTCCCTCCAATAGAAATACCTATAGGAATAATAACATCATTGGTTGGTGGACCATTCTTCTTATATCTTATTTCTACAAAAAATTACTCTTTTGGAGGAAATGATTAATGCTTAAGGTACAAGTTAAAAACTTAAAATTTAGCATAGATAAAAAAGAGATATTAAATGATATTTCTTTTGATGTCCCAAAGGGGGCGTTTATAGGTATTATAGGACCTAATGGTTCGGGTAAGTCTACATTACTTAAAAATATATACAGACTGTATAAGCCATCAAGCGGAAATATACTTTTAGATAACAAAGAATTATCAAAGATGAAGGATAAAGATTGTGCAAAAGAAATAGCAGTTTTAGCACAGGAAAGTAATTCGCAATTTGATTTTACTGTAGAACAAATAGTTAAAATGGGACGATATCCATATAAGAGTATGTTTGAAGATTATTCTAAAAAAGATTTGCAGATGGTTAGAGATATGTTAAAAAAAGTAGGATTAGATGGTTATAGTGATAGAAGCTTTTCAAACTTATCGGGGGGAGAAAAGCAGAGAACATTAATAGCTAGAGCCTTAGTTCAAAATACAGATTTTTTAATATTAGATGAACCTACTAATCATTTAGATATAGGTTATCAAATACAACTTATGGATTTAGTTAGAAGTCTTAATATAACTACATTATCAGCTATACATGATATGAATATAGCATCTATGTACTGTGATTATTTGATAGTTATGAAAGCAGGAAAAATAATAAACTTTGGAACTGTTGAAGAGGTTATAACATCAGAAATGCTTAAAAATGTATTTGGAGTAAATGCATATGTAGGAGTTAACCCAGTAAATAACAAATTACAGGTATCATTTATGCATACCCACGAGCATGTTAATGGTATAGGTGTAGATCATATTCATGAAGATGGATTTAATGGAGTACACAGTCATCATATACATGCTTAAAAGGATAGAACTTACAAAATTATTGAAATCAACCTAGTTATTAGGATATTCTCAATATTATTTTGATAAGTTCTATTATTTTTTAGTATAAGGACACGATAGGTAGTCATATAGTATACTTTAGATAAGGAATTTTATAGAGGGGGGATATTTTATGAAAGACGGTCATATACACTCACCTTATTGTCCACATGGCAGTAAGGATGCTTTAGAAGACTATGTAAAGAGGGCTATAGAAATAGGTTTAGATGAAATAACTTTTACAGAACATTTACCATTACCAGAAAACTTTAAAGACCCATCTCCAGAGAATGATAGTGCCATGAGTGTAAATCAACTACATAAATATATGGAAGAAGTGAGAAATCTTAAATATAAATATAATGATAAAATAAAAATAAATTTAGGCGTAGAAGTAGATTACTTGGAAGGATATGAAGAGGAAACAAGGAGGCTTTTAGATAAGTATGGAATGTATTTTGACGATTCTATATTATCTGTTCATATATTAAATTTTAATGGAGAATATTATGTTATAGATTATAGTAAAGAAGAGTTTGAAAATATATCTAACTTGATGGGTGGAGTAAGTGATGTATATTACAAGTATTATAAAACACTTAAAAAAGCTGTAAGAACAGATTTAGGGGAATATAAGCCTAAGAGAATAGGTCATCTGAATTTAGTTAGAAAGTTCAATAGAGTTTTTCCATATAACTATGATAATAATATTGTACTAGAAGAACTGTTAATGCTTATAAAAGAAAAAGGATATGAACTAGATTATAATGTATCGGGATTGTTAAAAGAATATTGCAAAGAACCGTATATAAGTGGACATTTATTAGAGTTAGTAAAAAAATATAAAATTCCAGTAGTATTTGGATCAGATGCACATAGCGTAAAGAATATGACAAATTATGATATAGATGAGTATAAATAATAATTATAGAACTTGGAATTAAATTGTAAATTTAATATTGACTTGATTTAAATTATAATATATAATATTAATATATTAAGGAGAAGTACTCAAGTGGCTCAAGAGGATCCCCTGCTAAGGGATTAGGCTGGGTAAACCGGTGCGAGGGTTCGAATCCCTCCTTCTCCGCCAGTAAAGATTATCGATTTCGATAGTCTTTTTTTTATAAATATCTATTGACTCTTGTGTAACACAAGACTTTATAATGTGTAATAGAAAAAATAGGAGAGGAGATAGTTATGATAAATGAATTTTTAAAATATGCTATTCCATCGGCATTTTCTATGTTTATATCGGCATTATATACAATTATAGATGGAATATTTGTAGGTCAAGGTGTTGGAGATGCAGCGCTAGCTGCAGTTAATATAGTTTTACCTTTTACAGTAATATTAGTAGGAATGGCTAATATGATGGCAGTAGGAGGTGGAGCACTAGTATCAAAAAATATTGGAGCAAAAGAAATAGATAAGGCTGTAAATATATTTAGACAAGTATGTAAATTTCTTTTGATACTAAGTATAGTTATAAGTATTATATGTGTTATTTTTACAAATCAAATAGTAAAATTATTAGGAGCAACAAAGAATTTACAAGGGCTAGCTGTAGATTACCTTAGATTTTATGCGTTGTTCTCTATACCTAACTTAATAGGTATAGTTCTGAATAGTTTTGTAAGAAATGATCAAAAGCCTAAATTAGCTATGGTTTCAATAATATCAGGAGCTATAACTAATATAATACTAGATTATGTGTTTATATTTAAGTTTGGATTTGGAATAAAAGGAGCAGCAATAGCAACAGGTCTTGGTCAAATAGTAACAGTAAGTATATTATTACCTCACTTTATAAAGAAGAAAGGTTATTTAAGTTTTGGAAAAGTGAAGCTGCAAATAGAAAGTATAAAAGAATTCTTAAAAATAGGATTCCCGTCATTTTTTGCTCAAGCTAGTTTTTCAGTAATTGTTTTACTTCATAATGTAATAATAACTAAAAATATAGGTGAAATAGGAGTTTCAGCATACAGTATAATAAATTATATTGGTACGAATATATATATGGTATTATTCGGATTGACTCTAGGAGCTCAGCCTCTAATAAGTTATAATTATGGAAAAAGAGATGATAAAAAAATGCTAAGTTTTTATAAAATAACTTGTGTATCATCAACATTATTTACTTGTATAGCAGTTTCAATATGTTATATATTTGGAAGAAATTTAATTCAAATATTTACATCAGATAAGGAAATACTAGAATTGGCATATACAGGTTTAAGATTTGCTAGCATAAGTTATTTCTTTGTAGGATTAAACTTAAATACAATAACTTATTATCAAGCAATAGAAATGCCTAAGTATTCAAATCTAATTTGTTTATTTAGATCAATAATATTCCTACCAATAGGTCTTATATTACTATCGAATATATTTGGAGTAAACGGTGTATGGGGAGGAACATTATTTGCAGAAACTATAACATTTACCGCAATAAATTTAATTACTAATATAAAATCAAATACATTAAAATCTATAAAAAGTTCTAATGGAAAAGAAGAATTAAGGGCAGCATAAAAGTGAGGGGTAGTGAAGCTAAGAGTTTCATACCCCTTTTAAAATTAATATAATCTTATAATATTTAAAAGAGAGGTTTTATATTATGAAGAAATATTTTACAATTGGAGAAATGTCAAAATTACATAATATTTCAATAGAGACACTTAGACATTACGATAGATTTGGTATACTTAAACCGGAATATATAAATGAAAAAACAGGATATCGATATTATTCAACTAAGAGTTTTATAACAATTTATTTAATTAAACAATGTAAGGCAATAGGGCTTTCTTTAGATGAGATAAAAGAGATCATAAATGATTATACGTCATTAGATTCTGTTTTAAATATAATAAAAAATCAAAAAGAAATTATAGATAAAAAGATAGTCGAGCTTAATAGTATAAAGAATGGTATTGAGAATCTTGAAAATAGTATAGAAGAAGCATTGGAAATTGGGATTAATAAGCCTTTTATAAAATTTTATGAACAAAGGAAGTTAAGAAAATATAACTATACAAGTAGATATACAGAAGAGTTTGAAATGCAATTGAGAAAATCATTAATAGATATAGAAAAAGAATATAATAGCTTTAACTCTAAGATTGCATTTGAAACATCCTATAAAGATTTAATAGAAAATAATGAAGTAGTTCACACAAAAACTATGATAGAGCTGGATGAAGGTGTACTAGGCGATGATGATACAATAGTAACTTTGCCAGAGGGTAAGTATATAACTTTTTATTATGATGATAATTTCTATGACATTAAAAAGTATTATAGTGAAGTTAAAGACTATATAAGAAAAAATAATATAGATGTACTTGGGAACTTCTATGAAACTCATGAGATGACGAGGGTAAGTAAGGATGGTGTAGCAAAGTCTCTAGCAAAGATTGAAATATTACTCAAATAAAATTGTCAATGCGATTTATATTGTATAAAATTATTTTGAGGGGATGAAAAAATGATAAGTAGTAAGAATAGAGTATTTAACATGTTAGAAAGAGTCCAAAATCTAAAATATCGTTTGGTAGGCGATTCTTTGATAGTAGGGGGAATGGTAGGATTAATTATTGTGATTCATAGATTAATTTTATCAAAGATATCACCTCTATTTCTAAAATTTTATGAAAAAGGTAGTACTAATTTTGCTTTAATACCATTGATTTTTACCATACTTATAGTTACAGGTTATTTAGTTGGTAAGTGTGTAAAAAAAGAGCCGATGATAAGTGGTAGTGGTATACCTCAGGTAGAGGGGATATTAACTAGAAAATTAAAAATGAATTGGTTAAGGGTATTATTTTATAAGTTTGTAGGAGGGCTAATTTGTCTATGTGCAGGATTATCAGTAGGTAGAGAAGGTCCTTCTGTTCAAATGGGAGCATGTGTAGGTGAAGGGATATCAAAAAAATTAAAAAATTTAGATAATGAAGAAAAGTACTTAATAACAAGTGGCGCTAGTGCAGGATTATCTGCAGCTTTTAATGCACCTATATCGGGCGTTATGTTTGCATTAGAAGAAGCACATAGAAATTTTTCACCATTAGTTTTATTATCAGCAATGATAGCGTCTCTTAGCTCAGATTTTGTATCGAAACAATTCTTTGGAACAACACCTTCTTTATATTTTGAAAAAATTCAGGAATTACCATTAAAGTATTATTGGTCTCTTATTATTATAGGTTTAATAATAGGAGTAAGTGGTGTTATTTTTAATGCTGGAATATTAAAAACTCAAGAAATATTTAAAAAATCGAAATTTAGCACTGAAATAAAATGTATAATTCCTTTTGTGATTACAGGTATAGTAGGATTAGTATATCCGATTTTATTGGGTGGAGGACATGACCTTATAATGGCTTTGAAAGAGCAAAATTTTACAATTACAGTGCTATTAACATTTATAGTTGTCAAATTTTTATTTACATTTATTTGCTTTGGATCTGGTATACCAGGGGGGATATTCTTTCCATTACTTGTATTAGGAGCATTAGTTGGTAATTTAACAGGACTTATATTAACGAGCTACTTAGGAATAAGTGAAGTATATATTATAAACTTTATTATACTGGCTATGGCAGGTCATTTTGCATCTATAGTTAAAGCACCAATAACTTCTCTAATATTAATATCTGAAATGACAGGTTCTTTAGATCATTTATTATCATTAGCTGTAGTGGTGGTAGTTTCACAATTAACATCAGATATTTTGAATTCTGAACCTATTTATGAGAGCTTATTAGATAGACTTTTAGAAAAAACTTCTTATAGATGTGAAGTAAATGAAAGTAAAAAACTATTATTAGAAGTAGCGGTACACATGGATAGTGAAATTGATGGCAAATATATAAAAGATATATCATGGCCAGAGAATTGTTTAGTAGTTTCAATTTTAAGAGGCAATAAGGAGATAATACCTAGAGGTGATATAGAAATAATTGGAGGAGATTATTTGACAATAATGACAGATGAAAAGATTTATTCGAATGTATTAGATAGTATTGAAATAATTTCAACAAGTAGCTAATACAAACTTAAAAATATTTTATTGGTAAATTTGTTGACAAACCAAGTAAGTAAAACTACAATTAAGTTAAGATTACATATTGAAATAGAAATAAAGATATTTGAAAATATCTATATATAAGTCAGGAGACTTTTGTCGCCTGGCTTTTTTGTTCTATGATCAATAGTCGACATCAAATTTTAGCTTAATATTTATTCAATATTCTACTTTCCCCAAAAGTAAGAATTAAATCAAATTATAAGGGTTGTAATAAGATATTTTAAATTCTTAAGACAACCCATTTTTCTTTTTTGTTTATTCTAATGTCATTATAATGAACTTAACTCTTTCTTCATTAAGAAGTTACATAGATTAAAAATATTATCTTCTAAAAAATTCGAGTTGAATTTTAAAGGAATTATAGTTGATAAATTATAAAATAGTATTTCATTTTTATTCGAATCTATGCCTTTTTTTATATCAATATTTATAGTCAGAGAGCTTTCACCATAAGTTATAGAGTAATTATCTTTATAGATATTTATATTGCTCAGTGTACCTGAAAAAATATTATATTTCATTATTAAATTAGTTTTATTCAATTTATATGACATAGGCAATATTCTAAGACTTATATTATTAGATTCAATGTATAGTGGATTTAGTTTATCAGCTAATAAATCTTTTATCTTAAATATTTTGGCTAAATAATAAATATCTTCATAATTGTGAAGAAGTATTTTGTCTTTTAAATCCTTATCTTGAGTAGATGCAAACTCTTTGTAAAGCTCTACACTTTCTTTTCCAGATATAGTGTCATTTCTGTTAATTCCAATGTATTTTTCTATGGTTTTAAGTTTACAATCCAATAGAGATAGTTTTTCTTTATATGGTTTTACTAATCTTAAGATATCAATATCATCAGCCTTATCTAAAGAAAAATATATATTATGTTTTTGAAATCTAGAATTTAAAAAGGGAATATCAAATGTAAAACCATTAAAGGTTATATGTTTATTAAATGAAGAAATTTCATTAATAAAAGCTAGTAGAAGTTCTTTTTCTTCATCTTCATTTAAAGCGAAAAATTGCTTTATTATGGTTTGATTGCCTTCATTATAAACAATGCCAATTAATATAACTTTACAGAATTTAGCACTAAGTCCAGTTGTCTCTATATCAAATACAAAGTGATTGTCAGGAATACCTATAAAATCATCAGATATATGTGTAATAATCTCCATAAAATTTCTCCTTTTTGAGATTCTATATTATAATAGTTTGGTAATATTATAAAATATTATATAAATATTATAAAGTAATTAAATAATACTTCAAGGTGGTAACTATGATAAATATAGATAGATTAAATAAAAATCAGAAAGATGCAATAAATCATATAGATGGTCCTTGTATGGTTCTAGCAGGACCTGGATCAGGAAAGACAAGGGTTATAACTTATAGGATTGCAAATATGGTTGTAAATCATAATACAAGGCCAACAAGCATACTTGCAATAAGCTTTACAAAAGCATCTTCTACGGAAATGAAAAATAGGGCAATTTCATTAAGCCAAGATCCTAGAATTAATAAGGTTACATATGGAACATTTCATTCAGTTTTCTTTAGAATACTAAGGCATTTTGAAAAATATAATCTAGATAGTATTTTAGATGAAAAATCTAAAAGATTAGCTATAAAGGGGATTTTAAAAAGCTTAAATGTTGAAAATGGTGAAGATGATGAAGTTGTGGGACAGCTTATCAATGAAATTTCTTTTGTGAAAAATGAATTAATGGATAAAGGAGATTTTAATTCAGAGGTAGTAAGTAAAGATGAATTTATAAAAGCATACAACTTATATGAAGAGCATAAGCATCAAATTAAAAAAATCGATTTTGATGATATGTTACTTAGAACTTATTATTTACTAAAAAATAATTCTAAAGCATTAGAGACTGTAAGGAGTGTATATAGATATATTCTAGTAGATGAGTTTCAAGATATAAATAAGGTGCAATTTGAAGTTTTAAAATTAATTTCAAACCCTCAAAATAATATTTTTGTAGTTGGAGATGAAGATCAGAGTATATATGGATTTAGAGGGGCGAGACCAGACTTTTTATTAGAATTTGAAGAATACTTTTCAGGAACTAAAAAAGTTATGCTAGATATAAATTATAGATCTAAGGGTGAAATCATAGATGTTGCAAATAGATTAATTGAAAAGAATTCTAATAGATATGAAAAGGTAATTAAATGTAGCCAAGGAAATGGTGGAAATATTAGTTATATAGCTCCAAAGGATTCCGAAGAAGAAGCAGTACTTATAGGTAAAGAAATTTTAGAAGAAATAAAAAAAGATTTTGTAGAATATAGTGATTTTGCAGTTATATATAGAACGAATATACAATCAAGAGCATTAGTTGATGTTTTTATGGATATGAGAATTCCTTTTGTAGTTAAGGACTCTATAGTAACTATATATGATCACTGGGCAGCTCAAGATATACTCGCATATTTGAGGTTAGGACTTGATTCAAGTTTAAGTAAAGATTGGGTAAGGATTATAAATAAACCATTTAGATACATATCTAGAGATAGTATTAATAGTATTAAGGATGAAAAAGACTTTATTAACGCTTTAATAACAAAGTGTAATCTACATCCAAAACAAGTAAAAACTATAAATGACCTAGATATAGATTTAAGTTATTTAAAAACTTTAAATCCTCAAAATGCTATTTCTTATATTAGAACAAGCTTAGAATATGATATGTATATACTAGATTATTGTTCAAATAGGAAAATTAAGTCCAATGGTCTAATTGAGATTTTAAATGAATTAGAAAGTTCTGCAACAAACTTCAAGACTATAAAAGAATATTTAGATCATATAGATAGAGTAAAGTCAGAGGTAGTAGGAAATAAAAATAAAGACCAAGGCGATGGTGTAATATTTACAACAATGCATAGTGCTAAGGGATTAGAGTTTAAAAATGTATATATAATAGGTGTAAATGAAGGAACTATACCTCATGAAAAATCTTATGACTTAGATGATGATAGTAAAAAAGATGAGCAGATTGAAGAAGAAAGAAGACTTATGTATGTGGCAATAACAAGAGCTGAAGATAATCTATGCATAAGTTCGCCTCAAAATAAATATGGAAGAAAGGTGTCTGTTTCTACTTTCATAGATGATATAAAGGCTCCTACTAAAGAAGAAATGGATAGTATATCTATAGGAGATACAATATATCATAAAAGGTTTAAAGGAGGAACTATAGTTGCAAAAGATGGTGATTCTATAAGGGTTAAGTTTTCTGATGGAACTAGAATTTTAAATTATAGAGTATGTATTTTAAATAATGTAATACACGTATAATATAGACAATGAGCATGGCTTAAAATATTTTTAGTTCATAAAAAAATAAAAATACATATAAATATTAAAATAAAATTGACACTTATTATATACAACACTATAATTGTATTAACAATTTTAAATTAAAAAATCCTGAGAAAAAGAGAGTAACTTAAATGGATTTTCAGCGAACTAGGATATGGTGTGAGCCTAGTATTGAAGTTTAGTGTGAAGAGAGCTTTGGAGGAGATTATCAGAACTAGAGTATGATAATTGGTATACCTGCCTTAAGGGATTGAGAGGATAAGTAATACTTATCAAAAAGAGTGGTAACGCGGATATAATTCGTCTCTTAGTCTTTATGACTAAGAGACTTTTTTATTGTAGAAAATTTTAATTTTCTATATCGTGTGCTAAAAAATTTAATATGTATAATTTATCAAAAAGAGTGGTAACGCGGTAATTCGTCTCTTAGCTATTAAGCTAAGAGACTTTTTTTGTACAGATATTCACTAATATACTCATTAGTTAACTAATGAGTATATTAGTGAAGTAAAACTGTTAGGAATTATAAATTTATAAATTAATGGGAGGTTGAATTATGAAAGGAATAAAAAAATTATTAGGATTAGGATTAGCATTAACTTTATCATTAGGAATGGTAGCATGCAGTTCATCAGGAAAGGACAAAGAAGAAGTAGGGGATAAATTACAACAAATAAAAGATTCAGGAAAGTTAGTTTTAGCAACTAGTGCAGACTATTCGCCATATGAATTTCATGCAATGGTAGATGGTAAAGATACAATAGTTGGATTTGATGTTAGTATAGCTAAGGCAATAGCAGATGAAATAGGTGTTGAATTAGAAGTAATGGATATGGATTTTGATGGATTACTAGGAGCATTGAATGCAGATAAAGCAGATATAGTATTAGCTTGTATGACTCCTGATGAAGAGAGAGTTAAGAATGCTGATTTTTCAGAATTATACTATGAGGATAAAAATGTAGTTATAGTAAGAAAAGATGAAGAAGATAAAATTAAATCTGATGAAGATTTAAAAAATATAAATGTTGGAGTGCAAAGAGGAAGTACTCAAGAAAGGTTTGTTGTAGATACATTAGGGAGTACAAACTACAAGAGTTTAACTAAAATACCTGATTTAATGTTAGAGCTTCAAAATGGAAATATAGATACAATAGTAACAGGTAAAAATGTAGCAGCTATAAATGTTCAAAATTATGACAATGTAGCTATAGGAAATAGTAACGTAGGCGAAAATTGCGAAGAGAGTGGAGCCGTAGCCCTAAAGAAATCTGACGGTAATGATTCTTTAGTAGAGTTAATAAATAAAGTTATAAAAAAATTACAAGATGAAGGTAAAGTAGATGAATATATGCAAGAAGCTATAAAATTAGCTGATGAACAATAGGCATAAATAGTTTAGGAGATGATAATATGGATTTTAGTTTTTTTAGTAAATACAGTAGCTTATTTATTGAAGGCACATCGGTAACAGTAATAATTTCATTAGTAGCGTTAGTATTTGGTTGTATTATGGGTATGTTAATTTGTTTAATGAAGCTGTCTGCTTTTAAAGTATTAAGAGCAATTGCTACAACTTATATTGAAATATTAAGAGGGACACCTCTATTTGTACAAATATATATAATTTATTTTGGATTCCCTCAAATAGGAATAGATTTCCCAAGTATATTTGGTATATCTAGCGATTTTATATCAGGTGCTTTTGCATTATCAATTAACTCAGGGGCGTATGTAGCAGAAATTTTAAGATCAGGGATACAGTCAGTTGATAATGGACAAATGGAGGCGAGTAGATCTTTAGGATTAGGATATGCATCAACTATGAGACATGTAATAATACCTCAGGCTATAAAAAACATATTACCATCTTTAGCAAATGAATTTATAACACTTGTAAAAGAATCAGCAATAATTTCTGTTATAGGTGTAAGAGAGATAATGTTCACAGCATCTATAGTTAAAAATAAGACTTTTAAGCCATTAGAACCTTTAATAGTAGCAGCTATTATATATTTTGTATTAACATTTACATTATCTAAATTAGTAGGAAAATTTGAGAAAAAGCTTGCTAAGGCTAATGCATAAAATAATTAGAGGGAAAGTGATATTATGATTAAGATAAAAAATTTAAATAAATCATTTGGAGATATACGTGTATTAAAAGGAATAGATTTAGAAATGGATAAAGGTGAAATAATGGCTATAGTTGGACCCAGTGGTTCAGGCAAAAGTACTTTGCTAAGATGTATAAATTTACTGGAAATACCTACTGAAGGCGAAATAATATTTGAAGGTACTAATATAGCTGATAAAAAGGTTAATATAGATGAGATTAGACAAAAAATAGGAATGGTATTTCAAAATTTTAACTTATTTCCTCATAAAACAGTATTAGAAAATATAACATTAGCTCCAATTCTATTAAAGAAAATGAGCAAGGTAGAGGCAGATAAAAAAGCTGAATACTTATTAGATAGAGTTGGGCTTTTAGATAAAAAAGATGCATACCCAGCCCAATTATCAGGAGGTCAAAAACAAAGAATAGCTATAGCAAGAGCCCTTGCTATGGAGCCTGATATGATGTTATTTGATGAACCAACTTCAGCCCTAGATCCTGAGATGGTAAAAGAGGTACTAGACGTTATAAAGGAACTTGCAAAAGAGGGAATGACTATGGCAATAGTAACTCATGAAATGGGATTTGCAAAAGAAGTAGCAGATAGAGTTATATTTGTGGATGGTGGCAAGATAGTAGAAGATGACACTCCAGAAGCAGTGTTTAATAATCCTACTCACCCTAGAACACAAGAATTTTTAGCTAAGATATTAGCTTAGTATATAGGCATATTAGAGATTTTTCTAGAAAATTTTTAGGATAAATAGGGTATAAATATAATTTATGGCTGATTAAATTAATATTCCTTTATGGCAATGATAATATAAAATCAACGCCATGAAGGAGTATTTTTATATGTAGATTAAAAAATATTAAACTCTAGAGAATAAGTCTTCTAATAGATTTATACTATCTCCATAAAAAGTTGTAAACTCTTCATTTTTGCTATCTGTTATATAGCGAACAGGTATAGAAAGAGACACATCAGACATAACACTAATGCTACTATTAGAATTGGAAGTTATAGATAGAATATCTCCTCCAAGATTAGTTAACTGTTCAATTTTTCTAATACATGCAAAATTTTCGCCAGATTTAGAGATTACTATTAGGGTAGGATTGTGATCTTGTTCATATACTATAGGTATTTCTAGACCATGTAACAATATAACATTATACTTTTTCACTAAAAGTTTTCTATGTATGTATCCTGTTACAAATTCACAAAATCCCTCTCCATATAGATAAATATATTTTTCCTTATTTAAGTATGTTTTAGATAACTCATTAAAATTAGTTAGAGGTTTTTTTGAATTCCACATGAAATCGTTTTCTTTGTAGGTGTTACTATGTAAAGTATCCGATGTCATTCTCTTTATATCAAAAATTAATTCGTTGTATCCACTGTACCCAAGTTTTTTTGCTAACCTAATAATAGACGCAGTAGAAGTAAAGTTTGATTTTGCAAGTTGTCTTATACCCTCTTTTTTTATCTTTTCTGGGTTTGTAAATATGTACTCAAGTATCTTCACTTCTGAATCTGATAAATTCTGATTTTTAAAGATTCTTCCTACATGAAATGTTTTGCTCATAGACATCCCCCTTCTAAATTCAATATTTAGTATATGGGATTATTATATCATAAAGCATTTATGTATTGAAACATGTTACGCTATTATACATATGTTACAATTGTAGTTAAAAGTATATTAATGTACTAAAAAAGGATATATACTTTAAATATATAAAAGCAAAGGGGGAGAATGATATTAAAAGGTTAATTATTAATGGCGATGATTTTGGATATTCTAATGCTGTAAACTTAGGAATAGTTAAAAGTCATATAAAGGGTGTTTTAACATCAACAACATTAATGGCAAATATGTCAGGAACAGAACATGCAGTTGAATTATCTAAACAAATGCCTACCTTAGCAGTAGGAGTGCATTTAACATTAACATGTGGTAAGCCTATTTTAGGTAAAAAAGTAAGTTCATTAATTCGTAATGATGGAAACTTTTATAATTTATGTGATTTTGAAAATGAAAATGTAAAAATTGATGAAAATGAACTTTATGATGAGTGGAAAACTCAAATAGATAAATTATATTCTCTCGGGATTAAGTTAAGCCATATTGATTCACATCATCATATACATACATTTAATCAGACCGCTGAAATAGTAAAAACACTTTCTAAAGAATATAACTTGCCAGTTAGAAACTGTAATAAAGCAGTAGATGATAATGATATAAACTTTTTAGATTTATGTAATTATGAACCTATAAGAGATATGTCTAGCAAGTATATATCAGTTAGAGAAAAGTGTTTTGAAATTATAGAATCAAATATACTTAAAAATATTGAATTTAAAAAAAGTGAAGCAATGTGTCATCCTGCATTTATAGATAGTCCACTACTAGAGGGATCATCTTTCAATATACCTAGGGTAAGAGAAGTAGATATACTATGTGATCCGTATATGAGAGAGCTTATAAATAAATATGATATAGAGCTTTGCAATTATAATAATATATAAAAATAAAGGGGGATACTATTTTGTCTAATTCACTTCGAGTAGTAAGTAATCAATTATCTAAACTAGGGAAAGCAATGCTGATTCCAGTCGTTGCTATGCCTGTTGCAGGTCTTTTATCCAGACTTGGGCAACCAGATTTATTAAACTTAGACATATTAAAAATTGCATCGGATGTTATATTTGGAAATTTAGATTTATTATTTGCTGTTGGATGTATACTTGCATATACAAAAAGCAAAGATAAATCATCTGCAGTTTTGGCCGGAGTGCTTTCAGTTATGGTATTTAGGCAAGCGCTTACATACTTAAATGAAAGTATTAGTATGGGAGTATTTGGAGGTATAGTATCAGGTGTAAGTACTGCTATTATATATAACTACAGTAAAAATTGGAAAGTTCCTAGTATGTTTTCTTTCTTTGCAGGTGAGAAGTTAGCAATAACTTTAGGTCCAATATTTTCACTTATTTTAGCAGGAGTATTTAGTTTTATATGGCCTCCAATAGAAGCAGGATTAGATGCTTTTGCAATAGGTCTAGGATCTATGGGGATTTTTGGAGTATTCTTATTTGGATTTTTAAACCGTGCTTTAATACCAACAGGATTACATCATGTTTTTAATGCCTATATATTTTATGAATTAGGCAGTTATACAACAGCAAATGGAACAGTAGTAACAGGTGAAATGACAAGATTTTTAGCAGGAGATCCAAGTGCAGGATCATTTTTAGTAATGTTTTACGTAATAATGGTATTTGGAATACCTGGTGTAGCTGCTGCAATGTATAAAACAGCACGCCCAGAAAATAAAGAAGAAGTAAAAGGATTAGCAAATAGTGGAGCACTAACTTCAATAGTTGCAGGTGTAACAGAGCCAATAGAATTTTCATTCATGTTTACATCTCCACTTTTATATTTTATACATTCAGTATTTACAGGTTTAGCAGGAGCAATATTATACTTATTTAATTCAAGACTTGGTTTTGCATTTGGATTTAATATTATAGACTTAACTTTAAACTGGAATATGGGTAATAATGTGATTTATATAATACCTGTAGGGATAGCATTCTTCTTCTTATATTACTTCACTTTTAAGACAATTATTCTTAAAAAGGATATAAAAACTCCAGGAAGAAGTGAAAATATAACTGAAGGTATAGATGAAAAAGAATTAAAATTATCTCACTCAAATTATTCATATATGGCAAAGAAATTATTACAAAATGTTGGAGGAGTTGAAAATATAGTTAATGCTGAAAACTGCGTTACAAGAATGCGTTTAGAAATAAAAGACATAAGCTTGATAAATGAAGATAACATAAAGAAAACAGGTGCAAAAGGCGTAGTAAAAGTAAATAAAAACAATATACAAATTATAGTAGGAACAGAAGTAGTTCATGTAATGAAAGAATTTAATGCACTATTAAGTGAATCAGCAAGTGAAGGAGGAAAATAATATGGGGAATAAAATAGTAATAGTTGGTGGAGGATCTACACATACGCCAGGAATAGTAGAAGTGCTTAGAAATCGCTCAAAAGATTTGCAATTAGAAGAAATAGTATTATACGATAATAATAAAGAAAGAAACTATCTTATAGGTGAGTTTACAAGAATCTATTATAGAGATAATAACTCAGATGTTAAAGTCTCTTATACCACAGATATAAGAGAGGCTTTTAAAAATGCTAATTTCTTATATGTTCAAATAAGACCAGGTCTTAATAATCAAAGAGAAATTGATGAGAAAATATGCTTAAAACACGGAGTTGTAGGTCAAGAAACATGTGGCTTAGGAGGATTTTCTTTTGCACTAAGAGTTATACCTGAGATTTTAAAAATAGTAGAAGTTGCGCAAGAAGTTTGCCCTGATGCTTGGATATTAAATTACACTAATCCAGAAGCTATAATCTCAGAGGCTATATATAAGAAATTCCCTAATGCTAAGTGCTTATGTATATGTGATATGCCAATAAGTATAGAAGAAACTTTAGCAGAGTACTTAGATATACCATATAAAGATTTAACTTTTAAATATTTTGGTCTAAACCACTTTGGATGGTGGACTAATATTTATGATAAGAATGGAAAGGATTTATTACCAGGAATAAGAGAAAAGGTGGAATTGGGAGAATTAAAGGGATTAATACAAACTAATGAAGAGATTGTAGGAGATGACTACTGGACTAAGACATTCCAAAATGTAATTAAAGCATTTAAGATGTATCCTCAGTATTTTCCTAATTGCTACTTACAATATTACTATTTTGCAGATGAAATGGTTGAATCAGATAATATTGAATTTACGAGAGGTTCATATGTATTAAGTACTAGAGAAATTACAGTATTTGAAGAGTGCAAAAGGGTTATAGAATTAGGTACAGCTAAAGATTCTAAACTATTAGGTGGAGTTCATGGGAATTATATAGTAGATATAACTAATGCTATAATACATGATACTAAAGAAAGGTTTATTATAAATATAAAAAATAATGGAGCAATTAATAATTTTAATAGTGAAGCTGTCGTAGAAGTTCCTTGTTATGTCGGAGCCACAGGACCAGAACCAGTTACAGTTGGAAATATACCAACATTCCATAAAGGTATGATGGAAATGCAAAAGGCATATGAAAAATTAACAGTAGAAACAGCTTTAACAGGATCTTATAATACTGCAATGGAAGCTATTTTACTTAATAAAACAATACCTTCTTATAGAGTAGGTAAGGCTGTATTAGATGAACTAATGGAAGCTAATAGAGATTTTTGGCCAACATTAAAATAAAGTAATAAATTATAAAAATAAGCACTCATAATATATTAGTTGTGAGTGCTTATAATATAGTTTCACAATATATATGAAAAAATATTAAAAAGTAAGGGCTTTTGAAATGTTAGTAGTAAATGGGAGTAAACAAAATTATTTTAAGAGGGGGATTATACTATGTATAAAATCTTAAAAAAGATCTCAGGGTTTATAATGACATTATTGATGGTTATATCTACTGTTTTTACTTCATCGACTTATGCAGCCGATCAGCCACCTAATCCTTTGATCAAAGAAGGATATACGCTAGATTTTTCAGATGAATTTAATGGACCAGAGTTAGATAAAACAAAATGGACAGATTATTATTTACCTCACTGGACGAAAAATCCAGAAAATGCAAAAGCACAATATAAGTTTGAAGATGGTTCTTTAATAGAGTATATAACTGAAGACCAAAAGCCTTGGAGTCCTGAGCATGATGGAACAGTTCGTTCATCAGCTATAATGTCATTTGATAAAAACTGGATTCATAACTTTAGTGGTACTACAGATAATCAAGATAGAGAACCTTGGGTAGGGTATGCTACTACTTATGGATATTTTGAAATACGTGCAAAGTTTGCTGACTGTAGTGGAGGCGGTCATCAAGCTTGGTGGATGGTAGGTATGCAAAATGATACTGATGACTGGTTTAACTCAATGGAAACTGGAGAAATAGATATTATAGAATCTTTTTTTAGTAAGCCAGATACTTGGAGAATAGCAGCATATGGATGGAATGATCCAAACTTCCAAACAAGTTGGATGATTTCTGAAGAGCCAGTCCCATCAGGAGACCCAACGTCTGAATATCATATATATGGACTTGACTGGTCACCAGGAAGCCTTAAATTCTATTATGATAACGAATTATATAAAGAAATAAATCAAGCACCAGACTATCCAATGGGTACAATTTTAAATATATACACAGATGCAGGTTCAGGAGAGCATAATAATGTTTGGCCTAAACAGTGGGCTATAGATTACTTCCGTGTTTGGAAAAAAGATGGTGGTTATGAAATACCTTCATACCATATAAAAAATAGAGAAACAGGAAAGTACTTATACATAGAAGAAAATAATGATAAAGTATCATATGGAGATCTTAACGAGTTTGATACAAATGGAGTTTGGAAAAAAGAACAAGCTGGTGATTACATTAGATTAAAAAATGAAAAAACAGAAGATTATCTTCATGTAGAAAGTCAAAGTGGATTTTTAGAACATGGAAAAGTACCTAAAACATACTATAGTGCTCAGTGGAAATCAGAAAATGAAGGAAATTACTTAAGATTTAATAATAGATGGAAAAATAATTCATATATCCACATAGAAGACCAAATGGGTGTAGTTCAATATGGAAATGTTCCTAAGGAATATTGGAGTAGCCAGTGGGAGTTAATCCCAGTGGATTTAGAAGTTAAATAGACTTAATGCTCGAAAAAGAGGTAATATATTATGAAGATTTTAAATGTAGTTATACTTTGTATGATGATTTCGATGTTTTCTGGATGTAGTGTTAGTGAGCCAGATACTAACATAGCAAGCAGTAGTTCAAATAATAGTGATATAAATTATGAAGATGAAGATAAAAAGCAAGAAGAAAGGAGTAAGCAAACTTTATGGACAGTATTAGATAAAGACGGTAATGATAAAGAAATGTTAAAGGATGATAATAAGGATGTAGAACAAATAGTAGATATTATAGATAAACATTGTTTAATTGTAGATAATAGAGATTTTAATAAATTAAATTTAGAGAATGAATATAATTTATATAGTGATAACTTTATTAAAGTTTTAAAAAAAGGAAATTATAAAGAATCAGTACAGTCAATGTATGAAAGTAATAAATTGGCTATAAAACATGAGAATTTAGTATGGTATCGCAATTACTTTAATGAAGATATGACTACTTGCAAGGTGACAGTTGAATCAGAGTTTATAGTTAAAAAAGCAAATAAAGATTATCTTGATAAAAATCAAATGAATTTAGATGAAGTTTATCAAGAGAAAAGAATATACTATCTAGAAAAATTAAATAATAAGTGGAAAATTGTTAATATAGAAAAAGGAGCTCTAACGAAAAGGAGTAAAGCTGAATAAATCAAAATCCACTTTTCCATAAAATAAATCTACCCTATAGAGAGTAAGAATATAATAGAAAAGTGGATTATCATTAGTAGTAAATTCCTTCTTCGAAATAATCTTTTATTTCATTTAAACTATTTGTCTTTCCAAGTGCAAGGATTAACTTTAGTCTAGCTTTATGACCTGGCAGGTCTCCTCCAAAGATGCATCCTAGATTCCTTAAGTCTCTTCCTGAGCCTAAGTATCCGTAACTATCGAAAACTCTACCTGAGTGGCATCTTGAAACTATTACTACTGGTATGTTATTTTCCCTAGCATATTTTACACCTTCATACATTCTGGGAGGTATATTACCTCTACCCATTGCTTCTATTACAATACCTTTATATCCATTATCTACAGCTAGTTTTATAAAAGTTTCATCCATTCCTACTGCTGCTTTAAATAATGCTACATTAGGTTCTACAGTATCTGTATCAATGATTGTTCTTTTAGCTATGTGTTTGTATAAAAGAAGTTCATTACAATCTATTACACCTAAAGGTCCTCCTGTTACAGATTGGAAAGTATTTAAAGCTAGTGTATCTGTTTTTGTAGCTTCAGAAGCTGCTATGACTTCATTGTTTAATACAATAAGAACTCCTTTTCCACGAGCGCTATCTGAGATAGCTGTACAAACTGCACCAGATAAGTTACTTGGTCCATCGTATCCAAGTTCAGAGCTACTTCTCATAGCGCCTGTAACTATTACAGGTTTTTCATTATCTATAGTTAAATCTAAGAAATAAGCAGTTTCTTCTAAACTGTCAGTACCATGTGTAATTACAACACCGCATATATCTTCTCTTTTTAATAAATTATTTACATAATGCTTTAATTCCATCATTCTTTCAGGTGTCATATGAGGTCCTGGAATTTCATCGAAATTTAAAACTTCAACATCGGCAACTTTATCAATATTAGTCACCATAGACATTATTTGTTCCCCAGATAAAGTAGGTATTGCGGCTCCAACTTTTTCGTCAACTGTCATAGATATAGTTCCACCAGTGAAAACTATAGCAACTTTCTTCTTATTAGTCATAATATTCCACCTCTTTATTTACTAAATTAATATTTTTACTACTAAATATAAATTATAACAAAAACAATAAAACTAATCTATCATCTTAAAAAATAAAAAAGTTCCTTTAATTGTAAAAATAAATAAAAAAAAAGAGCTGGGGAAGCTCTTTTTTTCTGTTTAAGTTGATTTCCGTTATCACCTTAAACTAATGGATATAAAGTATATCCGTTCAAAAGGGGTATTGGGAATAGAGATTTTAATTAAGGTTATCAGGGGGATAACCATGTATTAATAATAACAATCTTCGACAAAAAAATCAATAGTTTTTCAAAAAAAATATATTTTTTTATTAAATCTATGTTAAATATATACATAATAAATATTTGTAAAAAATGCAAAAAAATACCTACTTCATTTTCCGATCAGAAGTAGGTGTCAAATGAATATAAAAGTATTCATTTAAAAGGGGTATTGGGAATAGAGATTTTACTAAGGTTATCAGGGGGATAACCATGTATTAATAATAACAATCTTCGACAACAAAAGCAATAGTTTTACAAAAATAAGTTAAAAAAGTTTTCGACAAAGTAGTAAGAGTAGAAAAATATTAAAAAACTTAAGTTTTAGTGGTATAATAAAAAGATGTGAATAAATATAGTAATTGCAAAGATTAGGATAAAGTTTATTTATATAGTATTCTTGTAATTAATTTATAAATTTGTCAAAACTAAAATAGGAAGAATATAAAACTTATTAATGAAAGAAAGTTGGTGTAGTATATGGAAATATATTTAGATAACAGTGCTACAACTAAACCGTATCAAGAAGTTGTAGATAAAATGGTTTATGCCCTTACTACTGATTATGCAAATCCTTCTTCATTACATAGAAAAGGTATAGAAGTAGAAAAAAATATAAAAGCAATAAGACAAGATATCGCAAGAACAATAGGTGTAAAGGATAAAGAAATATACTTCACATCAGGTGGAACGGAATCTAATAACGCTATAATAAGAGGAGTTTCTAATTTATATAAAAAAAGAAAGAACCATATAATATCAACTGAAATAGAACACCCATCAGTTTTAAATACTTTAAAGGATTTAGAAGATGATGGATTTGAAGTTACATATTTAAAAGTTGATAAAGAAGGTAAAATAAATATAGAAGAATTAAAAAATTCTATAAAGCCAAGTACAAGTTTAATAACTATAATGCATGTAAATAATGAAATAGGAACTATACAGCCGATAGAAGAAATAGGAAAGTACCTAAAGACTCTAAAGGATAAAGTATACTTCCATGTAGATGCAGTGCAATCATATGCTAAGATAAACTTCAAGCCTTCAAGATATAATATAGACTTTATGAGTGTTAGTGGACATAAGTTACATGGTCCGAAAGGAATAGGATTCATGTATATAAAGGAAAATAACAGATTAAAGCCTATACTTACAGGTGGAGGTCAAGAAATAGGAGTAAGATCAGGTACAGAAAATGTGCCTGGTATATATGGATTAGGTGAAGCGGTGAAAATACTAAATGAGGACCTAAACCAAACTATAGAAAAAATTGCGAAATTAAAGAATCTATTAAAAGAAGAAATAGTAAAAAATATAGATGACATAAAAATAAATTCACCAGAAGATGGTGTTTGCCACATATTAAATATTTCATTTAAATATATAAGAGGAGAAGTATTACTTCATTACTTAGAGCAAAAAGGAATATATGTATCAACTGGTTCTGCATGTTCATCTAAGAAAAAAGGAAGCCATGTATTAAATGCAATAGGGCTTACGGCGAATGAAATAGAGGGTGCAATAAGATTTAGTTTATCAGACTTAAATACAGAAAATGAAATGGTAGAAGTTGTAAAAACACTAAAAGAATCAGTAAGTGATTTAAGAATGATAATAAGAAGAAGATAATTATTAATAAATTTGAATTATTAATTATAAATTATGAAAACCTATAAAAATAGGTAAAGACATTAAAAATATAACTAAGAGGTGACCAATTTGTACAATATACTAATAGTTAAGTACGGGGAAATAGGTGTTAAAGGAAAGAATAGATACCTATTTGAAAACAAACTAGTAAAAAACGTTAAGAATATGCTAAAACCAATAGGAAAGTTTGATGTATATAAAGAATACGGAAGAATATATGTTAATTTAGAAGATCATGACTACGAAGAAGTAGCTGAAGAAGTAAGAAAAGTATTTGGTATAGTAGGAGTTTGTCCAGCAATAAGGGCAGAAAAAGATTATGATAAATTAAAAGAATTAGCACTTCAAGTACTAGAAGAAAAAATAGAATCGGGTGCTAAGACTTTCAAAGTAGAATCAAAAAGAGGAGATAAAGATTTCAAATTTACTTCTCAAGAAATGAGTATAGATATAGCTGGATTCTTAGTATCTAAAGTTCATGATAGAATAGGTGTAGATATAAGAAATCCAGAAACTAAGATAATATGTGAATACAGACAAAATCACGTAATGGTATACAGTGATACAATACCAGGATACGGTGGATTACCACTTGGAACTAACGGTAGAGCAATGTCTCTTTTATCTGGAGGTATAGATTCTCCAGTTGCATCGTGGATGGTTGCTAAGAGAGGTATGGAAATAGAAGCAATACACTTCCACACATACCCATTCACTAGTGAAAAATCACAAGAGAAAGTAAGAGACTTAGCTAGAATATTATCTAAATACTGTGGAAGACTTAGACTTCACAAAGTAAATATATTAGAAATACAAAAAGCTATAGGAATGAACTGTAACGATGAAGAAATGACTATAATATCAAGAAGATTCATGATGAGAATAGCTCAAGCAGTAGCAGAAAGCAGAAGATGTGATGCTTTAGTTACAGGAGAAAGTATAGGACAAGTTGCATCTCAAACAATACAAGGATTAACTTGCACAAATGCATCTGTAACTATGCCAGTATTCAGACCGTTAATAGCTATGGATAAGACTGAAATAATAGATATAGCTCAAAAAATAGGCACTTTTGAAACTTCTATATTACCAGAAGAAGATTGTTGTACAGTTTTCGCACCAAAGAAACCTGTGACTAAGCCAAGATTAGAAAGAATAGAGAAGTCAGAAGAGAAACTAGATGTAGAAAAGTTAATACAAGATGCTATAGATAATATAGAAGTAGAAGATATAGAATTTTAATAAAAAAGAGCTTTTAGTTTTAGAATTAAAAGCTCTTTTTTTATGCCTAAATTTAGTACTAATTACGTAACCGAAATAAATTTAAATTCATATTATATTAATGTAAAAAATATAAAGGGGGTGTATTATATGACAAGAAAAGAATTGAAAACTAGAGCGAAACAACAATTAAAAGGTAACTGGTGGACTGCCATAGGAGTTATATTAATAATTGCAGTTATTACAGGTTGCTTAAGTTTTTTAAGTGTTAGATGTGATGAGAGTATATGGGCTCCTACATTACTGTGTATAGTTGCTTTTTTAATTACGGCACCATTAGGATTAGGGCAGTCTATATTCTTTTTAAAATTAGCTAAAAATAAAGATGGAAAATGTTCAGATGTATTTTTAGGTTACAAGAATTTCTTAAAAGTAATAGGAGTATCAATTTTAGTTGAAATAATTATATGTATAGGTTTTATTTTATTGATTATACCAGGTATTATTTTATCTATTATGTATTCTCAAGCGTATTATATATTAGCTGAAAATCCTAATATAGGAATTGTAAAATGCTTAAAGGAAAGTAGACTAATGATGCGTGGTCAAAAATGGAATTATTTTGTGTTGATGTTAAGCTTTATATTATGGGGGATATTAACAACTATTACATGCGGAATAGCTGGATTGTATGTCATACCTTACTATGAAGCAACATTTACTAATTTATATTTAGATATAAATAATAAAACTGAAGTAGCTTAGTAATAAAAATAAAAGATCAGCTTATGCTGATCTTTTATTAAATATTTCTACTTCGTATTTAGACATTATGTCTATCGCTCTATCTATATCTTCTTGAGTTCCATCCTCAACATTTTTTAATTCATAATCTAATCCCATATTCTCCCACTTATGAACTCCCATAGTGTGGTATGGTAATATTTCAAATCTTTCTACATTATTTAAAGTACTAACAAACTCAGCTAATTTTTCTAAGTTTTCTTGGTCATCAGTAACTCCTGGTACTAATACATGTCTTATCCAAACTGGTATGTTTCTATCACTTAAGTGTCTAGCTAACTTTAAAGTCTTTTCAATTCCCACACCAGTTAATTCTTTCGCTTTTTCTTCAACCATATGCTTTATGTCTAGTAAAACTAAATCAGTGTTTTCTAGAACTGGAGCTATTGTATCTATATTTACAAAACCTGAAGTGTCTAAGCATGTATGGATTTTGTTCTTTTTAGCTTTAGCGAATAATTCAGCTAAGAATTCTGGTTGTAGAGTTGCTTCTCCTCCAGATGCTGTTATACCACCACCAGATGATCTCATATATGAAGAATATTTAAGTGCTTGTGTTATTATTTGATCTGTAGTATATTCAGTACCGCATTTTGTATCCCATGTATCTCTGTTATGACAGTATTTACATCTTAATGGGCATCCTTGCATAAATAGTATAAATCTTATTCCTGGTCCATCTACTGTACCAAATGTTTCTATTGAATGAACTCTTCCTTTTATCATCTTATCCACCTCATAAGTATATTTTAAAAATTATATTAAAATGAATTTATTTTATAATTATGGTTAATATATATTATATATTGTATACAAAATTATTTACAACTAAATTATATGATATTTATTAAACAAAGTCTATATCTTATCTTTAAATTATTTGTATTGTATTATATTACTATAATACCCAAGGTTATGTAGTTAAAACATTAAATATTAAAAAATTAGTAAGTATTAAAAATAGAAATTTGCTTCGCTAATATCGGCAGCGACTTCATCCGTTACTTGAGCAATGTATTGGCGAAACATTTCAACTTTAAAGGGGAGGGATAAATTATCACAAACCAGATAAGTTATAATCTCTTAGTATGTAAAAGAGAGAATAGGGGATATGATAAAAAGAGATAAAAAAAGAGTGCAGGTGGATGAGCCTGCACTCTTATAGACGTAAGTTTAAATATTATTGGATGATTGTAATATTTATTTTTATAATTAGTATAGTTATTTATTATCGGTTATAAATTAAGCCATTTTTCCGTGGAATGTTCTGTTTATAACGTCTAATTGTTGATCTCTTGTTAATTTTATGAAGTTTACAGCGTATCCTGAAACTCTTATAGTTAATTGAGGATACTCTTCTGGATGTTCCATAGCATCTTCTAATGTAGCTCTATCGAATACGTTAACGTTTAAGTGATGAGCTCCATCTCCGAAGTATCCGTCCATCATTGCTGATAGGTTAGTTATTCTTTCGTTCATATCTTTTCCTAAAGCACCTGGTACTATAGAGAATGTGTTAGATATACCATCTTGAGAATGTTCGTATGGTAATTTAGCAACTGAAGATAATGAAGCTAATGCACCACTATTATCTCTTCCGTGCATTGGGTTAGCACCTGGAGCAAATGGTTGTCCAGCTCTTCTACCACATGGAGTATTACCAGTCTTCTTACCGTAAACAACGTTTGAAGTTATTGTTAATACAGATTGAGTATGAACAGAATCTCTGTAAGTTTTGTTCTTTCTTATTTTGTTCATCATAGATTCAACTAAGTATATAGCTATATCATCAACTCTATCATCGTTGTTTCCGTATTTTGGATAGTCTCCTTCTATTTCGAAGTCAACTGCTACACCTTGTTCATTTCTTATAGTTTTAACTTTAGCATATTTTATAGCAGATAATGAGTCAGCAGCAACTGATAAACCAGCTATACCACAAGCCATAGTTCTGAATACATCTCTATCATGTAAAGCCATTTCTAATGCTTCATAAGAGTACTTATCATGCATGTAGTGGATTACGTTTAATGTATTTACATATAAGTTTGCTAACCAATCAGTAAATGGTTCGAATCTTTCCATTACTTTATCGTAATCTAAGTATTCATCCATTATTGGTTCAAATCTTGGTCCTACTTGAGCACCTGATTTTTCATCAACACCACCGTTTATAGCGTATAATAATGTCTTAGCTAAGTTAACTCTAGCTCCGAAGAATTGCATTTGCTTACCAACTCTCATTGCAGATACACAACAAGCTATAGCATAGTCATCTCCCCAGTAAGGTCTCATTAGGTCATCATTTTCGTATTGAACTGAACTTGTATCTATAGATACTTTAGAACAGAAGTCTTTGAATCCTTGAGGGAATTTAGTTGACCAAAGTACTGTTAAGTTTGGTTCTGGAGATGGTCCAAGAGTATAAAGAGTATTTAAAACTCTGAATGAGTTCTTAGTTACTAATGGTCTACCATCAACACCTATACCACCAATTGATTCAGTTACCCAAGTTGGGTCTCCAGAGAATAATTCATTGTAATCAGGAGTTCTTAAGAATTTAACCATTCTTAATTTCATAACGAAGTGGTCCATTAATTCTTGAACTTCTTCTTCAGTTATAGTTCCGTTAGCTAAATCTCTTTCAAAGTATATATCTAAGAAAGTAGAAGTTCTACCGATTGACATAGCAGCACCGTTTTGATCTTTTATAGCTGCTAAGTAAGCGAAGTATAACCATTGTACAGCTTCTCTTGAGTTAGTAGCTGGTCCTGATATATCAAATCCATAAGAATTTGCCATTCTCTTTAATGCTTGTAAAGCTTTTATTTGATCAGATATTTCTTCTCTTAATCTTATAGTATTTTCGTCCATGCAAGAAACTTCTAAAGAATTTTTTTGCTCGTTTTTGTCTTCTATTAATCTATCAACACCGTATAAAGCAACTCTTCTGTAGTCACCTATTATTCTACCTCTTCCGTAAGCATCTGGAAGTCCTGTTATTATACCAGATCTTCTAGCAGCTCTCATTTCAGAAGTATAAGCATCGAATACACCTTGGTTGTGAGTTTTTCTGTACTTAGTGAATATTTCACTTACTTCTGGATCACATTTGAATCCGTAAGCTTCACAAGCACTTTCAACCATTCTTATACCACCTTCTGGCATTATAGCTCTTTTTAAAGGTGCATCAGTTTGTAAACCTACAACAGTTTCCTTGTCTTTATTTATATATCCAGGTGCATAAGCATCTATAGCAGATACTGTTTTAGTATCAACGTCAAGAGTACCACCATTTTCTCTTTCCTTTTTAAATAATTCCATTACATCTGCCCATAATTGCTTAGTGTTTTCAGTAGCACCAGCTAAGAAAGAATCATCTCCCTCATATGGAGTGTAGTTATCTTGGATGAACCCTCTAACATCTATTTCTTTAGTCCATCTACCAGTTTTAAAGCCTTCCCATGCATTCATAGTCATAGTGAAATCCTCCTTGTTTAAATCAGGTATAAGTTTTTATTATATAAATTTTTATCTAGCTAGATTTTTTTTTAACAATTAGATAATATCATAAAAATAGTATTTTGTATACAAAATTTATAAGTAATTTTGTATTTAAATTTAATATAAAAATATAAGTTTATTTATCAACTGTATTATTTAGTTATGTGTTCATATAAATACCCGATATATATACTTTAAAACAGAAAATTGAAAAAAAATTATAATTATTTGGAAAAAATTATATCGATAAAAATAGTATAGATAATTTCAAGATTAAATTAGCATATATAAGATAAAAATGAATAGTTATTAAATAGGAGGGGAGGGGATTTTGTGATATCTACATTAATTCTATTTATAATAGGATTTATATTAATAACTAAGGGGGCAGATATATTTATAAATTGTACAGTTGAAATAGGGAAAAAAACTCATGTGTCAGAGTTGGTATTGGGGGCTACAATAGTTAGTTTTGCTACAACTCTTCCAGAACTAACAGTATCATTATGCGCATCAATAAATAATCAAACGACAATGAGCTTAGGAAATGCAGTAGGGTCTATAATATGCAATACAGGATTAATATTAGGTCTAGTAGCTTTTATTAGTCCATTTAAAGTAGATAGAAAGATGTTCTTATCAAAATCTACTTTGTTGTTAATTTCAATTTTGGGACTAGTAATAGTCGGCCTAGATGGAACTGTAAACGAAAAGGATTCTATAGTACTCCTAATTATATTAGCTATATTTATGTATACTAATTATAAAAGTGTTACATCTGAGAAAGTAAGCAAAAGAAGTGCTGTAAATCTTCAAGAAAAGAAAAATACAGATACTAAAGTAGGGGAATTACTAAAAATCATCTGTTTGTTTTTATTGGGGCTAGTTATGATGGTAGCCGGATCTAGGTTGCTGGTAGATAATGGTTCAAAACTTGCTGAATTTATAGGAATACCTCAAGGGATTATAAGCTTGACAATAATAGCATTAGGAACATCTTTACCAGAGTTAGTATCATCATTAACGGCAATAAGAAAGAAACATCATGCTATATCTGTAGGAAATGTATTAGGTGCAAACATATTAAATATAACATCTGTAATAGCATTATCGTCAATACCTAACGACATACCTATATTATCTCAAAATGTAAATATTGATTACCCTTTTATGATAGCTTTAATTCTTGTTCTTATACTACCTACAATTAAAAAGGATAAACTTTATAGGTTTCAAGGCTTAATGTTATTACTACTTTATGGAGCTTACATAACAACTTTATACTTTATGTATATGTCTTAAATTTATTTAAATAATATAGTAAAGTATAAGAATTATAAATACATATTTGATTATAAGGTTTCTCAAATTGTATATAATACATACTAAGAGGTAAAAATACTAATTGCATATTACCAGAAATAAATATATAATGGATAGGTTAATATTAATTGATTACGGAAAGGATACAATGTATGAATATAACTAAATTTGAAGATTTACCAATTAGCGACGATATAAAAAGAGCAATAGCGGATATGGGGTTTGAGGAACCATCACCAATACAATCACAATCAATACCTGTAATACTATCAGGAAAGGATGTTATAGGGCAGGCGCAAACTGGAACGGGAAAAACAGCTGCGTTTAGTATACCTGTATTAGAAACTGTTAATCCAGAAGATAAGAGTTTACAAGCAGTAGTACTTTGTCCTACTAGAGAACTTGCAATTCAAGTTTCAAAAGAAATAAAGAAATTATCTAAGTATATGCACGGAATAAAATCACTACCAGTTTATGGTGGACAACCAATAGATAGACAAATAAAATCATTAAAAGGTGGAGTACAAATAGTAATAGGAACTCCAGGACGTGTAATTGACCATATAAACAGAAAAACATTAAAAATGGATAATGTTAAAATGCTTATATTAGATGAAGCTGATGAAATGTTAGATATGGGATTCAGAGAAGATATCGAAATGATATTAAACAAGACTCCTGAAAATAGACAAACTACATTTTTCTCAGCTACTATGCCAAAGGGAATATTAGATTTAACTAGAAAATATCAAAATGACCCAGAGCATATAAAAATAGTAAGAAAAGAAATAACTGTACCAAACATATCTCAATACTATATAGAGACAAGAAATGCTAATAAATTAGAAGTATTATGCAGATTAATAGATGTATATAATCCAAAGTTATCAGTTGTGTTTACTAATACAAAAAGAGGTGCTGATGAATTAGTAAGTGAATTACAAGCTAGAGGATACTTTGCAGATGCTTTACACGGAGACTTAAAGCAAACTCAAAGAGATATAGTAATGGATAAGTTTAGACAAGGTACTATAGATATATTAGTTGCTACTGACGTTGCAGCTAGAGGAATTGATGTAGATGATGTTGAAGCTGTATTCAACTATGATTTACCACAAGACGAAGAATACTATGTACACAGAATCGGTAGAACAGGACGTGCTGGTAGAACAGGAGTATCTTTCAGTTTTGTATTTGGAAAAGAAATGAGAAAGATGAGAGATATAGAAAGATATACTAAGGCTAAATTAGTTAAGCATAGTATACCGTCAGTAGCTGATGTTGAAGAAAAGAAAGTTAGTGCATTCTTCAAGCAAGTTAAAGGAATAATGGATGAAGGTAACTTAACTAAGCAATTACAATGGTTAGAAGGATTCTGTAATGAGTCTGATGTTGAAGTAATAGATGTAGCAGCTGCTTTAGTTAAATTAGCTCTAGGAGATGAAGAAAAAGAAGAAATAATAGAAGAACCATCAAGAAATAGAGATAGAAGAGATCGTAAAGGTAAAGGATCAGACACTGGAGCTAAGGAAGGAATGGTTAGACTATTCATAAATGTTGGTAGAAACCAAAGAGTTCAGGCTAAAGATATATTAGGTGCTATAGCTGGTGAAGCTGGAATATCTGGTAAATTAATAGGAACTATAGATATATATGATAAATATACTTTCGTTGAAGTACCAAAGCAAAATGTTAAAAAAGTATTAGAAAATGTTAAGGATATAAAGATAAAAGGAAATAAAGTTAACATAGAAAAAGCGAATAGAAGAAAGAAGTAATAAAACAGGGATGTTTTAAGTAGGTTTATTCGCAGGGCGCTTGGGCGTCAATATGAATTACATAGCATGCAGCTGAAAAAATGCTGCAAATGCTATTGCAATTTCATATTGACGCCCTTCGCTTTGCGCTTAAACTTAATTTGAAACATTCTATTTTTTATGGGGGAAAGATAAGATATACTTAGGTTAGCAAAATATTCAACTTAGGAGGGATTGTAAAGTGAAGACTGTTAGTCAAGGTTGCACCTTAGACTGCTTTGATGCATGTAGATTAAAGGTTCATGTTGAAAACAATAAGGTTATTAAGATTGAAGGTGATAAAGAGCATCCTTTTACGAAGGGATTTATTTGTAATAAGGGGAGATCTCATTTAGATAGATTAAATCATCCAGATAGAATTTATAATCCTTTACTAAAGGTAGATGGAGAATGGGTAGAGATTACCTTTGAAAGAGCAATAGAAATAATGGCAGAAAAGCTTAATTTTTATAAAAATAAGTACTCCTCACAGTCCATCATGTATTATGAGCAATATGGAAATGGAGGATTATTAAAGTCTATAGGAGATATATTTTTTAATTTTTATGGTGGAGTAAGCAAACAAAAAGGAGGTCCTTGCTGGAGTGCTGGAATTAAGGCTCAAACTTATGACTTTGGAGATGTTAGAAGTCACTCTTTAGAGGATATGAAAAATAGTAAAAATATATTTATATGGGGGAAAAACCCTGCATATACAACTATACATACTATGCAGATATTACAAAATGCAAAATTAAATGGATGTAAAGTTATAGTTATAGATCCAATAAAAACTTCAACTGCAAATATTGCTGATTATTATATACAAATAAATCCTGGTACAGATGGAGCTTTAGCAATGGCTATGACTAAGATTATTATAAAAGAGAATCTTTGCGATAAAGAATATATAGATTCTTATGTGCTTGGATATGAAGAGTATAAGAATTATCTAGATACTTTAGAATTAGATTATTTATCTAGAGAGTGTGGTATTGAATTAGATACGATTAAAGAATTAGCTAAACTTTATGGCCAAAAATATAGCTCTATTTGGTTAGGCTATGGAATGCAAAAGTATAGAAATGGTGGTAATACAATAAGAGCAATAGATGCTTTAGGAGCAATTACCGGACAAATAGGGTACCCTGGAGGTGGTATTAATTATGCTAATAAAGTGTACCCTGCTATATTGAACACAGATCCTTATTGTAGTTATGTTTATGCACAGAATAGAGAGTTTTATGTGCATAAGTTGAGTGAATTTATAGACAATTCTATAAAATGTACAGTGAATAATGGGGATAACGCTGTTTTAAAGATGGCTGTTATAGTAAAAAGTAATTTATTAAATCAGTTACCAAATTTAAATAAGTTGGAATCTTCTTTCGATAAGATTGAGTTTAAAGTGTGTTTTGATATGTTTATGACAGATACAGCAAGTCAATGTGATTTGTTTATACCATGCTCAGCAACTCTAGAAAGTGAAGATTTATTATATAGTTCTATGTGCAATCCTTATATAACTTATAATGAAAAAGCAGTAGAGCCAATGAACAAGTTAATGGATGAATACTATTTCTTTAGGGAGTTAGCTAAGGTTATGAAAATTAATAACTATCCACAGGTATCAAAAAAAGAATATTTAAATAAAGTTATTGAACCTTTGAAGACTGTTGATAAATCTATAAACTTAGACAAAATAAAAAATGAATATATTACTATACATAAAAGTATTCCTTGGAAAGATAAGAAGTTTGAAACTCCATCGAGAAAATTTGAATTATATTCTAGTAAAGTTAAAAGTTTGGGTATAACACCTATACCAACTTATATTGAACCTGAAAAAATAAGGGGGGGTGAGTTTAGATTAATAACAACTCACCATAGAGAAACATTATTTAGTCAACATTATATGGATAAAAAAGGTATTTCTAAAGCATATATTAATGAAGAAATGGCAATAATTAGAAAAATAGCCAATAACGAGATTGTAAGTCTTCAATCGGAAAATGGTAAAATAAATGTACAAATAGTAATAGACAATAATGTTAAGGATAATATAGTCCAAATGTATGTTGGATGGTGGAAAAGACATGGTAATCCCAATTTTATTACAAGTAGCAATGTATCAGATTTAGGTGGTCAAGTAACTTATAACGAAACCTTCGTAGACATAATAAAACAAAACTAGTTAAATTTCATTGAAGGATAACATTTTGACTTAATAGAATTGATTACACGTTGTAGTTTTTAATAGTAAGGATATTATAATATCCAGTCAACTTAATTTAAGCAACTATGTTTAATACATTAGTTAAAGCAAATTTTATTAGGGGGGAATAATAATGGTAAGATACTCTTTGAATAATAAAAACTTACTAGTTAAGTTTGAAATGACAGAGTTAGATCATCATGTATCAAGATCTATAAGAGAAGAAATTGATGAAATATTAATGACAAAATCAGTAAAAAATATAATATTTGATTTTAAAAATATTAACTTTATGGATTCTTCAGGAATAGGTGTAATTATAGGTAGATACAAAAAGATCTCTAGCGACAAAGGGACAGTATCAGTGATAAATATAAATCCAAGAGTAAAAAAGGTGTTTGATTTATCAGGAATGAACAAAATAATAAATGTTTATAGTTCATATGAAGAAGCACTAAGTTCTTTGTAAGGGGGAAAAGTTGATGAGTAATATTATGGAAGTAAGGTTTTCTGCCAAATCTGAAAATGAAAGCTTAGCAAGGGTTATAGCTGCATCTTTTGCAGCAAAGTTAGATCCAACTTTAGACGAGATTGCAGATATAAAAACAGCAGTATCAGAAGCTGTAACTAATGCTATCATACATGGTTACGATGAAGATGAATCAAAATTTGTATATTTAAAATGCAAGATAGAAGGTAATAAAGTAGAAATTATAGTTGAAGATGAGGGACATGGAATAGAAGATGTAGACTTGGCTATGCAACCGTTATATACATCAAAACCAGAGCTAGAGAGATCAGGAATGGGATTTTCTGTTATGGAAAGCTTTATGGATGATGTAAAGGTAAGTTCTATAAAAAATAAAGGGACAAAAGTTATTATGCTAAAAAATATAAACTTACCTAAATAAAATCCAAAGAGAATAGAGGTTTTATTATGGGGATAACTGCTAATAAAGAAGAAAAAAAGAAATTGCTAAGCCATGAAGAAACATTAGAACTAATTGAAAAAGTTCAAAATGGCGATGAAGAAGCCAAGGAAATTTTAATAAAAAATAATTTAGGATTAGTTAGAAGTGTAATAAGTAAATTTTCAAATATAGGTTACGAGAGAGATGATTTATTTCAGTTAGGATCGATAGGATTAATTAAGTCCATATATAAATTTGATCCGAAGTTTAATGTGAAATTTTCTACATATGCTGTCCCGATGATTTTAGGAGAGATAAAAAGATATCTTAGAGATGATGGTATGGTTAAAGTTTCAAGGTCTTTAAAGCAAATAGCTATAAAGGCGAAAACACAGACAGAAATATTAACAAAGAAGCTAGGTAGAGAGCCATCTATTGAAGAGTTAGCACATGAGTTAGACGTAGAAAAAGAAGATTTAGTAATGGCAATGGAGGCGAATTTCTCTGTTGAATATCTTCATGGAGTAATTCATGAAGAAGAAGGTTCTCCGATTTGTCTGATAGATAAAATTAGCTTAAAAGGAGAAAATGAAGAAGAAAGAGTAATTGATAATC
The DNA here is from genome assembly GCA_902362365.1 of Clostridiaceae bacterium. Taxonomy (GTDB): domain Bacteria; phylum Bacillota; class Clostridia; order Peptostreptococcales; family Peptostreptococcaceae; genus Romboutsia_E. Next base: position 60,475 of record CABIVQ010000003.1, on the reverse strand, counting down.
TATTACTTAAACAAGTATTAGATAAGTTAGAAAAAAGAGAAAGACAAATAATTGTACTAAGATACTTTGAAGATAAAACACAAAGTGAAATTGGAGATATATTAAATATATCTCAGGTACAAGTATCTAGGATAGAAAAGAAAGTTCTATCTAAGCTAAAGTCATATATTAGTTAAAAATATTATAAATATAAAATGCAAAATAAACCTTTAAATAGTTATTTGTGTTTAGTGAAATACTAAATAGATAGCTATAGAAAAATAAGGTTTATTTTTTTTTTTATAACAAATAATAGAAATAGAGGGAGGTAGCTAATTATGGACGATATTTACTTAATACCGAAGAAAGTGAAGCCTTTTAATGTAAATATAAAAAATATATATCTAAAAGATATTTATGCTGTTTACCCCAAGAATAGAGAATCTTTACTAAATAATATAATCCTTCGTAATTATAAAGACAATAATTTAAGGTACGATGTGATACATCTAGGGGAAGTAATAGAAAAGATAAATGGTGAATTTCCCATGGTAAAAATAAATTTTCTAAAAGCAGATGATACAGTAATCTTTTTTGAAAATTATAAAAAAGATAAAACTAAGTATATAAGAGTAGCTATAGTTTCTATAGTAGTTCTGATGGGATCTGTAATGGGAATAATGAACTTTCATGCTGATGTAAATATGTATGCATCTCAGTATAAAATGGTAGATGTATTAACTAGAGATGCTAAAAGATATTTACCATATTTTCAAATTCCATATTCTATAGGTATTGGTGTAGGGGTAGCTTTATTTTTTAATAAATTTATTCCTACATATACTAAATATGAACCTAGCCCAATGGAATTAAAAATGATTTCTTTAAATAAAGAAATAGAAAATCAACTGAGGGGAAAAGATTAAGAAAGTGAAGTTATTCTTAGTAATATATGGTGTATCATCGGGAATAATAGTTGGAGCAGGGGTAGTTGCAGTGTTAATATTAATAGGTTTAGTGCCTAGAATATCTCATATAACTAATACAAAAGAATTTGTAAACTTATATGAAAATTTATTAGTTTTAGGTACATTTTTTGGAAGTATATTATCGCTTCATAATATAGGAATTAGTGGAGGTAAAATACTAACTATAATAGCGGGCTTAGCCTATGGAGTGTTTTTAGGGTTTTTAAGTTCTGGGATTACAGAGGTAATATATTATATTCCTGTAATATCAAGGAGGTTGAAGTTACCAAGTATATATTTAAAATATATAGTTATATCATTAATTATAGGTAAGGTTATAGGATCACTTATAGGATGGGCAATAATTTAAGGAGGTATTTATATGGGAAAAAAAGATGATTATAACAAATATGTAGATCAGGTAAGTCCAAAGCCTACATACGTTAAGAACTATATTCTTGCATTTATAGTAGGCGGAATAATTTGTATGATAGGTCAAGGTATTAATGACTTTTTCATGAAGGTTATAAACCTAGATAAGTTAGCAGCATCATCAGCTACATCTATTACATTAATTTTTATAGGTTCCTTTTTAACAGGGCTAGGTGTTTATGACCTAATAGGAAAAAGAGCAGGAGCTGGATCAATAATTCCTATTACAGGTTTTGCAAATTCAATAGTATCTCCAGCAATGGAGTTTAAAAGAGAAGGTTATGTTTTAGGTGTTGGTGCAAATATGTTTAAAATCGCAGGACCTGTTTTAGTTTATGGAGTAGGATCATCAATATTATTTGGATTTATTTATTATCTAGTAAAAATTTTCATATAAGGATGTGAGACAATGAAGAACAAAAGAATAGGAAGTAGAACTGTAGAAATGCAGCATATGCCGGTTATTATATCCACAGCTTCTATTGTTGGCCCTAAAGAGGGTAAAGGTCCACTTAGAGATTATTTTGATAGAATATTAGATGATGATTTAGATGGTGAAAAAACTTGGGAATTATCTGAATGTAAAATGATGAAAGATACGATTGAATTAGCTATAAAGAAATCAGATAAAGGATTAAAAGAAGTAGACTACCTTATTGGTGGAGATTTAATAAATCAAATATGGCCATTTTCATTTGCAGCTAGGGATTTAGATGTACCTTTTATAGGTGTATATGGAGCTTGTTCTACCATGGCTCAAAGTATGTGTTTAGGAGCTATGTTAATAGATGGAGGATTTGCTCAAAATGTACTAGCAGGTACATGTAGTCATTATTGTACAGCTGAAAGACAATTTAGATTTCCTTTAGAGTTGGGTAATCAAAAACCAATGACAGCGCAATGGACAGTAACTGGAGCTGGCTGTGTATTACTATCTCAATATGGAGATGGACCAAAAGTTAAGTATGTTACTATAGGTAAAATTATAGATAAAGGTATAAAGGATGGGAATAATATGGGTGCAGCAATGGCACCAGCAGCCATAGATACAATACTAGCTTACTTTAATGATACAAATGATGATCCAAATAGTTTTGATTTAATAGCTACTGGAGATTTAGGTACAGTTGGTAAAACTATAACTTTAGATCTATTAAAGCAAAAAAATCTAGATATATCTAAGGTTTACACTGATTGTGGATTAGAGATATTTGATTTAAAAGGGCAAGATGTTCACTGTGGTGGTAGTGGATGTGGTTGTTCAGCATCAGTATTTTCTGGATATATATATGACAAGCTAAAGAAAAAAGAATTTAATAAAGTAATGTTAGTATCAACAGGAGCTATGTTATCACCAAATAGTACATTGCAAAAGCAAACTATACCTTGCATAGCAAATGCAGTTGTAATAGTAAATGAATAGGAGGTGTTTCTTTTGTTAATGGATTATGTGAAGGTATTTATAGTAGGAGGTATAATCTGTTTAATAGCTCAAATAATGATGGATTATTTCAAACTACAGACACCATATGTAATGGTAACTTATGTAACAACAGGTGTTATATTAACTTTTATAGGATTATATGAACCTTTAGTTGACTTTGGAGGTTCAGGTGCAACAGTACCTATAATAGGATTTGGATACTCTTTAGCGAAAGGAGTAATAAAGGCTATAGGAGAAGATGGATTTCTCGGTATTTTTACAGGAGGTACAATTGCTACAGCAGGAGGTATAGCAGCAGCTATATTCTTTGGGTATAGTATGGCTGTAATATTTAATCCAAAAGCTAAGCCTTGATATATAATAAAAAGCGATGAACTAGTTAGGTTCATCGCTTTTTTTCTATTCTGTTGGTTCTTCAACAGGTGGAGTAGTTGTTCCGCCGCCACTATTATCAGGTGGAGTAGTTGTTCCACCATCATTATTATTGTTGTTACTATTGTTATTACTGTTATTGTTATTACTATTACTATTGTTGTTATCACTATTATTGTTGCTGTTATTATTGTTATTATTGTTATTGTTGTCGCTATTACTATTATCATTATCAGGTGGATCAGAAGACGTATCATTGTTATCTGGAGTTTCTTCTTGAGATTCTTCTTCTTTAGGTGGCTTAACAACCTGTTGAGTACTAACTCTTCTTGGAGCTGTACCATTTATAAAGGCTGCATTTGAACCAGTTGAAGAAATTCCACCATCAATTAAGTTAATTTTAGCAAAGTATATATTATCTGGCGGAGTAAAGTGTGCTTCAGTTAGATTTGCATGAACTTTTTTCATAACTGTAGACCATAACTTAGCTGCACTTGAACTACTTCCAACAACTCCTTGACGAGGTATAGTTTTTTGTGTATTAGGGTCTTTTCTACCTGCATCATCACCTATATAAGTAGATGCAACATAGTATGGTGTATATCCTACAAACCATGCATCTAACTTACCATTAGTAGTACCAGTTTTACCGGCAACATCAATTTTTCCACCGATAGAAGCAGCTCCACCGATACCTTCTGTTACAACAGCTTTTAACATATCTGTTATAACGTAAGCTACTTCTGAACTTACAACTCTATTTTCTTGTGGACTAGCCTTTACTAGTAAAGTACCATCGTAAGTCTTTATAGTACTAAATATAGTAGGTTCTATATAAACTCCTCCGTTGGCAAGAGTACCGTATGCAGAAGCCATTTCTAATGGAGAAACACCATATGTCATACCACCAAGTGTTAAAGCAGGGAAACGTCTATCTCCCTCATTTATATCACCAGTTTTACTATCTTTTAAAGTTGAAATTCCAAAGTTCTTTAAGTAGTCAAGCATAACATCTACACATTCTTCATAACTATCGCCTAACATCTCAGCTGTTTTTACAGCTATTGTGTTAGAAGAATAAGCTAATGCTTTACGTAAAGACATGTATCCACTTCCAGCAGTTGTAGTACTTGGATTCCATTTTGCATTTTGATTAAATTCATATCCTCCCCTAGCATCACTTAAAGAATCAGCTTGAGTAATTTCTAAAGTGTCTATAGCAGGAGTATATACTGATAAAGGTTTTATAGTAGAACCAGGTTGTTGAGCAGTAGTAGCTCTGTTTAGAGTCTTTCTTCCTTTTATGTGTCTACCACCAACAAGCGCTTTAATCTGACCTGTTCTATAATCAAGTATAACCATCGCAGATTGAGGCTGAACTACTCCAGTTCCGTTGTCTCTAGTTTGTGGGAAGTTAGAGTTATTTGCATATGTTTCCTCTAATACATCTTGCATATTAGGGTCTATAGTAGTTTGTATATGTAAACCACCATTACGGAATAAATTATCTGCTTCATCCCAAGTATGACCTTGATTCATTAAAGCTTTTACAACTTCAGATTCTATAAGGTCTTGAACTGAAGAAACAACAGGGTCTTCAACTTTAGGTAATTTAATTTCTATTTTTGCAGCTACAGCCTTATCATGTTCTTCTTGAGTTATATACCCAAGTTCTAACATTTTACCTAAAACTACTTCTTGTCTTGCTTTAGCTTTAGGATTAAGAACAGCTTTTCTAATTATAAGTGTTCCCGCTCTGATTTGGTCAGCAGTATCATTATCAATAAGCCCCCAGGATTTTAGCTTAGGAAGCATATTTAAGTCGATATCAGTTGAATCATCCCAATCATCATCAGCAGTATGTGTATATAATAATATTTTGTTTTCTAAATCTTCTTTAGTTTCAGTACCATCTAACTTTTCAGCATTGTAAGCTCTATAAGCCGATGGATTTTTAGTTGAACCTGCAAGTAAAGCAGCTTCTTCTAGTTCTAATTTTTCAGCCTTTTTGCTAAAATATCCTTGAGCTCCAGCTTCTGCTCCAATAAGTCCTCTACCTACGGAAAAATTGTTTAAATATGCTTCTAATATTTCTTCTTTAGATAAAGTTTTACTCATTTCATAAGCGTAATAAATATCTTTTACCTTACGAGGTAAAGTTTGTTCTGAAGATGTTAGTAACATTTTTGAAACCTGCATAGGGATTGTACTACCACCTTGAGTCTTTCCTAATAAAGTTTTAACTGCAGATCTAGCAAGACCTACAATGTCAACACCATTATGCTCATAAAAACGCTCGTCTTCTATAGCTACGATAGCATTTTTTAGATGAGGAGACATTTTATCAAGAGAAACTGGTTCTTTTTTATTAACACTAGGAGCATTAGATAATAAATCTCCATTAGCATAATAAATTTTTGTAGTTTGGTAAGTTTTTTCATCTAATAGCGCTTTTGTAACAGGTTGAACATCTTTAAGAGATGAAAATACCAACCCAGTTCCTACAGCAGCAACAACTACCAATAAAGCTAAAATAAATACTCCTGTTAATCTAAAAAATCTAAATTTATCCTTTTTATTATTTTTCTTTCTAGACTTTGTTCTACTGTTATTTTCAGTAGAGGAGTTGTTAGGTTTATTAGTGTTATTAGAGGAACTAACCTTTTTTCTTCTTATCTTATTTTGGTCTTCATTATTGCCATTATTCATAAGTTAAACCTCCTTACTTAATGCAATATTATAACATATAAATCCACACTTTTGTAAAATATAGATAAAAATGAATAGAGTGTAACTTTCTGTACAAATATAATACTACATTTATTATAATATAAAAAATATTAAAATAGTCTTATATGTACTTATAAATTATATTACTATTTTTAGCTAATATTATAAAATTTATGTTATTGCTAAATATTCATTAATTGAAAATAAATACATAAAATATTATGGGGGTGATATTTTGAGTGACTTTAAAAAGACTTCCATAATATTTGCTATACTATTTATAATTTCTTTATTTATAGGAAGCTTTTTGTACATAGATAAAACCTTAAGGCCGACAATAACAGTTTTAGCAGAAACAAAAGCTTTGGAACTTGCAAATAAATCTATAAATAAATCCGTAGCAGAGGTTGTAAAGGGGCAAATAAATTATAAAGACCTAATGAATGTGCAATTAGATTCTGATGGTAAAATAACAATGATACAAGCAAACACTGTAATGATGAATGAGATGGCTTCCAATGTTGCATTAGAAATACAAGATGAACTAAAAAAAGTTAAATCTACAAGCTCTTATATTCCAATAGGAACAGCTTTAGGTAGCCCAATTTTGGCAAAGTATGGGCCTCAATTAAAAGTATCAATAGAGCCAATAGGAACTGTTTCGGTAGATTTTAAAACTAAATTTGAATCTTCGGGAATAAACCAAACAAGACATATTATATACATAGAAGCAAAGACTAAAGTAAGAGTAGTAATACCACTAACAACATCAACTCAAGAGGTAAATGCACAAATACCAGTATGTGAAACAATAATAGTAGGTGATGTACCACAAAGCTATGTAAATATACCAGAATCAGGAGTTCAAAGTATAATACCTAATTTAGATAACACAACAAATAAATAAAATATTAATAAATTGTTTAAAATAATATAATTAAATACTTATAAAAAGGGATGCTTCAAAATTTTATTTGAAACATCCCTTTAAAATTAAGAGACAACAATATATTAATTATTCATCATCCAGCCTATAAAAACTCCATATCCTAATGTAGGATCATTTTCTACTGCATGAGAAACTGCACCTATTATTTTATCTCCTTGAACAATTGGAGTCCCACTCATACCTTGAACGATACCACCTGTTCTAATTAATAGGTCCTTATCTGTAATTCTAATTTTAAATGTTTTTGGGCTTGGAGATTTTTGTTTCTCTATATTAATTATTTCTATATCATATTTTTCACATTTGTTTGACTGATTTTGTAAAATTATTTCAGCTTTACCCAAATGAATTTCATCAAGAGAAGCAACTTTATATTTTTCTAATTTAGAAACATCAAAGTTATTTATGTTTCCTTTTATACCAAAGTTAGTATTTTCAGTAAAGTTACCAATACTATAATTACGTCTAGCACTAATAGTTCCAACATTGCCTTTATAAGATTTTTGAACTTTTATATCAGTAGTAGTTGATATTAATCCATTTTTTATAGGTATTTTTCTTGAATTTCCTACATTAATAGGATGACCAACAGCACCAAATTCATTATTTTCAGGATTAATATAAGTTAAAGTTGCAAATCCAGATATTAAATTGTTAAAATTAATTTTCTCTAAAACTTCTTTTTTACAGTTTAAATTTACAATGTTTCCACTTCTATTTACTTCTAATTTTACATTGCAATCGCTTGGTAATGAGTACAAAATAGAAGAAAACTCACCGTAATTAGTTATTGATTTATTTTCAACTTTTAATATGGCATCTCCTACTTGAAATGGAGAATCTTCAATTTCATTTCTGACGATAATAGTTTTTAACTCTGCATCTATTTGCAGTACATTACCAATTGGTACTAGATAGTCTGCATCTCCTTTTTCAATATTATTTGCATAAATTAAATTATTTGAGAAAAAATATAAACAAAATAATAAACATGAAAAAATTATAATTTTTGACTTAATCTTTAAGTTTAGTAAATGTTGTTTTTTTGAATAAAAGTTTTTAGATAACATAAAACACCTTCTTTCTGAAGTACTATGATGTTTTTACGGTGCTTTAATATTATGGTGTACAGTTATTATTTTTTAATTCTTGGAAAAGAGATTCAATAAAACCGTAGTTTTCAAAAAAAAACAAAGCATAATTTAAAAGTATAGAAATATCAATATTTATTAAAAAAAAGAAATAATAACACTACATAAATTTCTAATAGAGTGTTTTTATTTCTTTTTTACTTTCTTTTTAATTATTTTTTTTACTCTAGTCCTATTTTTTTTATTATGTACATTTAAATTTTTATAATCACCAGTTATTGCAACATCTGGAACAGGTGCAACAAAAGTTTCATCTGGCGTATTATTAGAACAACTGTTAACTGAGGTTATTAAAGCTAATTCATCAGAAAGAACTGCAAAAAAAGTAGATAAAATACTTAAGTCGGTGTTATCTAATTCTTCGCCTAATGCAATTGCTAGAGTTGAAGCTAGAATTATGTAATCTACATACCCAAAACAACATAATTTTGAGCTTGTGTTACCAGAATCATTTGAAGTATTAACAGATCCATTCGAACTATTACTTGTATTACTTGGATTAAATGAATCTGTATTAGAGTTACTATTATTATTCGGAGTATTATTTTCATTAGAATATCTTAAACGTTTGTTATAATTTGAAGGTATTTTTTTAGGCATAGAGTTTAGAATCACCTCCTAAAATAAAGCTATATAAATATATATGTACATGAAGCATATATATATGTATTTAGAAGTTTTATAGATATTATTTATAAGGTAATAAATAGGTATTATTAAAAATAAAAAATGAAACTAATGGGGATAATAAAATTTATATTATACCAATATTTAAATTAAATGTAGAAGGAGCAGAGCAATGAAAAAATATAGGCTAATAATAATGGTAATAATTGCTATGGGAATTATTCTTATTGGAACATCAGATCCTCTAACAAGTTTTTATAAAACAACAGGATTGATAAGTAATGGAATAAATAAGGATAGAAATATAGAAAGTGATAACACAAAAAATAAAGGTAGCCAAAAAGATAGTACAGATAAAAAAAATACACAAGGTAATAATGAGGAAGGCAGAAATACTACAGATGAAAATAGTAAAATTTTAATTTGTATAGATCCAGGACATCAAACAAAAGGTGATCCTAATTTGGAACCTGTAGCACCCGGTTCACCATACAAAAAAGCAAGGGTATCTTCTGGGACAGTGGGTGTAGCCACTAAAAAACCAGAATATGTATTAAATTTAGAAGCATCTGTAGTTTTAAAACATATACTAGAAGGTAAAGGATATAGTGTAATTATGACTAGAGAAGGTCATGATGTAAACATAAGTAATAGTGAGAGAGCTATTTTTGCAAATAATAAAAATGCAAATATGGTAGTTAGAATTCATGCTGATAGCTTAGATAATTCTTCAAAAACAGGAGCATCAATTTTAGTTCCAGAAGAAGGTGGAAAATATACAGCTTCAATTTATGAAGAAAGCAATAAATGCGCAGAATTCATAAAAGGTAAAATGAATGAATCAGGGATACAACTAAATGGGATTTTCCAAAGAGGGGATTTAACAGGGTTTAACTGGTCTAAGGTTCCTGTAGTTTTAGTAGAGATGGGATTTATGAGTAATTATAGTGAAGATCAAATGATGTCAAATCCAGATTACCAAAGAAAATTGATGCGAAGTATTGCAGATGGAATAGAAGAATATTTTAAAACAAAATGACATTAGGTGATATTAATGAGAGATGCTTTAGAGAATGTGTATGCAACTGCGCTATCAAATACCTTTAAAATGGTGGCTCCAATAAAAAGAAATATAATAAAAACAGATTGTGAAGTTCATATATTTATACAAGAAAATGCACTGAATATATTAAAAGCAAATGGATATGAAGGAGAATATGAATTTTTCAAAATGTATATGCCACAAGTAAATAAAGGATTGGTATGGGCAGATCAAGATTTTAAGTGCTATCACCATTTTTATAATCCAAAACTACAAAAGGGTAAATTTGGATATGATGATAATGCATTAACAGTAGCGAAGAGTTATTATAATAGAAGTATTAAATACTTAAGTATAGGAAATTATGAAAGGGCAATGTTTTACTTTGGAGCAGCATGCCATATTATACAGGACCTTACAATACCTCAACATGCAAAAGGAAAATTATTAGATAACCATAGACAGTTTGAAGTATATGTGAAATCAAACTATAAAAAAATGAAAAGGTTTAAAACAGAGGATAAGCCTATACTATTAGATAGTATAGATAGTTATATAGAGCATAATGCTAACCTTGCTCTAGATTTAGACTATATGTATAGAGGCATAACAAACTTAACAACAAAATTTTATTTAACGGCGATAAAAGCAATTACTGTATCTCAAAGAACAACAGCAGGATGCATGTTAATGCTTTATGATGACTTATATTTTAATTAAGTATATATCGATAATTTTGAATAGAATAATTTAAGTAAAAGTTAGACATTAGAAAGATCGAATAATATATAGTTAATAGATATATAAAATTCCTGATATTTTCAGCAACATAGAAGCTGTGTATCAGGAATTTTATATATGCATATTAAAGAAAAATAATAGATTATATGAAAAATTAGTTTATAAAGCCTTAAGTGCAGCTATATTTAGCAGACTCCACGGCTTATTAAAGTGTGGTTGGAAGAAGAAATCTGTCATAGCCAACTCTTCTATAGTCATTTCATTTTGGATGACAACTGATAGTGTATTCATAAATTGAGTTAAATCCATTTTAGAAATAATTTGCCCTCCAACTACCTTTCTAGTATCTTTATCATATACTAATTTTACTGTAGCTTCCTCAAATGAAGGCATAAATTCAGGTCGGTAGTTATCTGTAGCAGTCACGGATGACACATTTAAGTTAGTAGTGTTTTTTGCAACCTCTTCAGTAAGTCCTGTTGAAGCGATACATAAATCGTAAATTTTTATTCCAGAAGTACCTTGAGTACCCATGTATTTTAAAGTAGGATTAACTAAATTCTTAGCAACTAAAGTACCCATTCTGACTGCATTTGTAGCTAATGGAATATATCTATTTTCTTTTGCAGGATTAAACCTAACAACGCAACAATCTCCTGCAGCAAAAACATCCTTTTCACTTGTTCTCATATACTCATCTATTATAATTGCTCCATTTGGTAAGGTGTCTAATTTTCCTTTTACTAAATTAGTATTAGGTGCAAATCCGATACACAGAACAACTAAGTCGGCTTCGAATTCACCTTTGTCTGTTATAACTTTAGATACCTTGTTATCCCCCTCAAATTTTTGAACTTTTTGACCTAAAACTAGATTAACGCCTCTTTTAGTGAATTCAGCTTCAGCTATATCTGTAAAATCTTTATCTAGGTATTTTGCCATTATTCTATCTTCGGCATCTATAAGAGTAACATTCTTACTTTTCATTTCAAAAGCTTCTGCAAGCTCAACGCCTATATATCCGGCACCTATTACTACAACATTTTTAGCATTTTTAGATTTTTCTATAATAGTTTTAGCATGATCATAATTTTTGCAAAGAACTATATTTTCTAAATTTCCACCTTCAAATTTAGGGACTATAGGCCAAGAACCTAATGTTAGCACTAGTTTATCGTAGTTATCTTCTGCAGTTTCTCCAGTGACTAGATTTTTGACAGAAAGCTTTTTGTTATTAAAATCTATATCTAAAACCTCATGCTTCATATTAGTTATTATTCCCTGTGAAGCTAGATTTTCAGGTGAATTATAGAATAGTTTTTCTGGTTCTGTAACTACATCACTAACACTTAAAGCTATTCCACAAGATAGGAAAGATATATTATCGTTTTTTTCGTAGATAGTTATTTGACTATCAGGATAAAGCTCTTTTAAATTTACAACAGCAGCGGTTCCTGCGTGTGTACATCCTACAACAACAATTTTCATGTAAATTTACCTCCATTAAAATTTAATATTTATAGTAACATATGAATGATCTTATTGATAAAAAAATAACATTATATTTATACCAACTATGTTAAATTTAAAACAATCTTTATAAAGTTTTATTATTTTATTTTTCTTAATACTACAATTGTATATTCATTAATTGATAATAATAGAACAACCTTAAATTAAGAAATATTTTAAAATAATGATAAATTTTTCTATGGGTATTTCATACACTTGATTTAAGTAAAAAAAGAATATATTATAGTATAGAATGAATTTATGAAAAATAACGATTAATGAAGAGGTGGACAATGCTAGTAGTAGAGAACGTAAGTCATGGTTTCGGAGCTAGAACTATACTAGAGAATGTTTCTTTCAGATTAAAGAAAGGTGAACATATTGCTTTAGTTGGGGCAAATGGAGAAGGAAAATCAAGCTTTTTAAATATAATAACAAAGAAATTAATGCCTGATGCGGGTAATATAAAGTGGTCTTCAAGAGCAACAGTCGGATACTTAGACCAACATTCAGTACTTGCAAAAGGAAATTCTATAAGAGATATATTAAGAGATGCTTTTAAACCTATGTTTGATTTAGAGCAAGAAATGATAGGTATGTACGATAAAATGGGAGAAGCTGATGAAGAGTTAATGACTAAGCTTCTAGAAGATACTGCAGAAATACAAACAATACTTGAAAATAGTGGTTTCTATATGATAGATGCTAAAATCCAGGAAGTTGCCAATGGGTTAGGTCTTGGAGATATAGGATTAGATAGAGATGTAACTGATCTTAGTGGAGGTCAAAGAACAAAAGTACTTTTAACTAAGTTATTACTTGAGAATCCTACAATATTAATACTAGATGAGCCTACTAACTACTTAGATGAAGAACATATAGTATGGTTAACTAGATACTTACAAGAATATGAAAATAGTTTTATACTTGTATCTCATGATATACCATTTATAAATGATACATGTAATGTAATTTACCACTTAGAAAATGGTGAATTAAATAGATATAAAGGTAATTACGATGAATTTGTTAGATTAAATGAAATAAAGAAACGTCAAGAAGAGAGTGCATACGAAAGACAAGTTGAAGAAAGAAAGAAACTTGAAGATTTCGTTGCTAGAAATAAAGCAAGAGTTGCTACTCGTGGAATGGCGAACAGTAGACAAAAAATACTTGATAAGATGGAAATCTTAGAAAGACCAAAAGAGAAGATAAAGCCTACATTCCAATTTAGAGAAGCTAGAGCGGCTAGTAGATATATATTTAAGACTAAAGATTTAGTATTAGGATATAATGAGCCATTAACTAAGCCTCTTAACTTTGAATTAGAAAGAAATAAAAAAGTTGCATTAAAAGGTATGAACGGTATAGGTAAGTCTACTTTATTAAAGACTTTACTTGGAATAATAAAGCCTTTTGATGGAGAAGTTGAATTAGGAGATTATTTAGAAGTAGGATACTTTGAGCAAGAGAGTTCTAAGGATAACTACAATACTCCAATGGATGATGTTTGGGCAGAATTCCCAGGACTTACAAACTTTGAGGTTAGACAAGCACTTTCTAAGTGTGGATTATCAAATGAACATATAACGAGTCAAGTTAGAGTATTAAGTGGGGGAGAAGCTGCTAAAGTTAGACTATGTAAGATAATGTTAAAAGACATAAACTTACTAGTGCTAGATGAGCCTACAAATCACTTAGATGTTGAAGCTAAAGATGAATTAAAGAAAGCTATAAAAGAATTTAAAGGGACTGTGGTATTAGTATCGCATGAACCTGAATTCTACATGGATATAGTAGATGATGTTTGGAATATTGAAGATTTTACTACTAAGATAGTTTAGGATATGGTGAGGCTTCGGGAATATAAAATTTTACGTTTATAATCCATGCAAGACAAAATGCGTCTTGCAAATAGATTTATAAATTGTAATATTTTATATTCCCTTCGCCAGACTTTGCTGGATACGAAGTAGTAAAATCATTCTTTTGTAGAATGAAATAAAATTTATTTGTATGAAACTTTTTTTGTTTATTGACATATAATTATATTTTAAGTTAATATATTACAGATAGATGAGGGAGTAGTTGGCACACTTTTTAGTGTGTAGTAAGGTCAACATACTGGTGGAATTATCCATCTGGCTTTATTTTGAATAATGAGACTTATCTGCAGATATGGGAATACTATATCTGTAGATAGGTCTTTTTTATATATTAAGGAATTATAAATTAAATATTGAAGAAGGAGATATAGTAATGAGTTTATTGGAATTATTTATTTTAGCTGTAGGTTTATCAATGGATGCCTTTGCTGTAGCTGTATGCAAGGGGCTATCTATGAGAGAAGTTAGTATTAATAAAGCAGGAATTGTAGGTCTTTATTTTGGAGGATTTCAGGCTGGGATGCCTTTAATAGGATATTTTTTAGGATTACAATTTAAAGATTATATAATGAGTGTTGATCATTGGATAGCATTTATACTTTTAAGCTTTTTAGGTATTAAAATGATACAAGAAGCACTTAGTAAAGAAGACGATGAAGATGAAAAACAAGATGAAAATGAAATGTTAAGTTTTAAAAATATGAGTGTATTAGCTATTGCAACTAGTATAGATGCCCTAGCAGTAGGAATTACATTGGCATTTTTACAGGTTGATATAGTTCCGGCTGTATCTTTTATAGGAATAATTACATTTGTTTTATCAATTATTGGAGTTAAAATAGGTAATGTATTTGGTATAAAATATAAATCTAAAGCAGAGTTTGTAGGTGGAATAATACTTATATTTATGGGTGTGAAAATTTTACTAGAGCATTTAGGAATTATAGGGTAATATTCTTATATCAATGTAGTTGTCATATTGTAAATATATTATAAGAGCCATAAGTTGTGATAAATATGAAACTATCACTCTTATGGCTTTTATAATGTCATACTATTAAAACGCTTTTATAGTTTAGAGTAGTATTCAACAACTAAAATATCATTTATTTCAATTGGAACTTCATTTCTTTCAGGTATTTTCGTTAAAGTACCTGAGAATGAATCTACATCTTTACTTAAGTATGCAAATTGGCTAAGGGCATTACTTAAGAAACTTTCTTTAAACAGTATATTGTTACGAGATTTTTCTCTAAGTGATATAACTTGTCCTACAGAAACTCCATAAGAAGGTATATCTACTTTTTTTCCATCTACTAATATGTGACCATGAACTACCATTTGACGAGCTTGTCTTATAGAACTAGCTAGTCCTAATCTGTAAACTAAGTTATCTAATCTACACTCTAACATTTGGATTAATGCTGTACCTGTAGATTCTTTAGATTTTGTCGCTTTTTTTACGTAATTAGAAAATTGTTTTTCTAAAACACCATAGTAAGCTTTTAATCTTTGCTTTTCAAGTAACTGAGTTCCATAAGGTGATAACTTTTTGTCAGCTCTTGAAGTTCCTTTTGTAGCTCTGTCCATTGCTTTTGGATGACCACATACGTTTAATCCTAATCTCCTACATTGTTTAAATCTAGGTCCCATCATTTTTGCCATAATTATCTTCTCCTTAAAAATTAAAATTGCCGCGATAATTTTTAAGCCAATATAATTATAACATATAAGAAAAATCAATGCAAATGAAATTCATTATCAAAAAAAGACCACGCGTGCATTCGTGGTCTTTTAGAAGAAGTTAGTGTAATTTACACATATAATTAGTGTAAAGAAATTCATGGCTATATGAACAATGTAAATACGCTTTAAAATATTTTAGTATTAATAAATGTGTAATCGGATACGTTACAATAAATATGACAGAGAATATTTTATAAAAAGTATTAATTACTAAGTACTTAATAAAGCAGTATTAGATTGTATATTATTAATCCCAATCCCTTGGTAATAATTTTAAGCCTAAATATAATATAGCATATATAAAAATAAAATGCAAATGAAATTCATTATCAATTTTTATAATATAAATAATCATAAAAAAGTAAAAATATGTATAAAAATGTATTACAATTAAATTAATATTAGTAAAAGGGGAATAAAATGAAAGAGATAATAGAAATATTAATTGGGATAGGATGTGTATTTTTAGTTGGATTTTTAATTTCTTCATATAGTAATATGGTTAGATTAAAAAATTTAAAGAAAAAAATAATTGAAGGTTATGCTCAACAAATAGATATTGACGAAGTTGATATAAAAATGAATAGAGTATCTAGTTATTATGAAAATAAGTGTAATGCTAAGATTATAGATAACTCAAATATTGTAGATGACATAACTTGGAATGATCTTAATATGGACGAAGTATTTAAAAAAATTAATAATACTCAAAGTACAGTTGGACAAGAAAAACTATATGATATGTTAAGACGTAGTTTATATGATGATAATTTGAAAAATAGAGATAGGATAATATCTTATTTTAAAGAAAATGAAAGTGATAGATTTAAATTACAGTATATTTTAGGGAAATTAGGATATAGCAAAGAAGCCTATACATCTAACTGCTTATTTAATGAAGATTTTAATGGAAAAAATAAATTATTAAAATATAAAATATTATCAAAATTACCCATTATAAATTTGATATTAGTATTTTTTAACAAATTTTTTGTATTACCTATGATAGGATTTGCTTGTCTGAACATATACATAAGTTTAAATGAAAGAAGAAAAAATTATAGCACAGAAGGATTTACATATCTAATAAAAGTTATAAATATTGCGAGGAAAATAAAATCACTAAATATAAATGTAATAAACGAGAATTTAGATGATATAAGTGAGGATTTAAAGAGAGTTAAAAAAATAAGACGAAAAAGTATAGGTAGTGATCCAAATTCACTAATATCGGAGATAAATATTTTAAGTGAATATACAAATATGCTTTTCTTATCAGAATTAATTACATATGAAAAAATTAAGAAAATTATTATAGAAAATAAAGATTATTTAATTAATATATATGAATTTGTAGGCAGTATAGATGCCTTAATTGCTGTAGCATCTTTTAGAGATAGTTTAGATTATTTTACTAAGCCAGTTTTGAATGAAAGTATAAATAAAGGTGAGAAACATTTAATGTTTAAAGAGATGTATCATCCTTTAATTAAGAATCCAGTAGCTAATTCTGGGAGTTTTGATAAGAGTGCTTTAATAACAGGGTCTAATGCTTCGGGTAAGTCGACTTTTATAAAAACTATTGCTATAAATGCTATTCTAGCACAAAGTATATATACTTGTTGTGCTAAAGAATATTTATCATCTTACTTTAAGATATATACATCAATGGCTTTAAAAGATAGTGTATTAAGTAATGAAAGTTATTATATAGTAGAAATCAAATCATTAAAACGGATTTTAGATAATGTAGACGATAGAATTCCATCTTTATGTTTTGTAGATGAAATACTACGAGGAACAAATACTGTTGAACGTATAGCATCATCTAGCGAGGTTTTAAAAACTCTTAGTGAAGATAATTGTATCTGCTTTGCAGCTACACATGATATAGAATTAACCTACTTACTAGAAAATAGATTTAATAATTATCACTTTGAGGAAAATATTACAGATAATGATATTAGGTTTGATTACAAACTTTATAAAGGTAGGGCTGAGAGTAGAAATGCTATAAAGTTACTAAGCTTTATGGGGTATAGTGACAATATAGTGAAAAGAGCACAAGAAAGGGCAGAAAAATTCGTTTGTACAGGAAAATGGCAATAAAGGTAGGGAAAAAGATGAAAAAAACAATGAATTTAATTTTTTGTATTTTTTTTAGTTTATTAATAATAGGTTCAAGTACAATGATAACCGTTGGATTTAAGCAATTATACTATTTTGATATAAACTACTTAAATATATCAGAACAAAATAATTTAACAAAAGAAGAGATAAAGATTAATTACGATTATATGATAGACTATAACTTAAATAAGATTTCAGGAGAATTTGATCTACCAACGATAAAATCATCTCCAGAAGGAAAAGTACATTTTGAAGAAGTAAAAGAGATTATACAAAATGTAATCAAGCTACTGATAGTATCTTTAATAATAACTATAATAGGAATAATTGCTAATTTGAAAAATAATAATATAGAATTCTTAAATATAACATCAAAATTAGTAATAATACTACCAATTTTAGTATCAATACCAATGTTAATAAATTTTGATAAGACATTTGTTGCATTTCATGAGTTAATGTTTGATAATGACTACTGGATCTTTGATCCTTCAAAAGATCCAGTAATAAATATACTTCCTCAAGAATTCTTTTTTCATGCAGGATTATTTATAGTAATGTTAATATTACTAAGTAGTGTTATTTTACATATTATATACAAGCGTTACAATAATAAAAGATAAGTATACATACTTAATAAGAACATACTATGTTAATAAATTGAATATAATAAATCAATATAAAAATAAATTAATAATTGATTAAAAAACTTTTAAAATAATATAGATTTCTAATAATAAATATAATTTGAAAAAGATTTAATTAATCTTTTTTTGAAGCAATCTTCATAATGTCTTTATATCTGCTCATAATATAATCAAAATTTCTAGGATTATGAGGAAGAAGGCATTTACTACAATCTTTAAATCCATTTTCATTATATTTAAAGTTACCACCGCAATCTTCTCCTAAAGCATATAAAGGGCAGTAACAAAATAGGCAGTTAAACTCTTCAGGTTTATTCGTTTTATGACATGGAAAATACTCACATTTTTTATGATTAAAGAATTTATAATTTTCACTCATAGTATACCTCCAGGTTTTAAATGTCTATAATATAAGATACATAATTTATTGAAATTATCCGCAATATAATTATACTAAAGTTTTATAATAATATAGTAAAAATTTACATCAATGGTATAATAATAAGGAATTTAATTCACAATCACAGATTAAAGAGGTGTTCAGATGCAAGAAAAAAAAGAAAGAGCTTTACTTGTTGGACTTAATATAACGTCCACATCAAGAAGAATAGATGATATAGATATAAACGAATCAATGGAAGAATTAAAAGAGTTAACAAAGGCTGCAGGAGCAGAAGTTGTAGGAAGTATAACTCAAAATAGGCAATCAAGAGATGCAGCATATTATATAGGTAAAGGTAAGGTTGAGGAACTTAAAGCTTATTGTGAATCATTAGATGCCTCTATGGTAATTTTTAACGATGAACTATCAGGAGCACATATAAGAAATATAGAGGAGATAGTGGGGATTAAGGTTATAGATAGAACTACTTTAATACTAGATATATTTGCACAAAGGGCCTTAAGTAAAGAAGGAAAACTTCAAGTTGAGCTTGCTCAGTTAAAATATAGATTACCTAGACTTTATGGTATGGGTGGAGAAATGAGTAGAACTGGTGCCGGTATAGGAACAAGAGGACCGGGAGAGCAAAAACTAGAAGTAGATAAAAGACATATTTTAAATAAAGCAGCAGATATAAGAAGAGAACTTAGAGAAGTTAAAAAGAACAGAGAAACTCAAAGAGTACAACGTTTAAAATCAAATATACCGATAGTTGCACTTGTTGGGTATACAAATGCAGGAAAATCTACTTTGCTGAACGAATTAATAAAGACACATAAAGATTATGATGTAGAGAAAGAAGTTATGGCAAAAGATATGCTATTTGCAACCTTAGATGTAACTTTAAGAAAAGCATTACTACCAAATAAAAAAGAGTTTTTAGTTGTAGATACTGTTGGATTTGTTAGCAAACTTCCCCATGATTTAGTAGAAGCTTTCAAGGCTACCTTAGAAGAAGTTCAATATGCAGACTTAATTTTACATGTAATTGATGCTACTAATAGTAGTTATGAGTTACAGAAGAAAACTACGGAATCTGTACTTAAGGAACTAGGGGCTGATGATAAGCACACGATACTTGTTTACAACAAAATTGATAGATTAGAATTAGATATTTATCCTAAGAATACAGATGATGTAATTTATATTTCTGCTAAAAAAGGAATAAATATGGAAAAATTATTGTATATGATAGAAGATGCATTAATGAAGAATACTTACCCTGTGACTCTTCTATTACCTTATGATAAAGGACATATTTTCAGTAAAATTAAAGATAAATATAATGTAGAAAACTTTGAATATGGGGAAATTGGAATAACACTTGATGTAAATTTAGAAGAAGAAGATTATAATATATATAAAGAGTATATATTAGAGAAGTAGGTAATAATATGAATATAAGTTGGGATAATATAGACCAATTGGAAGATTATTTTATAACATATCTTCTTTACAAAGAATCCAAAACAGTATCTCAAATTAGCAAGATTAGAAATATTTCAACAACAGAGGTAAATGACCATCTGATAAGAGCTAAATTAGAAATAAAAGCAATGCTTAAAGATGAATTAGAATCATCTAAAGATATTTTAGATAAATTTCTAGAATTAAATAAAGAAAAAAGAATTGCTTTTATGGAAAGTTTACATGAAGAAAGGATGGTTGACTTTAAGAGAAGACTTTATAAGAGAATACTAATTGAAAGAAATGCTGAAGATTTAATGATTCTTATTTGGGCAACAGGTGAGCTTAAGGATGATAGATTTTTAAAATTATTACATCCATTAACAAGCCATAGACATTCTGATGTAAGAAGGATAACATATTCAGCACTTCGAAAAATTGAATCACCAAAAAGTAGAGAAGTTTTACAAAGAGGTTTATACGACACCAACGCACAGACTAGGCAATACTGTGCAAAGGCACTTTCAAAAATAGGAAATGAAACAAGTTTAAAGATGCTAAGACAATTAAAGAATAAAAAGCAATTTGAAAAAGACTATGTGTTGAGAGCTTATGATGAAGCTATTGATACGTTAGAAAAAGGTGATTAGCACAAAGTTATGTATCCATTAAAGTGTATCGATAGATGAGAACCAAAAAATAGTTAAAATAACTAGGAGGGTTTAATATGATAGTAAGACGCTGTGCTGGTGGAGTTGTATTTTATGCTAATAAGGTACTTTTATTAAAAAATGATAGAGATGAATGGACATTACCAAAAGGAAAAATTCATGATGGTGAATTAGCTCAAGAGAGCGCAATCCACAGAGTAAAAGAAGAAACAGGAATAAACGCTACTACATTACAGGTTGCAGGAGATACTATGTATGAATTCTTCTCAAGAAGCAGACAACAGCAAGTTTGCAATGCCATATCTTGGTATGTTATGGAGGCTCAAAATACAGAATACATAATAAAGGGTGATTTCAAAGATGGAGGATTCTATAAAGTAAAAGAAGCTCTTGAATTGTTAACTCATAATAAGGAAAAGTCATTAGTTGAAATATCATATAAAAAGTATAAAGAAATTAAGAAAAATAGTTGTGATGGAAGTAATGTTGCCGTAAACTATAAATAAATGTAACTTAAAAAAAGAAAGGGTTAATGCCCTTTCTTTTTTAAGCAATAGATGAGCATAGGCGAAGTGAAATTAAAGCAAAAGATATAGGAGGAATTAATGAGTAGTTATAAGACTTTACATGATTTTGGTAGTGACGAAATTATAATAGAAAAATCAACTTTTATTGGTTATGCTAAACCTATAAAAACTGAAGAAGAAGCTGTTGAATTCGTAAATGAAATAAAGAAAAAACATAAGGATGCAACTCATAATGTATGGGCTTATACCGTTGGTCCAACTATGAATATTCAAAGATATAGTGATGATGGAGAACCGCAAGGTACTGCTGGAATACCGACTTTAGAGGTTATAAAAAAAGAAGATTTAAGAGATGTAGTAGTTGTTGTTACTAGATATTTTGGCGGAATAAAATTAGGTGCTGGCGGATTAGTTAGAGCATATACAAAGGGTGCTAAAGTAGGACTTGAA
This sequence comes from Clostridiaceae bacterium, assembly GCA_902362365.1. Classification (GTDB taxonomy): domain Bacteria; phylum Bacillota; class Clostridia; order Peptostreptococcales; family Peptostreptococcaceae; genus Romboutsia_E. The sequence continues at coordinate 38,622 of CABIVQ010000003.1, read as the reverse complement.
GCTGCTAAGATAATTGAAAAGGTAATGTATAAGGAAGTAAAGATAAAGATAGATTATAATCAACTAGGTAAAGTTCAAAATGAAATTATGAATTTAGGATATTTTATAAAAGATACTATATATGAAGATAACGTTGAGATAATAGTTTATAGTAAGCTTGAAGAGGTTGAAGCTTTAACTTCTAGAATGATAGATATAACTAGCGCTACAGCAGGAATAGTATTGGGAGATGAGTTTTATTTATCGGAACAAAATGGAGAGATTATTTTATAATATTGATGAATATAAATAAGCAGTGCTCTTTATTAAAAGAGACTGCTTATTTTTTAGTTAACTATGAGTTAATAAAAGTAAACTAATGCTTAACTAAGGTTCCATTGTGACTATATTTAAATGAATATATAATCAATATATAAGGTCTTATAAAATAAAATGAAGTTAAATAGGAGGCAATTATGGAATTATCTATTGGTAAAGTTATATATAAATTAAGAAAAGAAAAAGGAATAACACAAGAGAGTTTAGCTAATGCGGTAGGTGTATCTGTAGCAGCAGTATCAAAATGGGAGAGTAAAAATTCATATCCGGATATTACTATATTACCTTCAATAGCTAGATTTTTTAATACTAGTATAGATAATCTTTTAAACTATGAGATGGAAATTTCTAATGAAGAAGTTATGAGAATAAATCTAGAGTGTGCAAAATTGTTTGAAACAGATAGCGTAGAAAATGCTATGAAGACTTGTGAAGAGTATATAAGACAATATCCAAATAATTTATTCTTGAAATTTAGAATAGGATCTCTTTATATGATGTCTTTAGCTAGTGCATCTAGTGATGAAGAGGCACAGATAATACTTAATAAAGCTATAGAATTATTGGAACAGTCAATGAATAGTAAATAACGGGAAATAATGGAAAAATCAAAATATACATTAAGCTCTTTATATACTATGAATGAAGAATATGACAAGGCAGAAGAAATTTTACTAAGCTTGCCAAAAGTTACAGCTGATAGAGATGACATGTTAGTTGGATTATATATTAATCAAGGAAAGTATGATGAGGCAAAAAAAATCTTAAGAAACTTAACGTATAAGAGAATAAGTAATATAAAAATGTCTTTGGATAGTTATGTAAGCTTATCTATGAAGGATAATAATATTTCAAATGCTAAGGAAATATTAAACATTCAAAGTGAGTTATTAAGAATTTTTAATTTAGAAGATATATATGCAATTGGTACAAGTCTAATGTCTTCAGAAGTATACTCAAAAGAAAAAAATATAGAAAAAACGTTAGAACATATAGAAAAAATAATAGATAGCGTAAATCATAATCACAACCTTGAGGGACATTTATTATTTGATGGAATTGAATTATTTGAAGGAGTACATTCAAAGTCATATGTTGTAGCTAATTTAAAGAGAGTAATTAGTGAAGATAGATATGACTTTATAAAGAATGATAAGAGATATAAAGATATAATTCTTAAATTAGAAAGTATGATTTAGGATAAGTAAAGGTATACATGATAGAAGATGAGATTTTAAATCATGTATACCTTTATATTATTTTTTCTTCTTACAATTTCCTTTAGGTTCTTTGATACCTTTTCTAACTTCGTATGCACCAACTAGTAATAAGAATCCTCCAAAAATTTTTCTTAATAAATCAGAAGAAAGATAATTAGCCACAAAAGAGCCAAAGATTGCTCCTATAACGCCAAATAAAGCGATTGGTAGAACTAATTTAAATACAACTTTTTTATTTTTTATATGTATAAGAAGTGCAAAGATAGTCATTGGTATAGATGAAAGTAAATTAACGCTTTGTGCTATCTTAGGGTCAATAGACGCAAATAGTACTAAGGCAGGGATTAAAATTGTACCGCCCCCCATACCCATTCCACCTATTATTCCAGCAAAGAATCCTATTATTGCGATTAACATTAAAACACCATCCTTAAAGCAGCAATTATCATAATTACTCCAAATGAAATTCTAAGGAATCTACCCGTAACTTTGCATAATAATTTTGCGCCAATAATACCACCGATAATACTTCCAATGGCAGCCTGTATAGTTAATGTTATGTCATAAGTACCTTTTGAAATATAAATAACAGAACTTGCAGAAGATAAAAATATTATTATAGCAAGAGCTGTTGCATGAGATTTATGTTCTTCAACATCTAGAATATTATTTAAAATAGGTACTAAAAGAGTTCCTCCTCCTGAACCAAAAATACCATTTACAAATCCTGTGAATATACCGATTATAGTATTTTTTATATTAAAGTCAAAATGCTTATTTTTTATAATTATCACCTTCTTTAATTTGTATTTTGCACAGAATTATTGAATTATATTTATATATAAGGAAAACTTAATATAAAGTATATAAATATAATAGTTTACACTGCCACATAATACCAAAAGAATAAAAATTATATGATATAATGAATTTATATAAATTCTAGGGAGGAAAAAAATAATATGCAAGCAAGTTTAAAAACAGATATAGAAATAAAAATAGAAAAAACTGTTGAGTGGCTTAGAGAAAAAGTAAAGGAAGCTAATTGTAAAGGGCTAGTAGTTGGAGTTTCTGGAGGAATAGATTCTGCAGTAGTTTGTAACCTTATAAAAAGAGCTTTTCCAGAAAATTCAGTAGGGGTAATAATGGAGATAAATAGCAATCCAAAGGATAAGGAAGATGCTTTAAAAGTTATAAATGGGTGTGGAATAAAACATATAGAACTAGACTTAACAAAGCAACAAGAGGAAATATTAAATAAAGTATTCAATCAATTACAAAATAAAGAAATATACAATGAAAATAATAAACAAATATCGGATGCAAATTTAAGAGCAAGAGTTAGAATGAGTACACTTTATACTGTAGCAAACAATTTAAATTACTTAGTAGTAGGAACAGATAATGCAGCTGAAGTTTATACAGGATACTTCACAAAGTATGGAGATGGTGGAGTGGATTTACTTCCAATTGCAAATATAACTAAAGCAGAAGTTTATGAATGGGCTAAAGTACTTGGAGTACATGAAGATGTAATAAATAGAGCACCATCAGCAGGTTTATGGGAAGGACAAACTGATGAAAATGAAATGGGAACTACATATAATATGATAGATGCAGTAGTAGAAGGTAGATTAGAAGTAGTGCCTCAAAAAGATAGAGAAATAATAGAAAGATTACATAGAATAAGTGCTCATAAAAGAGCAGTGGCACCAGCACCACCTAAGTTCTAATTTACTAAAAGAACTATTTGTGCTAAAATTTATTAGTAAATTAAATTTTAATTTATTAAATTTATAAATATATGGGTATATGAAATACTTATACTCGTGAATTAATAAAACACTATTATACGTATTAAGGAGTGGAATTATGGGACGTATAGGAAATATAATCAACAGAAAAGGTAAGCAAGACGCTAAAAGAGCGAAAATATTTACTAAACATGCTAGAGCAATAGCTGTTGCAGCTAAAGAAGGTGGACCAGATCCAGAATACAATGCAGCATTAAAAACTGCTATAGAAAAAGCTAAGGCTGATAATATGCCAAATGATAACTTAGAAAGAGCTATAGCAAAAGGTGCAGGCGGTGGAGCTAATGAAAACTTTGAAACTATAGTTTATGAAGGATACGGACCAGGAGGAGTTGCAGTTATAGTTGAAACATTAACTGATAACAAAAATAGAACAGCTGGTAATGTAAGATATTACTTCGATAAAAATGGAGGTAACTTAGGAACTAGTGGTTGTGTATCATTCATGTTTGATAATAAAGGACAAATATTAATAGAAGCTAATGATGATGTTACTGAAGATGAGTTAATGGAAATAGCTTTAGAAGCTGGAGCAGAAGATTTTATAGCTGAAGAAGACGGATATGAAGTAGTAACTGCGCCAGAAGATTTTGCAGCAGTTAGAGATGAATTAGCAGCTAAAGGATATGAATTCATATCTGCACAAGTTAAGCTAATACCTCAAACTACTACTGAATTAACTGATGAAACTCAATTAAAGAACATGAACAAATTAGTTGATATGTTAGAAGATGATGACGATGTTCAAAATGTATATCATAACTGGGAAATAGCTGAATAGTTTTTAAAATTAAGTTATATCAATAATTTGAAGATTTTATAATTGAATATATTTATATGTTAAGATAAATAAAAACACCTCTGACTATGATGTATAGATTAAATCTATATTGATTAGTTGGAGGTGTTTTGCTGATTAAAAATACAAATCAGTATATTAAATTAATTCTATATTTTCAAACAATTTGTCGGAAAATGTTTACTTTGAAAGAAAATCGTTATATAATTAATACTAAGATAACTAACTATATAAAATTTTAGAGGAGAAGGTGACATCATGGAATTAGTAGGAATCTTAATTATAATCGCAGGATTTGCTTTAAAGCTGGATACAATAGCAGTTGTAGTGACAGCTGGTGTTGCAACAGGACTAGTAGCAGACATGAGTATTGTAGAGATACTTAATACTTTAGGAGAAGCGTTTATAACTAATAGAACAACTTGCTTATTCATGCTTACTATACCAATAATAGGTTTATGTGAAAGATATGGATTAAAGGCTAAAGCAATAATGATTATTAAGAAGGCGAACGGTTTATCAACAGGTATCCTTTTAAGTGGATACACATTTATAAGAGAAGCTACAATAGCTATGGGGGTTACTCTTGGAGGACATCCGCAATTTGTTAGACCTCTTGTAAGTCCAATGGCTGAAGGTGCAGCTGTTGCGAAATATGGAGAATTAGATGAAAAAGATTTAGATAAAATAAGAGCTCAGGCAGCAGCATCTGATAATATAGGTAACTTCTGTGCTCAAAATTTATTCTTAGCTAATGCAGGGATATTGTTGATAGTATCAACGTTAGAATCTCAAGGAATAATAGTTGATCCACTTCAGCTTAATAAGGCTGCTATACCTGTAGCTATTATATCGCTTATTATATGGGTAATACAAAATATATTATTTGATAAAAAGTTAAATAAGAAATATGCTTCTAGAAATAGCAATGTAGGAGGTGCAAAGTAATATGGATATGGCACAACTTTCAAACAGTTTATTAGAGCTATTTTACATAATATTAGGATTATACATGGGAATAACAATGGTATTCACATTAAAAGATAAAAATCACAAAACTAGAATAGGAACAGCAATATTCTGGGGAATATTGTCGGTAACATTTATATTTGGAAAACTAATACCAAATACAATAGTAGGTATATTAGTAGTTGTTATAGCAGTATTATCAGCAACTAAGCAAATAAATGTAGGAACATTAAAACAATTAGATGAAACATTTGCGAACTTAAAAGCAGAAAAATTAGGTTTGAAAATATTTATACCTTCATTACTTATAGCTATAGTAGCTATGCTTATAGCTCAATTTACTGAACTTTCTGGAACAGTAGCAATAGGTATATCTTCAACTGTATCATTGGTAATAACTTTTGTAATAACTAAAGCTAAGCCGATAGAATTTCTTGAAGATAGTAACAGAATGTACCAAGCCATGGGATCATTCACAATACTTCCTCAATTACTAGCATCTTTAGGAGTATTATTTACTGTAGCTGGTGTAGGAGATAAAATATCATCTATAATATCAGGTGTTATACCACAAGGAAATATATTAATAGGCGTTATAGCATACTGTGTAGGTATGGCATTATTTACAGCAATTATGGGTAATGCATTTGCGGCATTTTCTGTTATAACTGTTGGTGTTGGTATACCATTTGTCTTTGCTCAAGGTGGAGATCCAGTAGTATGTTCAATGCTTGCATTAACAGCTGGATACTGTGGAACATTTTTAACGCCAATGGCTGCAAACTTTAACGTATTACCAGCAGCCTTATTAGAACTTAAAGATAAAAATGCAGTAATAAAAGCACAAGCTCCTTTAGCTTTAATTTTATTAGTAGTACATATAATTCTTATGTACACTTTAGGATTTTAATTATAAATATAGGTAATTCTTTATAGGAGGAAAGACGATGAAGATTTTATTAACAGGATTTGACCCATTTGGAGGAGAACCAGTAAATCCAGCTGAAGAGGCTGTAAAGATGGTAAGTAATAATATAAATGGAGCTGAAGTTATAAAGATAACTATACCTACAGTTCAAACTAAATCAGTTAAAGCAATTGAGGATGCTATAAAAACTCATAATCCAGATATAGTAATATCTGTAGGACAAGCTGGAGGTAGATTTGATATAACTCCAGAAAGAGTTGCTATAAATATAGATGATTTTAGAATAAAAGATAATGAAGGAAATCAACCAACAGATGAAATAATACAAGAAGATGGTCAAGCTGCATATTTTACGAATTTACCAGTAAAAGCAATGATAAAGCACATGAATGATAACAATATACCAGCAACTTTATCTAATACAGCAGGTACGTTTGTATGTAATCATGTAATGTACGGGATATTATATATGATAGATAAAAAGTATCCTAACATAAAAGGTGGTTTTATACATATACCTTATATGACTTCTCAAGTTATGGATAAGAAAAATACACCATATATGTCTTTAAATGAAATAGTTAGGGGATTAGAGCTTGCAATAGAAGCCTGTACTTTATACAACGAAGATATAAAAACTATAGGTGGAGAAATTTGCTAATGAGAAATATTAATATTTTTGTTTATGGAAGTTTAAGAGAAGGATTCTTCAACTATAATAAATATTTAGAAGGTAAAGTATCTAATAAAAAAGAAGCTAAGCTTGAAAATATGAAATTACATCATATGCCTTATAAGGGGTATCCAGCAATAACTCATGGTAATGATACAATATTAGGTGAAATAATGGTCATAAATGAAGATGATTATGAAGAAACTGTAAAAGCTATGGATGAAATGGAAGGGTTTATAAGTGAAAATAATCCTGACAATGAATATCATAAGGTGATTTTAGATGTAGAAGACATTACAACTAATACAAAAGAAAAGTGTTTTGTGTATTTCTATAACAAAGATAAAGATAAAGAGTTTGATAGTAAATCAATATATATTTCAAATGGTGATTGGAAAAAATATATGCTTACAAAGTAAATTAAAAAGAAAGCTACTCTAGTAATTAGAGTAGCTTCTTTATTTATAAAGTACAATAAAGCAGAGTATACATATGAGTTAAATATAAAGTTTTGAAGTAAAGAGCGAATAAATTGATGTTCATAACGAAATAATATTACTAAATTATTTAAGGAGGTACATATTTTGTTTAAACATGATAAGAATTTATTTCATAAAGTAAGTGTTGAAAAGCCAAATCCTCAATATGCAGTCCTAATGCAAGAACAACTTGGAGGAGCAAATGGAGAACTTAAAGCAGCTATGCAATACTTATCACAAAGTTTTAGAGTTAAAGATCCTGAAATAAAAGATTTATTTTTAGATATAGCAGCAGAAGAATTAAGTCATATGGAAATGGTAGCTCAAACTATAAATCTTTTAAATGGACATGATGTAGATTACAAAGCAATTGATGTAGGCGAACTAGAAGCACAAGTTTTATCTGGGTTAGCACCAGATTTAAAAAACTCATCAGGTGTACCTTGGACAGCTGACTATGTAAGTGTAACAGGAGATTTAGTTGCAGACTTACTATCAAATATAGCATCAGAACAAAGAGCAAAAGTTGTTTATGAATATTTATATAGACAAATTGAAGATAAACATGTTAGAGAAACTATAGATTTCTTACTTAATAGAGAAGAGGCACACAATGCTTTATTTAGAGATGCACTAAATAAAGTAAAAGATACTGGATCAAATAAAGATTTTGGAGTTACAGAAGACTCTAAGTTATACTTTGACTTATCTTCACCTGGACCTAATAATCATGACGGAAAAATCAATATAATACCTCCATCATTTGAAGACCCTATAAAAAAATAAATCTATAAGCTATGAAAATAAAAAGTACCTCAGAGCATTATTATAATTCTAAGGTACTTTTATTTATATAATCTAAGCTAATGTTTTAAATTCATATCCATTATCTTTATAATATTTTATTATTTTAGGTAAAGCTTTGGCAGTTTCTTCTTTTCCGTAAGTATCGTGCATTAATAAAACTACCATTTCCTTACCTTCAGATGTTTTTATAGCTTCCTCAGCTAGTTGATCAGCATTTTTCTTTCTACCTTCAGCATCTTTATTTAATGCATTCCAGTCGATTGAAGCCATGTTATTTTCTTCTAAATAAGAATCTAAAGCGTCCATACCTCTCCAAGACATATGACCACCTGGACATCTAATTACTCTTGTTGAGAAGTATTTACCAAGAGTATCTTTTAATAAATCATCAGTCTTTTTAAAATCAGCTAAAAATGCATCTAAGTCTAATGTTCTATTTGGGTATAACTTTCTATAGTCATGAGACCAAGAGTGATTAGCAATAGCATGTCCATTATTTAATTCTTCTTTTAATAAGTCTTTTGCTTTTTCTCCGCCTCTTTCAATATTTTCTCCTGTTACGAAGAAAGTAGCTTTAACATCATTTTCTTTTAATATTCTTAAAACCTCAGGTGTTACAGTTGTAGAAGTACCATCATCAAAAGTTAAGAATACAATTTTTTCGCCGTTATTAGAGTAGTCAAATGAAGCTAATTTTTCTGCGACCTTAACAGCATCATATGAATATTTTTTTGCATCGTTTCTTACTCCGACCATATATTTCTTCTTTTCTTCTTCTTCTTTACGTTTTTTTTCAGCCAAGGCTTTAGCCTCTTCTTCTTTACGCTTCTCTTCTAATTTTATTGCTTGCTGTTCTTTGAAAAATTGAGTAGTTGCAGAAACTACTTTTACGCCACCAAATACAATTACACAAGCCATTAGAACTGTTAAAGCTTTTTTAGATCCACTAGATTTTTTCTTTTTCGGACTAAAAATATTATTATTCTTCATAATGTTCCCCCTCGTATATTAATTTGTCGAATCCTTATACTTATATTATATACTGTGTATATCAAATGGTCTATTGTGTAAATACTTACAGTTTTGTAACTAGGAGTAAAGGGGTAGATTTAATTAGAATATATTATTTAATTATTAGCTAAATCAAAATCTGTATTAACTAACTTATTAAAAATATTTTTACTATAAGTGTGTAAAAATTGCATCATTGGTCCTATTGTAAAGATTATTATTATACTCCCAAGACCTACAGGGCCGCCAAGTAATAAAGCAATTATAAGTCCACTAGATTCAGATACAATTTTACCTGCCATTAAAGATAAATTAAACTTAGACTTTATTGCAAGCATAAAATAATCTAATGGAGTATTAGGTAATTCAGAAACTAAGTATATAGAAATACCTAAGCTTATAATCGGTAATGAAATCATAAATAATATAAATTGTATTATAGAAGTATTTGCGCTTATTCCATTAAAAACGATAAACCCTAAGTCTACAAAAAGACCTAGAACTAAAGATGTTATTATAGGTGTTATTTTGGGAAATTCTTTATTTAGAATTCCACCTATAATTAAGTTTAGAATAGCTACAATATTCATACAAATTCCAACTGATAACTTCAGATGGTAACTTACACCTATATTTACAGCATCCCAAGGTCCTGCACCAAAGTTAGAAATAGCATTTAATGCTATACCAAGGCCCATAATAGAAAGACCAATTATGTAAAATAAAACTTTTACGATGTCTTTTCTTTTATTTAAAAAAGCAGTCATTATTATACCTCCTAAAATCTAAATTTATGAAATTCATAATATCATGGCTTAATGAAATAATCAATAGTTTAAATAAATAAGCATGTGCTTATTTGTTATATACAAAAGTAGTGCTTCAATATATTGTTTCTACATATTTTATGCTATACAATTATAGTGATATGAAAATAGGGGGGATAAGGGATGTTTATTTGTATTGATGATGATTTACCAGGTTGGTTAAAATTCGATTTGAAAAAAGAAGATGGAATATGTAAATGTAAAAAGAATTTTAATATAATTCATGAAGATATGATTAAAACAAGATTAAAGAGAGATGAAGAATATGAAAGTTCGAACACATTTATATTTGAAGATACAACTTATTATGTAAAATGTAGTGAATGCAATAAGTTGTATAAAATACATGTTAAGTATGAAGGTAGTAAGAAAGATGATTATACTAATATATTAAAAGTAAAAGAAATTACTCCAGAATATGTAATACTTAATATTAAGAATAGAGAAGAAAAAGAAGAAGTTCTTTATAATATGGGATACAAAGATTTATTGGTACAGGTATATAAATTTATTGATAATGAAGATAGAAGAGAAATTAAGTATAAGGTCACTAATAATACATATATGCTGTAAATAATAATTAAATATATAATTAGAAAAAGTGCTTATTTATTAAATAAGCACTTTTTCTTTGTAAAAATTATTTATGCTATAAGTTTTATTTACATTTAAAACTAGAGCAGTAAGTTTCAGAATAAAGATTTGCTCTACCAACGTTTGAAGTTATGCCTATATCATTCAAAGCACATATGTTACCTGCATTATAAGTGCAAGTTTTTACATTGCAACCTATTATGTTGCAAGGCCCATCATTATTTGTGTTATTAGTTAATGTACTATATGTAGATTCATCTAAAAATGAGCTGCAGCAAGTATGATTACTAGTACGAGCTTTCTTTCCGTTTACTGAAATTTTATTTGCATAGCATATTCCACTGTCATTGTGTGAACAGTTAATTACATTGCATCCAATTCTTGCCATTCTATTACCTCCTAATAATATATTGATCATTAAGAAGTATTTCCAATTTAATCAAAAATTATATCACTTAAAGTAAAATAGCATTCCTATATTTTGAATTAGTTGTACTAAGACAAAATAATAGGAAGCTATAAAAACTTTTATAAGAAATAAAAAAGTTAATTATTAGATTGAAATAATAAATTAAAGGCATCATCTTTCATAAGGGCTTTTGCCACTAATGTTGAAGATGATGGATAAGCTTTTATAGGAGACCAAACTTTAAATAATTCTTTTTCATAATCTAAAATAGTTAACTTTTCATTATTTAAGACTCTGCTAGAAAAACTTTCTGTGAAATTCCTTATTCTTATAAAATCATCTAATTTAAGATCATAAAAAATAGATGCTCTATGTTGAGGCTGTTTTAGAAGTAGTATATTTTGTTTAAATTCAATAAAATCCATTTTATCGCATATTAATTTCATATATGGTGAATCCAAAAAAACACCTCCCTAATAAATAAACATTTAATGATACCTTATAATATGTATATTTATATTTAAATGAGACAAATATATATGTATATGATATTACTAATTTTTCCATAAATGTATAGAAACATATGAAGTGGATAAAATTATGTAATAAGAAGGAGGTTAATAAAATGTTTGAAGAAAAAAAATCATTTCCTTGGAAAATACCAGCTTTAGTGTTAGTTTGTGTATTGGTATTAAGTAGTGGAATTTATATAGGGATAAAATCAAGAAATACTGATGCAAAAACTAATAATGCGACACAAACCAAAGTATCTGATGGCGAAACTAAAGCAACTGAGGCTTTTGGCCTAAATGAAAATTGTGAAATATGGTTACATAAGACTTATAATGATGAAAGTGACTCAAAATCATCTCCAGTAATGATCGGAACTGTTCCAAAAGAACTATTAGATAAATCTGAAGAAGAAATAATTGCTTATTTTAAAGACAAATACCCAAATAGAGAAGTACAAAGTATAAATAAATATGAAATAATTTTAACTGAAGTAGAGGACTCTACGGTAGATTTAAGTAAAGCTAATAAATATTCAGTTGAAAGTAATAGTGGGTATGTAGGAATTTATAAATATGATAGTGAAGGTAAGAAAACATTAGTAGAAGAAACTGAAATAGAAGTTGACTCTTTACCAATGATTGTACAAGATGAACTTCAACAAGGTATTACAGTAGATTCACAAGATGAAGCATATTTAAAATTAGAGGATATGGATAGTTAAAATAAGAGATTTCTTAAAGAGATAAAATTTATGATATCTAATTCAGAAAGTGCAAAATTTAAATTCATCGACATACGTATATATAATTCGTAAATGTATGTGAGTTTAGATTTTGCACTTTCTTTTAAGATTAATAAACTTCTTTTAAGAGAATCTCTTATTTTGTATATAAAAAAGAATTGGAGCATGAATTATCTAAGTAATTAGTTATAAAATCTAAGTTATGTTATAATAAATAAGAACATCAGTTTTATAATTAATAAGATTAGGAGGAGTCTATTTTATAATGATAATATTAGGGATAGATCCAGGAATAGCAATAGTAGGTTATGGAATAATAGAATATAAAAATAATAAATTTAGGGTTATAGATTACGGTGCAGTAACAACACCTGCTGGAATGGAAACATTAAAAAGATTAGAGCTTGTTTATAAAGGAATTAATCTTCTTATAAAGAAGTACGATATAGATGAGGTTGGAATAGAAGAACTATTCTTCAATAAAAATGTAAAAACAGCAATAACAGTAGCTCAAGCAAGAGGAGTTACTATGCTTGCATGTGCTCATAATGGGAAACCAGTATATGAGTATACACCACTGCAAGTAAAACAAGGTGTGGTTGGATATGGAAGAGCACAAAAAGCTCAGGTTCAGCAAATGGTAACTTCATTTTTAAATTTAAAAGAAGTTCCTAAGCCAGATGACGTAGCTGATGCCTTAGCTGTTGCTATATGCCATGCTCATGCAAACAGATTAGAAAAAACATTAAAGAACATAGGGGGACAATATGTATAGTTATATAAAAGGAACAATAGAAGAACTTTATTTAGATCATATAGTAATAGATAACAATAATATTGGATATAGAATAAATGTATCATCAAACACATTAAAAGATTTACAATTAGGAAATATGGCTAAAATATATACAAAGCTAATTGTAAGAGAAGATGATATGAGTTTGTGTGGATTCTCAACTAAAGAAGAGCTAGAGATGTTTGAATTATTAACATCTGTATCAAAAATAGGACCAAAGGTAGGTTTAGGGATATTATCTTTTGCATCTCCAAGGCAATTAGGAGCTTACATTGTAAGTGAAGATATAGCTAAAATGTCAAAAGCTCCAGGAGTAGGAAAGAAAACTGCAGAAAGAATAATACTAGAGCTAAAAGATAAAATAGATAAGCAAAACATTGAATTTGAACCAACGCTATTATCACAATCACCAGTGGCAGTATCACAAGATGAAGCAGTAGATGCACTTATAGCACTAGGATACTCAACAGCAGAAGCGAAAGAAGCAGTAGACAAATGTAAAAAAACAGGTTTAAATACAGAAGATATAATAAAGAAATCTTTATCATATTTAATGAGTCAAAGCTTAAGATAATAAATTAAGAAATTTAAATAGAATTATTAATATATACTTAAACAAAAAAATGAGGTCAAAACCATAGGCCTAGAGCCAATAACAATAGCCCTAAAACTAAAAAACGAAAACAAAGTGTATACTTGGTTTAAGAATTTGTAGTAAGGGGACCTCAAAATTTATTTGAGATATGCCATTTCCACAGGCAAATCCAAAGAAAGGGGAAAACAATGTTTGATTTTGAAGATGAAGACAGGATAATTACATCGACAATGCAGCACGAAGATGTTGATATAGAAAATAGTTTAAGACCAAAATCACTATCAGATTACTTAGGTCAAGAAAAAGCAAAAGAGCAGCTTTCTATATTTATAGAGGCAGCAAAAAGTAGAAATGAACCTTTAGACCATGTTCTTTTATATGGACCGCCAGGACTAGGTAAAACAACTTTATCGAGTATCATTGCTAATGAGATGGGGGTTAATTTAAGGATTACTTCTGGGCCTGCTATAGAAAGAGCTGGAGACTTAGCTGCAATACTTACAAATCTAAATGAAAATGATGTATTATTTATAGATGAGATACATCGTATCAATAGAAGTGTAGAAGAGGTTTTATATCCTGCTATGGAAGATTATTGTTTGGATATAATTATAGGTAAAGGACCTTCTGCAAGAAGTATTAGACTTGACTTACCTAAATTTACATTAATAGGAGCTACAACTAGAGCGGGGATGCTTACGAATCCATTGAGAGATAGATTTGGAGTTATATGTAAGCTTGATTACTACACAGTAGATGAGTTGGCACAGATTGTTATTAGATCAGCAGCTATTTTAGGTGCAGAGATACAGATTGGTGGAGCTACAGAAATAGCTAGACGTTCTAGGGGAACACCAAGAATTGCCAATAGATTATTAAAAAGAGTAAGAGATTATGCTCAAGTTAGGGCAGATGGAAATATAACTGATGAAGTGGCTCATAAGGCATTAGAACTTTTAGGTGTTGATAGCTTAGGTCTTGATTATGTTGATGAAAAACTTCTTAGAACTATAATTGAAAAATTTAGAGGTGGACCTGTAGGTCTTGATACTTTAGCAGCGTCTATTGGTGAAGATAGAAATACAATAGAAGATGTATATGAGCCTTACTTACTTCAATTAGGATTTATAAATAGAGGTCCTAGAGGTAGAATAGCAATGCCTTTAGCTTATGAACATTTAAATATAGAAATGCCAAAAAAGTAATTTTAATAGAAAAAAACTTGAAATTTTGATATTATTATAAATAGTATAATTTTTTTGAAAGGAAGTTTAACATTGAAGACAAGTGATTTTTACTTCGACTTACCAGAGGAGCTAATAGCTCAAGTTCCTATACTTGATAGATCTAGTTCTAAGTTAATGGTATTAGATAAGGAAACTGGAAATATTGAGCATAAAATATTTAAGAATGTAATAGACTATTTAAATCCAGGTGATTGTTTAGTTTTAAATGATACTAGAGTTATACCAGCTAGATTAATAGGTGAAAAGGTAGATACTGGAGGAAAGATAGAGTTTCTATTATTAAAAAGACATGAAGATGACACGTGGGAATCTTTAGTTAAGCCAGGAAAGAGAGCTAAAATTGGAACTAAGTTTTCTTTTGGAGAAGGCAAATTAATAGGTGAAGTAGTTGGTATGGGACCAGAAGGTTCTAGAATCATAAAATTCCATTATGAAGGTATTTTTGAAGAGGTTTTAGATGAATTAGGAAATATGCCACTTCCACCATATATAACTGAAAGATTAGAGGAAAGAGAAAGATATCAAACTGTGTACTCTAAACACAATGGTTCAGCAGCAGCACCAACTGCAGGTCTTCATTTTACTGAAGAATTATTACAGCAGATTAAAGATAAGGGTGTAGATATAGCCTTTGTTACTTTACACGTAGGATTAGGAACATTTAGACCTGTAAAGGTGGATGATGTATTAGCACATGAAATGCACTCTGAATACTATGTTGTAACAAAAGAAGCAGCTGATAAAATTAATAAGGCTAAAGAAAATGGTAATAATGTTATTTGTGTAGGAACAACTAGTTCAAGAACTGTAGAATCAGTTGCTACTGATGATAATAGAGTGCAAGAAGGTAGTGGATGGACAAGTATATTCATATATCCAGGTTATAAGTTTAAGGTAGTTGATAAGCTAATAACTAACTTCCATTTACCAGAATCTACATTAATAATGTTAGTTAGTGCATTAGCAGGACAAGAAAATGTACTAAATGCATACAAAATTGCAGTAGAAGAAAAGTATAGATTTTTCAGTTTTGGAGATGCCATGATTATAAAATAGGGGGAAAAAATGAAAAATAATATAGATAAGAGCAACTTGTCATTAAGAATAGCATATGTATTTGAATCTATTTTGGCTATGGTTGTATTACTTGCAGTATTTTTAGGAACTATAGATGTGTTGAGAATGATATGGGATGCATATATAGTAGATTTTCAAAATCCTGTAGAGTATACACAGTTAAATAGTCTATTAGGACAGATATTACTTTTAGTTATAGGGGTTGAGCTAGTAGTAATGCTATCTCTTCATTTACCAGGTGCTTTATTAGAAGTGCTTTTATATGCAATAGCTAGAAAGTTACTTTTACTTCCAAAGACAGCTGGGATGGGAGATTTACTTTTAGGGATAATATCAATAGCGGGACTATTTGCTATTAGAAAGTACCTATTAACAAATGATAACAGTACGATGAACGTCACCAGCATACATTATGAAGATTGTGAAGAAGGAGAAGACTGTAAAGATTGTGAAGCTTGTAGAGAAAGACTTGCTAAACAAAAAAATGATGAATCTAAATTTAAAGAAGGTTTGGATTTAGAAAATATAGAAAAATTATAGGATTCTTTCTTCTTATATTTTATATAAAGACTAAATATTAAGGAGAGACAGAATGAGCGCAATAAGATACGAACTTATAAAAACTTGTAAGCAAAGTGGAGCAAGACTTGGTAGACTTCATACTCCACACGGTGTAATAGAAACACCAATATTTATGCCTGTTGGAACTCAAGCAACAGTAAAATCTATGACACCAGAAGAATTAAAAGAAATAGGATCTCAAATAATACTAAGTAATACTTACCACTTATATATGAGACCAGGTCACGAGCTAGTAAAGGAAGCTGGTGGTCTTCACAAATTTATGAACTGGGATAAGCCAATTCTTACAGATAGTGGTGGGTTCCAAGTATTCAGCTTAGGGCCACTTAGAAAAATAACTGAAGAAGGAGTTCACTTTAGATCTCATATAGATGGATCAAAGCACTTTATAAGTCCAGAGAAAGCTATGGAAATACAAAATGCTTTAGGTTCAGATATAATGATGGCATTTGATGAATGTGCACCATATCCAGCTGATAGAGATTACGTAAAGAAATCTTTAGAAAGAACTACTAGATGGCTACACAGATGTAAAGAAGCTCATAAAAATACAGAAAATCAAGCATTATTTGGAATAATACAAGGTGGTATGTATAAAGATTTAAGAGAGCAATCTGCTAAGGAAATATTAGCTATAGATTTACCAGGATATGCTATAGGTGGACTTAGTGTTGGAGAACCTAAACATTTAATGTACGAAGTATTAGAATACACTACTCCATTAATGCCAGTTGATAAGCCAAGATATTTAATGGGTGTTGGTTCACCTGATGATTTAGTTGAAGGTGTAATAAGAGGAGTAGATATGTTTGACTGTGTACTTCCTACTCGTATAGCTAGAAATGGTACAGCTATGACTAGCCAAGGTAAGGTTGTAGTAAGAAATGCTAAATATGCTAGAGACTTTACTCCACTTGATCCAGAGTGTGATTGTTACTGCTGTAAAAACTACACTAGAGCTTATATAAGACATTTAGTTAAAGCTAATGAAATATTAGCATCTAGACTTATAACTACACATAACTTACACTTCCTATTAAAATTAATGGAGCAAGTAAGACAGGCAATAAGAGAAGATAGATTGCTAGACTTCAGAGCCGAATTTTTCCAAAAATATGGCTATGAAATATAATAATTTTAATATATAATGTTTATTATATTTTAAAAATTTAATATAAAGGAGATGAAGTAACATGCAACAATGGATAACTGTGATATTAATGTATGCAGCAATATTCGCTGTATTCTATTTCTTATTTATAAGACCTCAAAAGAAGAAAGAAAATGCTTTAAAGGAAATGAGAAATAACCTAAATGTTGGTGATAAAGTAACTACTATAGGTGGTATAATAGCTAATGTAGCTAAAGTTGAAGAAGATTCTGTTGTATTAGAAATAGGACCAAACAGAACTAAAGTTCCATTTGAAAAATGGGCTATAGGAACTGTTGAATCAAAAACAGAACAAGCTTAATAATTAGTAATTTTTAAACCTTCCCTTGAATATATATTTTTCGAGGGGAGGTTTTTTTATGGAAAAAACTAATCATGTTTTAAAAGGGCTAGGGTACTCTTACATATTAACTTTAGCAATATTATTAATATATAATTTAGTATTAACTTTTACATCTGTATCCGGAAACACTATTGCTATGGTTACTTCGATTATAACTACTGCATCTGCTGCTTTTGGCGGATTTTATGCATCAAAGCATATAAAGGAAAAGGGCCTTATATATGGATTGATAGTTGGTCTATTGTACATAGTGTGTCTTATAGTAATAGTTTACTTAGCTCAGGAAAAATTTACTTTTGAGGCTGACATGCTATATAAAATATTCTTAACAACTTTAGCTGGAGGCATAGGTGGTGTATTAGGAGTTAACTTCAAATAAATACCACAAAAGGTATAAATTATGATATAATCAATAAAGATTTATAAAATAGGAGGTAATTTAAGATGGAAAAGAAACATGTAAAAACTTTATCTCAAGCTACTTTAAAAAACAGTGCTGCTAAAGGTGGATGTGGAGAATGTCAAACATCTTGTCAATCAGCTTGTAAAACTTCTTGTACAGTAGCTAACCAAGAGTGCGAAAGATAGTTAATAATTATTAGACGGTAGGCCACGGTGAAGTTGTGAATGTAAATTTCAACTCATGCAAGCTAAAAACCAGATTGCAAATGAGATTGAAATTTACATTTCACATCTTCACCGTTAGGTGCCTTATGTTAAATAATTTTAACTTTAGGATAAGATGAGAAGATAAGGAAGGGAGTTATCTCGGGTGGTTTTTATCATTTGTGGTGACTTCCTTTTTTAATAGATAGCCCGTGTAGTAAATATAAGAGAGAATGGTATTTTGTTATAACTTCTAAAATATGGGTAATAAGGGAATGTTATTGCCTAGATTTTACATAAGATATATAATAAATATTGGTGTTTAGTACCGGTATAGGCAAAATATGTTGATTTTATAGATTAAGCGAGTTTTGACAATTGAGTATGGACAATATTTACATATAAATTGGAAAAGCGAAAGCGAATTTTTATAGGAGGAGTTTTTGTAATGAGTATGATACATAAGTTTTCAATGAACGGATACAATATAGTTCTTGATGTAAATGGTGGAGCAGTTCATGTATTAGATGATGTTGCTTACAGAGTTTTAGATTTTTATAAGGAAAAGTCTAAGGAAGAAATAGTTGAAACTTTAAAGGATGAGTATAGTGCTGAGCAAGTATTAGAAGCTTGTGATGAAATAGCTAACTTAGAAGAAGAAGGTCTTTTATACACTGAAGAAGTATATAGTACTCACCCTAGCTTTGTAGACAGAAAAAAAGTTGTTAAGGCAATGTGTTTACATGTTGCTCATGATTGTAACTTAAAATGTAAATACTGCTTTGCTGCACAAGGAGATTTCGGTGGAACTAAGGAATTAATGAGCTTTGAAGTTGGTAAAAAGGCAATAGATTATTTAATAGCAAACTCTGGAAATAGAAGAAACCTTGAAATAGATTTCTTCGGTGGAGAGCCTTTAATGAACTTTGATGTAGTTAAACAATTAGTTGAGTACGGAAGAAGTGTAGAGAAGGAACATGGTAAAAATATAAGATTTACAATAACTACAAATGGTATATTACTAGATGATGAAAAAATAAAATACATAAACGAAAATATGCATAATGCAGTTTTAAGTTTAGACGGTAGAAAAAGTGTAAATGATAATATGAGACCTACTTTAAATGATAAAGGAAGTCATGATGTTATCTTACCTAAGTTTAAAAAGCTTGTAGATGAAAGACCAAAAGACAAGTATTATTATATAAGAGGAACATTTACAAGAGAGAATTTAGATTTTGCTGAAGATGTTATGTATTTTGCAGAACAAGGATTTAAATTAACTTCTATAGAGCCAGTTGTTGATGATGAATCTAATCCATATGCTTTGAGAGAAGAAGATTTACCAAAAGTATTTGAAGAATATGAAAAACTAGCTGTTAAATATGCAGATATGCAAGTAGAAGGTGATGACTTTAAATTCTTCCACTTTATAGTAGATTTAAATCAAGGTCCTTGCGTAATAAAAAGAATAACTGGATGTGGTGCAGGTAATGAATACTTAGCAATAACTCCAGAAGGAGATATATATCCTTGTCATCAATTTGTTGGAAATGATGAGTACAAATTAGCTAACATAATGGATGAAGAAGTGGTTCTTCCATTAGATATAACTAATAAGTTTAGAAATGCTCACGTTTACAGTAAGGAAGAATGTAAAAAGTGTTGGAACAAATTCTACTGTTCAGGTGGATGTCATGCGAATGCAATGAACTTTAATGGTGATGTTATGAAACCATACGAGCTTGGATGTGAAATGCAAAAGAAACGTACTGAATGTTCAATAATGATACAAGCCAAAAAAATGTTAGAAGGGAAGTAAAATCTATGATAAAAGGGTTTAAAGGAATTGAACCTAAGATAGACGAATCTGTATTTGTAGCACAAAGTGCTGACATAATAGGAGAAGTAGTTATAGAGAAGAACGCTAGCATATGGTACAACGTGGTTATTAGAGGTGATGAACAACCTATAACCATTGGAGAAAATACAAATATCCAAGATGGATCTGTTGTACACACAGGATGGGATGTTCCTACTGAAATCGGAAAAAATGTAACTGTAGGACATAAAGCCTTAATACATGGATGTAAAATTGGAGATAATACTTTAATAGGGATGGGATCGATAGTTTTAGATGGTGCAGAGATTGGAGAATTTACCTTATTAGGAGCTGGAAGTTTAGTTCCTCCAGGTAAAAAAATTCCTTCTGGAGTACTTGCTATGGGATCTCCTGCTAAGGTAATTAGAGAACTTTCAGATGCAGAAAAAGAAAGCATTAAAAAATCTGCATTAGATTATATAGAAAGTGCGAACAATCATAAATAAATTTAAGGGGCTGTCTTAAATACAGGTTAGATAAGATCGAGGCTGGAAGAATAGTAATTTTCTATCCATGCATCTAAAAGATGCTGCAAATGGCTATAAAATTACTATTTCTCCCTTGCTCCGGGATATTATCTAATGGATTTAAGAACATGCCCTTTTTAAATTTATTGGATTTATGGAATAAATAAATTGTAAAAGTGGAAATTGTATTATATAAATATTGTATAGAGGTACATAATGTTAAATAGTACGGGTAACTTTAGGAGTGGTAGTTGTGAAGATAAGCTATAAGAATATTAAACGATATAGAGAGATATTACATATACTTATAAAATATGGATTTAGTTTTGCAGTGGAAAAGTTAAATATAGAACAAGTTGCTTATAAAATTCCTATAACAAGGCCAAACGAAGAATTAAAATATATGCCTACAGGGGAAAGGATAAGAAAGGCTTTTGAAGAGTTAGGTCCTACATATGTAAAACTAGGTCAAATATTAAGTACCAGAAGTGATATATTTGATCAGGATGTAATTGATGAGTTAAGTAAGCTTAGGGACAATGTAGAGGAATTTAGTACAGAAATAGCTAGAGAGATTTTTAATACTGAAACGGGATTAGAAATAGATGATATTTTTAAGGAATTTAACAATATACCTATTGCAGCTGCATCTATTGGACAAGTTTATGAAGCCAAACTTAATTCTGGGGAAGATGTAATTGTAAAAATACAAAGACCAAACATAGAACAAACTATAAAGTCTGACTTAGAGATACTTCAAAGTGGTGCAAGTATATTAAGTGATATTCTAAAAGATAATGAAACAAATTTTGAAAATATATTAGAAGAATTTAAAATTCAATTATTAAGAGAATTAGATTACAATTTTGAAGCTATAAATGCAATAAAGTTTTATGAGATATTTAAAGATAGTGAAGATGTATATATACCTAAAATTTATAGCGAATACACTACTAAGAGAGTTTTAGTAATGGAAAGAATTATAGGTGTAAAGCTAAGTGATATAAGTAAAATAAAGTCATTCGAATGGGATACTGAGAAAATAAGCGAAATTGGAGTAAAATCACTATTTAAGCAAATTTTTGAATATGGATTTTTCCATGCTGATCCTCACCCGGGAAATATTTTTGTATTAAATAGTAATTGTATATCGTATATTGACTTTGGTATGGTAGGAATTGTTGATAAAAAGACATTTAGCACGTTAAATAGAATGGTATTAGCGGCTGTAGAAAAAAATGCTGATAAGATCATATATTTATTGGAAGAAATGGGAATAACAAATTCATCTATAGATAAAGATTCTCTTAGATTGGATTTATTATATTTACTTCATTATTACTATGATATTCCATTAGAAAAAATAAGCTTAACTAATATATTTAATGAAATATTTAGATTTTTTAGGAAGTATAACATTACAATGCCAACGGAGCTTACAACATTAGCGAAAACAATAATAACTCTAGAAGGAACAGCTAGGGAGTTAAATCCAAACTTTACGGTATATTCTATAGGGCAGGAGTTTATAAAGTATTACTATAGTAATAGATTTAATTCAAAATATATATTTGAGAGATCAAGGAACTCAGCAGAGGAAATCTATTTTGATTTAAAGAATATCCCAAAACAATTAAGGGTCATTCTTAAAAATATAGAAAAAAATAATATTAAAATTCACATAGACGATATAAAAGTACCAAAATTAGAGGAGCAATTAAGTGACCTTACTACTAATATATCTTTAAGCTTAGTTTTAGCATCTTTGGTAGTAGGTTCATCTTTAATAATTGCATCGCCTAATATAGAGCAAAATATATGGATAAGATACCTTGCAATAGCTGGTTTTTCAGTTTCATTTTTAGTGGGTATTGTACTGGTAATAACTATATTTAAAACTAAATATAAACGGAAGTAGAGGTGAGTAATTTGATTTTCAACAAAAAATGGACCCTAAAACATAAAGGGGAAGTAGAGAAAGACGAGTTAAGTGATAAAATAAAAATTTCTCCGGAAATTAGTCAGATTTTAAAAAATAGAGGAATAAAAGATGAAAGAGATTCAGAAATATTTATGAATCCATCACTAGATTATTTAAGAGATCCATTTTTAATGAAAGATATGGATAAAGCTGTAGAGAGAATAAAAAAAGCTATAAATAATAATGAAAGCATATTTATATATGGTGATTATGATGTAGATGGAGTATCTTCAACTTCTATTCTTTGTTTGTACTTTGAGTCAATTGATTATCCAGTAAGTTATTACATACCGAATAGGTTAGAAGAAGGATATGGAATTAATGAAGAAGCTATAAGAAAAATTCATGAACAAGATTGCAAATTAATAATAAGCGTAGACTGTGGTATAACTTCGGTTAAGGAAGTTGAATTAGCGAACGAACTAGGGATGGATGTAATAATAACAGACCATCACGAGTGTCAAAGTGAAATACCAAATGCATATGCAGTAGTAAATCCAAAACAAGAAGATTGTAATTATCCATTTGATATGCTTTGTGGATGTGGAGTTGCATTCAAATTAATACAAGCCTTAACACCTGAAGATGTATTTAAAACTACTATGTATAATTATTTAGAAATAGCTACCTTAGCTACAATTTGTGATATTGTTCCCTTAGTAGATGAGAATAGAATAATAGTTAAAAATGGTTTAAAACTAATGAAAGAAGGGAAAAATTTAGGATTAAGAGAGCTTATTAAAATATGTGGAGTAGATACTGAAAAAATAGGTTCATCACATATAGGATTTGCTATAGGTCCTAGAATTAATGCCTCTGGAAGATTAGGGTATTCATACTTAGGAGTTCAGCTTTTTACAACTAAAGATGAACATGAAGCCCATGAAATAGCAAGAATGCTAGAGGAAAAAAATAACGAAAGACAAATGATAGAAGCGAAAATGTACCATGAGGCTGAGGAAATAATAAAGTCTAATGAAAGGTACGAAAGCGACAAGGTATTGGTAATAGCAAATGAAGGATGGCAACATGGTATTATAGGTATAGTTGCTTCAAAGCTTACAGAAAAATATTATAAGCCAACAATACTTCTTACAATAGAAGATGGAGAAGCCACAGGTTCAGCTAGATCTATAAAAGGATTTAGTATATTTGATGCACTTATGAAATGTAAGGATTTATTAAATAAGTTCGGTGGACATGATCAGGCAGCAGGACTTGGACTAGATGCAGATAAAGTAGATACACTTAGAGATGAAGTTAATAAAATTGCAGATTATAACTTAACTTCAGAAGACATGATTGAGAACATTAATGTTGAATTCGAATTATCTGAAGATAAAGTTAGTTTAGATTTAGTAGATGAATTACATAAATTAGAACCTTTTGGTCTTAGTAATCCAAGCCCAAGGTTTATAATGAGAAATTTAGTTTTAGATGATATATTTACTTTAGGTAAGAATAAACAACATTTAAAGCTTAATGTTTATAATGAAAATACCTACGAATGTATTGGTTTTAATATGGCACACTTAAAAGAAAACTTTAATCCTGGAGATAAGGTAGATATATTATTCCAATTGGATGAAAATAATTATATGGGAAATAGAACTGTTCAGTTTTTACTTAAAGATATGAGGCTAGCTCACCCTAAAAATGCTATGAAGGATAAACTTTCTTTAAAATTATTTTCAAAAATAGTTCCAAATAATGAAGATAACTTGTATACTATTAGTTCTGGTGATGAAAACTTAATAAGCACAAATGTAAATGGGCAACATATAATAGAGGGTAGCAAAGAACTTAATATATTTGACTATCTAGTTGAAAATACATTAGTAATAGCGAATACAGTAAATGGTTTTTATAGGGCGATATCGGATATTTCACTTTTAGAAGATGATTTTGATGTCAATTATCGAGAAAATACTGTAAATTCAGCTAAACTACAACTTATATTTTCACCAAATATTGATAAAATAGACGTAAAAAGATATAATAATATTATTCTTTATGATTATTTATATAATAGCAGAGAATATTCGTATCTGAGTGAAAATACTAACTCACATTGCAATATAATTAAATATTATAATGAAATGGACCAATTATATTTAAAGAATACAATTAATAACATCATTCCAGAGAGAGAAGAGTTTATAGTAGTATATAAATTAGCTCTAGTAAATAAAACTTTTGAATTTGATATGCTAGACATAAAAAAAATATTTAATATTATGCCTATAAAATTATTTGCAATATTAAATGTATTCAAAGAATTATCACTATTAGATTTTAATTTAGATTACAACCAAAATAGAATATCTATAAACTTATTAGAAAAGCCAAATAAAAAATTAAATCTAGATGAGAGTATTATACTTCAAAATCTAAAAGATTTAAGACAAGAATATGCAAAGAGCTATTAGGAGGTATTCAAAAATGGATTTAAAAAAAGTCGTAAGAGAAATTAATGATTTTCCAATCCCAGGAATAAGTTTCAAAGATATAACAACATTATTACAAGATGGTAAGGCATTTAAATACTCTATAGATGCTATAATAGAAGATTTAAAAGATAAAAATGTAGATGTAATAGTTGGACCAGAAGCAAGAGGATTTTTAATGGGAACACCAGTTGCTTATGGTTTAGGTATAGGATTCGTTCCAGTTAGAAAACCAGGAAAATTACCTTCAGAAGTTGAAAGTTATGACTATGGTTTAGAATATGGAAAAGATACTTTAGAAATACATAAAGATGCTATAAAACCAGGTCAAAGAGTAGCAATAGTTGACGACTTATTAGCTACAGGAGGAACTATGGGAGCTGCAGCTAAACTTATAGAAAAGTTAGGTGGAGAAGTAGTATCAATGCAGTTTTTAATAGAATTAGAAGAATTAAATGGTAGAGATATATTATCTCAATATCATATAAATTCTCTAATAAAATACTAAGACTTTTACAATAGTTGGTACATAACCAACTATTTTCATATATATTAAATTTCATACTTAAAATAGGTGGTATTATGCATGATAAACAGCTACAAGAATTAGTTGAACAAATAAAAGAATACGCTCCAAATGCAAATGTGGAGTTAGTGGAAAAAGCTTATTACTTTGGGAAAAAAGCTCATGAAGGGCAATTTAGAAAATCTGGGGAACCTTACTTTATACATCCAATAGCAGTAGCGCATATTTTGGCTTCAATGGAATTAGATATAGAAACAATAACAGCAGGACTTTTACATGATGTAGTAGAAGATACTGAATATACTTATGAAGATATAGAAAAAGAATTTGGTAAAGAAGTTGCAGATTTAGTTGATGGAGTTACAAAACTAGGGCAAATAAAATACCAATCAAAAGAAGAAACACAAGCAGAGAACTTAAGAAAAATGTTTCTTGCTATGGCAAAAGATATAAGAGTAATTCTTATAAAATTAGCTGATAGACTTCATAACATGAGAACATTGAAATATATGTCTCCTGAAAAAGCAAAATCAAAAGCTAAAGAAACATTAGAAATCTATGGCGGCATAGCTAATAGATTAGGTATATCTAAAATTAAGTTAGAATTAGAAGACTTAGCTTTAAGATATACTGATCAAGAAGGATACTATGATTTAGTTGATAAAGTCGCTATAAAGAGAAGTCAAAGAGAGGCTTATATAGAACAAATAGTTGAATTACTAAGCAAAAAAATAGCTGAAGTAAATATACATTGTGATGTATATGGTAGACCTAAGCATTTTTATAGTATTTATAGAAAAATGAAAGATAAGCATAAAAGCTTTGAAGAAATATTTGATTTAACTGCTGTAAGAATAATAGTTGATACAGTAAAAGATTGTTATGCTGTGCTTGGACTTGTTCATACATTATGGAAACCAATGCCTGGTCGTTTTAAAGATTATATAGCAATGCCAAAGCCTAATATGTATCAATCTCTTCATACAACAGTAATAGGTCCAAATGGAGAGCCTGTTGAAATTCAAATTAGAACTGTAGAGATGCATACAATAGCAGAATGCGGTATCGCTGCTCACTGGAAATACAAAGAAGGTAAAACTAACGTAAAAGAAGATACAGTACAAGAAAAGCTTCAATGGTTAAGACAAATGATGGAGTGGGAAAAAGATTTAAAAGACCCACATGAATTCTTAGATGCTTTAAAAGAAGATGTATTCAATAGCCAAGTTTATGTATTTACTCCAAAAGGTGATGTAGTAGAGATGCCTGCAGGGGCTACACCTATAGATTTTGCATACAGAGTACATACAAATGTAGGTAACAAATGTGTAGGTGCAAAAATAGATGGTAAGATAGTTCCGATAGATTATAAGCTTCAAAATGGTAATATAGTAGAAATATTAACTTCTTCAAATTCTAACGGACCAAGTAGAGATTGGTTAAATATTGTTAAGACTCCAAATGCAAAAAGTAGAATAAGACAGTGGTTTAAGAAGGAAAGAAGAGAAGAAAATATTGAGAGAGGTTATGAACTTTTAGAAAGGGAATTTAAAAAATATGTATTACCTTTAAAAGACTCATCCATTGAAAAATATATGCTTCAAATTGCTAAAAAGCTTAACCAACCAAGTGTAGAGGATTTAGTTGCTACTATTGGGTATGGTGGAATAATGGTATCTCAAGTTGTTCCTAAGGTTAGAGATTATTATATAAAAGAAATTAAGAAGCAACAAAAAGATAATGCTAAGCTAAAAGAAGAAGAGTTTGAAAAGCATAGCTTAAGTGATGCTGAATACAAGAAAAAGAGAAAGAAAAACAACTGCCAAGGAGTTATAGTTGAAGGTTTAGATAATATATTAATTAGATTTGCTAAATGTTGTAACCCACTTCCAGGTGATGAAATTATAGGTTATATAACTAAAGGAAGAGGGGTAGCAATTCATAGAGCAGATTGTGTAAATGCACAACAAGAAGGTGAATTATTCAAAAATAGATTAATAAGTGTAGATTGGGCTAATTCTGAAATAGGTAAATTTGAAGGTGAAATCCAAATTAAAGCAGCGGATAGAAAAGGTATAATAAATGATATAACTCATATGGTAGCTGTAGATAAAGTTGGATTAAACGGGATAAATGCTAGAAAAGGAAAAGAAGAGGTTGTTAATATAAATCTATTAATCGAAGTTAATAATATAAATGAACTAAAAGAATTAATGAGAAAAATAAAAGCTATTCCAGGTGTCGAAGAAATATATAGAGTAAAGAATTAGGAGGAATAAAATGAGAGCTGTAGTACAAAGAGTATCTTCTTCTAAGGTAACTGTAGATGGTCAAGTTACAGGAGAAATAAATAAAGGATTACTTGTTTTATTAGGGGTAACTCATGAAGATACATCTAAAGATGTAGATTATATTATAGATAAAACTTTAAACTTAAGAATTTTCGAAGATGAAAATGAAAAAATGAACTTATCTTTAAAAGATATAGGAGGAGAACTTTTAGTAGTCTCTCAATTTACTTTATATGGTGATTGTAGAAAAGGTAGAAGACCAAGCTTCTCTACAGCAGCTAGACCAGAACATGCAACTCCTTTATATGAAGAATTCATAGAAAGAGTGAAAGCAGAAGGAATAAAGGTTGGAACTGGACAATTTGGAGCTCACATGATGGTTGACTTAACTAATGATGGACCAGTAACTATATTATTAGATTCAAGTAGATCGTTTTAGGGAGAAAATAAAATGATAATTGAAACAATAGAAGATAGATTTATGGGTGAAAATACATATTTATTAGGTGACGAAAAAAATAATAAATGTGTAATAATAGACCCAGGAGCAAGTCTTATAGATATATTATCAGCAGTAAAAAACAGAAATTTTACTGTTGAGTATATAATTTTAACTCATGGTCATGCAGACCATATTGCAAACGTAAAGAAGCTAAAAGCTGAAACAAATGCAAAAATAGTAGCTCATGAGAATGAAAAAGAGCTTTTAATAGACAGAAAGAAAAATCTAAGCGTTAGATTCCCGTGTGGACCTCAAGAATTTGATGCGGATATATATGTTAAAGATAAAGATAGATTAGAATTGGGAGAACTTAGACTTACATTTATTCATACACCAGGACATACACCAGGTGGAATGTGTATAAAAGTTGGAGATCATATGTTTACAGGAGATACTTTATTTGCTGGAAGTATAGGAAGAACAGACTTTTACGGCGGAGACTTCAAACAAATGAACAAGTCACTTAATAAATTATCTAACCAAAACGGAAACATAAAAATATATCCAGGTCATGGTCCTACATCAACTATCGAAATAGAAAAAATTACTAATCCATATATGAACTAGTTTCCATTTAGGTGAGCTTGGCTTACGGAAATTAGATATAAGAGTTATAAGTTTTGGGAGAGGCGTAGATAAGGAGCAGATATTATGTTAAATGTGATTTTAAAAGGTCATGATTTTAAATACGAGGTTGCTGAGCTAATTAAATTATTTACTACTCAGTTTAAATTCGTTGATAATAAAGATGTTGGTATGACTTTAGAAAATAGTGTTGTTTACTATAATGATAAAGTATTTTCTAAAACTGTATATCTTGAAAACTATCAGGCTATTTATGACTCTCTTGATCATAGAAGTATAGCAGGTTTATCAGAACAAGAGATTAAGAAGGTTACTAAGGAAACAATAAAAAGAAGTATGTATAATGTTTTAATGAAGAAGTTTAATTCTTACGTTCCTTGGGGAATACTTACAGGTATAAGACCTGTTAAGATAGTTCACACTCTTCTTGATAAAAACTTAAGTGATGAAGATATTAGAGAAAATTTAAAAACTAATTATTTAATTAGTGATGAAAAAATAGATCTGGCTTTAAATATTGCAAAAAGGGAAAGAAAATTTATTTATCCTATAGATAAAAATAAGATTTCTTTATATGTAAGTATTCCGTTTTGTCCAACAAGATGCTATTACTGTTCATTCCCTGCAAATCCTTTAAAACAATTTGGACATTTAAAGAAAGATTATATTGATAAGTTAATTATTGAAATTAAAGGATTAGCAAAATTACTTAAAGAAACTAATAAAGAAATAGAGACTTTATATATTGGTGGTGGAACACCTACTACTTTAGATTCAGAGGAAATGGACATCTTAATAAAGGCTTTATTTAAAGAATTAGATTTAAGTAAGATAAAAGAATTTACAGTAGAAGCTGGTAGACCGGATACTATAAATAGAGAAATACTAGAATGTTTAAAGAAAAATAATGTTACTAGAATAAGTATAAATCCTCAAACTATGAACCAAGAAACTTTAGACAAAATAGGACGTGGTCATAGTGTTGAAGAGATAAAAGAAGCTTTCAACTTAGCAAGAGAAATAGGATTTGATAACATAAATATGGACTTAATCCTAGGTCTTGAAGGTGAAAATGTTGAGATGGTAAGAAATACTTTAGAGGAGATTAAAAAGCTATCTCCAGAAAGTTTAACTGTTCATACTTTAGCAATAAAAAGAGCATCTAAGTTAAAAGAAAAAATGGACGAGTATGTACTTACTCAATATGAAGAAATGGTTAAGATGATTGATTTATCAATGGAATATGCAAAAGAAATGAACCTTAATCCATACTATATGTACCGTCAAAAGCAGATGCTTGGTAACTTAGAAAATATAGGTTATGCTAAAGAAGGATACGAATGTATCTACAACATGCAAATAATGGAGGAGAAACAAAGTAACTATGCACTAGGGGCTGGTTCTATATCTAAGTTTGTATATGTTGACGAGGACAGAATTGAAAGAGTAGAAAACGTGAAGAACGTTGAACAATATATTGATAGAGTAGAAGAAATGATTGATAGAAAGAAAGAGGAGGTCCTAAAGAATGCTAACTAAAGCACCTAGAGGAACAAAAGACATAACTCCAAAAGAGTCATACAAGTGGAATTATGTAGAAAATAAATTTAGAGAAATATGTGGATTATACGGATATGAGGAAATGAGAACTCCTATATTCGAACATACAGAATTATTTAAAAGAAGTGTTGGAGATACTACTGACGTAGTTCAAAAAGAAATGTATTCATTTGAAGATAAGGGTGGAAGAGATATAACTTTAAAGCCAGAAGGAACTGCTGGTGTAATAAGGGCATTTATAGAAAACAAATTATATTCAGATGCTCAACCGACTAAGATGTTTTACATAATACCTTGCTTCAGATATGAAAGACCACAAGCTGGAAGACAAAGACAATTCCACCAATTTGGTGTTGAAGCAGTAGGAAGTGATAATCCATCTTTAGATGCAGAAGTTATAGCTTTAGCTGTACAATTCTTCAATGAAGTTGGACTTAAAGATTTAGCAGTAAGTATAAATTCTGTTGGATGTCCAACTTGTAGAGCAAAATACAATGAATTACTAAAGTCTTACTTAGATGCAAAGTCAGATGTATTATGTAGTACTTGCTTAGAAAGAAAAGATAAAAACCCTATGAGAGTTATAGATTGTAAGAACCCAAATTGCCAAGAAAATTTACAAGACGTACCTTTCATGATTGATCATATATGTGATGATTGTAAAGATCACTTTGAAAAATTACAAAAGTATTTAAAAGAAATGGATGTTAACTTTATAGTTGATAAAACAATAGTTAGAGGACTTGACTACTACAAGAAAACTGCTTTTGAAATAATATCTAATGATATAGGTTCTCAAAGTACAGTTTGTGGTGGAGGAAGATATGACGGACTAGTTGAGCAATTAGGTGGACCAAAAGGTACAAGTGGTATAGGATTCGCTTTAGGAGCTGAAAGATTATTATTAACTATGGAAAACAACAACATAGAAATAGAAAATCCACAATCAACAGACATATACATAGTAACAATAGGTGATGAAGCTAAAACTAAGAGCTTCAAGTTATTAAAGGACTTAAGATACAACCATATAAGTGCTGACAGTGACCACTTAGATAGAAGTGTAAAAGCACAATTTAAATACTCAGATAAAATAAATGCTAAATTCACAATAGTAATAGGTGAAGATGAACTAGCAAATGACAGTGCAACACTTAAAAATATGCAAACATCAGAGCAAATTACTGTTAAATTAAGTGAGTTAGTAGGAGAGTTAAAAAATAGATTATAATCTACAGCAAAAAATAAAGTATTAGGATACGAAGGTAATAAATTCAATGAAATATTGAATTTATTAAGAATAAACCTTATACTAAATAAAGTAAACAGATAACAAATAACAACTATAACAAAAAAATATAACATAACAAACAATAAGTATTATAAAAAATACATCATACACATAAAAAATTATAATATAGGTTTTGATTTAATAAATTAATTACCCAGGTGAAGGGTCTGAAAGTCACAAACGTAGTGCCCATTTGCAAGGCGTATTTTGCCTTGCATGGGTCAAGTTGTGACTCGCACCCTAAGCCTTAAACTGCAATTTATTTTCAAGACTTCTTATATTAACAATTAAAGGAGGACTATAAGTGGAGACTTTAAACGGATTAAAGAGAACTCACTATTGTGGTGATTTAAGAGCTACAAATATAGATGAAGAAGTTGTACTTATGGGATGGGTACAAAAGAAAAGAAACTTAGGTGGATTAGTATTCGTAGACCTAAGAGACAGAAGTGGATTATGCCAAATAATATTCGATACGGATGTAAATGCTGAAGCATTCGCAAAAGCAGAAAAACTAGGCTCTGAATATGTAATAGCAGTAACTGGTAAAGTAAGTGAAAGATCTTCTAAGAACCCTAACTTACCAACTGGTGATATAGAAATAGTTGCAACAAGTTTAAAAGTATTAAATAAATCAGAAACTCCTCCAATCTATATAAAAGATGATGATAATGTTTCAGAAGAATTAAAATTAAAATATAGATACTTAGATTTAAGAAAGCCATCTATGCAACAAAAGTTAATGACAAGAAGTAGAATAGCTAACATAGTAAGAAACTACTTAAGTTCAAATAACTTCTTTGAAATAGAAACTCCTTTCTTAATAAAACCAACTCCAGAAGGCGCTAGAGATTACTTAGTACCAAGTAGAGTTAATCCTGGTAAATTCTATGCATTACCACAATCTCCACAATTATTTAAACAATTATTAATGGTAAGTGGAATGGATAGATACTTCCAAATAGTTAAGTGTTTCAGAGATGAAGACTTAAGAGCTGACAGACAACCTGAGTTCACTCAAATAGACTGTGAAATGTCATTTGTTGAACAAGAAGATGTTATGGCTATAATGGAAAAGATGGTACAATTAGTATTTAAAGAAATACTAGATGTAGATGTTCAATTACCACTTCCAGTTATGACTTATGCAGAGGCTATGGAAAGATACGGTTCTGATAAGCCAGATACTAGATTTGGATATGAATTAACTAATATATCTGATATAGTAAAAAATTGTGGATTTGGTGTATTTGCTAATGCTACAAAAGAAGGTTTTAGTGTTAGAGGTATAAATGTTGAAGGCAAAGCTGAAGAATTTACTAAAAAACAAATAGGTAAATTAGAAGATCATGCTAAAACTTATAAGGCTAAAGGTCTTGCTTGGATGAAAGTTGGAGCTAATAGAGAGGTTACTTCTCCAATAGCTAAGTTCTTCTCAGAAGAAGAATTAACAAAAATATTAGATAGAATGAATGCTAAAGAAGGAGACTTATTACTATTTGTAGCTGATAAAGACACAGTAGTATTTGATGCTCTAGGTCAAGTTAGACTAGAAGTTGCTAGAAGATTAGACTTATTAGATAATAGCGTTTATAAAATGTTATGGGTAACTGAATTCCCATTATTTGAAGAAGATGAAGAAACAGGAAGATTTATAGCTAAACACCATCCATTTACATCACCAATGGATGAAGATATAGATAAACTTGATGGAGATGATAAAGCATCTTTAAGAGCTAAAGCTTACGATATAGTAATCAATGGTTACGAAGTAGGTGGAGGAAGTGTTAGAATATTCAATTCTGATGTTCAAAAGAAAATGTTCGCTGCACTTGGAATGGATGAAGAAGAGTCTCAAGAGAAGTTTGGATTCTTATTAGATGCATTCAAGTACGGAACTCCTCCTCATGCAGGTATAGCTTTCGGTCTTGATAGACTTACAATGATACTTACAGGAACTACTAACATTAAAGATGTTATAGCATTCCCTAAGAATCAAAGTGCTGTTTGTCCAATGACAAATGCTCCAGCTGTTGCTGATACAGCTCAACTAGAGGAATTAAATATAGAAGTTAATATAGAAGAGTAGGAAAAAGTGCTTAGATAAAAGTTCTGGATACGAGGGCTTGGTGTGCAATATAATTTTACTTCAATGCAGCTGAAAAGATGCTGCAAATCTCAGTAAAATTATATTCGCACACCTTCGCTCGGCGTATCTGATTAACTTTTATTAAGGCACTTTTTTGAGTTTTGGAATTGGGATTTAATGCTGTTAACTGATAATTATTAAGTGTGGTGAATAGAAAAAAATACTATATATAGTATTTAAGAAGAAATAAACAACAATATATTGCGTAATATATCATTTTTTATAAAAAATTAAAAAGTTTTTTTATTAACAAATTAGTGTTTGCAATGGATACAAGTCGCTATAAAATTAGGGGCTTTTTTTTGTGTGTAAAATGAGATTTTTTCTTTTATTTTGGGGTAATAATTTGGAGTAATAAAAAATGATTTTAATAAGTTTTAAGTGGATTTTGACTATAATCAATTAAATAAAGGTGGGATACATAGACATGAATTGGATAGAACTTAATAATCAGGTTATTGTTAGAGATAAAGATGGAAAATATCAATTAGATAAAGACAAAGAAGCTCTAGAAGCATACCTTGAATATTCTGTTAAGGTAAGAATGAAGGAATTTAGTACAATTAAAGAAAAAATAGACTACTTAGTAAAAAATAATTATTATTCAGAAAAAGTAATAAAACAGTACAGCACTATCTATATAGAAAAACTTTACGAATTTATAAAAAGTCAAGATTTTAAGTTTGAATCTTATATGAGTGCTAGTAAATTCTTTGAAAATTATGCTTTGAAAAGTAATGATGGAAAATCTATACTAGAAAGTTATGAGGATAAGATACTGATTGTATCTTTAGCACTTGCTAATGGTGACGAAAACTTTGCCAAGAAAATTGCTGATAAGTTAATAAAACAAGAATTTCAACCTGCAACACCAACATTTTTAAATGCTGGAAGAGCTAGAGCAGGTGAGATGGTAAGTTGCTTTTTAATTTCCGTTGAAGATAGTTGTGAGGGAATTTCTTATGCAGTTGCTTCAGCTAATCACCTATCTAAAATTGGTGGGGGAGTTGCATTAAATTTAAGTAGATTAAGAGCTAGTGGAGAGTCTATAAAAGATATAGAAGGAGCAGCTGGTGGAGTTGTTGGAGTTGCTAAGATGTTAGAACAATCATTTAGTTACTTTAATCAAATGGGTGCTAGACAAGGTGCAGGAGCTGTATATTTAAATGTACTTCATCCAGATTTTGAACTTTTAATGGATACTAAGAAGATAAATGCAGATGAAAAAATAAGGCTTACTAATTTATCAGTAGGAGCAATTATACCTGATAAGTTTATGGAATTAGCCGAGAAGAATGAAGTAGCTTATGCATTTTATCCTAATTCAATTTATAAAAAGTATGGTCTTCATCTTGATGATATAAATATGAACGAATGGTATGATAAATTAGCTAGTGATGAAGATATAAAGAAGAAAGAAATAAATCCAAGACAATACCTAACTAGAATAGCACAAACTCAACAAGAAAGTGGTTATCCTTATGTAATGTTTATTGATACTGCAAATAAAGATCATGTTCTAAAGGACAAGGGTATTATAAAAATGTCTAATTTATGTTGTGAAATATTCCAATATCAGACTCCATCAGATATACAAGGGTATGGAGGTAATAATAATTGGGGACAAGATATAAGTTGTAATTTAGGGTCTTTAAATATTGCTAACATTATGAAAAATAAAGATATAGAAAATGTAGTAGATGTTGCTATAAGAAGTTTAAGTATAGTTTCAGATAAAACAAATATTAAAGAAGTTCCAACTGTGGCTAATGGTAATAATGCATCTCATGCAGTGGGCTTAGGAGCCATGAACTTACATGGATACCTTATGAAAGAAAATATTCTTTATACGTCAGAAGATGCAATAGATTTTGCTAATGTATTTTTCGCATTAGTTAGATATTATGCAATAAAATCATCTATGAATTTAAGTATAGAAAAAGGTAAAACCTTCGAGGGATTTGAAAAATCAGAATATGCAAAAGGAAGAAATAGTGATGTTTTAGGTAAATATTATGAAGAAGAATTTTTACCTAAGAGTGAGAAAGTAAAAAAACTATTTGAGGGAATTTATATTCCTACAAAGTATGATTGGGCAAGTTTATTAGATGAAGTTAAAGAAAAAGGTCTATATAATGCATATTTAATGGCCATTGCGCCAACTCAAAGCATAAGTTATGTTCAGAATTCAACTTCGAGTATAATGCCAATTACAGAGCCTATTGAAATTAGGACTTATGGAGATTCAACAACTATATACCCAATGCCATTTTTAACTAATGAAAATCTATTATGGTATCAATCTGCATATAGAATAGATATGTTTAAAGTTATTGATATGGTAGCAACTGTGCAAAAACATGTTGATCAAGGAATATCAACTACACTATTCGTAACAGATGATAAGACAACTAGGGATATAGCTAGGTACTATATTTATGCATACAAAAAAGGACTAAAAAGTTTATACTACACAAGAACTAAAATGATAAGAGAAATAGACAATGAATGTATATCATGTTCAGTATAAGAATTTAATTGAGAAGGGATGAGAGTTATGACATTTGTACACAAAGCAGTAAACTGGAATGTAGAAGATGATGATTTTACACAGACTTTTTGGAATCAAAATGTTAAGCAATTTTGGTTACCTGAAGAAATATCTATATCAAAAGATTTAAAATGTTGGTCTGAATTAGATGAAAATCAAAAAAAGTTATATAAAAGAGTTTTAGCGGGATTGACTTTATTAGATACAAAACAAGGTAATAACGGTATTCCATCTATGATGAGTTTGACTGATAACTTACAGAGAAAAGCTGTATTATCTTTTATGGGAACTATGGAGGAAATTCATGCGAAAAGCTACTCATCAATATTTACAACATTACTTTCAAAAGTTGAAATAGAAGAACTTTTTACATGGATTGAAACAGAGCCAACGTTACAAAGAAAAGCAGAGCTTATACTAAAACAATATGAAAATACCAATGATAAAAAAAGTCTATATTTATCAATGGTTACCAGTGTATTTCTTGAAAGCTTTTTATTTTATAGCGGTTTTTTCTATCCTTTATATTTAGCAGGACAAGGTAAGATGGTAGCAAGTGGAGAGATTATATCTTTAATTTTAAGAGATGAGTCTTTACATGGAAAATATATTGGATTACTAGCCCAAGAGATATTTAATGAATTTTCAAATGCAGATAAGCTAGTGTTAACTCAAAGATTATATGTGATTTTAAATGACCTTATGGAAAATGAAATAAATTACACAAGATTAATTTATAAAGAAAGTAAATTAGAAGAAGAAGTAATCAACTTTTTAAAATATAATGCAAATCAAGCTCTAGAGAACCTAGGATTTGATAAATTTTATGAAGTAGAACCTGTTAATCCTATTGTTTTAAATGGATTAAGCGTTGAAACTAAAACACATGATTTCTTTTCGACTAAGGGGAATGGATATCAAAAAGGAGTCTATGAAGAACTAGAAGATAGTGACTTTATATTTAATTAGTAAAATAGGGTATGTTTAGAATATAATTATTTTAGGCATACCTTATTTTTAGATAATAAGAAATTAAATTAATAATATAAAGTAATATATTGAATATATCATGTGAAATAATGTAAATTATATATACGAATATATTTTATATAGGATTATATAGCAAAGGAGATTTTATGGAGTTACATATTGGGATTTGCGATGATATTTTATTACAACGAAGTATACTTATTGAATTTGTGAAGACATACTTAGATAAAAGGGGAATATTATTTAAAATATATGAATTTTCATCTGGAGAAGATTTAGTTTCAAATTATCCAGAAAAACTAGATATTTTATTTTTAGATATATTAATGAATGATATGACAGGAATGGATGCATCAAGAAAAATAAGGGAATTTGATAGTAAAGTGGAAATATTGTTTGTTACCTCTTCTAATTGTTATGTTCATGAAGGGTATGAGGTAAGAGCATATCGATACTTAATGAAACCTATATCTTATGAGATTATAGAAAAACATTTAAGTGAATGTATTGATAACTTTTTGAGTAAAAATAATAATTACATAATGCTACACACTAAAAATACTTTGATTAAAATTAATTTAGAATCAGTAATATATATAGAAACAGACAGAAGAGATTTAATTATTCATGAAGAAGATAAATCTTATAGAGTAAAGATGTCTATGAAGAATATGGAAATGATTTTAGAAGGGAAAGGATTCTACAGATGTCATACTAGTTATATCGTCAACTTAAGAATGGTTGAATCATTAAATAAAAATATTATTTATAGATAAATTATCATATTAAGTGCAACATCTAAAAATATGTAAAAAAATAGTTCACAAGTTTATGTTCATGTTACAGTAATAATAATCACAAAACTACTTTACATGAAAGG
>CABIVQ010000002.1 GCA_902362365.1 Clostridiaceae bacterium | reverse complement strand
ACCCTCATGATTTTAGAGCTAACGCTCAATTATTATGAGGGTTGAAATTTTTTCCATTTTATTTTTAGACGCACTTACCTTATAAAACCAAAATTATTCCATAAATATCCATTTATATTATTTTCTAATTCAAGATAAAAATACTGATAGCAAATCGATTCGTTTCGTAATGTATATCCTAATAATTCTAGTAATTTTTAAAATTGAATACTTATTATTTATTTCCTCTTGGATTAATCTAATTAAAACAAAAGCTATTAGAGCTGTATATAACTGTATTTTTATTGCATTTTCATTATGTCCAATCCAGTGCTTAATTCTTAAATTTTGTTTTATCCATTTAAAGAAAAGTTCTATTTGCCATCTCATTTTATAAAGTTCTAAAATTTTTGACACAGGTAAATCAAATATATTTGTCAAAAAACGAACTTCTTTTCCATCTTTGTCAAATGTTAAAATTTCTCTATATACAAATTCTGTTTTATTTTTACTATAATCACTTCCAAGAATAATATCATAATCATAGACATCATTTAGTCCAGTTCTATAAGATTTAATTTCCTCTACACAAGCGTTTGAAACTTGTCTAGTTATGAAACTAATATTTTGTCTACTTAAATCATCATACCAACTATAGTTATAGTATCCCCTATCAAATAAGTATAGATAGTTGCTATTTTCAATAAATCCATCAATACATTTTCTATCATTAACAGTACCTTTAACTATATTTACTTTCTCAGGCGTAGCCTCCGTCAAATTAAATAAAGTACTCATTTTGATTGCAGATATATTTTTATCATAGTATAAATCAGGAGCTAACTTAGTAGCAATATCTATTATTGTAGAATCAAAAGCTTTAATTTGCTTAAACTGAGAGTTAAATTGTTTTACTCCAAGTCTCTTTTTTAATTTTCTTAAAACATAATAAAAAATATCTTCAAATATTCTGTAATCTCGAGTTGAGTTTTTTCTAGATAATTGAGATAAACTAGGAATATATACATTGCAATCTATATCAATATCATTTTCAAGTTCAGTTATACAACATCTTAAGGTCTTAGATTCATTCAATTGAAGATACATCATTGTAAAAAAATGAGAGTATGTGTCAAAAGATTGACTTCTGTAATTACCTGAATATTTATTAATGATGCTACGCATTGTATTGGAATTAATTACATCTAACAATTGTTTGATAAAAGTATTATTATTAGCAGTAGATTTAAAAGTTTTCATAATGAATAACCTCCTTTGGATGGATTTGTCGTTACTTCCATTTAACCAAAGAAGGTTATTTTTTTCATTATATAAATTTTGTAAAAATCAAGTTGCAAATATTAACTAGATGCAACACTAGAACCTGTTATTGGGTCATTTTTTATTTGATTTTTATCGCATTTAATCATTTTAAGTGAAAAAACTATTATATACTTAGAAATTTTTGTATAGTTAAATTTTAGAAAATATAATTGACAAGGATTTAGGCGTGCCCTACAATGTATTTATAAATTACTTAGGCATGCCTAATAAATGGGGGGATACATATGAATAGGTTAGCAAAACAAATAGCTGGCCATAGGAAATTAATATTATTCATAGCAATATTTTTATTAATTCCATCAGTGTGGGGATTTATAAAAACAGATATTAACTATGATATATTAAGCTATTTACCAGATGATAGTTCAACAATTAAAGCAGAAAAAATATTAAAGGAAGATTTTGATTGTGGTTCTTTAGCAATGTTAATAGTGGAAAATATGGAAGATAAGGATGTAGCTAAGTTAAAGGAAAAAGTAGTAAAGGTAGAGGGAGTACAGGATGTACTATGGATAGATGATTTTATGGATCTATCTGTTCCTAAAGAAATTTTGCCAAAAGATATGGTTGATTTTTTATACAGTGGAGATAATTCTACAATGATGGTATTAAAGTTAAAAGATGGGACAGCTAGTTTGCAAACAATGAATGCTATTGATGAAATAAGAGCAATAGCAGGCAAAGAAGCTTTTTTAAGCGGTATGGCAGGAATAGTGAAAGATACAAAGGATGTAGCAGATGGAGAAACTCCGCTATATGTATTGATAGCAGGAGTATTAACAATAATAGTATTATCATTAACTT
Source organism: Clostridiaceae bacterium (assembly GCA_902362365.1). GTDB lineage: Bacteria > Bacillota > Clostridia > Peptostreptococcales > Peptostreptococcaceae > Romboutsia_E. The sequence continues at coordinate 161,090 of CABIVQ010000002.1, read as the reverse complement.
TGGAATCTTATACAACACCATTTATATTTATAGCAAGTATATCATTAGCAATAATATATAACTTTGGTACAAATATAATATTTGGAGAAATTTCATATATAACAAAGGCCTTAACAGCAATATTACAACTTGGTGTAACAATGGACTATTCAATTTTCTTGCTACACAGATATGATGAGGAATTAAAAGTAAAGGACAATAAAATAGATGCAATGGCAGAGGCTATTGTAAATACAACAACTTCAGTATTTGGGAGCTCTATAACGACAATCGCAGGATTTTTAGCACTTTGTGTAATGGATTTAACCTTAGGAAAAGATATAGGTTTAGTTATGGCGAAGGGTGTATTAATAGGTGTTATATGTACTATAACTATTCTACCTGCATTTATACTTACATTCGATAAATCAATTCATAAATATAAACATAAAAGTATATTACCGACCTTTGAAAAAGTATCAAAATTTACAATTAGATATTATAAAAAATTTGCAGTAGTATTCGTAATTATATTTATACCGGCTTTTATAGGGAATATGAAAGCAGAGGTTTATTATAATTTAGACGAAAGCTTACCAGATAACTTACCTTCTATAGTAGCAACTAATAAATTAAAAAATGATTATAACATGAATAGTACAGATATTATTTTAGTTGATGAAAGCTTAGAACCTTACAAAAAAGATGAAATGATAAAGGAACTTGAAAAAATTGATGGTGTAAACTCAGTTTTAGCAATAGAGAAATATTTAGGTCCTGGTATAAATCAAGATTTTTTACCAGCGGATATTTTGAATCAATTAAAATCAAGTGGTTATGAGCAAATAATGGTTAATTCAGAATATAAAGCTGCATCACCAGAATGTTCAATACAAATTGATGAAATGAATAAAATTGTTCATAAATATGATAAAAATGCTTTGGTGGGTGGAGAAGCTCCTCTTACGGAAGATCTAATAAAGATAGCTGATACTGACTTTAAAAAAGTAAGTTCAGTGTCTATAATTGCTATATTTATTATAATAGCAATTATTTTTAAATCAATTTCTTTACCAGTAATACTTGTATTAAGTATAGAAACAGCAATATTTGCAAATTTAGGTATACCTTATTACACAGGTACAGTAGAGCCATTTATCGCATCTATAGTCTTAGGAACTATTCAATTAGGGGCTACTGTAGACTATGCAATTCTTCTTACTTCAAGATTTAAAGAAGAATTAAATAAAGGTAATGATAAATTTAAAGCTATGGAGATTTCAATAAAAAGCTGTGGTAGATCAATAGTTACAAGTGCATTAACATTCTTTGCATCAACAATAGGAGTTGGTGTAGTGTCTAAGCTAGAAATGATAGGTTCGTTGTGTAGTCTAATGTCTAGAGGAGCTATAATTAGTATGCTTATGATATTATTCATACTACCAGCGATACTTTTAATATGTGAAAAAATAATTTTAAAAACTAGTAAGGGATTTATAGATAATAAAGATGTAGTTGAGGTTGAAGGATAAATAATTTTTAAGATTAGAGAATTTTAGGGGGATTAAAAATGAATAGTAAAAATATTAAAATGAAATCAGCAACACTAATAACAGCAGCAATAGTTGCTAGTAACGGAACCTTAATATTTGCAGATAATAGTGATATAAAAAAAGACGAAACAGTATATTCTATTTTAGATGAAAATGGAAATATAAAAGAAAATATAGTATCTACATGGATAAAAGGTAATTCTAAATTAGGTGAAATCAAGGATATTAGTGAACTTAAAAATATAAAAAATTTAAAAGGAAATGAAACTCCTCAAATAAATGGTAGTGATATTACCTGGGACATAGATGAGGATGATTTATATTATAGTGGGGAAAGTAATAAAAGTTTGCCTGTGGATTTAAAGATAAAGTATGAACTAAATGGAAAAACAGTTGAACCAAGTGAAATTAAAAATAAATCTGGTAAATTAAAAATAACAATATCCTTAAAAAATAATGAAGCAAGAAGTGTTGAAATTAACGGAGAAAATAGAACGATATATGTACCGTTTTTAACAGCAGTTGAAGTACTTATGCCTAGAGATAATTTTAAGGATATAAATGCGAGTAGTGGTACTATATTAGATGAAGGAAAAAGTTGCTCTATAACTTTTGTTTCTGTACCGGGGCTTAAAAATTCATTAAAATTAAATAATGATTTAAATGAAGTTATAGGATTAGAAGATAAGTTAGTTATTGAAGCTGAAGCAACAAATTTTGAAATGCCTAGTATACTAGCCGTAGTTTCTCCTAATACATTTGACCTTGATAAGTTGGATGAAACTAGCTCTGTTAGTGATTTAAAAGATTCCCTAGGAGATTTACAAAAAGGTGGAGAAGACTTATTAGCTGGAGCAGAGAAGTTATCTGAAGGAACTTCTGAATTAAATCAAAACTACAAGTTATTTAATTCAGGTGTGAAAAGTTTAGATGATGGGGCTAGTAATCTAAATAGTGGTGTGAGTAAGTTAAATAATTCAACACCTGCATTAACTAAAGGTGCAAAAGATCTAAATAGTGGATTATCTCAATTAAGTATAGCTCAAGGTCAGTTTTCTCAAGGAGCAAAAAGTTTGGATAGTGGAGCTAGTAAGTTAGATAAAGGTATAAGTCAATTAAGTAGCTCTACACCAGCACTTAGTAAAGGTGCAAGTGACTTGAATAATGGGTTATCTCAACTAAGTACTTCACAAGGTCAATTTTCACAAGGAGTAAAAAGTATAGATAGTGGAGCTGAAAAATTAAATACAGGTGTGAATCAATTGAGTAGTTCTACGCCAGAGTTAACTAAGGGAGCAAGTGATTTAAATAATGGATTATCAGAATTAAGCTCATCACAAGGTAAGTTATCACAAGGTGTATCTACATATGTTGGCAATGTATCGCAATTATATAATAAATATTCAGAAATAAATAGTGGAATAAACTCAGCATATAGTGGATCTAAAGACTTGGTAAATGGATTAAGTCAAGGTAGTGGAGGAATAAATGATTTAATAGCATCTGCTAAAAATACATCAGGTCTAGCTGATAACATTGCAAGTGTTGCAGAAAGCATTGAAGATGAAAATTTAAAGAATCAATTATTAGGGATAAGCAAAGAATTGAAAGGAATATCATCAGCTCAACAACAAGGTTTAAATACATTAAGTTCAAAGGTTAATGATGCATATAAAGGAGCATCAACATTAAATAGTGGACTTAGTAGTCTTAGTTCAGGCTCAAGTTCTTTTTATGATAGTTTAGCTAAGATTTCAAGGGCAGGAAGTGATCTAGATGCAAAGGCTAGTAAAATAAAAAATGCAACAGATACTATTTATAGTGGAAGCACTGCATTGTCACAAGGTGTAAATAAGCTAGATGCAGGAGTAAGTGAACTATCAAAAGGAAGTAGTGAGTTAAAGAAAGGTACATCTCAGCTTAACGAGAATGCTACTAAATTAAAAAGTGCAACAGATACTATATATACTGGAAGCAGCTATTTATTAGAAGGGGTAAATAAAGTAGATAAAGGAACAAGTGAATTATCAAAAGGAAGTAGCGAGTTAAAAGGAGGAGCATCTCAGCTTAGTGAAAATGCTACTAAATTAAAAAGCGCAACAGATACCATATATAACGGAAGTGGGTCATTATTAGATGGTACAAAGCAATTAAATACAGGCGTAAATCAACTAGCTCAAGGATCAACAAAGCTAAAAAAAGGAACAGCAGAACTTAGTACTAATTCAACTAAAATCTTAAAAGGTACAGAAGATTTAAATAGTGGGGTTAAAGAACTATATACAGGTACTAAAAAATTAAAAACAGAAGGCTTAGATAAATTATATGATTTAGGAAATGAAAAATTAAGTGAGATGGATGGTATATTAGAAGCTACTGATAAAATAATTGAAGTGTCTAAGGATTATGATAATTATGGTGGAATAACTGAAGATATGGAAGGTAGTGTAAAATTCATTATGAAGGTGGATGGTAGTTCTTCTGATGAAACATCTGATTCAGAAAATCAAAAAGAAGAAGTAACTACAGAAGAAAAAGACGGCGGTGGATTTATGAATTGGGTTAAAAGTATATTTAAATAAGATTAATATTGTTATAGATAAATGTTATAGGGTAAAATATAAAATATAAATTACAGTTTAAGGAGAGACATGTCAATATGGAAGAAATGAACATACTTATAACGACTGAAGCTAAGAGAGAATTAGATAAATTATTAGAAAATAGTGAAAAGAAATGTATAAGAATACTTACTAGATGTATAACTATGACAAGTGATGCAAAGATAGATTTAGAATTAGACGATTATAATGAAAATGATAACTTATATGACGTTGATGGATATAAAATAGCTATAAATAAAGCATTAGATTCACAAATGAACTATATAACAATATCTTATGGAGGACTTTTAAGTCGTAATCAATTTAGTGTAGAAGCAGATTTTTGTTTCTATTATTAAAAGGCAGGTTTTAGACCTGCTTTTTTATATGATAAATATAGTAAATTTAAAAAAAGTGAATATAGTCATATTTTATGCCATTATATTAATAGCAATAGTGAATTTAAGAAAGTAGAATTAAAGTATAAAAATAATTTATAAACAAAAGGGGAATTAAATATGGCGAATAGAATAGTGTTAAATGAAACTTCTTATCATGGTTCAGGAGCAATAAAGGAAATAGTAACAGAGGTAAAAGGTAGAGGATTAAGGAAAGCGTTTCTATGTTCTGATCCAGATTTAATTAAATTTGGAGTAACAGGAAAAGTTACTGCTATATTAGATGAAGCAGGCCTTGAATATGAAGTTTATTCTAATATAAAACCAAACCCAACAATTGAAAATGTTCAATTAGGGGTATCAGCATATAAAGCTTCTGGTGCGGATTATATAATTGCAATTGGTGGAGGTTCTTCTATGGACACAGCAAAAGCAGTTGGAATAATAATAAACAATCCAGAGTTTGAAGATGTTAGAAGTTTAGAGGGAGTAGCTCCTACTAAAAATAAATGTGTACCAATAATAGCTGTACCAACAACTGCAGGGACTGCAGCAGAAGTAACTATAAATTATGTTATAACGGATGTTGAAAAGAATAGAAAGTTTGTATGTGTAGATACACATGATATACCAGTTGTAGCAATAGTAGATCCGGATATGATGTCAAGTATGCCAAAAGGGCTTACTGCGGCAACAGGTATGGATGCTTTAACTCATGCAATAGAAGGTTTTATAACAGGAGCAGCTTGGGAAATGACAGATATGTTCCACATAAAAGCTATTGAATTAATTTCTAAAAGTTTAAGAGGAGCTGTTGAGAACACTAAAGAAGGTAGAGAAGGAATGGCTTTAGGTCAATACATTGCTGGAATGGGATTCTCTAATGTAGGTCTTGGTATTGTTCATTCTATGGCTCATCCTTTAGGTGCATTATATGATACTCCTCATGGTGTAGCAAATGCAATAATACTTCCAACTGTTATGGAATACAATGCAGAAGCTACGGGTGATAAATACAAGCATATAGCAGCGGCTATGGGGGTTGAAGGTGTAGAAAATATGAGTGTTGAAGAATATAGAAAAGCTGCAGTTGATGCAGTGAAGAAGCTTTCTAGTGATGTAGGTATACCATCAGATTTAAGCGAAATAGTTAAAGTTGAAGATATTCAATTTTTAGCAGAATCTGCATATGCAGATGCATGTAGACCAGGTAATCCAAAAGAAACATCAGTAGAAGATATAGTAGAATTATATAAGTCTTTAGTATTGGTAAAAAATATATCTGTTAATGGATAAAACAAAAGCGTAGTTCAAATATATTTATTTGAATTACGCTTTCTTTTTTTATGGTAAATTTTATAGTGAAGCTTTTAAGTATTGCTTAGGGGTAATTCCTTTATGTTTTTTAAAGGTTTTGATAAAATAACTTACATCATTAAATCCACAATTTAAAGCTATTTCAGTTATAGGAGAGTCGGTAGTCAAAAGCTGTTCACATGCGCTTTCTATTCTATAATAATTTAGGTATTCAATTGGTGTCTTATTAGTCATCTCAAAGAAAAAACGGCAAAAGTACTTTGGAGTCATGCAACAAGCTTTTGCCAAGTCATCAAGAGAAAGAGTATTAGAATACTCACTTTCGATTAATGAAATAACATTTTTAAATTGCAAAAGTCTTTCTTGGCTCTTTTTAGTAATCCTTTTTCTATTTTCATATAATTCATTTGATAATATAATCCCTAGTAAATGATATAGAGAACCTTGAGTTACAAATTCATGTCCAATATTTTTAGATTTCATAGATTCAAATAAATTATTACAACAAATCTTAAGATCATTAATATTATTAGGAAGTTTATGTTTAATTACCTTTTTATGATTGGTAATATCTTGAATTTGTTTTGTACAAATATGATTTTCTTTAAGTAATAGCTTCATATCAAATACAATACATTCATATATGCAGTTATTAGGTGTACCACCATGAAAAAAGCCATCTTGTATGAAGATAATATCTCCTTTATGAGCTAAAATTTTTTTATCATCTATTATTAATGAAAATTCACCTTCTAAAATTCGGATTATTTCGTATTCAGTATGCCAGTGATATGGCATATTATATCGTGGATGTTCTGGTGTAACATGATAAAATTCTATAGGAAAATCAAAAGTACCATGTTGCTTATCTTCTTTGTATTCAAAAAATTTCATAACAATTTCCTCCAATTTAAAAAATATAAAAAAGTGAATATTATTATATTTTATTACCATTATAAACCGAGTAAACGATTTCCGATACTTATATAATTAACTTAGAAAGGTTAAGAAATGGCAATTCTTTATAAATTTATTGTCATATATAGAATAAAAATATTCAAGGAAAAAATTAAATGAAATATAAAGATATTAAGGGGGAATAAAAATGGCAAAGAGTAGATTAATAGGAGAATATCCAGTAATAGGAATCAGACCAACTATAGATGGTAGAAGAGGAGTATTAGATGTACGTGGTTCTTTAGAAGAACAAACTATGAATATGGCAAAGTCAGCAGCTAAATTATTTGAAGAAAACTTAAAATATTCAAATGGTGAGCCTGTAAAGGTTGTTATAGCAGATACTACAATAAGTAGAGTTGCAGAATCAGCAGCTTGCCAAGATAAATTTAAAAAAGAAGGTGTAGATATAACTCTTACAGTAACTCCTTGTTGGTGTTATGGTTCAGAAACAATGGATATGGATCCAATGACTATAAAAGGGGTATGGGGATTTAATGGAACTGAAAGACCAGGGGCTGTTTATTTAGCATCAGTTTTAGCAACTCATGCACAAAAAGGTCTTCCTGCATTTGGTATATATGGACACGATGTTCAAGATGCAGATGCAACTGAAATACCAGAAGATGTTAAAGAAAAATTATTAAGATTTGGTAGAGCATCAGTAGCAGCGGCTTCTATGAGAGGGAAATCTTATTTACAAATAGGTTCTATATGTATGGGTATAGGTGGTTCTATAATAGATCCTGCATTTATAGAAGAATACTTAGGAATGAGAGTAGAATCAGTTGATGAAGTAGAAGTAATAAGAAGAATGAGTGAGGGAATATATGATAAAGCTGAATTTGAAAGAGCTTTAAAATGGACTAAGGAAAAATGTATAGAAGGATTTGACAAAAACCGTGAAGATATTCAAAAAACTAGAGAAGAAAAAGATGCAGATTGGGAATTTGTTGTTAAAATGATGTGTATAATAAAAGACTTAATGAACGGAAATGAAAATTTACCAGAGGGTTGTGAAGAAGAAAGATTAGGACATAATGCAATAGCTGCAGGTTTCCAAGGTCAAAGACAATGGACAGATTTCTATCCAAACTGTGATTTCCCAGAAGCATTACTTAATACTTCATTTGACTGGGATGGACCTAGAGAACCATACATATTAGCTACTGAAAACGATGTATTAAACGGTATAAGTATGTTATTTGGAAAATTATTAACTAATACTCCACAAATATTCTCAGATGTTCGTACTTACTGGAGTCCAGATGCAGTTAAGAAAGCAACAGGATATGAATTAGAAGGTGTAGCTAAAGAATCTGATGGATTTATACATTTAATAAACTCAGGAGCGTCTTGTTTAGATGCTTGTGGTCAAGCTAAAGATGAAAATGGAAATGGAGTAATGAAAGCTTGGTATGATATAACTGAAGAAGATCAAGAAGCAATACTAAAATCAACTACTTGGAATCCAGCTGATAATGGATATTTCAGAGGTGGTGGATATTCTTCTAGATTCTTAACAGAAGCAGAAATGCCTGTAACTATGATGCGTTTAAATCTTGTAAAAGGATTAGGTCCAGTAGTTCAATTAGTAGAAGGATATACTGTAAAATTACCAGATGAAGTATCTGATAAATTATGGAAGAGAACAGATTATACTTGGCCTTGTACTTGGTTCGCACCAAGACTTACAGGAAAAGGTGCATTTAAATCAGCTTACGATGTAATGAACAATTGGGGAGCTAACCATGGTGCAATAAGTTACGGACATATAGGTGCAGATATATTAACTTTATGTTCTATATTAAGAATACCAGTAAGTATGCATAACATAGATGAAGAAAATATATTCAGACCAGCTGCATGGAATGCATTTGGAATGGATAAAGAAGGTCAAGATTATAGAGCATGTAATGTTTATGGACCAATGTATAAGTAATCAATAGAAGGTGGATAGTATGGAAAAGAAAAATTTAGATAAAAAAGTTTTAGCTTTTGACTTTGGAGCTTCTAGCGGAAGGGCAATGCTTGGAAGTTTTGATGGAGAAAGAATTCATATAGAAGAAGTGCATAGATTTTCTAATGATCCTGTAATTGTTGGTGGAACAATGTACTGGGATGTACTTAGATTATTCTTTGAAATAAAACAAAGTTTAATTAAGTCTAAAGTTTATGGGAAAATAGACAGCATCGGAATTGATACTTGGGGAGTAGACTTTGCATTATTAGATGAATATGGTCAACTAATAGAGAACCCAATACATTATAGAGATGGAAGAACCGCTGGAATGTTAGAAAAAAGCTTTGAAAAAATATCTAAAAATGAGTTTTATCAGATAACTGGAAATCAGTTTATGGAGATAAACACTGCCTTTCAATTACTATCACTAAAAGAAAAAAGATCACATCTGCTTGAAAAAGCAGATGTGATGCTTCTAATGCCAGACCTATTTAATTACATGTTAACAGGAAAAAAATTAACAGAAAATTCAATAGCATCAACTACTCAATTATTTGATGCTAAAAATAGAGTTTGGTCTGAAAGAGTGATAGATTCTCTTGATATACCTAAAAATATATTTACGGAAATAGTACCAAGTGGAACTATAATTGGAAAGATATCTGAAGATATAAGTGAAGAGTTGAAAATAGATATGTGTGATGTTATAGCAGTAGCTGGACATGATACTCAAAGTGCTTTAGTTTCAGTACCAACACAAGAAAATGATTTTGTATTTTTAAGTTGTGGAACATGGTCATTACTTGGAACAGAGCTTAATAATCCAATAATAAATGAAAAATCATATAACTATAATATAACTAATGAAGGTGCTTGTGAAAATAAGGCATCGTTCTTAAAGAATATAATTGGATTATGGTTAGTTCAAGAAAGTAAGAGACAGTGGGCAAGAGAAGGAAAAGAATTTAGTTTTTCACAGTTAGAGGATATGGCTAAAGATGCAGAACCTTTTAGATCGTTTATAGACCCTGATGATCCTGTATTTACACCAGCAGGTAATGTACCTGATAGGATAAGAGAATACTGTGCAAAAACTAATCAACCAGTGCCAAGAAGTGAAGCTGAAATAGTAAGATGTATTAATGAAAGTTTAGCATTAAAATATAGAACTGCTTTAGAAGAAATAGAAGATTGTACAAGTAAGACTTATTCAACAATATATATGGTTGGCGGAGGAATACAAAGTAAATTGCTTTGCCAAATGACTGCAAATGCATGCAGAACATATGTGTCAGCAGGGCCGGTTGAAGCTACTGTGTTAGGTAATATAGCAGTGCAGCTAATGGCGACAGGTGAAATAAAAGATTTAAAAGATGCTCGTAAAATTATAAATAATTCTCAGGAAATAGATAGATATTCACCAAAAGATACAATGCTTTGGGAAAGAGCATATGAAAGATTTAATAAAATTATTAAGGCTAAGGAGGTAGTATCATGTTAAAAGGGATACCACAAATCTTGTCTCCAGAGTTATTAAAAGTATTATGTGAAATGGGGCATAGTGATCGAATTGTTTTATCAGATGGAAACTTCCCAGCAGAAAGTATGGGGAAAGATTGTATAGTAATTCGTTGTGATGGACACGGTATACCAGAATTGTTAGAAGCCATATTGGAGGTATTTCCACTAGATACTTATATAGAAAAACCAGTCAATCTTATGGAAGTTGTACCAGGAGATACAGTGGAAACACCAATATGGGATACTTATAAAGAAATAGTAAGTAAATATGATAATCGTGGTGATGAAGCTGTAGGTAATATAGAAAGATTTGCTTTTTATGAAGAGTCAAAAAAAGCATATGCAATAATAGCGACTGGAGAAAAAGCATTATATGCAAATGTTATATTACAAAAAGGTGTAGTAGTAGACTAGTGATTTTATTATCGGAGGGAAATTTATGGAATGTACTAAAACTTTAGAATATATGGAAGTAAGAGCACAAATATGTGATGTATGTCATAAGATGTGGCAATTAGGATGGGTAGCAGCTAATGATGGAAATGTAAGTGTAAAACTAGACGATGGAACTTTTTTAGCAACACCAACGGGAATAAGTAAAAGCTTTATAACACCGGAAAAATTAGTTCATATAGATGCTAATGGGAATGTATTAGATGGGCCAGAGGGAGCAAAACCTTCTTCAGAAATAAAGATGCACTTAAGATGTTATAAAGAAAGGGAAGATGTAGGAGCTGTAGTTCATGCACATCCACCTACAGCAACAGGGTTTGCAGTAGCTCATCTTGATTTAGATAGATATACAATGATAGAAACTGTAATAGCAATTGGATCTATACCAGTAACACCATATGGAACACCATCTACATATGAGGTTCCAGATGCTATAGCACCATATTTACAAGAACATGATGTTTTATTATTAGAAAATCATGGTGCATTGACTGTTGGATCAGATTTAATAACAGCTTACTACAGAATGGAAACTTTAGAATTATATGCTAAAATAAGCTTAACAGCACATTTATTAGGTGGGGAGAAAGAAATTTCTAGAAATAATATAGATAGATTAATAGGAATGAGAGAAGGTTATGGAGTAACAGGAAGACATCCAGGTTTTAAACGTTATAGAAAAGAAAAATAAATTTTTAGTATCTATAAATAAGGGGGATATACTTAATATGGGAGAGAATATAAAAAGTGCTGCAAGAAGTGGAACAAAAAACAGTGATAAAACTCCAATCGTGCCGAAACAATATATAGTTCATTTTGTAATGCTTATATCATGCTTTATTCTTTGGGGTCTGTTAAATAATATGACTGACAATCTAGTACCTGCATTTGGAAGGATATTTATGTTAGAAGCAGCAGATGCTTCTTTAACTCAAGTTGCATTCTATGGATCATATGCTGTACTTGCTTTACCAGCAGCAATTTTAATAAAAAAATATTCATACAGACATGGTGTATTAGTTGGACTAGGATTATATATAGTAGGAGCTATGGGATATATTCCAGCTGCAATGTTACAAAACTTTAATCTATTCTTAGTATCAGTATTTGTATTAGCAGGAGGCCTTTCTATATTAGAAACAACTTGTAATCCATATGTAATTTCATTAGGCGATGAATCTACTAGTGTACGTCGTCTTAATCTAGCTCAAGCTTTTAACCCAATAGGATCTTTAACAGGTATTATACTTGCTAAATATTTAATATTAAGTAACTTAAATCCAGCAACATATGAAGAACGTATAGCGATGAGTCCAGAGTCATTAAGTGCTATACGTAGCAATGAATTGTTATGGGTATGTGTTCCATATGTTGGATTAGTAGCAATTGCAATTATTATTTGGTGCTTCTTTAAGAAGAGTAAGGATTCTGAAAAAGATGAATCAGGAGCTCTTAATATACTAGAATCAATTAAGAAGCTTGTAAAAATACCTCGTTATGCTTTTGGAGTAGTTGCTCAATTCTTCTATGTAGGGCTTCAAATAGCTGTATGGACTTGGACTATACAATATGTAATGACAACTCTTGGGTTAAATGAAGCTGCAGCAGCTCAATATTACCTTATAGCAATGGTTTCATTCATAGTATGCCGTTGGATATGTACAGCTCTTATGAAATATATAGATCCAGCAATAATGATGGCAATATTTGCTACAGGAGGAATCACATTTAGTTTAGGAACAATATACTTACCAACAAATCAATCTGTTTGGTGCTTAGTTGCAATATCAGCATGTATGTCGTTAATGTTCCCAACAATCTATGGTATAGCGCTTAAGGACTTAGGAGAAGAAGTAAAAGTAGGAGCAGCAGGACTTATAATGGCAATACTTGGTGGGGCAGTTATAACACCATATATGGGAAGTCTTATAGATAATGGTAAATTATCTAGCATTGTACCAATGTTTACTGGAGCAGAAGCTGCTATTCGTTCATCGTTTTTAGTTCCCGCAATTTGCTTTGCAGTAGTACTTTTATACTCAATTTGTTTCAGAACTAAGAAATCTGCTTAAATATAGGGATATAATATTATAGATTTAATCTTAAGCATCTTATTAAGTAATAATTAGATAAGATGCTTTTTAATTATTAAAGGTTATAATTAAAAATTATTTAGCAAAAGGTGGGGCATTAATGGATATATTAGAAATGAATTTTGTAGATGGATTTATTCGTATGTGTAATGACGGATTTTTACAAGGATGGCATGAGCGAAATGGTGGAAATCTATCATATAGATTAAAATCAGATGAAGTAGAATTAATAAAGGATAGTTTAAATTTTACTAATGAGTTTGAAAAAATTGGAGCTAAAGTACCCAATCTAGCTAATGAATTTTTTTTAGTAACAGGCAGTGGTAAGTACTTTAGAAATGTAATAATTAATCCAGAGGAGAATATTACAATAATTCAAATTGATGGTACTGGAGAAGAGTATCGTGTAGTGTGGGGACTAACTGATGGAGGTAGACCAACAAGTGAGCTTCCATCACATCTTTTAAATCATTCAGTTAAAAAAAGGGTTACTAACGGTAAACATAGAGTTATATATCACTGTCATACTACAAATATTATTGCACTAACATTTGTGTTACCATTAGATAGTAAGGTATTTACAAGAGAACTTTGGGAAATAGCAACAGAGTGTCCAGTAGTATTTCCAGATGGTATAGGGATAGTTGGTTGGATGGTTCCAGGGGGCGAAAAAATTGCTATAGCTACTTCGGAATTAATGGAAAAGTATGATGTTGCTATTTGGTCTCATCATGGAATTTTTTGTTCCGGAGAGGATTTTGATTTAACTTTTGGTCTAGCTGATACTGTAGAAAAATCTGCTGAAATTTTGGTTAAAGTACTATCTATAAGAAGGAATAAGCTACAGACTATTACACCAAATAACTTTAAAGAATTAGCAAAAGATTTTAATGTAAAACTTTCACAAGAGTTTCTTTATGAAAAATAAAAGAAGCCACAACTATATTCATAAAAGATATGGTTGTAGCTTCTTTTTTTATCAAGAAAATAATTACATTTTATCTGGTTCTTTATAATCTATGCCTTTAGTATCAACCTTTACAGATTCAATTATAACATTTTTAATAGGTTTATCATTTCCATCTGTTTCAACATTTTCTATTTCATGGATAATATCCATTCCATTTATTACTTTTCCAAAAGAAGCATACTGACCATCTAAATGAGGCGCATCCTTAGTTACTATAAAGAATTGACTGCCAGCACTATTCTTACTTTGACTTCTAGCCATAGAAATTACACCTTCAGTATGAGCTAAATCATTTTCAAACTTATTATTAGTAAACTCTCCTTTAATGCTATATCCAGGACCACCCATTCCTGTTCCATCAGGGTCTCCACCTTGAATCATAAAGTCTTTTATAATTCTATGGAAAGTAAGACCATCGTAGAATCCACTATTTGCTAGTGAGATAAAGTTATTTACAGTATTTGGCGCTATATGAGGATAAAGCTCAATATCAACACTACCAAAGTCCTTAAATTCTATTGTTGCTACAGGGAGTTCTTTAGGTGGTGTTCTAACTTCATCTACATTGTTATTGTTTGAAGAGCATCCTACTAAAGCTAGTGCACCAGCAAGTATACTTGCTAAAAATCCTTTTTTTGACATTCTATTACCATCCTTAGTTTTAGTTTATTTACTTATTATATTATAAACAATTCAGTATAATTTTAATATATACAAAAATTTAATTACTTTATATTAATAATATATAAAGTTAATATTTAAATTAAGGTAGATATGGATGTGGGAATTGAAAGTTGAGGCAAATAAATTAAATTATATAAATTCGTTAAAAAATCATGCTTACATTCGATGTGAAAAATATGATAACCTTATAATAGAAGATATTATTAAATTATAAGAGGCGGTATTTTTATATGTATGAAATAGGAGAACTTATTATATATGGGAGCAATGGAGTATGTAAAGTAGAAGATATAGGAGTACCAAGTATATCAAGAATAAATATTGATAAAGTATATTATATTCTTAAAACTGTTTAACAAGGTGGAAAGAGATTTAGATCTGTAGGTATAAATGTATTTATGAAATTGATCATCTTAATTTATATTACAATCCACTAAAAGAATTATAAATAAATCTAATAGAAATTATGTAAGTAGGATTTGAAATAGAAATGTAGAATTAGAAATATAAAACAATCTGTAAATTTATACAAATAATTAATATTTTAATTATTTATGCATAATCCTTAAAGTTTGACAATTTATGTTTAAATTAAATATAATGAGACATGGATATAGCTTATAAATTAAGTTGTAATATTTTGGGAGAGTATAGAGGATGGAAAATTGATTATAAAAAATTATGAAGAGCTAAAAGATTTTTTTGAAAATAACTATGATAAAAATCAAGAAGATTTCATTAATGCACATGAAAGTGGCAGATACAAAATTTTTGATAGTGAGAGATTGATTTTAAAGTTTGATGATGATGGAAATTATACATCATACCCGAATGAAAAATTAAGAAAAAGCAAATTTAAAATAAGAAAAAAACATTGTAATTTAGATATACCAGAACATCGGCATGAATACATAGAAATCATTTATATACTTGAAGGGGAAATGTATATGGAGATAGATGGTAAAATTATACTCATGAAAAAAAATGATATTTGTATTATGGATAAGAATGTTAAACATTCTAATAGAGCTTTAAGTGAAAACGATTTAGTAATAAATATACTTTTAACTTCTAGGGTATTTGACTCTGTATTTATGCATTTATTGTCAGATGACAACTATATTTCTAATTTTATTATTAATAGTTTTTATTCTGATAATAAAATAAAAAAATATATGATTCATAAAATTGAAAAAAATAGTTTTTTAGAAAGTATACTAATCAATTTAATTTGTGAGTACTATTCTGATAGTATACGTTGTGAAAGTAAAATTAATGGGTGTTTATTGCTATTATTTACTGAACTATCAAGAGTATTTAATAAACCTTCAGAAATAAAAATAAAGAAAAAATATTCTAAAATAAAAGCAGATATAATGGAATATTTACAAAATGAATATAAAGATACCAGTCTTTTAAAGGTAGCAGAACATTTTCACTTTCATCCGAATTATTTGAGTAATTTAGTGAAAAAAGAATTTGGAAAAAATTTTAAAGATTTATTGATAGATATTAGAATGATTGAAGCAGGTAGAATGTTAAGGACAACTGATAAAAAAATAAGCGATATAATGGAGGATGTTGGCTACCTAAATGAGTCTTATTTTTACCGTCAATTTAAAAATAAATATAATGTTACTCCTTTTGAATATAGAAAACAAAACACGATAGTGGAAAATTTTATTGAAGTTTAAATAATATACAGTGACCTATAATGAATAAATTATAGGTCTTTTATTTTGAAAAAGTAAAACTACAATATAATCTTAAAAATGGACAGTTTTATATTTATTTTATTTATAAAAAATATTTCTATATTAGGTTAATCTAAAGATGGTTAAAAAATAATCAAAATAAAAGGAGAGATTTTATGGAAAATCAAAAAAGTAGTTCAAAAAAAGATATACTAAGAGTTATAATGTTTCCTTTAGGATCAGCATCATCAAATGTATATAACTTTTTATTCATGTCATTTTTTATGGTATTTTGTACAGAAGCATTAAATTTAAATCCTGTTGTAGTTGGATTTATGATGACAGCTATGAGAGCATTTGATGGAATAACAGATCCTATAATTGGTAGCATAATAGATAGAACAGAAACAAAGTTTGGTAAATTTAGACCTTTTCTATTGTTAGGTTCAGCTATTATGTTAGTTAGTTCATCAGCTATATATATAGGATCTTTTAGTATACCACAACGATATAGATTAATCTGGATTTTAGCTTGCTATAGTATTTGGGTAATTGGATATACTTGTATGACAACTGTAAATAAATGTGCATTATCGATTGTTACAAGTAATCCAAAATTTAGACCTATCTCTGGAATTGCAGGAGGATGTTATAGTACAATGCTTCAATTTATAATGTTATCAGGTGTTGTACCATTATTAGGTAAATTTGGGGGTATGCAATCTAGACAAGGATGGATAGCTATTATAATTGGTGCAGTATCTCTTCATTTATTTTTATTAATAGGTGGAATGATAGCTATTTCAAAAACAGATAAACCAGAGTTTTATAAGAACATGGGAATTAAGAAAAAAGAAAAAGCAACTTTAAAGGAATATAAAGAGATTTTAACACTAAATAAACCATTAAGAATGCTTATACTTGCTGCATCTACAGATAAAATTGCAATGACAATATCTAGTGGATCGATGATGTATTTTTATATGTACGCTGTTAAAAATTTAGATTTGCAACCAATAGTGAGTGGTTTTTCTACACCAATATCTTTAGTAGGGGCTTTTGTAGCTGGATCTATAGCAGTACGTTTTGGATGTAGGAATGCGTTTTTAATGGGATCAATTGCAAACTTTATGATAGCTCTTGTATTAATTTTACTAAGACCATTTGGTAGTAATTTAACTGCTGTATTTATAGTATTAATGTCTTTAAATTTATTATTTAGAAGATTTTCTTCTCAAAATACAGATCCAATGATTGCAGAGATAATAGATTATCATAAATACAGAACAGGAAAGTTTGTTCCAGGGCTGATAGGAGCAACATTCTCTTTTGTAGATAAATTAATAAGTGCATTTGGTTCATCTATAGTAGGTATATTAATGGGATTAGCAGGTTATACATCTGGAGCAGAGCCTACAACATTACTTTACTGGGTAACAATAGGAATGTATCTGGGAGCTCCATTATTAGGTGATTTAGCAAGTATTATAGCACTTAGAAATTATAATATATCAAAAGATGACTTTGATGGAATGTACAAAACAGAAAATTTAGAAGATGTACAGAAAGTAAATGTTTAAAATTCATAATTAATGTAGTTTTCAATACACAAAAAGAAATTAATGTAGTTTTCAATACACAAAAAGAAAGGTTTTTAGATGTTAAATAGAATTTTATGGAACGATAAATGGTTATTCAAAAAAGAATATGGAGAAGAATATAAATTAGAAAAAATAAAGGATGCAGAGAGCATTACACTTCCTCATTGTTATAATTCACATGATGGACAAAATGGAAGTGAAATGTTTAAGGGAAAGTGTTTTTATCAAAAAGTATTTGATATAACAGATGACCTTATGGAAGATAACATATTCTTAGAAATAGGAGCAGCATCTTTAGTAAGTGAAGTATATATAAATGGAAAATTAGCTCATGTTAATGATTGTCCTTATTCAATGTATCGTATAGATATGAAGCCTTATATTATATCGGGTGAAAACCTTATTTCAATTATGGTAGATAATTCACAACAGAAATATGTCTATCCAATTATGGCTGATTTTTCTTTTTATGGAGGAATATATAGGGATGTATCACTACTTATAAGTAAAGGTGTTCATTTTGATATATTAGATGGTGGAAGAGATGGTATTTATCTAAAACAAGTTAAATTAGAAGATGAAACATATAGATTAGAAATAAGTGGTGCTATTTGTAGCAATAAAATAATATCTAATGCACAAGTTGTATTTAGTGTAAAAGACAGAGATGGGATATGTGTACAAGAAAAAACAATAGAATTAAAAATAGACGATAAAACAGAGTTTAAAGAATCAATTGAAATAGAAAAACCACATTTATGGCAAGGAGTTGAAGACCCTTATTTATATGAGGTGGTAGTTCAAATAAAAGTTGATGGCTCTATTATAGATGAAAGATGTATAGAATATGGATTTAGAACAATAGAAATAAGTCCAGAAAAAGGGGTGTTTTTAAATGGAAAACATATTAAACTAAACGGAGTTGCACGTCATCAAGATTTTGCTGAAGTAGGTAATGCAATAAGTAAAGAACAAATGGAATTAGACATGTCTATTATAAAAGAAATAGGTGCAAATTCTATTCGTTTATCTCATTATCAACATGATGATTATTTCTATACATTATGTGATAGAGAAGGTTTACTAACTTGGGCAGAGATACCTTTTATAAGTGTACCTGCACTAAAATGTCCTACGAATCAAAATGCAAAAGATCAAATGAAATATTTGATTAAACAATGTTATAATCACAGTTCAATATACTGTTGGGGAGTACAAAATGAAATTACTATAGGCTCTGAAAGTGAAAGAGTGTATGAGATGGTAAAAGAGTTAGAAGAATATGCTAAGACATTAGATGATACTCGTTATACAGCACAAGCCAATATACATAACGTTGCAGATGACAGTTATTTGAATAAATTAACTGATTTAGTTGGGTATAATTTATATTATGGTTGGTACTACAATGAAATAGAAGATTTACAAAGACGTTTAGATAATTTTCATAAGACTAATCCTAACATACCATTAATGGTTACTGAATATGGTGTAGATACAAACTATGAATATCATTCATATGAACCAAAGGTAAAGGATTATACAGAAGAATATCAATTATTATTTAGTGATAATGCTTTAAGAGCTTTTGAAGAAAGAGGATTTGTTTTAGGTGGATATGTTTGGAACTTATTTGATTTTGGAAGTAGTAACCGTGATGAAGGCGGTAAAAAAGGAAAAAATCAAAAAGGATTAGTAACAATTGATAGGAAAATTAAGAAGGATGCGTTTTATCTTTATAAGGCATATTGGTCACAAGAATCTTTTGTTAAATTAGCTGGAAGTAGATTTGTAAATAGACATAAAAAATTAAATGATATAGTAGTATTATCCAATGTTACAAAATTATCATTATATGTGAATGGAAATTTAGTAGAGGAAGCAGAACGAAAATTACCTATGACTAAATTTGAAAATATTGAATTAAAATTAGGAAGCAATATAATTTTAGTAAAAGGATATGATGAACTTGGTTATGAGTATACTGATGAAATGATATTAAATCATACTAATGACATGGATAATAGCTATATATTTGTAAACAAACAAAATTCGGATCATGTTATAAACTGGTTTGAAAAATTTGATTTATCAAATGCAGATGAAATTAAATTAAAAGAAGGCTATTATTCAACTGTAGATACTATAGCAGATTTATACGAAAATGAAGAAGCTAAAGCAATATTTAATAAGTATTTTTCTCATATTACTGGAAGTCCAAGGTTTGAATCAATGATGAATACTATGAGTATAGAATCTATGTCTAAAATTTCTTTCTTTAAGATACCAAAAGAACTTGTGTTAGTTATTAATAAAGAATTAAATGTTATAAAAAAATAGATAAAGTTATAAATCTATAAATGTAATAGTATGGGATATTAAAGATAGGTTATTTTTATTATTAAATGAATTTATTAAATATAATGATATAGAAAGTTAGTTAGAAATTTACACATGTTTTAATTTTAGTAATTGTGTTTGAATTAACTTTCTTCAGTATTCAAAATAAATAAAACACATTGATATTTTATCAATGTGTTTTATTTTAATTCTACAAATGGAATTCTATTAAATTTCAAAATAATTAAAAGTAATTTAATTATCCATATATAATATTAAATCTGGATAATATACTGTATTTTCTCTATATATTCCGTATTATTCAGGATGAATAAGTTGTTTTAGGTTTTCGTCATAAAATATAGATATTGATGTTTCACAAAATGAATTTTTAAAAATATTTATTTGATCATTAAGTAAAGTAGTAAAAAATTTATTAGATATAATATTATCTTTCTTTTTATAATTTATATATTATTCTTTAAACTGAACTATAACTATATATTTTCATCTAAAATAGAGAGAAATTTGTCTTTAAATTTAATCATTGCGGATTATTAGGGATATTTTTTATATATAAATATTAAAAAATTTAATATGGAAATTGCTTTAATAAAAGAAGATATAAAATTATTTTTAGTTTTATATCTTCTTTTATTAAAGCAATTGATCGGCGTAATTTATATTACAATCCGATAAAATAATTATAAATAAATCTAATAAAAATTATGTAAGTAGGGTTTGAAATAGAAATTTAGAATTAGAAATATAAATCAAACTAAATAAGGAGAAATATCATGGATAATAAATAAATTCAATATTTAAAAGAAAAAATAGATAGAATGAATGAAAAATTAGATGAAGTATATTGTTGGTATAAATGTGAATCAAGGCAAGAAAAAATAAATTAGTAATAGATGATTTTGAGGGGAATGTTATATCACGAACTTTTAAAATTTATGAGCCAATACAAAAAGAATTTGTAGAGTTTTGTAATGCTAATAATAAATATAAGATACAAGATATAATAAGCCAGTTTATAAAAGAAGGACTAGAAAAATATAAGTAGGTTAAAAGTATATATTGGGTATATAAAAAGTATACAAAAAGTAGTGATTATTATAAATACATCCGCATAAATAAAAATATAAAGTATTCGAAAGATTATACGTAGTGTATATCGCACAGTACGTATAGTAAAAATATATTGAAGTATTAGAGCAAAATGGTTGATATAAGTTTAATTAACATAATCATGTGTGAATATAAAAACAAAATTAAATAACTAAATTAGATGATGATAAAACCAGAAGAGTTTTCTTAATATCATTCTTTAAATCTAAATATTTTTATGATCTCGATTTTGAAAATTATATACTTACGACAAGTGACTATCATCAATTATGTTATATATTCAGATTTGTTCCCGAGGTCATGTTATATTCTATTAATAAATTACTTAGATTTGATGAGTTTATGGGAGAAAAGTTTAAGTTATTTTAAGGAAAAATTTCAAAGAAGTTATATCAAAACCTTATAATGAAGAGCAACTGTACTATTACTTTGTGATATATAATATTGGGTATAGAGATATATTAGAGGAAAATGCGGATAAAGTAATTTTAGGAAGTAATCAGATATTAATTTCATATTACTTAAAAGATAGTCTAATATGTAATAAAGAACATATAGAGTACCTTAGAACAAAGAAGGATGAGGTAGATAATGCTATAAAAGAGTATCTTGTACCTTTATATGCAAAGGGAAGAGACTCTGAATCAAGTTACATAGATTTTTACAAATATAATATAGAAAATGATATAAAATTTATAAAAGATAGGTCTGAATCTGATGAATAATTAGAAGATGGAGCTTTGTAAATCGGGTATAATAATAAAAATTAAAATAATAGAATATAGTATTGTATATAAATATATCTAAACCTCAAAAAATTGTTAAATAGTAAAAGACTAAATAGTATTAAAAGGAACTGTATTCTGGAGATATGGTACAGAAATACACATAATAAATAGGTTACAGAAAATTTAAATACATTATGAATAAGAAATATATATAGATTAAATATAGAATGAAGGATATAAGAGTTAATAGTGTTTAACAAATTCCTATTAATTCTTATATTTTTTCATTTAAAAATAATCATAGTAGAAATCTAATATATTATAAAGTATATAGGTAAATTTGTTTTTTATTTACCATTGGGGGATTACCAGGGGATTTTTATAAAAATAAAAAACACTTATTCTAAGTATAAGTGTTTTTAATCATTATAGCATATTAATATTAAAATTGGTGCCGGATATGGGACTTGAACCCATACTCTATTGCTAGAAACGGATTTTGAGTCCGTCGCGTCTGCCATTCCACCAATCCGGCATATTCAGAGAATATTTAAAATTTATATTATTAATTATATCAATAAAATAGAACGTTTGCAACATATTTAATCTTAATATACATTAAATCTTATGGTATTATTAAATAATAGCATAATGGTATATAATAACTATATATAAAAGCTAAAATACATAGAACTTTAGGAGTGATAACCTTGGATAAAAGATTAATTATAATAGATGGAAACTCAATAATAAATAGAGCTTTTTATGCATTGCCTGAAATGACTAGTAAAGATGGTCTAAAAACAAATGCAATTTACGGATTTACAACAATGTTATTTAAGATAATAGATACATACCAGCCTACTCACATAAGTGTAGCTTTTGATAGAAAAGCACCAACATTTAGACATTTAGAGTTCAAAGAGTACAAGGCAGGAAGAAAGAAAATGCCAGATGAGCTTAGAGAGCAATTTGAGCCATTAAAAGAACTTCTAGATAAATTTAATATACATAGATTAGAACTAGATGGATATGAAGCTGACGATATAATAGGAACAGTTTCAAAGTTAGGTGAAGAAAATGATTACAAAGTATTTATAGTAACAGGAGATAAAGATGCTATTCAACTTGCATCAAATAAAACAACTACTTTAATAACTAAAAAAGGTGTTGGAGAAGTTGAAGAATATAACTTTGATTCTGTTATGGAAAAATACGAAATGACGCCAACTCAATTTATAGATTTAAAAGGTCTTATGGGAGATAAATCAGATAACATACCAGGTGTTCCAGGAATTGGTGAAAAGACTGGAATAAAGTTAATAAAAGAATTTTCAAGTATAGAGAATCTAGTCGAACATACTGATGAATTAAAAGGAAGCGTAAAAAAGAAGATAGAAGAAAATAAAGAATTAGCTATAATGAGTAAGAGATTAGCTACTATTATCAGAGATGTTCCAATTGAAGTAAGTTTAGAAGAATTAGAGTACGGTGATTATGATAAGGATGCTGTGATAGAAGAATTTAAAAGATTTGGATTTACAAGCCTAATATCAAGACTTATAGACTTAGATGGTGCAAGTGAACCAACTGAGGAAGTAGCTTTAGAACTAAATATAAAGCCACTTGATAATGCAGAAGAATTAATAAATGAAATAAAAGAAAAAAAGGAACTAATAGTTAAAACAGTTACAAAAGTAGGAAATATACTTGAAAAAAATATATTATATATGTTCATAAGTGTTGATGGAGAAAACATATACTACTTAAATGAAGGACAACTATCATTATTCAAAGATGTTTTAGTAAGTACTGAAATTAAAAAGTTTGGCTATAATCTAAAAGATGATTATATAGCATTAAGACCTTATGATATAAAACTTGAAAATATGTATTTTGATATAACAATAGCAGAGTATTTAATAGACTCAGCATCTTCTACTTCTTATGAATGTAGTGCTATAGCAATGAAATACTTAACTAGAAAAATAAAATCTAAAGAAGATTTATTAGGAAAAGGTGCGAAGGCTAAGAAGTTTGAAGATTTAGATATAGAAGAGTTATCAAAGTACATAGCACAAATAGTAAACGTAGTTAAACTTTCTTCAGAAAAGATGGAAAAGAGCTTAAATGAAAGTGATATGGACAGCTTATTCTATGAAGTTGAAATGCCATTAGTTGAAGTTTTAGGAGAAATGGAATTTGTAGGCATAGAAGTAGATAGAGAAATGCTTAATGAATTAGGTACAGAATTCAAAGAGATTATAAGTAAGTTAGAAGCTGAGATCTATGAAATGGCAGGGGAATCATTCAACATAAATTCTCCTAAGCAATTAGGTGTAATTCTATTCGAAAAATTAGAATTACCAGTAATTAAAAAGACAAAAACAGGATATTCAACTAATGCAGAAGTACTTGATAAATTAAGAGATAAACATGAGATAATAGATAAGATTACAGAGTATAGACAAATAGTAAAATTAAACTCTACTTATGTAGAAGGTCTTTTAGGAATAATGAATCCTATAAGTAATAGAATACATTCATCATTTAATCAAACGATAACTACTACAGGAAGAATTTCTTCAACTGAGCCAAATCTTCAAAATATACCAGTGAAGATGGAGATGGGAAGAAAGATTAGAAAAGTATTTATAGCAGGTAAAAATCATAAATTAGTAGATGCCGATTATTCTCAAGTGGAACTTAGAGTGCTTGCTAATATGAGTGGTGATGAGAATATGATAGATGCATTCAAACATGGTGAAGATATACATGCTAAGACTGCATCTCAAATATTTGATGTAGATATAAATGATGTAACACCTAGACAAAGAAGTGAAGCTAAGTCTATAAACTTTGGTATAGTTTATGGAAAGAGTGATTTTGGATTATCTGAAGATTTAAATATACCTGTAAAACAAGCAAAAGAATATATAAATAGTTATTTTGAAAAATATAGTAAAATAAAAGAATTCATGGATACAACAATAGAAGATGCTACTGTAAATGGATATATAACAACTTTATTAAATAGAAGAAGATACATACCAGAGTTGAAATCTAGCAACTTTATGTTAAGAAATGCAGGTAAAAGAGCTGCTATGAATGCGCCAATTCAAGGGAGTGCTGCAGATATCATAAAAATAGCAATGGTAAATGTATATAAAAAATTAGAAGAAAGTAATTTAAAATCAAAGCTAATACTTCAAGTACACGATGAGCTTATAGTAGAAGCTACTGATGATGAATTAGAAATAGTTGAGAAAATAGTAAGAGAAGAAATGGAAAATGCATTTAGCATGGATGTTTATTTAGATGTAGACCTTAATGTGGGATACTCTTGGTATGAAACAAAGTAGGTGATTGGATGTTAGTATTAGGACTAACTGGCAATATAGGCTGTGGGAAAAGCAGCCTATCCAATATTTTTAGAGAAGATTATAATATAGATATAATAGATGCAGATATTATATCTAGAAATATATTTGAAGATGAAATTTTATTGAAGCAAGTTTTTGAGTTTTTTGGAGATAGTATAAAAAATGCTGATGGGAGCTTAAATAGAAAAGCATTAGGTAATATTGTTTTTAATAATGATGCAAAGCTTGTTCAGCTAAACAGTTTAACTCATCCGAAAATCAAGGAACAAATTTTAGCTAAGGTTGAGTTGGCAAGAAGAGAAGAAAAAGAAATAGTTATAATAGATGCAGCCTTATTAGTAGAAGGAGGCTATCTAGATTTATTAGATAAACTTTTAGTAGTATACTGTGCTAAGGATGTACAAATAGAACGAGTAATGAAAAGAGATGCTTGTAGCAAAGAAGAAGCTTTAAGCAGAATTAATTCTCAACTTAGTCAAGAAGATAAAATAAGTTATGGAGATTATATAATAGATAACTCTGGAACTTATGAAGAACTTAAAAAAAGAGCCTATGAATTTGTAGACTATGTAAAGGAGAATTGGTGTGAATAAGAAAGTATTAATTTTTATATCGATTATAATATCCATACTTGTAACCGCATCTATAGAAAGTAAGGGGATTAAAAAATTAATATATCCTAAAAAATACTCTGTCTATGTAGAAAAATACTCTAAGGAATACAATCTAGAGGAAAACTTAGTTTATAGTGTTATAAAAGTGGAAAGTAAATTTAAAAAAGATGCAATATCTCGTAAAGGTGCAAAGGGATTAATGCAAATTAGTGATATTACAAAGAATTGGGCAATTGAAGAATTAGATTTAAAAGAAAATATAGATATTTTTGATCCTGAAATTAATATAAAAATAGGATGCTGGTATCTAAATAAGTTGTATAAACAGTTCGGAGATATGGATTTAGTTATAGCCGCTTATAATGGTGGATCAGGGAATGTAAACCAGTGGCTTGGAAACAATGATTATAGTAAAGATGGTAAAAAACTACATAATATACCTTTTCCAGAGACTTCAAATTATGTAGTAAAAGTAAGAAATAACTACGAAAATTACAATATGTTATATAATGAGGAAGGTAAAAACTAATGAAGAAAAAAAAACTTCTAGCTATAGTTTTAGCATTGTCTATGATTTTAGCTGGTTGTAGTTTACATCAAGAAAATACTACTTCTAGCAAAGAAAATAATAAGAGCGGTATAAACTCAGAATACATAAATTTAACTATGGTAAAGCCAACTACTATCAATCCTGTATTGAATAATGATAAGTCTGTGGCATACATAATGAATTTAGTATATGACGGTTTATTTACGATAGATCAAAATTATAATACAGTTCCACAATTAGTTGAAAAATATTCAATAGGATCAGATGGGAAAAGTATAAATATTACGTTAAAAGATGCTAAATGGCATGATGGAAAGTCGGTAACTTCGAGTGATGTTAAGTTTACAATAGAGTTAATTCAAAAAAACTCAGATAGTCCATATAATATATTTACAAATAATATATCATCTGTAAGAATAGCAAATAGTAAAGAATTTACTATAAATTTTAAAGAACAGTATGCATTTTCTAAAGATACATTAATATTTCCTATAGTTTCACAAAATATATTAAGTGGAAAATCGTCAGACGAAATTTTAACTAATGGTAATAACCTAATAGGAAATGGACCATATAAGATAGAGAATATGAAAGATAGAGCTGGGATGACTTTAGTTGTAAATAAAGAATATTATAGCGAACTTCCAGAAACTATGAGAGATATTAAAGTTGGGATTGTGCCTAGTGAAGAAGATCAAGTATCTATGATTATAGCCTTAGAAAGTGATATAGGTAGAGTTTCTTTAGGTGATTTAAGTAAATTTTATGAAGATGAGTTTAATATTACTAATTATGAAGGAAGAAATTACGAATCTATTATATTTAACTATGATAATGAATACTTAAAAGATGAAAACTTTAGAAAAGCTATTACTCATGCGATAGATAGAAAATTAATTTTAGAAGAAGGGTATATCGGAAACGGTAAGATAGTTAATTTCCCTTTAAATACAAAATCTAAATATTACGATAGTGAGATGCAGGCTTTATCTTATGATAAGGAA
This sequence comes from Clostridiaceae bacterium, assembly GCA_902362365.1. Taxonomy (GTDB): domain Bacteria; phylum Bacillota; class Clostridia; order Peptostreptococcales; family Peptostreptococcaceae; genus Romboutsia_E. The sequence continues at coordinate 133,551 of CABIVQ010000002.1, read as the reverse complement.
AAGTCAGAATCTTATCTGCAAAAAATAAATCCATTTAATAATAAGAGTGAATCTACAAATGAAGATAACAAATATGAAATGGAAAACTCTAATAATTCATCGGATATTAATAGTAGTAAAAATAATTCAGATAACAAAACAGATAATGATATAAACTCTCAAGCTAATGATGAATCAACTGGAAATAAAGAATTGACTGAAAAAGAGAGAAAAGAGTTAATATCAAAAGTTGATTTAAAAATTATAGCAAATAAAGATAATGAAGAAAGAATAAAAGCAGCTAATATAGTTAGTGAAAATTTAGATGCAATAGGAATAAAAAGTACAGTAGTAGGACTTACAGAAAAGGAAATGACAACAGCAATTAGTCAAAAAGATTATGACTTAGCATTTGTAGGATGGGAGTTGTCTAGTGTTCCAGATGCAAGATCTATAATTCAAGCAAGTGGATATTCTGATGAAAAATTAATCAATTATATGAATTCTTTAGCATCAGCAACTTCAGATTCTCAAATATCTGAGATTTATTCGGGAATACAAACTCATCTTAGAGATAAAGCTGCATTTATTAGTTTAGTAATAAGAAATGAGTATATAGTTACAAACAGAAGATTAGAAGGCAAAAGTGAGCCTAATGATTTTGATGTATATGAAGGAATATCTAATTTCACTTTAAAAAATAAATAATTTTAATAGTTTTATGAAATTATATTTTATAATATGGGTATTTATGATATTATACCCATATAGGGTATAATTGGAGGTGAAACTGATGAAGAAAAAATTATTAGTAGAAGGAATGTCTTGTGGACATTGTGTAAATCATTTAAAAACTGCACTTACTGAAGATATACAAGGTGTTGAGGTTTTAGAAGTGAGTTTAGAAGGAAAATACGCTGTAGTTGATATGCAAGATAGTGTAACAGAAGAGGCTTTAAGAGCTGTGATTGAAGATTTAGGTTACGAATTAAAAGGAATAGAATAATATTACTTAAGTAAAAAGCTATGATATATAACTGAGTTGCTAGTTATACATCATAGCTTTTTTATTTAAGTATTTTTTAGTATAGCAATTCATAATTTTTTCTAATTACGTTAAGCTTAAGTGCATACTTATTTTCAAGTTTAAATGAAATACATATAAATCTTCAATTAGTTTGTGTTATATTAATTATAGTTTAATGAATTTAATATGGAGGAAATAAAATGATATTTAAGATAATTATAAATATTATTCTAGCAATAAATGTATTTTTATATGGAATGGATAATCAACATTATTTTAATAAGGTAAGTTATCCTATAATTATAACTTTAATATCCGTAAGTTTATCACTTTATATATTCTATAGTATAAAATATAAAGAAGAAAAAATTTTACTATTAAATATTATTTATATATTATTAGTTTCATATATTTATCCACCTTCTTTTATACTAGCAATATATATGATAATTGAATATATAGAAGTTAGAAATTATAATAAGCTTAACACTGCGCTTGTTATTTTTATGTATATATTTATTTCCATAAAAGTGAATTTAGATTATACGAATATCTTTTTAGGATTAGTATTTTATATTTCTACATATGAAATTATAAATTATCAACAAAAAGTTTTTAAATTAGAAAAATATAATTTTGATTTAAAAGAAAAAAACTTTGGCTTAGAGGAAATAAGGAGAATTGATAATAAAATCAACTACCAAAATCTAGAATCTATAAAGATTGAAGAAAGAAATGTAATATCTCAAAAATTGCATGATAAAATAGATCATATATTAGCAGGGATTATATTAATTGTATTTCAAAGTATAACTTTACTAGGGAGCTTTTATTTATTTAATCAAAACTTTGATATAAGTTTAGGATGGATGGTACCATTATCATTTGTATTATCATTTGTAGGTATTGCAATTGCTCTGGTTGTATTAACTATTTCTAGTAATTCAACAATGTACTATACTCTGCTTACTCTTATAGTAACACCAATGTGTTTACTAAGTGGAGGATTTGTGCCAACAGAATTTATGCCTGAAATGGTCCAGAATTTCTCATTAATTTTTCCACTTACTTGGATAAACGCTGCTTATAAAAAGATATTAATGGAAGGCAGTTATATTAGTATAGGTTTAGATTTAATTGGTGCTACCTCAATATCTTTGGTATTGATTATGCTATACTTAGCTTTAGAACATAATAGAAAAAATAAATTAGTTTGATAAAGTCACTGGAATTTCCAATGACTTTTCTTGAATAAAACAATAATTCCAATGAAAGAATAACTATAAAGTCTAAGGTTAAAGTAGGTGGATAAATTGAGTAAATATAAAGTGAATTATTTTTCTAAGTACTATTTTTATGAAGAGGAAGATTTTCTAGAAAATATAGAAGATGGAAATTACATATTAAATCAAATAAAAGAAAATAATAGATTTGACTATAAGGGACATTCATTTAAATATACTAAATTTGGAAATATATCAATGAGTGATACTAAAAGAGATGTGGATGTAGTTATAGATTTAGAACAAAATAAGATAACTATAAATGGTGAGAATGCTCACTTAGATTTGATTTACAAATTTGAAACAAAAGAGTTAGAAGATCACATGAGAATTGCTACTAGAATAAGTGAAAAAACAGATGACATATCTTGTTTACTTTATGTAAATAATGCTCAATCAAAGAGCTTTATTAAAGATTTAGAGTATATAAAAAAAATCCAGCAAGATAGCATGAATAAAAGATGAGACCTAATAAATCTCATCTTCTTCTATTTCTATTAATCCCTTAGAATCTAAGAATTCTTCTTGTAATTCAAGGATTAGCTCTATAGTATCTTTAGGTATAGAACATCCAGATTTTTTATGAATAAAATCAATCATTTCATCTATAGATATAGTTACATCTTCCATAAGAATTCCTCCACAATAAATAAGATAGCTTATATATTATATTAAAAAAGAGTTAAAAGCAATAAAAAAGACTTCTATTGGGGGAAAATAATAGAAGTCTAAAATGGGGGAGATTGAGTATGTTTGATTTTACATTAATAGTATATCCATACCCAACATTTATATACATAAAAATCATTAAAACATGATTTTAATATATATAAATATATTATGAAAATTACATATTAAAGGAACTCACATTTTGAAAAAAAATGAATATAATAAAAGTAATTAAGGGGGGGTATCATGGAATCTAGAGATTATAAAGAAGATTTAAGAGATTTGATACTTGATATGGCCCACAAAGAACTTGAGAATCATGTGTCTAAAAAAGGAGCACAAAAATACTTTGAGGGAAATGTTGATAAAGTTATTGATAATAATATAAAAAAAATAGGTAAAGAAAGAAGTTTAAGTTCAACATATTCAAAAATAATAAAACAGGCTACTTATCAAGAAAACATGTCAGGTGTTGCAAAAGTCATTAAAAAAGAAGCTTTGTTTAAATCTAAAAATGAGTTGGTGAGATTTGCGAAATATCTAGGTTTAGATGTTAATTTGAAAAATTCATATAAACAAATAATAAAAAGAGTATCTAAGCACATATACTCAAATAGAAATGTGTATGCCAGAAAGTATGTATTATATAAAAGAGGAGAAGACGAGTTTATTATAGAACCTGAAAGAATAAAAACAGAGTTAGTAGAAAGTTATAGATCAAAAACTAGAGAGGATATGAAATCTATAGCAAAACTTTTAGACTTAGATGTTACAGATGAAGAGGGGGCAGAGGATATAAGGAAAAAAGTTATAAATTATATTATAAAAGATAAGTTGGGTAAAAAAAGTAAATAATAAGAAATTAAAGGCGCAAAGTATGCGTCTTTAATTTTTATATTTGCATATACTATAAAAGATAATAAATGAGGGGATGGTTAACATGAATTTAAAAAAGCTAGTCATAACATTTATTATACTTTGCTTTATAATTATAACATCTATTTTAGAAATAAAATTTTTTCCTAAGTCAAAAGAAATTAAGATAATTAGCTACAATATACATAGTGGATTAAATAAAGATATGTTTCCAACTTTATTTGATATAATAGATTTTCTTAGGATGTCTGATGCAGATATAATATGTTTGCAAGAAGTTAATGAATCTGCAAAGGTAGGTTTTCAAGTGAGTAGTTTGAAGGAAGAGCTTAAAATGTACTCACATTTTGGAGCTAATGTAGTAAACCTAGGAACAAATTATGGTTTAGTAACATACTCGAAATACCCTATAAAATCAGAGAAACATATATATCTAAGTAGTGATGCTGAGCAAAGAGGATTATTACATACAGTAGTTAATGTAGATGGAAAAAAATTAAATATTATAAATGTACATTTGGGAGTAAAAAAGGAAGAGAGGGAAATTCAAATTAAAGAAGTTTTAGAGTTTGCAAAATCCTTAGAACCAGAACCGTATATAGTAGTAGGTGACTTTAATGAAGGTGAAATATCTTTAGAAGGCACAAACTTAAAAGATGTAGCAGAGGAAACTGATAAATCTAATGTTTTAACCTTTGCATCAGGATTGTATAGAATAGATTATATATTAGTTTCTTCAAATATAGAGGTAATAGATTATAATGTTCTATTTAAAAATATGTCTGATCACTATCCTATAATAGCTAGATTAAAGATATAAAATAAGTTGCAAAATAAATATAATACATATAAAATTAAGAGAAATAATATTATTATAATTTAGGAGGGCTAAGCATGAAATTTACTTTTTGTCACAATAATTTCAATGTAGTTAATTTAGAAAAAAGTTTAGAATTCTATGAAAAATCACTAGGATTAAAAGAAGTTAGACGTAAAGTTGCTGAAGATGGAAGTTTCATATTAGTATACTTAGGAGATGGTTCTAGTAATCATACATTAGAATTAACGTGGTTAAGAGATTGGGATAGACCATACAATTTAGGAGACAATGAGTTCCATTTAGCATTAAGAGTAGATGACTTTGATGCTGCATATAACTTACATAAAGAGCTAGGATGTATATGCTACGAAAATAAGGAAATGGGTATATACTTTATAGCAGATCCAGATAACTATTGGATAGAAATACTACCAGCACAACACTAATCTAAAAAATATAGATGAAGTGCTATAAACGAGGGCGTGTATCATAATGTTTATATGATATACGCCCTATTATTTTGTAATAATTAAATTTTTTTATGGTTATAAATGAGGACAGCCTTAAATATATATTATTAATAATATTATTAGGAGGGAAACTAATGAATAATAAAAGAAGATACAAAGGTTTTAATAAAAGACGTAAGATTAACCATATAAGAGTAATCACTTTGATTTTTTGTTTATCTTTAATTGGGGTCTATGGATACACAAAATTAAAAAATAGCGAAATCTTAAGTGGAAAAATATTTAATAAATTTAATATAGTAGAAACTATCGGTAGTAGGTTTAAGGAAATATCCTTTCCAAATATATTTAAATCAGCAGAAAATGAAGGGAAAGAAGAGTACGAATACAGTGATATATCTGATGAGATAGAGAAAGTTAAAAATGATAAAGAGACAAGTTCTACAGAGGAAAACTCAAATGTTCAAGTTGCAACTATAGACGGTGTAACTTTATATACAATTCAGGTAGCTTCTATAGGAGAGGGACAAGATTTAAAAAGTGTAGAGGAAAAGTTAACATCTAGTAAAATTCCGTATTCTGTGGTGGAAGTTGATGGGGTAAAAAAGGTACAAACTTATTCTTCTTTTAATGAAAAAGTAACTAGAGAAAATTTAGATGATGTTAGAAAGGTATTTAATGATGCATTCATATCAGAGTTATCGGTTCCAGTTTTATCTTTAGAATATACAAGTAAATATTCATACATAGAAGGTATATCTTCAAGTTTAAATAGCCTAATGGCAAGTTATAAGGAAGAGGCAGAGTTTTGGGAAGGTTCAAAAGGTGATGTGGATTTAAAAGAGTATAATAATATTTTAACAAAAAGATTAGATATTGTTGAAAAAATACAAGAAAATGCAGAAAAAATAGATTATACAGAGATGAATATATTTAAAGAAAATCTTATTAAATATGCTAAAAATGTAAAAGATAATATTAATCAATCTTCTAAAAATGCAAATGAAGATAACTCATATTTAAGTAAAAGTCTACTGTTATCTTCAATTCAAGAATACTATACATTTATAAATTCAATAAAAACAAGCTAAAGGTTGTAAATTACAACCTTATTATTTTGTCTAAATTTGAAGTTTAAAAGTCAGACAAAATAATAACAATTGTTAAGATTTTACAATACCTATAGTATACTTATACTATAGGAAATACTTATTTTCAATGAGGGGGTAATATCAATGAAACTCTTAACTTTTAAGGGAGGAATACATCCTCCATATAACAAAGAGTATACTAAATCAAAGGCTCTTCAAAATGCAGAAAAACCTAAAGTTGTATACATACCTCTTCAACAACACATTGGGGCGCCAGCAAAGGCTATTGTTGAGGTTGGAGATCGAGTGAAGCTTGGTCAAAAAATAGGGGAGCAACAAGGATATGTATCTTGTAATGTTCATTCATCTGTTTCAGGGACAGTTAGAGCTATAGAGCCACATGAAGTTCCAGGTGGTACATCACTATGCGTTGTTGTAGAAAATGATTTTAAAGAAGAGTTACATGAAAGTGTAAAACCAAAAGGGAATTTAGACGATTTAACAAAAGAAGAAATAGTAGAAATTATAAAAGAAGCAGGAATAGTTGGTATGGGGGGAGCTACATTCCCAAATCATGTCAAAATATCACCACCACCAGATGCTAAAATTGATTCAGTTATTTTAAATGGAGCTGAATGTGAACCATATCTTACAGCAGATCACAGACTAATGGTGGAAAATCCAGACGATGTAGTTTTTGGACTAAGAGTATTAATGAAAGTTTTAAATGTAAAAAAAGGATTCATAGGAATTGAAGTAAATAAACCGGATGCAATAGAAGCAGTTACTAATGCAGCTAAAGATTATAGTCAAATTGAAGTAGTTGGACTAGAGGTTAAATACCCACAAGGTGCAGAAAAACAACTTATATATGCCTGTACAAAAAGAGAGGTACCTTCAGGTGGATTACCAGCTGCAGCAGGAGCAGTTGTGGATAATGTAGGTACAGCAGCTCAAATTGCAAAAACTATAAAAACAGGTATGCCTTTAGTAGAAAGAATAACTACAGTAACAGGTAGCTGTATAAAAGAGCCTAAAAACTTAGTAATTAAAGTAGGTACTCTAGTATCTGAAATAATAGAACAATGTGGAGGATATAGAGATGATAAGAAGCTAGGAAAACTTATAATGGGTGGGCCTATGATGGGAATAGCTCAATATACTGATGAAATCGCAACTAATAAAGGTTCTTCAGGAATACTTTGTTTAAGTGAAGAGGAATCTCGCTTACCTAAACCTCAAAACTGTTTGAGATGTGGAAGATGTACAAATGTTTGCCCTGCATTTTTACAACCTTTATACATTAGTGCATATTCATTAAAAAATGATTTTGAAATGGCTCAAGAGCATAGAGCCCTAGATTGTATAGAATGCGGTTCTTGTTCATTTATATGTCCTGCAAGAAGACCATTACTTCAGTCTATGAGAAATGCTAAAAAAGAAATTATAGCTATGAAGAAAAAGCAGGCTGCAAACAAATAGATAGGGGGAAATATTGTGGAAAAGAAATTGATAGTATCATCTTCTCCTCACGTGAGAAGTAATGAAGACACTTCTTATATAATGAAGCAAGTTATAATTGCGCTTATACCAGCAGCATTAGCAGGGGTATATTTCTTTAGATTAAATGCCATAAGTGTTATGTTTTTCTGTATATTAGGGACAGTAGGTTCTGAATTTTTATATCAAAAAATTACCAAAGGAGGAAGTACAATAGGAGATTTTTCGGCAGTAGTAACAGGGTTATTATTGGCTTTCAACGTACCTGCATCTCTTCCTTGGTGGATGTGCTTAGCAGGTGGAGCTTTTGCAATAATAGTTATAAAAATGGTATTTGGTGGGATCGGGAATAATTTTATAAATCCAGCACTTGGAGCTAGAGCTTTCTTACTTGCATCTTTTCCAGTTGCAATGACAGCGTGGACTAATCCAGGCGTAAATTGGATTGGTTCAAACCTAGATGCAGTTACTACAGCAACGCCACTAAGTTTTCTAAAAGTTGGAGCTGGAGGAGTAACTGATTTAACAGCTAATGGTATAAATATGACTGATATGATTGTAGGTAATATAGGTGGATGTATAGGTGAAACTAGTGCTATTTTAATTGTACTAGGAGGAGTTTATTTAATTTATAAAGGGATAATAGATTATACAATACCTGCATTTTACATAGGTACAGTTTTCATATTAACTTTTATATTAGGTGGCTTTAGCTTTGATTTTGCATTATACGAACTATTTGCAGGAGGTCTTATGCTAGGTGGTTTCTTTATGCTAACTGATTATACAACTTCACCTATGACTAAAAAAGGTCAAATTATTTATGCATTATTAGCAGGTATTATAACATCTGTAATAAGATTATACGGTGGGTATCCAGAAGGTGTATCATATTCAATTCTACTAGCCAACGTAGCTACACCTCTTATAGACAAGTATGTGTCAAACAGAGTATTTGGGGAGGTGTCTAAGTAATGAATAGTATAGTGAAATTAGGACTTAATTTATTTGCTATATGTGCTGTTGCAGCCTTATTATTAGGAGTAACTAATCAAGTTACAGCACCAGTTATAGCAGAGCGAAATGTCCAAGCTAATAACGAATCTAGACAAATCGTACTTCCAGATGCAAATGAATTTACTCAAGTTTCAGATAGTGAATATGAGAATATTGATGGAATTGTTTCAGAAGTTTATGAAGGCAAAAATGGCTCTGAAACTGTTGGATATACAGTAAAGGTTCTTCCCAAAGGTTATGGTGGAGCTATTGAACTTATAGTTGGTATATCAAAGGATGGAACTGTTAGCGGTATTAATATAGGCAATATGTCTGAAACACCAGGCCTTGGTGCAAAGGCTTCAGATTCTAGTTTCAAAGATCAATTTGCAGGTAAACCAGTATCAGAGCTTATTTTAATAAAAGGAAGTTCATCTGGGGAAAATGAGATATCTGCAATATCAGGAGCAACTATTACGTCTAGTGCAGTTACAGATGGTGTAAATGTTGCAATAGAGTTATTTAATAGTTCTTTAAGTAAGTAGGGGGGAGAATATAAAATATGAACTCAGCAAAGATATTTAAAAATGGTATCATAGATGAAAACCCAACCTTTGTGCAAGTTATAGGTATGTGTCCAACACTTGCCGTTACGAGTTCGGCTATAAATGGACTGGGTATGGGACTTTCAACTGCAGTAGTTTTAATATGTTCGAATATTGTTATTTCTTTAATGAGAAAAATTATACCAGATAAAATAAGAATACCATCATTTATAGTAGTAATAGCTACATTTGTTACAATAGTAGGACTATTATTAAAGGCATATGTTCCAGCTCTTGATCAAGCTCTTGGATTATACATTCCATTAATCGTTGTTAACTGTTTAATACTAGCTCGTGCAGAAAGTTTTGCATCAAAAAATGGTGCTATTGCATCAGCAGTAGATGGTGTAGCAATGGGACTTGGGTTTACTTTAGCACTTACAATTCTAGGTGCAGTTAGAGAGTTGTTTGGAGCGGGAAGTTTATTTGGAATAAGTTTATTCGGAGTAGCATATCAACCAGCATTATTATTCATATTACCTCCAGGAGCGTTTTTAACACTAGGGTTTTTAATGGCTGGATTTAATAAAATAAGAAGTAAAAAGGCATAGTATGGGGGTGAAATAGTATGAATTTAATTCTTTTATTTTTAAGTATAGTACTTGTTAACAACGTTATAACATCACAATTCTTAGGAATATGCCCATTCTTAGGGGTGTCTAAAAAGGTCGATACAGCAGTAGGTATGGGTGCTGCAGTTACTTTTGTTTTAACTTTAGCATCGATAATTACATACTTTATTCAAATTCTATTAGAAAAAACAGAACTTGAATTTTTACAGACGATAGCTTTTATCTTAGTAATTGCGTCAATTGTTCAGTTTGTTGAAATGGTAATACAAAAGATGAGTCCATCTTTATATCAAGCGTTAGGCGTTTTCTTACCTCTTATAACTACAAACTGTGCAGTACTTGGTATAGCTATAGTTAACGTTGATAAAGGATATAATTTAATAGAGACAATAGTAAACGGGTTCGGAGCAGGAGTAGGATTTACATTAGCTATAGTTTTATTTGCTGGAATAAGAGAAAGGTTAGAAATTGCTGATATACCAGAGGCATTTAGAGGATTTCCTATAACTCTAATAGCAGCAGGACTTATGTCAATAGCTTTCTTAGGATTCACAGGACTTATAAAGCTATAATTTAGGGGGTGAGATTAAGTGGAAATAGTGAAATCGATAATTCTTTTAGGAGCTATGGGGTTAATTTTTGGAGCAGTTCTTGCTTATGCCTCTAAGAAATTCGCAGTTGAGATAGATGAAAGAGTAGAGAAAATAATTGAAGTTCTTCCAGGTGCAAACTGTGGTGGATGTGGATTCCCTGGGTGTGGAGGACTTGCAAATGCAATAGTTGAAGGAAAATCTCCTGTAAATGGATGTCCTGTAGGTGGGGCGGCTGTAGCATCTAAAGTTGGAGAAATAATGGGGGTAAGTGCTTCAGAAGGTGAAAAAATAGTAGCAAAAGTTATTTGTAAAGGAACATGTGAAAGTGCTAAAGATAAATATGAATATGAAGGAATATCTGACTGTAGAGCAGCAGCAGCTTTAAATTCAGGATCCAAAGCTTGTAAATTTGGATGTTTAGGTTTAGGAACATGCAAAGATGCATGTAAGTTTGGAGCTATAACCATACAAAATGGAATAGCTGTTATAGATGAAGAGAAATGTGTAATGTGTGGTAAATGTATAGAAATCTGCCCTAAATCTATAATAATAAAGAAGCCGGAAAAACAAGAAGTTGTTGTTGAATGTAATAGCATGGAGTTTGGTAAGGAAGTAAAAGAAAAATGTAGTGCTGGGTGTATAGGATGTGGAATGTGTGCAAAAGCATGTCCAGTAGATGCTATAGTATTTGAAAATAAAATAGCTAAAATTAATTTTGATAAATGTATTCAATGTAAGGTATGTGTACAAAAATGTCCAACTAAAGTTATAGCAGGTGATATAAGTGATAGAAGAAAAGTAAAAATAGATGAAGAGAAATGCGTTGGATGTACACTTTGTAAAAAGCAATGTAAGTTTGATGCTATATCAGGCGAAAGAAAAGCAGTTCATATGGTTGACGAGAAAAAATGTGTTGGTTGTCACTTATGTATGCAAAAATGTCCTAAAGATGCTATTAAAACTGTATAATATGGATAGAATAAAGGTGTGAAGCTTTCATACCTTTATTTTTTTATAGTAATTTTTAACAAATTAAAAAATGAAATTTATTAAAATTTATTTTACATAAATATAAATTATAAGGCTAATGGGAAGTAAGTAATATTATATAATCTACAAGGTTTACACAAGTGCAAATTTTCATTTTATCTAAGCTTTATTTTTATACCCCAAAACATGTAAATATAACAATTATGTAACTAAAAGGTTCGACAATAACGTTGAATTTTTTACAATATAATGATAAACTAGATAAGTACAATTTCTAAGTACAAGAAGAGGTGGATGAATGAATATAATCTTAGCATCAGCATCTCCAAGAAGAAGAGAAATTTTGGAGAATGTAAAGGTGGATTTTACAATAGTCAAAAGTAATATAGAAGAGGTTATATTAGAAAATGAGCCTCCGAAAGAAGTAGCTATGAGACTAGCTTTTGAAAAATGTATGGATATAGCAAGTAAAAATAAAAATGATTTAGTTATTGGAGCAGATACTATTGTAGTTTTAGATGATACTATACTAGGTAAGCCTAAAGACGAAGAAGATGCATACAGGATGATAAAGTTACTGTCTAATAAAAAGCATCAAGTTATTACGGGGATTAGTTTGATAAATTTAAGTTTAGATAAAAAAGTGATAGACTATGTGGTTAGTGAGGTAACTTTTAAGGATTTATCAGAGGAGACTATAAGAGATTACATAAACACTAAGGAATCCTTAGACAAAGCAGGAGCTTATGGAATTCAAGGATATGGAGGATTGTTAGTTAAAAGTATATCTGGAGACTACTTCAATATAGTTGGATTGCCAATATCAAAAATAAGTGACCTACTAAAAGAGCATTTTAATGTAAATCTTTTTTATGGAGGATGATTTATCTGAGCAAGTCTTTTGATTTTTCTAGAAAAGTAAAAGATATGGCATTAGAGGAAAGACCTAGAGAGAAAATGCTTCTAAGTGGAGCAAAAAATTTATCTAATGCAGAGTTATTAGCTATCTTATTAAGAACAGGCACAAAAAAAAGAAATGCAATTGAATTAGCAAATGATATAATCAATAAAGATTCACAAGGTATAAGATATCTACAAGATATGAGTATAGAAGAATTGTGCAAGATAGAAGGAATAGGACTATCTAAGGCTACACAGATAAAGGCAGCATTAGAACTTGGACTTAGAATTTCAAGTTATAGGCCAAATAAGTACAAAGTTAAAAATCCATGGGATATCTATAAGTATTATATGGAAGGCTTAAGGTATAAACAAAATGAAGTTTTTAAGGTAGTTCTTTTAAATACAAAAAATGAAATAATTACAGATATAGATGTATCTGTTGGAACTTTGAATTCATCATTGGTTCATCCGAGAGAAGTCTTTAAAGAGGCTATAAGGCGAAGTAGCAATAAAATGATTTTAATACATAATCATCCATCTGGAAGTGTGGAACCTTCTAATGAAGACAAGAATATAACTGATAGACTTATAAAATGTGGTGAGTTAATAGGAATTGAAGTAATCGACCATATTATAATAGGCGATGGTTTGTATTTTAGTTTTAAGGAAAATATGATAATTTGATTTGATATAGTGGAAGGAGCATTAATATGGCTAAAGAGAAAAAAGAAAAAAGAGAGAAAAAAGGATTTGGATCTTTATTTGGATTCGGTAAAATGACTAAAGATATGGGAATCGATTTAGGTACAGCAAATACTTTAGTTTATATAAAAGGGCAAGGTATAGTAGTAAGAGAACCTTCAGTTGTTGCTATAAGAGATGATAGTAAGGAAGTTTTAGCAGTTGGTGAAGAAGCTAAGAGAATGATAGGTAGAACACCAGGAAATATAGTAGCTATAAGACCAATGAAAGATGGAGTTATAGCTGATTTTGATGTTACTCAATCAATGTTAAGCTACTTTATACAAAAAGCTGCAGCTAAAAAAGGTGTTGTAAGTCCAAGAATAGCAATATGTGTACCATTTGGTGTTACAGATGTTGAAAAAAGAGCAATAGAAGAAGCAGCAAGACAAGCAGGAGCGAAAGATGCTTATCTTATAGAAGAACCAATGGCTGCTGCAATAGGAGCAGGTCTTAAAGTAGAAGAGCCAGAAGGAAACATGGTTGTTGATATCGGTGGTGGTACTTCAGAAATAGCAGTAATATCTTTAGGTGGTATAGTATCAGCTGAATCAGTAAGAATCGGTGGTAACAAGTTTGATGAAGCTATAGTTGGATACGTTAAAAAAGAATACAACTTAATGATAGGTGAAAGAACTGCGGAAGATATAAAAATAAGCATAGGATCAACTTTTAAAGAAGACCAAGAAAGTAATATGCAAATAAGAGGTAGAGATTTAATATCAGGTTTACCAAAAACAGTAGAAATATCTTCAACAGAAGTTAGAGAAGCATTAAAAGAACCAATAAGTTCAATAGTAGATGCAATAAAATCAACTTTAGAAAAAACTCCACCAGAATTAGCATCAGATATAATGGAAAATGGAATAATGTTAACTGGAGGTGGAGCATTACTTAGAGGATTAGATAAGTTAATAAAGCAAGAAACTGGAATGCCAGTAACAATAGCTGAAGGTCCTCTTGATTGTGTTGCACTAGGAACTGGTAAATCAGTAGAAGATCAAGAGATATTTGAAAAAGTATTAATGATGAATAATAGAAGATAATAAAGTTGGTGATTATCTTGAAATTTAATAATGATAAAAAGGACAAAAAAAAGATTAATGTAAAAGTGATAGCAACGACGACAGTTGCTATCACTTTAATTGGAATTGTGGGAATATCAATTGGTAAATATTCTGGAAATAATCCGATTAATTTAGGTTTAATACAAGAGGGTGTAGCTTCGATTGAAAGCAGTTTTAACAAGGGATTTATGTTTTTAAAAGGTAATTTTAGTGAGATTTTAAATTATAAAAAGAACGCTAATAAATTAGAAGATTTAGAAAAAGAAAATGAAAGTTTAAAACAAGAGATAGTAGAATTAAACAACAAAATAAGTGAAAGTCAATCAATACAAAATTTAAAGAAAGCACTAAATTTTATTCCTGAAGATTATAAAGCAAATATGATATCTGCTAGCGTTGTTAGTAAGAATGATGGAAATTGGTACACTAGTTTCGTGATTGGTGCTGGTAGTGATGCTGGAGTTAAAAAAGATAGTTTAGTGATGAATGGAAGTGGCTTAGTCGGTATAGTATATGAAGTTTCTAAAAACTATAGTAAGGCAATTTCTATACTTGATACTAAATCATCAGTAAGCTTTAAGCTACTAAAAAATTCAGATTATAAAGGTGTAATTACACAAGATACAGATATTAGTGGTAAAGAAAAATATAAAGAAAACGGATACTTACAAGGGTATATGTTTGATTCATCATATGATGTTTTACCAGGGGATACTTTAGTTACTTCTGGATTAGGATTATACCCAGAAGGGATATTGATTGGGAAGGTAGATAAAGTAATTGATGATAAGAACAAATCTTTAAAATACGTAGTTATAAAACCATATGCAGATTTTAAAAATATTGATGATGTTATCGTTATAGAACCAAGGGAAAATAATGACATAGGATAAAGGGGATAGATAATATGAAAAGATTTTTACTTTGTCTTATAGGTATACTGCTTGTTACAGTTGAAAGTAGTATAACAAATTATATAGATATATATGGTGTTAGTTTTAGTTTAGTATTGGTGTACTGTACCATAATCTCTTTATATTTGGATGAACTTGAAGCGGGGATAATAGGTGCTGTAATTGGACTTATAAAAGACATAACTGTGGGTGGAATTTTTGGGATAAATTCCTTAGTTTTATTTGCAGTAAGTTATGGAATTAGCACTCTAAGAGAAAAGATATATAAAGAGAGTTACATTACAATCGGAACCTTAGTGCTAATTACTAGTATATTTGATTCTATGGTAAATATAACAGCTACTACATTAGTATACAATAGCTATGGGATATTAACGATGGTATTAAAGGGAATAGTAATTATACCGATAATAAATAGTATATTAAGCTTAATAATATATAAATTATTTAAGAAGAATATATTAAAGCTTAAAGAAGAGTAGTTGGTGATTGAATGGACGAAAAAAAAGTAAATGATAGATTTATTATTATTAGAAATATGTTATTAGTAGTATTTGCAGTTATCTTAGTTAAAATACTATATATGACTGTATTTAAATATGAACATTATACTGAATTAGCTGAAAACAAAACATACAAAGAGCTGCCTATAAAAGCTCCACGAGGAGATATAAGGGATAAAAATGGGAAGATTTTGGCTACAACAAAAAACCAGTTTACTGTTCAAGTTTCAGCAGATGGTATAAGTAAGACCGACTCAAATAAAAATAGTATGGCTAATGAGATATCCTTAAAATTAATTAATCTTTTAGAAAAAAACAAAGAAGAATATAAGGATGAATTTCCTATATATATTGAAAATGGGAAATATTATTATACGTACGATAAGGATATAGCTGAATATAAAGATTCCGAAGGAATTCCACAAAATTTAAATGCAAAAGAAAGTTTTTATTATTTAGTAGATAAGTTGATTGAGGAAGGTGTTTTATCACAAGAAGATAAGAGACTAGAAGCATCAAAGTTACAAGCTAAATTAAATAAGAATGGAGAATACCCTCCAATTCTTGTTAGCAAATGGGTATTTACTCAAGAAAAAAATAAAATAGATTGGCTAGCATCATATAAAATAAATGAAAAGGATATTAGTGCTAAAGATGCTTTTGATAAGATAAAAGATTATTATAGTGCTAAAACTGGTAAAACAAAAACTAGCATGCCATTAAATGAAGGTATGAGTGATGCGGATGCTAGGAAGGTACTTGTAGTTAGAGATTTATTGAAATCACAAGGTTATTCTAGATATAATCCGGTGACAATTGCTCAAGATATAAGTGAATCGACTATATCTCAAATTGAAGAAAATCTTATGGAGCTGCCTGGTGTATCTATAGCAAATGAACCTGTTAGATATTATCCTAATGGAACACTTGCAGGACATATTTTAGGTCATATAGGAAAAATTCCTTCTACTAAAGAATCAGAGTATTTAGAAAAAGGATACTTAAAAAGTGATTTAGTAGGATTAGCAGGGATAGAAAAAAACTATGAAAGTAAATTGCGTGGTACAGATGGATACAAAAAGGTACAAGTTGATGCTGTTGGTAAAATAACAAAGGAAATTGAAGTATCAGAGCCAAAATCAGGAGATACAGTTTATCTAAGTTTAGATAAAAATTTACAAGAAGTTGCAGAAGACTCTTTAAAGAGAACTATAGAGTATGCTAGAACTGGTGGTACATTTAAGAGTCAGTATGGAGATAAAAGTGGTGGTGGTACTGCACCAAATGCAAAATCAGGTGCACTGATTGCAATAGATGTTAACACTGGAGATGTATTAGCTTCAGTTAGTTATCCATCATATGACCCTAACTTATTTACAAAAGGTAGTATATCTTATTCTGAATATGCTGACCTTGAGCCTGAAAACAAAAATGATTCATTATCCCCAAGTAAATTGTTAAATTTAGTTACTCAAGGTGTATTCCAACCTGGTTCTACATTTAAAATGATAACAGGTATGGCTGCTTTAGAAAATGGGTTAAATCCTAACTATGCTATAAATGATCCAGGTATGATAAAATATGGAGAAAGAAAGTTTGCAGATTATATATGGCATAAATCTAAGCGTAATCATGGCATTACAAATTTATATAAAGCTATACAAGAATCTTGTAATATATACTTCTACACAATAGGTACAGGTAAGTACTTAGGTACTGGTTCAGATTTAGGTATAAATATGGGACCAGATAAAATTTTAGAGTACGCTAAATTATTTGGATTAGATGAAGCTACAGGTTTAGTTGATGAAATAGAGGAAATACCAGGGCATGTTCCAACAACAGAACAAAAGCTTAAATCAACACAAACTTTATTAAGATCATATTTAGAAAAAAATATGGGTGAAGCCTTTACTGATATAACAAAAGAGAAAAATCCGAAAGAATTTGAAGCTAGGATTGATGAAATTGTAGGATGGGCTGCTGAGGAAAATACACCAGGTAGAGTAGAAGTTATAAACAGATTAATTAAGTTAAAAGTTAAAGAAGATTTAGCTGAAGGTTTTGCTGATAATATAGTTTTCAACTATCTTAAGTTTGCTAAATGGGGTACTGCTGATACATTCAACCTTTCGATAGGACAAGGTGAAAATGCATATACTCCAGCCCAGATGGCTAGATATGTAGCAGCTATAGCTAATGGTGGTAATTTAGTTGAATTATCTGTAGTTAAAAAAACTATATCTAGTGATTATAAAACAGTTGTTGAAGATACTAACAAATCAGAAAAAATAGATTTTAAAAATAGTGATAACCTAAAAGATCTAGTACAAGGTATGAAACAAATGGCTACTTTAAGTAGTGCTAAATCTGTTTTTGGAACATTGCCAGTATCTGTTGCAGCTAAAACTGGTACAGCTGAAAAAAGTGGTAAAATACCTACTTCTGATGAGTATCAATATTTAATTGATCATATGGGAACTTATGGTGTATCAAAAGATGAAGCTATAGCTCTTTCAGAGGAACTGATAAAAGAAAGAGAAAAAGAATTGTCAAAAGAAAGAGAAAATGAAATTAAAGAGCAGTTGAAAGATAATAAATTAGATGAAAAAGAAAGAAAGTCATTAGAAGATGAATTAGCTGAAGGTGTAAGTGTAAAATTAGATTATGATAATGATAAACTAATGGCATCTTATTTAAGAAAAGCTATACAGCAGTTAAATCCTAAGGCTACTGATACTGTAATAGATAAATTTAAATCTGATTATGATGCCTTTGCATGGACTGTTGCTTTTGCTCCGGCAGATGATCCAGAAATAGCTGTTGTAGCTATGATACCTCAGGGTAATGAGAGTTCATATGCGTTATTACCTGTAAGAGAAGTAATTGGAGCTTATATGGGATTCAATAAAGACACAGAGAAAACGACTGATAAGAACACAGATGAAGATGAAAATACTACAAATGAAGAAAAAAATATAAATTTTGGTTCACAAATCAAAAATTAGAAGGATTAAAGACGGTTTGTGAAGAATATAAATAACATGATATCACTCTGGAGGTTGTTATGTCTTTGAGAAATTTTACTCCTAAAGAATTAGTTGAATTCAAAGGAAATAAAAGAGGGATAATTTTAAATATTAAGAAGGTTGTACCTTTTGATGAGATAAGAAATGGTGTAATAGATAGATTAGAGACCTCGGTAGGTTTTTTTAACGGGGCTAAAATATGTGCTATTAACTGTGACTACTTAAGTGATATTCAAATGTTAGAGTTAAAGCATGATATTACATCTAGGTTTGATATTGAGTTTATAGAAGAAGATGAAGAATTAAAGTGCAGTAATTTTCAAACTAAATATGTAAGCAATCTAAGATCTGGTGAAAATATAGAATTTGACGGAGATGTTGTCGTAATGAAGGATATGAAACCAGGTTCTCAAATTAATTCAAAAGGAAATACAGTTGTCATGGGGGATATAAGTTCTGGAGCTAGAGTAGTTGCAGGAGGTAATGTTATTGTCATGGGAAGTGTAACTGGATTTATACATGCAGGTGCTATGGAAAATGAAAATGCTTATGTAGTTGCAAACTCCTTAAATCCGAAAGTGCTTCAAATTGCGGGTAACATTGCAGAAGCACCAGATGATGATAGCTTTGAAGATAAGAAAGAAATTAGCCCAGAAATAGCCTTTGTAAGTAAAGGCAGGATAGTAATAGAAAGTTACTTATCCAAAACAATAAAATAAGAAAGAAATCCATAGGGGGTAGTATTATGAGTGAAGTTATAGTTATAACATCAGGCAAAGGTGGAGTTGGAAAAACTACTACTGCAGCAAACTTAGGAACTGCTCTAAGTTTAGAAAATAAAAAGACTGTTATAGTTGATGCAGATATCGGACTTAGAAATTTAGATGTAGTTATGGGTCTTGAAAATAGAATAGTTTATGACATAGTAGATGTTGTAGAAGGAACGTGTAGACTTAAACAAGCTTTAATAAAAGATAAAAGATTTGATAATCTATATCTATTGCCAGCTGCACAAACAAGAGATAAAAATGCAGTATCCGTAGAACAAATGGAAGATTTATGTGAAAAGTTAAAAGAGTCTTTTGATTTTATATTAATAGACTGCCCAGCAGGTATAGAACAAGGATTTAAAAATGCTGTTGCAGGAGCTACTAGAGCTATAGTAGTTACGAATCCAGAAGTATCTGCAGTAAGAGATGCAGATAGAATAATAGGATTATTAGAAGCTAATGAAATAAAAGATATAAGATTAGTAATTAATAGAATTAGACAAGATATGGTTAGACGTGGAGATATGATGGACAAGCAAGATATATTAGAGATACTTGCTATAGATCTATTAGGTTTAGTTCCAGATGATGAAAGTATAATAGTATCTACTAATAAAGGTGAACCAGCAATACTTGATTCAAAATCTCTTGCAGGACAAGCTTATAAAAATATAGCTAAAAGAATATTAGGTGAAGATATCCCTTTAATAGAAGTAGAAAGTGATAATACGCTTTTTAGTAAAATTAAAAAAATGCTTGGTATGGCTAAATAAGAAGGGAGGAATCATCCATGTTAGATATATTTAAAGTTTTCTCTAATGAGTCTAAATCTAGTAAATCTGTTGCCAAGGAAAGATTAAAATTAGTTTTGGTACATGATAGGGTGGATTGTTCTCCTCAACTTTTAGATTTGATAAAAGATGATATTCTAAAGGTTATAGCAAATTATGCAGAGATAGAAGAAAATGGTCTAGAAATAAAAATGTCTAAATCAAGAGGGGAAGATGATGACATGCCAGTATCTGCACTGGTAGCAAATATACCTTTAAAGAATATAAAAGAAAGAATGATGTAATTTAAATAAGGGGGGGTATCATATGATATATTCCCCTTATTTGGTTATATGCGAAAGAGTGGAAAGACGGTGATAAATTGCTTACATACAAGAATACACTTAAATTAATTAAAGAATTAGACTGGAAATTGATAATTACCGTATTAGCTATATTTTGCTTTGGAATTGTTGTATTGAGTAGTGCGACACACGTAAATGAAACAGGTGACTATAGCCAGTTATATAAACAAGGATTAGCATTTATACTAGGCATGATTATGATAATTGGAATTCTTTGTTTAGATTATAATTTTTTAGGTAAATATTACAAGGGACTTTATTTAGTTAGTTTATTACTTTTGGCAGTTGTGCTAGTACCAGGATTAGGGCAAAATAGAGGTGGAGCCGTATCGTGGCTAAAAATAGGTCCCCTAGATTTTCAAACATCAGAATTAGTTAAACTTACATTTATACTTAGTTATGCTAAGATAGTTGAGTCTAAAAAAGGAAAATTAAATAACTTGAAAGAGATAATACCTTTAGTTATTTATGCATTTCCTTTTATAGGTTTATTATTTGCTCAACCAGATTTAGGAACTGCTATAGTTTTCTGTTGTATAATAGCAGGGATGTTATTTACAGCAGGTTTAGATATAAAATTAATAAAAAGAGCTATTATAATAGCATTAGTCTCATTACCAATTATGTATATGATGATGGCGTCACATCAAA
Organism: Clostridiaceae bacterium; assembly: GCA_902362365.1. Lineage (GTDB taxonomy): Bacteria > Bacillota > Clostridia > Peptostreptococcales > Peptostreptococcaceae > Romboutsia_E. The sequence continues at coordinate 112,367 of CABIVQ010000002.1, read as the reverse complement.
AATTAAGAATAGAAGCCTTTCTTCATCCTGATGACCCAAGTTATGAAGGAAACTATCAGGTTATACAATCTATGATTGCCATAGGATCAGGTGGTTTTGGTGGAAAAGGGTTATATAACGGAAGTCAAAGCCAAAATGATTTTTTACCAGTTCAAGATAGTGATTTTATATTTGCTGTTATAGGAGAAGAGCTAGGTGTATGGGGAATGACTTTAGTCATAGCCTTATATATTGTATTCTTACTAAGAATGTTAGTTATAGCTAGAGAGGCTAAAGATTTTTATGGAACATTAATTGTTGTAGGAGTAATGAGCATGTTTGCATACCAGATTATCCAAAATATAGGTATGACAGTAGCACTTATTCCTGTCACGGGAGTAACATTGCCATTTATAAGTTATGGAGGTAGTTCATTATTAACCTCATTAGCTAACTTAGGATTAGTTTTAAATGTGTGTATGAGAAAGAAAAAAATAAATTTTTAGCATTATAAAGGAGAAGGGGAATATATGAATATAGCATTAGTAGCACATGATGAAATGAAAAATATGATGATAGGGTTTTGTATAGCATATGAAAGAATATTAGAAAAATATGGCTTATATGCAACTGGAACAACAGGTAAGAGAATAATGGATGAGACAGAACTTAAGATTACTAGATTAGCATCTGGTCCACTTGGAGGCGATCAGCAAATTGGTTCTTTAATTGTTAGTCAAGATATAGATTTAGTGATCTTTTTAAGAGATCCTCTTACATCTCAAGCTCATGAACCAGATATACAAGCTTTAGTTAGATTATGTGATGTTTATCATGTTCCTGTAGCTACAAATTTAGCATCAGCTGAGATATTTATAAAAGCTCTAGACAGAGGTGAATTATCTTGGAGAGAAGTTAGAAAAACTACTAGCCAAAGAGTTTAAGGATTAGAACTACTTTTCTAAATACTAGAATGGTATTTAGTAGAGTAAAAAAGAATAAATGTAAGAGTTACTTATTTTAATGACTATTATTTAGTTATCATTATGGGTAGCTCTTATTTTATTTACTAAAGAAAATTGGAATAATATTACGCTTAATATATGATTAGTAAATATTAGCTTAAAAATTACTAATAAAGTTTAAGAGTTAAATTTTATGTTTTAATGTAATTAAGATTATAGAAATGGAAGCGATTATATTAAATAAAGTGATACTAATAAAATATTTTAATAGTATCACTTTATTTAGTGTCTAAAATTGTATTATTATTTTAAATAAGAAAATAAATCTTAGAGTTTTATATATCTTGTTATATATATTATTTAACTAATTTTGCAAATTCTTTACCGAATTCTATACATTCTTGGAATGTATCTTCAGATGGGAAGAATTTCTTTTTAAGTGCTGGTACTGGCATCTTGAACATCATCGCTTTTAAGTTGTTTTCTGCCATTGATATACCTTCACCGCTCCATCCGTAAGAACCAAATACACCAGCTATTTTACCTTGGTTTGCCATTGGGTCAATTACTGAGAATAAGTCCCACATTGGTTTAACCATTGTTTTGTTTATTGTTGTTGAACCTAGTAATATTACTTTAGACATTACTACAGCATCATGCATTTCTTGTAAGCTTAAAGTTTCTAAGTCATATAGTTTAACTTTAGCACCTTCTGATAATAATGATTCTTCTATTTTTTTGGCCATGCATAAAGTATTTGTATATGCAGATAAGTAGAAAATTGCAATTTGATTTTGATTAGTATGTTCAACTGTTTCTGTTGACCATTCTACATATCTTTTAACAGCTGCCATTGGGTCTTTAGTCAACATAGGTCCATGAGATGTTAATATCGTATCAAACTCTATACCTAAATCTACAACTTTATTTACAGCATTTAAAACATGCTTAGAGAATGGCTTAACTATGCAATCAAAGTAGTGTTTAGCTGATTTTAAATAATCTTCACTATCTACGCAGTCAGCATCTACATTTGCAAAATGACATCCAAATGCATCGCAAGTGAATAATGTTTTTTCCTCTTCTACATAAGTAAACATAGTATCTGCCCAATGTAAGAAAGGTGCAGTTATGAATCTTAGTGTTCTTTTACCTATATTTAAAGTTTCACCATCTTTTATTACATGACACTTAAATGGTTTATTTATTTGTTCATCTAAGTATAGCTTTGCAGCCTTTGTACAATATACTTCTATGTCAGGGTTTATATCTAAAATATATTTTAAACTACCAGCATGATCTGGTTCAGTATGGTGAATAACCACGTAATCTATATCTTTTATATCAATTACTTCTGAAATATTGTTTATAAATTCATCTTTAAAATTTGGTTTAACCGTATCAAATAGAACTGTTTTTTCATCTTTTAACAAATATGAATTATAAGTTGTACCAAATTCAGTTTCCATTATTATGTCGAATACCTTTAAATCCTTGTCTACAACTCCTGTAAAGTAGATATCTTCTTTTACTTCAAATACTTTACTCATTACACAACCTCCTAATAAATTAACTAATTATATATATATGTATATTTTATACCCATATATCAATAATATAAACAGATATATAAATATTATTGATTCTCTTAACAATAGTCAAGCTTTTAATTCTATTAATGACATAAAGTCACATATTAATTAAGATCTTTAAGAAATAAAATTTTAGAATAATAATTTAAATTATAATCTATTATAAAGTATTGATTTATACTCAATTAATAATTCATCAAAATAACTGTAAATATTTCATAAATAGGAAATAAGACAACTATATTTAGAATAGTTTAAATATGGAAAAATAAAATTTTGATACATTATGTATATATTATGGTGTATAATAAAAATTATGCTTTTTATATAAAACAATAAATTTATTGGAGGTTTCAATAATAAATGAGTAAAGTAGATTTAAGAAGAATTTTAAAAAAGGTTGAAAAACCTGCAAGATATCTTGGAAATGAAGTAAATTCTATACATAAAGATACAAGTAACAAAAATTTAGTAAGATATGCTCATTGCTTCCCTGATTTATATGAGGTTGGGATGAGTCACTTAGGAAGTCATATTCTTTATCATGTAATAAATAAAGATAAAGATGTATTTTGTGAAAGAGTATATTCTCCAGCTGTTGATATGGAAAATATAATGAGAGAGAAAAATATACCAATGTTCGCATTAGAATCAAGAGAGCCTATAACTAATTTTGATTTCGTAACATTTACATTACAATATGAACTTTCTTATACAAATATATTAAATATACTTGACTTGGCTAATATACCTTTACTTAGAGAAGAAAGAGAATTAGATGATCCATTTATATTAGTAGGAGGGCCTTGTGCATATAACGTAGAGCCTCTAGCTGATTTTGTAGATATAGTAATACTAGGTGAAGGTGAAGAAGTTAACTTAGAAGTAATAAGTGCTTATAAAGAATGGAAGAAAAATAAGACTACTAGAGAAGACTTCTTATTAAAAGTGGCTCAAATAGAAGGGGTTTATATACCAAGTTTTTATGATGTTACATACAATGAAGATGGAACAGTTAAAGAAGTAAAACCTAATAGAGAAGGTGTTCCGGATAAGGTTAAAAAGAGAATAATAAAAGATGTAGAGACTGTAGATTATCCAGATAAGCTTATAGTTCCTTATATAGATACTGTACACAATAGAGTTGTTTTAGAATTATTCAGAGGATGTACAAGAGGATGTAGATTCTGTCAGGCTGGTATGATATACAGACCGATAAGAGAAAAAAGTGTTGATAGGCTAAAAGAAATAGTAGATAAGCTTGTAAAAAATACAGGATATGATGAAATATCATTATCATCATTAAGTACAAGTGACTATAGCCAATTAAGAGAGTTAACAGACTTTTTAGTTGATGAGTATACTCCTCAAAATGTAGGGATATCTTTACCATCGTTAAGACTTGATAACTTCTCTATGGAAATAGCAGAAAAAATACAACAAGTAAGAAAATCAGGACTTACATTTGCACCAGAAGCAGGAACTCAAAGATTAAGAGATGTTATTAATAAAGGTGTAAGCGAAGAAGATTTAAAAAATGCTACAAGAAAAGCATTTGAAATGGGATGGAACAGTGTAAAATTATACTTTATGATAGGTCTTCCAACTGAAACTTATGATGATTTAGATGGTATATCTAATCTTGCATATGATGTTATAGATACTTATAGAGATGTTAATGGAGGAAAGTTAAGAAGAAGTTTCTCTGTAACTGTAAGTACATCAACATTTGTACCAAAACCATTTACTCCATTCCAATGGCATGGACAAGACTTAACTGAAGAAGTTATAGAAAAGCAAAGACACTTAGTTAAAAAATTAAAAAATAAAGATATAAAATATAACTACCATGACTCAAAAACTAGCTTAATGGAAGCTGTTGTGGCTAGAGGAGATAGAAGAATAGGTAAAGTTATATTAGATGCATTCAAAGCTGGAGCTAAGTTTGACGGATGGTCTGAGTATTTCAACTTAGATACATGGAAAGAAGCTATGGAAAAGAATGGACTTGATATAGCATTCTATGCTAACAGAGAAAGAAATTATGAAGAAGTATTCCCTTGGGATCACATAGATGTAGGGGTTACTAAGAAATTCTTAATAAGAGAAAATGAAAAAGCAAGAGAAGATAAAGTATCTCCAGACTGCAGACATCAATGTCATGGATGTGGAATAAATGCAAATGACATTACAAGGGGGTTATGTTAATTATGAGTAAAATAATAAGAGTTAAATTTAAAAAAGAAGGAGATATGATATACATATCACACCTTGATTTACAAAAACTTTTACAAAGAGCTTTTAGAAGGGCTGATGTAGAATTATCTTATTCTCAAGGTTATAATCCTCACCCTAAGATGAGTTACGGAAATGCATTAGCATTAGGAACTGAAAGTTATGGAGAGTATGTTGATATAGAAATAGAAGAAGAAATATCTGTAGAAGAGTTCTTAATGCGATTAAATAAAGAACTTCCAGAAGGTATAGAATTTATAAAAGCTGAAGAAATAGAACCAGGTACTCCTTCGCTAGCTTCTACAATAGAGTATGGAGAATATTTATTCAACATAGAACTTGAAAATCATTTAAGTAAGGAATTTTTAAAGTCAAGAATAGCTGATTTTATGAATAAAGAAGAAATAATGATAACTAAGAAGAATAAAAAAGGAAAGATTGTAGAGTCTAATATAAGACCTATGATAAAATTCTTTGATCTACTAAGTTTAGATGAAAATAACCTTACTCTTATAGGGACTATAGCAACAGGATCAAACGCTAATTTAAATACAAATATATTTATACCTAAAATATTAGAAATGTTAGATATAGATATGGATCCGTTAGATGTAGATATATTAAGAAGAGATTTATATATAGTTCAAGATGGAGAGTTAGTTTCTCCTATGTAATCCAAATATATGAATAAAAAATGAGTGTACTAGTTTATTAATAGTACACTCATTTTTTATACTAAGAGATTATAAATTATCTGGTTTGTGGATAATATATAATCCTAACTACTAAACTTAATCAACGGACGCAGTTGTTAGTGACATGAGTGGAGAGAGTTTTTTGTTAATACATCTTTATATATTTTATATAAAAAAATATTAAATTAGTTTATACTAAAATATGAATATAGAGCATGTAGCATTATATGAAAGGAATCAAAAGATGAAAAAAATAGTTATAGAATCGCTAGTACTATCTCAAAAAACAGCAATAGTAGAAGATGATAAATTAGTGGAATTACTTATAGAAGATAATACAAATGAAAAAATAGTATCTAATATATATAGAGGTGTAGTAAAAAATATAAAGCCGGGAATTGAAGCTGGGTTTGTAGATATAGGCCTAGAAAAGCTTGCATACTTACCACTGGGAAAAAATAAAGATATCAAAGCTGGACAAGACATAATGGTGCAAATAAATAAAGAGGGAATTGGAACTAAGGGACCCAAGCTTAATTTAGAAATTAGTTTAGCAGGAAGGTATTTAGTTTATATACCATCTAATGATAGAGCAACTATGTCTAATAAGATAACAGAAGAAAAAGAAAGATTTAGATTGAAGAAAATAATAAATGCTATAAATAAGGAAAATTTGGGATTGATAGTAAGAACAGAAGCTCAGGGATGTACTTTAGAAGAACTTAAAAAGGACTTAGAAGAGCTTAAAGCTAAATATGAGGTTATTTGTAAGGAATTTAAGTTAGGTATAGGGCCCAAGCTTTTACATAAAGAACTAGATTTTGCATCAAAATATATAAAAGATAATGTAAATGAATATGTAGATCAAATAATTATCAATAATGAAGATAAGTATGACGAATTAAAATTAATATTAAAGAATGTAAATAAAGAATACATAAATAAATTAGTATTAGAAAAAAATAAAGATGTATTTGATTTATATAAAGTTCAAAGTCAAATAGAAAAATCTTTAAATAAAAAGGTATGGTTAAAAAGTGGAGGTTATTTAATAATAGAAAAAACTGAAGCAATGACTATTATAGATGTAAACACAGGTAAATTTACTGGAAGTATAAAATTAGAAGAAACTATATATAAAACTAATTTAGAGGCTGCTAGTGAAATTGCAAGGCAATTAAGGTTAAGAGATATCGGAGGAATAATAATAATTGATTTTATAGATATGCATAAAAAACAATATAAAGAAGAGTTATTAAAAACTTTAGATATAGAGCTAAAGAAAGATAAACGAAAGTCTGAAGTACTGGGTATGACTAGGCTTGGTTTGGTTGAAGTTGCAAGAAGAAGAGATAAAAACTCTGTCGATAGCTATTACCTAGGAAATTGTCCGATATGTAAAGAAAATTCATATGTAAAATCAGTAAATTTTATTGTAGATGATATAGAAAAAGAAATTATGAGAATAAGTGAGCATACATCTTATAAAAAGGTAACTGTAGAATTAAATAAGGAAGTTTATAAAGAAATAAATCAAAAATGGAAAAATATTTTGAACACAATAAGCCAAAAATATGATATTATTATAGAGCCGACAGGTAGTGACTGTATAAGTTACGAAAAAATAAATATTATTTATAATACTTAGTTGACAAAAGCAAAAAAACATAGTATTATTAATAACTGTAATGCCGCACAGAAAAGGTTGTAAAATTTCTTCGGAAATTACCTTGATGGCGAGTTTTGGACCGAGGAGGTGTATTTAATGTACGCTATAGTAAAAACAGGTGGAAAGCAATATAAAGTTGCTGAAGGTGATGTATTATTCGTTGAAAAGTTAGAAGCTAACGCTGGTGATGTTGTAACTTTAGACGAAGTTTTAGCTTGCACTAAAGACGGAGAGTTAGTTGTTGGTTCTCCAGTTGTTGAAGGTGCTTCTGTTCAAGCAAAAGTTGTTGAACAAGGTAAAGCTAAGAAAGTTGTAGTTTTCAAGTACAAAGCTAAGAAAGACTACAGAAGAAAGCAAGGACATCGTCAACCATACACTAAGATAGTTATAGAAAAAATAAACGCTTAGTAAATAGGTTGAGTAATGATAAAAGTTAATTATTATTATAATGACGATTTCTTACTTCAAGGTTTTTGTTTAAAGGGACATGCTGATTATGCCGAAATAGGTTATGATATAGTTTGTTCTGCAGTTACATCTAATGCAGTTGCAGTTATAAATTCTTTAAACAAATTACAAAAAGTTGAATTTGAAAAAATAGAAGCTAAAGAAGGTCATATAGAGTGTATTGTTAAAGATACATTTTTAGATAAATCTCAACTACTATTAAATCATTTTCAATTGGCTATTCAAGAAATTAAACGGGAATACCCAAAAAATATAAAAATCTTAAAAAAGTAGGGGGTGACTCCAATATGTTAAACATGAACTTACAATTACTTGCATCTAAGAAAGGGGTAGGGTCTTCTAAAAACGGTAGAGATTCTATAGCTAAGAGATTAGGTGTTAAGAGATATGACGGACAAGTAGTTACTGCTGGTAGTATAATAGTAAGACAAAGAGGAACTAAGATACATCCAGGTACTAATGTAGGTATAGGTGGCGATGACACTTTATTTGCATTAATAGATGGTACTGTTAAGTTCGAAAGAAAAGACAAGAAAAGAAAAAAAGTAAGCGTATATCCAGTATCTATTGCTGAATAATATATATGAGAAAAGGAGTGTTCTTACACTCCTTTTTGTTGTAAATAGATGATTTCTTCAAAACACATAGATATAATGAGAGTACTTTGGAGAAAATAAATAAAAAGTCTTAATCAAGTAGGTGATTAATTTGTTCATAGATAAAGCAAGAATTTTTGTTAAAGCCGGAAATGGTGGAAATGGATCGGTTGCATTTAGAAAAGAAAAATATGTTCCAGCTGGTGGACCAGACGGAGGAGACGGCGGAAGAGGTGCTAGTATAATATTTGAGGTTGATTTAGGTCTTAGAACTTTAATGGACTTTAAATATCAAAGAAAGTACGTTGCTGAATCTGGTGGAGATGGAAGTAAAAAGAAAAAAGCAGGTAAAAATGGAGACGATTTAGTTCTTAAAGTTCCACCTGGTACAATAATAAGAGATGAGGCTACAGGTCTTATAATAGCTGACTTAAAAGAAGAAGGCGATAGAGCTGTAGTTGTAAAAGGTGGTAGAGGCGGAAAAGGAAATCAGCACTTTGCCAATGCAGTAAGACAAGCTCCAGCTTTTGCAAAATCTGGTACGGACGGAGAAGAAAGATGGGTAGTATTAGAGCTTAAAATGATAGCTGATGTAGGATTATTAGGATTCCCTAATGTTGGGAAATCTACGTTCTTATCAGTTGTTACTAAAGCAAAACCAAAGATAGCTAACTATCACTTTACAACATTAACTCCGAATTTAGGTGTGGTTCAAACTAAATTTGGTGATAGTTTTGTATTAGCTGATATACCAGGTCTTATAGAAGGTGCTGCAGAAGGAGTTGGTCTTGGACATGACTTCTTAAGACACGTAGAAAGAACTAAAGTACTGATACATATCGTTGACATAACTGGACACGAAGGTAGAAATGCTTTAGAAGATTTTGATAAGATAAATGGTGAGTTAGCATTATATAATGAAAGGCTTTCTCATAGGCCACAAGTAGTTGTTGCTAATAAGATGGATATTTTAGAAGATGAAAGTGTATATGAAGAATTTAAAGAAGAACTTGAGGGTAGAGGATATAAAGTATTTAAAATGTCTGCAGCTACTCGTCAAGGAATAGATGATGTTATAGCTTATGTATCTCAATTACTAAAAGAAGTTGAAGATGTAGAACTAGTAACAGAAGAAGAAATGTACAGACCAGAATTAGATGAGTCTAATGAAGATGAAGGATTAACTGTTGAAATAGAAGACGGAATATATGTTGTTAAAGGTAAATCTTTAAGAAGAATCATGTACTCTGTTAACTTTGAAGATATGGAATCTATTCAGTACTTCCAAAAAGCTATGGAATCTGAAGGTGTATTTGATAAGCTTAGAGAAATGGGTATTGAAGATGGAGATACAGTTAAGATTTATGAAATTGAATTTGAATTCTACAACTAGGATAAATAAAGAGGTGACAATATGTTAAAAGGAAAGCAAAGAGCTTATTTAAGATCGATAGCTAACACTTTAAAGCCTATAACTCAAATAGGTAAAGATGGTGTAACAGAAAGCTTTTTAGAGCAATTAGATAGTATGTTAACAAGTAGAGAAATAGTAAAAGTTACCATTCTTGAAACTGCAGGACTTGATTCAAAGGAAGCTGCAAATGCTATATGTGAAGCTTTAAGAGCAGAATTTGTTCAAGCTATAGGTTCTAAATTTACTTTATATAGAAGAAATAATGATAATCCAAAGATACTTTTCCCAGGGCAAGAACAAGCTAAGGCTAAAGTAAAGGATAACACTGTAACTAAAAAAGGTAAAATAACGAAAAGAGCTGCTAGAAGATAGTAAAAGGATATTTACAGAATATAAAGGATATAGGATAATAGTAAGCAACTATTTATCCTATATCCTTTTTTATATAGCTAAGTATGGATAAATTAAAAAATTAAAGTAGTAATATGATGTATTGTTTAAGTTTATATAAATATTAATAATAGAGATTTTAAGTTTAAATTTGGGGGTATAAAGGATAAAAACAAAATATATAAAATGGATTTTTATGTATAAAAATGTTAATATAATAACTAGATATATTAAATTAATAAAGTAACTTATAGATATAGATAAAACAATTAAGGAGGACGTAAGATGAGAGTTGTTATAGTAGGTGCAGTTGCAGCTGGTATGTCTGCAGCAGCAAAATTAAAAAGAATGAAACCTGAATATGAGGTTGTAGTATATGAAAAAACTGATGTAGTATCATTTGGTGCATGTGGATTACCTTACTTTGTAGGTGGATTTTTTGATGATGCGAATAATATGATAGCAAGAAGTCCAGAAAAGTTTAGAGAAACTGGTATAGATTTAAATATATTTAAAGAAGTTGTAGCTGTGGATACAGATGCTAAAAAATTAACGGTTAAAGATATTAAGACTGGCGAAACTTTTGAAGATTCTTATGATAAGTTAATGATAGCAACAGGAGCGAGTAGTATAATACCTCCAATAAAAAATGTTAAACTTGAAAATGTATCAACTTTAAAAACCATGGAAGATGGTATAAAGGTAAAAGAATTATTAAGTAAAAAGGAAATAAATAAGGTTGTTATAATAGGTGCTGGATTTATAGGTTTAGAAGCTGTAGAAGCTGCCAAAAAATTAGGCAAAGAAGTAACTGTTATACAATCGACTGATAGAGTATTAAACCAAGTGTTTGACAAAGAGATAACGGATGTGTTAGAAGATGAAATGAAAGCTCATGGAGTAAACTTACGTTTAGAGGAATTAGCAGCTGAATTTGTAGGAAAAACAAAAGTAGAAAAGGTAATAACTAATAAAGGTGAAATAGAAGCTGACTTAGTTATAATAGCTACAGGTGTAAGACCTAATACGTCATTCTTAAAAGACACGAATATAGAGATGTTAGGTAATGGAGCTATAATAGTTGATGAATATGGAAGAACATCTGTCGAAGATATATATTCAGCTGGGGATTGTGCAACTATAAAGAACATAGTAACTAATGAAGATATGTATGTTCCTTTAGCAACTGGTGCTAATAAATTAGGTAGAATAGTTGGAGAAAACTTAGCAGGATCTAATAACGCATTCCAAGGTTCATTAGGTTCTAGTTGTATAAAAGTTATGAATATGGAAGCAGCAGCTACAGGATTAACAGAAGGAAAAGCTAAGAGCTTAGGTTTAAAGTATAAAGCTAAATTTATAAGTGATTTTAATCAAACTAATTATTATCCAGGTAGAGATAAGATATATGTAAAACTTGTATATGATGCGGAGACAAAGGTAATTCTAGGAGGTCAAGTAGCAGGATTTAAAGACTCAGTTCAAAGAGCAAATGTTATAGCAGCAGCTATATTCTCAAAAATGACAACAAATCAATTAGGAATGCTAGATTTATGTTATGCACCACCATTTGCAAGAACTTGGGATGTGCTTAATGTTGCAGGAAATGTTAGTAAATAATTAAATAATATAGAGTTAACAACTATATTAGATATATTTGTTAAACAAGGGCATATCTCTATTTTGAGATAGCCCTTGTTAATTTATTATGTAATTATTTTATAGTGGATTATTCTTTATCATGATTTTTTTCTTCATCATGGTCGTCAAAATTTAAATGCAACTCAAGTCTATCTTCTCCAATAATAGTGTTTTCAAAAATTGAAGTTGCATTTTCCTTATAAAAATAAGGTTCTTCTAAAGAGGGACTAAAGTGAGTTAGAAGTAACTGTTTTACATTTCCAATACGAGCTAAATTAGCAGCTTCTCTAAAGGTCATATGTTTATTTTTTACGGCCTTAGATATATCTAAATCATCACCATACATAGCTTCACAAACAAATAAATCACTATTTTCTATAAATTTGGGAATAGAGAATATAGGTCTAGTATCTGTTATAAGGCTTATCTTTATGCCTTTTCTATCATCTCCTAAAACCATATTTGGAGTATATACATTACCTTCAAATTCTATATCTCTGCTATTTTGTAGTTTTTGCCATAATATTTTAGGAACTTTATTTTTAGTTGCTTTTTCTACATTGAACTTAGCTTTTCTTTTGAAGTAAAAACTATATCCTAAACACTCTGTGGAATGTTCTAAATTTAAAGTTGATATCTCTAAATCTTTTAAATAATTATTAAGTAGAGTAAAGCTACCTTCAGGGTTTTCAATAACATTCACTTTATATGGTAGATATTCAACTAATACCCTAATAGCTTTCATAGTTTCTATTATGCCGACAGGTCCTACAATTGTTAAATCTTCTGTTCTAGTGCTATTACCAATTGTAGATAATAATCCAATAAGGCCTATAGTATGATCACCATGTAAGTGAGTTATACATATCAAATCTATATTTTTAAAACCACAATTTTTCATTTTCATGGAAACTTGGGTCCCTTCGCCGCAATCAATAAGAATTTTTCTTCCTTGATAATTTATAAAAAGAGAAGATAAGAAACGATTAGGCATAGGCATGTTGCCTCCACATCCTAGTAAAATTAAATCTATCATAATTTTCTCCTTATATTTTACGTATTAAATTTAAAAATTAATTATAAATAGTGTAGCATTAGTTATAAGATATATTATGCTATAAAAGTTAAAAATAAAATCATATAAATAAATATTTTATTAGAATATTTATTTTACTTAATAACTATAAATATTAGTAACTTATTATTAGTAGATAGAGTAAGAAATAATGAGTAGTAAAATTACACTATCGATTAATTGGCTTAAAGTTAAAACGTTATACAATTAACTATAAGTAATGTAATTAATTATATAGGGGTATTTTATGGAAGAAATACTGAAGAAAAATAGAAGTTATTATGGAATGGTATCAATTGTATTTTTAAATGCATTTGATGGTATGGCTACATTTATTGGACTTAGATACGGATTTTATATAGAATTAAATAAGTTTTTGAGTATGGTATATAATTTAAGTCCAGTATTATTTTTAATAATTAAAGTTATTTTACCAACTATTTTAATAATTGTGTTAATAGACAAAATGGATGATAATATATCTAAAATAACGAGATTAATTATATTTATCTCAAATGTAATATATATTTGTTTATGTATATATCATATAATATTATATGCAGTTTTTGTATTTGATTGAAAAGAGTTAGATCTGTATGGATTAACTCTTTTTTTGTTGAGAAGATTTATGTTTAAATATAAAGAACATGGAAAACATGAATGTGTAAATTTATGATATATTACGAATCATAAGTTCTAAAAAATAAAAGAGAACTTTAGTAAACTAATTAATCTTCTTTGATATATGTATTATAAATGTACCAATACAATTATAAAATATTCAAGAAATTGTCCTATACAATAAATAATAATATATAATATTTTATATAAAAGAAAAGGGAGGAAGACCAGATATGAATAACAAATTAGTCTATACGCCAGGACCGACAGAAGTTAGAGAAAATGTAAGATTAGCAAGAGCTGTAGCGACAACTAATCCAGATATAGATTTGGAATTTTGCGAATTTTATAAAAATACTTGTGAAAAAATAGGGAAAATAATAAAAACTAAGAATGATGTCTATATATTAAGTGGAGAAGGCATTTTAGGATTAGAAGCGGCATGTGCATCTCTTACTGAAAAAGGTGATAGAGTTCTTGTAATTGATAATGGTATTTTTGGAAGAGGATTTGATGACTTTATAAAAATGTATGGTGGTGAAGTTGTATATTTTTCAAAAGAATATACAAAAGACATTAATGAAGAAGACTTAGAAGCTTTTTTAGAAGAAGACAATAATTTTAAATACGCAACATTAGTACACTGTGATACGCCTACAGGTGTTTTAAATGATTTAAGTAAGCTTTGTCCTCTACTTAAAAAATATGGAATATTAACAGTTGTAGATTCAGTTGCAGCTATGGTTGGAGAAGAATTAAAGGTTGATGAGTGGAAAGTAGATATTGCTTTAGGTGGGTCTCAAAAGGCTATATCTGCACCAGCAGGTCTTACTATAGTAAGTATAAGTAAAGATGCTAAACGTGCTATGAAAGAAAGAAAAACTCCAGTTGCGGGATTTTATTGTAATCTAAGAATATGGGAGAATTACTACGATAATAAATGGTTTCCATACACCATGCCTATTAGCGATATTATGGGGTTAGATAAAGCAATTGATAACATATTAGAAGAAGGAATAGAGAATGTACTGAATAGGCATGAAAAGATAGCTAACGCAACTAGAAAGGCCATAAGGGAATATGGATTAGAATTATATTTAGAAAAAGGATACTCTAATACAGTTACAGTAGTAGAAATTCCAGACTATATTGGAGCTAAGAATTTAACAGATTACTTATTAAAGCATTATAAGTTAGTTTTAGCTACATCTTTAGGCGAATATTCAGATAAGGTAATAAGAATAGGTCATATGGGTGAAAATGCAAAACTTGAAAAAATAATTCCTGTCTTAAATTTTATAGACGAAGCCCTAAGAATATTAGGGTTTGAATGCAAAGATAGATTAGTAGATTTATTCAATAAACATTATGATGAGGTTAAAGTAATAATGAAGTAGTTATTAGGGGGATTGTTATGAAAGAAGTAGATGTTATACAGTCGAATGAAGTTATAGAAAAAAGGCTAGAAGGTAAAAAGAATAAGGTTACAGCAAGGGATTTAGCTGAAAGTGGATTATTAATTGCTTTGGTATTTATTGCTACTAGATTTATTAACATAAGATTGCCATTAGCATCAACTGGTGGTCTTGTACATCTAGGCAACACAATGTTATTTATATCTGCAATAGTATTTGGAAAGAAAAAAGGAGCAGTAGCAGGAGCTTTTGGAATGGGATTGTTTGACTTATTATCAGAATGGGCAATATGGGCACCATTTACTTTTGTAGTAAGAGGAGTTATGGGATATATAATAGGAAGTATAGCATGGTCAAATAATAAAAAAGGAAATGATGTAATAACTAATATCGTGGGAATAACTATATCAGGTTTCTGGATGATATTTGGCTATTATATAACTGAGATGATATTATATGGTAATCATGCAAAAGCATTATTATCTATACCAGGAAATGTTACTCAGATAGTAATAGGACTTATAATAGGAGTTCCGATAGCTAAAGTACTAAAAAGATATATTAACTAAGAGTAGAAGTAATATAATAAAGTATAAAAGGGAATGTATTAAGCTAATTTATTTTTAATACATTCCCTTTTTATTTAGTTATCAAGTTTATATAATTGTTTTAGATTATATAATCCTAGTAAAAAGCTAAAGATACCTATTATCAATTTCATAGAATAACCTCCAAAGTTAAAGTAAATTATATATCGTACTCATCGTAGTTTAATAGCTTATTTAATACTCTTTTTATAATATCATAATTAAAACCTTTATATGCTAAATGTTGTGATAGTTTTTGATAAACTTTTCTCTTGTCTTCATTCTTAACACGTTCATATCTTTTTTTTGCTAAATACATAGCATTATCGAATTCAGCATCACTATCTATATCTGACATCGCTTCGTTAATAGCAGATTCATCTAAACCTTTATTATAAAGGTTTTGTTTAATTCTATTTTTACCACATTTATTTAAATTAAGATTAGTATTTACTATTTTTTGGGCTAGTAGATTATCGTTTATAAAATTATTTTTTTTCAAAAATTCGATTACTCTATTTATAGTATCTTCTTCGAAATCAGTAGATAACTTTTCTCTAATTTTTTTCTCTGCTTGATCTGCTTTAGATAATATATTTAAAGCCTTATTTTTAGCTTTAAGATACATTTCATCACTTAGTATTGACTTTAAGTATTTTTCATCAATCTCGTCACCTTTTTTTAGGTTAAAAGTAAAAACTAATTCTTTAAAGATTGCTGTAAAAAACTCATCATTAACATAAATGTTAACTCTATCCTCGTTCTTTTTTTGTTGTTCTATTTTAGTAATTATAGCCATGTATAAAACTCCTTTGGTGTACTATTATAATTAATAAGTTTACATTATTAAAATATTAATTATACGTATTTTACGTCTTGTATTTTAGGAAATTTAAGGTAAGATATCAAATAGTTAATATAAAAATTGAACTAAAAAATATAAGTACCTTATAGATATGATTATATACTAAAATGTGCAATTTATTACCTTATAAAATTGAAATAATGATACAATAATAATATATTTATAAAAAGGAGACAAAATATGAGGGTTGATGATCTAGTTAAAAATGCAAAAAATATAAATACTCTTAAACTAGAGCAATTTAAAAAAGATAATTCTAAAATGAGAATAGGTATAATGGGAGGGACTTTTGATCCAATACATTATGCTCATTTAGCTACAGCAGAATTTATTAGAGACAAATACCAACTAGATAAAATAATTTTTATACCTACAGGAAATCCTCCTCATAAATTACTTAATGTGACTAATAAGTATGACAGATATAATATGGTTTTAGTATCAACTGAGAATAACGACGATTTTTTAGTTTTGGATACAGAGATAAAAAGTGAAACAAGAACTTATACTGTAGATACTTTAAGATCTTTAAAAGAATCCTATAGCAACTGCGAAATATATTTTATAACAGGTGCAGATGCAATATGTGACATTGAAACGTGGAAGGAAGTAGAAGAGAATTTTAAGTTGGCTAACTTTATAGCTGCAACGAGACCGGGGATAAGTTTATTAGAAGCTCAAGAAAAAATAGAAAAACTTAAAGACAAATATAATGCTAATATTATAAGTGTATATGTTCCATCATTGGATATATCATCTACATATATAAGACAACAATTAAAAGCTAGGAAATCTGTAAGGTATTTACTTCCTGAAAATGTAGAAAAATATATACACGATAAGAAGTTATATAAAATAGGAGTGGAATAAATGACATTAACAGAGATTAATGAAAAATTAGTAGAAATGTTGCCAGAAAGAAGAATGCAACATTCTTTAAATGTAGCAGATTGTGCAGTTAAATTATGTGATATATATGGTTATAATAAAGAAAAGGCATATATTGCTGGATTAGTTCATGATTGCGCTAAATACTTAAACAATGATCAAGTTGATTACTATGTAAATAAATATAATATAAACTTAGATGAATATGAAATGAATAACTTAGCACTTTCACATAGCCTTATAGGATCGTACATAGCAGAATATGAATTTAAAATAAATGATGTAGAAATAATAGATGCAATAAGATATCATACAACAGGAAAAGAAAATATGAGTTTATTAGAAAAAATAATTTATATGGCAGATTTGATAGAGGAAAGTAGAAACTTCCCAAATGTAGATTTATTAAGAAATTTAAGTTATAGTGGGAAATTAGATGAAGCATTGCTAATTTCTTTTGATAATACTATAAAGTTTGTAATTGAGAACAAACAATTAATACATCCTAGGACAGTAAGTGCAAGAAATTATATTATGAGAAATTTATAATTTTATATATTATATGGAACAATAACAGATAATAATCATATAAAAAATAAAATAGTTAGTGTAGACTATTTATGGTATAATAATAAAACATGCTTAAATTTAGGAAAGTGAGGAATAAATATGACAGTAAATGAAATGACAAAAGTAATATATGATGCAATAGACGATAAAATTGGTCAAGATATATCTATAATAAATATTGGTGCAGTTTCAAGTTTATGTGATTACTTTGTTATAGCTACAGCTGGTTCTCAAAGACAAGTTAAAGCTATAGCTGATAACGTAGAAGATGAATTAACAAAGCTAGGAATAGAGCCAAGAGGAAAAGAAGGGTACGAAACTCAAACTTGGGTACTTCTTGATTATGGTGATGTAATAGTTCACATATTCAATGAAGAACAAAGAGGATTCTACAACTTAGAAAAGTTATGGAAAGATGCTCCATATGTAGATGTTGACACTTTAGCATAATAATGCTAATATAGGTAATTATAAATAGTAAATAAATTTATCGAATAGGCTAGAGTAGTAAAAGTAAAGATTTTATCAGAGAGCTAGTGGTTGCTGTGAACTAGTAAATTTGACCTTTGAACTTGCTAGAATATAACTATTTGGCCGTAGTTGGCATAAAAACTATCTAAGAGAGTCTATTTTTAGACTAATTAGGGTGGTACCGCGAAGATATAATCCTCGTCCCTAAACAATTTTTGTTTAGAGGCTGAGGATTTTTTTATTGTTTAAGAAGTTAAATTTATCGAAATATGGATAAAATAACTTTTATAGACTAATTAATAATAAAAGATATAAGGAGGAAGAGTAATGAGCGTTTACAATCATAAAAACGTTGAGTCGAAATGGCAAAAAACTTGGGCTGAAAATGATCAATATAAAACTGATACACTTGATACTTCTAAGCCAAATTATTACACTTTAGAAATGTTCCCATATCCATCAGGGAAAATACATATGGGTCACGTTAGAAATTATTCTATAGGTGACGTTGTTGCTAGATTTAAGAAAATGGAAGGGTACAATGTTTTACATCCAATGGGATGGGACTCATTTGGTCTTCCAGCTGAAAATGCAGCTATAAAGCATGGAATACATCCACATAAATGGACTATGGAAAATATAGAAGATATGAAAGGCCAATTAAAATTATTAGGTCTTAGTTACGACTGGGATAGAGAAGTTGCAACTTCTACTCCAGAATACTATAAGTTTACTCAAGAAATATTCTTAAAGTTCTTAGAACATGGACTAGCGTATAAGAAAAAATCTTTTGTTAACTGGTGTCCATCTTGTGAAACAGTTCTTGCAAATGAGCAAGTTGTTCAAGGACAATGTGAAAGATGTGATTCTGTAGTTGTAAAGAAGGACTTAGAACAATGGTACTTCAAAACTACTCAATACGCTGAAGAATTACTTCAGGATTTAGATACTTTAGATGGATGGCCAGAAAAAGTTAAGTTAATGCAAAAGAACTGGATAGGAAAAAGTACAGGTGCTGAAATAGTATTTGACATAGATGGAACTGATAAATCTATGACTGTATTCACAACTAGACCAGATACTATTTATGGTGTTACATATATGGTTCTTGCTCCAGAGCATGATTTAGTTAAAGAATTAGTTGCTGGCACAGAGTATAAAACTGATGTCGATGCATTTGTTGCAAAAATGCACACTATGACTGAAATAGAAAGAACTTCTACAGATGTAGAAAAAGAAGGTATGTTTATAGGTAAATACGTAGTAAATCCATTAACTGGAGAAAAAGCTCCAATATGGATAGCAAACTACGTACTAGCTGACTATGGTACAGGTGCTATAATGGCAGTTCCAGCGCATGATGAAAGAGATGGAGAATTTGCCCAAAAATATGACTTAGAAATAATACCTGTAATAGATGAAGATAATAAAATGATAAATTCAGGTGATTTCAATGGAATGGATGCATCTGAAGCATTTGATAAAATAATAGAGAAGATAGAAGAAATGAACAGAGGAAAGAAAACAGTTAACTACAGATTAAGAGACTGGTTACTTTCTAGACAAAGATATTGGGGATGTCCAATACCAGTTGTTTACTGTGATACTTGTGGTGTAGTTCCAGAGAAAAAAGAAAACCTACCAGTATTATTACCAACTGATGTTGAATTTACTGGAAAAGGTGAATCTCCACTTACTACTTCAAAAGAGTTTATGACAACTGCTTGTCCATGTTGTGGAAAAGAAGCTAGAAGAGAAGTTGATACAATGGATACATTTGTTGATTCTTCTTGGTACTTCTTAAGATACATAGATCCTAAGAATACTGAAAATATATTTGATTCAGAAGTAGTAAATAAGTGGATGCCAGTCGACCAATATATAGGTGGGGTAGAGCATGCTATAATGCACTTACTTTACTCAAGATTCTTTGTAAAAGCATTCAACGATATGGGACTTGTTGATTTTAAAGAGCCATTTAAAAACTTATTAACTCAAGGTATGGTTCTTAAAGAAGGTAGCAAAATGAGTAAGTCAAAAGGAAACGTAGTTTCGCCTCTTGAAATAATAGAAGAGTTTGGTGCAGATACTGCAAGATTATTCGTATTATTCGCAGCACCACCAGAAAGAGATCTAGATTGGTCTGAGCAAGGTGTTGAAGGATGTTATAGATTCTTAAACAGAGTTTATAGATTAGTTGATGAATTATCAGAAGTTGCTAAGAGTGATACTAATATGGGTGAATTAACTAAAGAAGATAAAGCTATGAGATATACAATACATGCAACACTTAAGAAAGTTACAGAAGATTTAAGTGAAAAGTTTGGATTCAACACAGCTATATCTGCTTTAATGGAATTAATAAACGAAATGTACAAGTACAAAGAATTAGATAACAGAAATAATGCTATTATAAAAGAAGGTATAGAAACTATAGTAACTATACTTGCGCCATTCACTCCTCATATAGGTGAAGAATTATGGACTATGATAGGTAAAGAAGGTAGCGTATTTGATATAAGTTGGCCAAAATATGATGAAACTGCATTAGTTAAAGATGAAGTTGAAGTTGTAGTTCAAGTTAATGGTAAGGTAAGAGGAAAATTAACAGTTGGAGCTAATGTTTCAAGAGATGAAATGCAAGAATTAGCTATGGCTGATGAAAAGATAAAAGCTTTAGTAGAAGGAAAAACTATAGTAAAAGTGGTTGCAGTTCCTAAAAAATTAGTTAACATAGTTGTTAAATAATATCTATAATAAGAAATACTGCCTAAAAATTATTTTAGGTAGTATTTTTTTATTTTAATATGGATTATTTTTATTTTAATATGGATTATTTATACACGAAAATGGAGTTTTGGATACTGAAATATGGGGTTATTTGAATATCGTGAGGGAATATATATACTAAAATATTATAGTAATATAAAATATCAGAAAGTTATTAATTTTATTGAAAATATAGGGAAAAGTCTCTATAATTATATGGAAAACACTTTCCTGTGTTTAATTCATTATTTAGAGGGGGATTTATATGAATAAGAAAGGGATTTTAGCATTAGGATTATCGGCAACAATGTTATTTTCAATGGTAGGTTGTAGCTCTAGTAATTCAGGAGATGATTCATCTTCAGGAGGGAATGGAGAATTACCAAAAATAGGAGCTACAGTTTATAAGGCTGATGATAACTTTATATCTTCAGTACGTAGAGAATTAGAAGCAAATGCTAAAGATGTAGCAGAATTAACAGTAGATGACTCTCAAAATGACCAAGCAAAACAATTAGATCAAATTGATACTATGATAGCGAAGGGAGCTAAAGTTTTAGCAATAAACTTAGTTGACCCCAAAGCTGCAAGTTCAGTGATAGAAAAAGCAGAAGCTGCTGAATTACCAGTAGTATTCTTTAATAAAGAACCAGATGCTGACGCTTTAAATAGCTATGATAAAGCTTACTATGTTGGGACTATATCTAAAGAATCTGGAGTTATGCAAGGTGAAGTTATAGCGAAAGAATGGGAAGCTAATAAAGATAAATGGGATAAAAATGGCGATGGAAAAATGCAATATGTTTTAATAAAAGGTGAACCAGGACATCCAGACGCAGAAGCTAGAACTGAATGGTCTGTTAAAACTATAAATGAAAAAGGAATAGAAACAGAAGAATTAGCTATAGATACAGGTATGTGGGATGCTGCTAAAGCAACTGAAAAAATGGATGCATGGTTAGCTAAATTTGGAGATAAAATTGAATTTGTAATTTGTAATAATGACGGAATGGCTTCTGGAGCAATAGCTTCTCTTGAAAAAGAAGGATACTTATCAGGAGATAAATTTATGCCAGTTGTAGGTGTTGATGCAATACCAGAAATAGTAACTCTTATTGAAGAAGGTAAAGTAGTTGGAACAGTATTAAATGATGCACCAAATCAAGCTAAGGCTGTTATAGATTTATGCTTAAACTTAGCTAATGGAAAAGATCCTGTTGAAGGAACTGACTGGAAGTTAGATGATAACAAAGCTGTTCGTGTTCCATATGTAGGGATTACTAAAGACAACCTAGATCAAGCTAAGTAATAAATACATAAACTATTTAGAATACAGGTTTATTTATACCTAAGGAACAACATGGATTTAAATTGTTGTTTCTTAGGTATTAAATTAAGATGATAAATTGAAGAACGTCTAAAGGGGGGGATCAACTTTTGGAGAAAGTAAATAACGAATTTATACTACAAATGATGGATATAACTAAAGAATTTCCAGGTGTAAAAGCTTTAGATAAAGTAAGTCTAAATGTTAGACCAGGAACTGTACATGCGCTTATGGGGGAAAATGGGGCTGGTAAGTCTACATTGATGAAATGCCTATTTGGTATTTATAAAAAGAATTCAGGAAAGATATTTTTAGAAGGAAATGAAATAGAATTTCAAAATACTAGGCAAGCACTTGATAATGGAGTATCGATGGTGCATCAAGAATTAAATCAAGTTAGACAAAGAAACATATTAGATAATATATGGCTTGGAAGATATCCTAAAAAAGGGTTATTTATAGATGAAAATAAAATGTACAATGATACTATTAAAATTTTTAAGGATTTAGATATAGATGTAGACCCTAGAGAAAAAGTTGGAAACTTATCTGTATCACAAATGCAAATGATAGAAATAGCAAAAGCTGTTTCTTATAGTTCTAAGGTTATAGTGATGGATGAACCAACATCTTCACTTACTGAAAAAGAAGTTGAACATCTATTTAGAATTATAGAAAAATTGAAAAAAGATAATGTTGCAATTAT
This sequence comes from Clostridiaceae bacterium, assembly GCA_902362365.1. Taxonomy (GTDB): domain Bacteria; phylum Bacillota; class Clostridia; order Peptostreptococcales; family Peptostreptococcaceae; genus Romboutsia_E. The sequence goes on along the minus strand of CABIVQ010000002.1, from coordinate 89,429 downwards.
ATACATATCACATAAAATGGAAGAAATACTTAAAATATCTGATGAAGTTACAGTAATGAGAGATGGTCAGCTAATAGGTACAAAACATGCATCAGAATTAACTACAGATATAATCATAAGCATGATGGTTGGTAGAGACATGTCAAATAGATTCCCACCAAAACGAAATCACCCGGGAAAAGTCATACTAGAAGTAGAAGGATTAACAGAAAATAAAAAATTTGGGCTAAAAGATGTTAGTTTTAAACTAAGAAAAGGAGAAATTCTTGGAATTGCAGGATTAGTTGGTTCAAAGAGAACAGAGATTGTAGAAGCCCTATTTGGAATGAGGAAAATTGATAAGGGGACAATTAAACTTCACGGAAAAGAAGTAGAAAATAAACACCCTAGAAGTGCTATGGAAAATGGATTTGCCTTAGTTACAGAAGAAAGACGAAGTACAGGTATATTCCCACAGCTAAGTATAAATTTCAATTCAGTTATTTCGAATATAGAAGCATATAAGGTTAATGGATGTTTCTTATCTGATAAGAAAATGTCAAAAGATACAAAATGGGTTATAGATTCTATGAATGTAAAAACACCTTCTGAAAAAACTAATATAGGTAGTTTATCAGGAGGAAATCAACAAAAGGTAATAATAGGAAGATGGTTATTGACTAATCCAGAAATACTTATGTTAGATGAGCCTACAAGAGGTATAGATGTAGGTGCTAAATATGAAATATATCAGCTTATAAATGATTTGGCAAGTAAGGAAAAAGGAATTATAATGATTTCTTCGGAAATGCCAGAGCTTATAGGAGTAACAGATAGAATATTAGTTATGAGCAACGGTAAAGTTGCTGGAATAGTTGATTCAAAAAATACTACGCAAGAAGAGATAATGAAATTATCAGCGAAGTTTATAGAGGGGGATAGCCATGAATACAAAGTCACTAGTTAATGAAAAATCAAGTTTTAACTTTAAAGAATGGGCAGCAAACAACGCAATACAAATAGTATTAGTATTTTTGCTTATAGGAATAATTGCTATAGAGCCTAGTTTTCTTTCTATAAAAAATTTAACAAATATATTAGCACAGTGTTCTACTCGTATGATTATTGCATTAGGTGTTGGTGGAATAATAGTAACTCAAGGTACAGACCTTTCTGCTGGCCGTATAATTGGTCTGGCAGCAGTAATATCTGCATCATTATTACAAGCAACTGATTATGCTTATCGTATGTATCCAGACTTACAACAATTGCCTGTAGTTATTCCAATATTGTTAGCAATGATTATATGCGGATTTATGGGTGCGATAAATGGTTTTGCAGTTGCAAAATTAAAAACACCACCGTTTATAGCTACTATGGGTACAATGCTTTTGGCATATGGTATAACTAGTTTATATTTTGATAGACCTCCATATGGAGCTCAGCCTATAGCTGGTTTAGATAAAGGGTTTAAACAGCTTGCAGTAGGTGGTATACAAATAGGTGATTTTAGATTACCATATTTAATAATTTATGCGGCTATAGCTTGTATTATAATGTGGTTTATATGGAATAAAACTAAGCTTGGTAAAAATATGTTTGCTATAGGAGGAAACCCAGAAGCTGCAGAAGTATCCGGTGTTAATGTTGCTAGGAATTTAATAATAATATATGTTATGGCAGGTCTTTTGTATGGATTAGCAGGATCTTTAGAAGCAGCTAGAGTAGGTAGTGCTACTAACAATACAGGATTTATGTATGAGATGGATGCCATTGCAGCATGCGTTGTTGGAGGAGTATCATTTGCTGGAGGGGTAGGTAGTATAGGTGGTATAATAACAGGGGTTTTAATATTCCAAGTTTTAAACTACGGACTTTCATTTATTGGAGTTAGTACATATCTACAATTTATAATAAAAGGTATTATTATAATTGCAGCTGTTGCTCTTGATACAAGAAAATATATGAAGAAAAAATAAATTAAAATTCAAATATAAAATTTATTTTAGTTTGCTTGAAAAAGGCTACTTAACAAGTGTTGAGTAGTCTTTTATTGTTTAATAAGAAAACAATTTCAAAAAAATGTTGACGAATCCGAATAGTTAATAATATAATTAGTTTGTAGAAAAAATAACAGGAAAAAATGTTAAAAAATGTCGATAAAATTCAATAAAATTGTAGGGGGTAATATTATGTTACAAGTTACATTACAAGATATAAAAGAAGCAAAAGAAACTATAAAAGATATAGTAAAGAAAACTGATATGTTAGAGTGTGCTAGTCTTAGTAATAAGACTAAGGCAAACGTTTTTTATAAATGTGAAAATCTGCAAAGAACAGGGTCTTTTAAAGTAAGAGGGGCTTGCAATAAAATTGCTAATTTAACTGATAAAGAAAAGGCAAACGGTGTCATAGCGTCGAGTGCAGGTAACCATGCTCAAGGTGTTGCTTTAGGAGCAAAAATGAGTGGAATAAAATCTACAATAGTAATGCCAGCAACAGCACCATTATTAAAGGTTTCTGCGACAAAAGGTTATGGAGCAGAAGTGGTTTTAAATGGTTTAGTATATGATGATGCTTATGCAAAAGCTGTTGAAATACAAAAAGAAACAGGAGCAACATTCTTACATCCATTCAATGATAAGCATGTTATAGCAGGACAAGGAACTATAGGATTAGAAATATTTGAACAATTAAATGATAAAGTAGATACAATCTTATGCCCAATTGGTGGTGGAGGATTAATTGCTGGTGTTGCAGTAGCGGCAAAAGCATTAAATCCAAATGTTAAAGTTATAGGTGTACAAACTGCAAATATACCTTCTATGCATGAATCTATGAAAAATGGACAAGTTAGTAGTGCATTTAAATCTACTACAATAGCAGACGGTATAGCTGTTAAAACTCCTGGAGATATGACTTTTGAAATAATAAAAGAATTAGTAGATGAAGTAGTTTTAGTAGAAGAAGAAGAAATAGCTCAAGGTATAGTTTATTTAATGGAAAATTTAAAGGTTGTAGCTGAAGGTTCAGGAGCTGTAACAACTGCTGCATTATTAAGCGGTAAATATGCTCCAAAGGAAAATGAAAACGTTGTATGTATAATATCTGGTGGAAATGTAGATGTTAACAATTTATATAGAATAATAGGAAGTGGCCTTGCTAAAGAAGGAAGAAGATATTCATTTAGCGTAACTATGATTGATAAGCCAGGTGGATTCTCTGAGTTAACTAAAATAATAAGCGAAAATAATGCAAATATATTAAATGCAAATCAATCTAGATTATCATCAGGAGCTTATATAGGAAAGCAAAATGCAGAGTTTGTATTAGAAACATTTGACAATGAACATATACAAAAAATAAAATCTGATATAGAAGCTGCCGGATTTGAAATAAAAGATTTATAAAATATGTATAACAAGATTATTTAAGATATAGTATAATATAGAAGCAAATGTTGTATAACATATATAATTTTTAGGAGGAATGAAAAATGAAACATCAAGTAATTCATACTGACAATGCTCCAGCAGCTATAGGACCATACTCTCAAGCAATAAAAGCTGGAAATTTATTATTTGTATCTGGACAAGTTCCATTTGTACCAGAAACTATGGAAATAGTTGAAGGAGATGTTAAAGCTCAAGCAACTCAATCTTTAAAAAATGTACAAGCTATATTAAAAGAAGCTGGAGCAGATTTCTCAGATGTAGTAAAGTCTACAGTATTCATAAAAGATATGAATGAGTTTGCTCAAATAAATGAAGTTTACGCTGAATTCTTTGGTGAAAACAAACCTGCTAGAGCTTGTGTAGAAGTTGCTAGATTACCAAAAGACGTTAAAGTTGAAATAGAAGTTATAGCTGTATTATAATTATAAAATTCAACTGACATATAAAATGACCAGTAATAGCTGGTCGTTTTTACTTTAGATTAAAATATTATTTATAAAAAGTAAAAATAGTATCTATATACAAAAAAATAGTTATAAAATAAGAAAATAAGAAAAAAGATATTCCATAAAAATAAGATTTTATATATAATATAAATATAATAATAAAAAAACTTGAAAAAAAGTATATATGTTTTTTTTAAATAAATAATATTAATATAAATTAATATTAAAATATATAGTTAATATTATTAAATAAAATTTTATGACTTATAAAGTTATTAATATTTTGAAAGTTAAAATCAGATTAATAATGTTTCTATTTAAGAAAATGGTTTCACAGTTAACCTAATTTGACATTTAAGAAGAGAGAGGTAAATCAATGGCTAAAGATTATAGTGTATTTGACGTTGTAGGACCAAATATGATAGGTCCATCTAGTTCCCATACTGCAGGAGCTGCAAGACTTGGGAAAACTGCTTCTAAAATAGCAGGAAAACCTGTAAAAGAAGTAAAATTCTATCTACATGGTTCATTTGCAGAAACATACAAAGGTCATGGAACTGACAAAGCATTAGTTGGAGGAATATTAGGATTTGATCCAGAAGATGCTAGAATAAGAAACTCTTTTGACATAGCAAGAGAAATGGGTGTTAAGTTTGAATTTATAAAAACTGATTTAGGAGAAAATGAACATCCTAATACTGTTAAGATGGAAATGATTTTAGAAGATGGAACTATAAGTATAGTAAAAGGTGCTTCTATCGGTGGAGGTAATATAAAACTTACAGAAATGGATGGCTTAACTTTAGATTTCAATGGTTCTAAGCCAGCTGTAATATTAGAGATAAAAGATATAACAGGTGCTGTATCTTTTGTAACAGGACTTCTTGCTCATAATAATAAAAATATATCTACAATGTCTACTAACAGAATAGCAGGATCTGAGTATACATTTGTAACTATAGAGACAGAAGAACCATTAGAAAAAGAAATATTAGATCAAATAAGCAAATTTGAAGTTGTAGCTAAAGCTGTAGTTTTAGATAAATTCTAGACAGTAAGGAGAGAGAGACAATGAAATATAATTTCAAAAGCGGAAAAGAATTATTAGAAATGTGTAACGAATACAACATGTCAATACATGAAGTATGTTTAGAAAGAGAAGTTGAGCTTTCTGGATTATCTAAAGAAGAAATAAGATCAAAAATGCAACATAGTTTAAATATAATGAAGTCGGCAACTGAAAAAGCTGTTGAAGAAGATATAAAATCAGTTGGTGGTCTTATAGGTGGAGAAGCTAAAAAATTAACTATATTTAGAAATAATAGTAAATCAGTTTGTGGTCCATTAATGAATAAAGCGTTAGTTGCTGCAATGGGAACTATGGAAGTCAATGCTTCTATGGGACTTATAGTTGCAGCTCCAACAGCAGGCTCTTGTGGAATACTTCCAGGTGCTGTAGTTACTATAGGAAAAGAATATGACATGACTGATGAGCAAATGTTAGACGCATTATTTGCAGCTTCTGCAATAGGTGCAATAATAACTAGAAATGCAACAGTTGCTGGTGCAGAAGGTGGATGTCAAGCTGAAACTGGAGCTGCTGCTGCAATGGCTGCTGCTGGTGTAGTTGAAATGATGGGTGGAACTCCAGAACAAGCTATACATGCTGCATCTCACTGTTTACAAAATGTAATGGGACTTGTATGTGACCCAATAGCTGGACTTGTTGAAGCTCCTTGTCAAGGAAGAAATGCTATAGGTGTTGCAAATGCTTTAATATCTGCTGAATTATGCTTAGCTGGAATATTAAATATAATACCATTTGATGAAACTGTAGAAGCTATGTACAAAGTTGGTAAAAATTTACCACCAGAGTTAAGAGAAACTGCTTTAGGTGGAGTTGCTGCAACTTGTACTGGATGTGCTTTAAGTGATAAAATATTTGGATAATAAATATAAACATATATTAAAATAAAAGGTTAGCTTGATATCTTTAACAAAATAGATATCAAGTTAACCTTTTTATATTTTTTATATAATTAAACTGTATAATAGATATAAATTAAAATAAGCTTTATGATGTCTAATTACTATATAAATTAAAAATATGATATAATTTATAAAGGTAAAGAGTAAGAGGGAATAATATAAATTTAGAGTATGGAGTTGGATATGGATTATAAATTAATTGTTACTGATATGGATGGAACATTATTGGGGAGTGACCATGAAGTTACTGAGGAAAATAAAAAGGTATTAAAAGAAGCGTTAGATAAAGGTATTAATGTTACTGTAGCTACGGGAAGAATGTATAGTTCAGCTAAATCACATATTAGATTTTTAGATTCTACAACGCCGATAATAGCATGTAATGGTGCATTGATAAAAGATTCTATTACAAATGAAATAATATATTCAAATCATATAGATAAGGAGAAATCACTAAAAATACTGAAGGTTCTAGAAGAATATAAGGTGTATTATCAATACTATTCAGAAGATTTACTAATGTGCAAAAAGATAGATAAAGATAATAAAAATCTTGTTAAGGTAAAAAAACTAATGAGCAGTGGAGTAGATTTAGTTTTGCTATCTGACCTTACTGAACATATAATAAGTAAAGAGATACTAAAGGTAATAGTAATTGAAGATGAGAACTTATCTATTTTAGATGAGATTACAAAAGAGTTGAATAAAATAGAAGGATTAGAAATAACTAAATCTTGGTTTAATAATATAGAAATTATGGCTACTGGGTCTGATAAGGGCAGTGCAGTTAAGATATTAGCTGAATATTTAGATATAGATAAAGATGAGATTATAGCTTTTGGAGATAATTATAATGATATTAGCATGCTAGAATTTGCAGGTATAGGAGTTGCTATGGGGAATGCAGATGAGTTTGTAAAATCAAAGGCAGATTACATTACTTCAACAAATAGTGAGGATGGAGTGGCAAAGGCATTGTATGAGTTAACATGCTTAAAAGCTTTAAATGATTAAAATAATACCCCCTAAATGATAGTATTAATGTACTTACATTTGGGGGGATTATATTTGAGGCTTAATAGTTTATATCAGCTATTTTTATATTATTTTTGTCGTGAGAACTACATGGAGTAACCCCATAAACCATATTACAAGTAGGGCACTTATCAACATGTGTCTTCATGGTAAAAGTTTCCTTACAATTGACACATTCTATGCCATAAGAATTTCTTAAAGGAAAATTTTCTTTACCTTTGCTTCTTATTAAATCAACTACATTTTTTCCATCATTTTTATTTATATTGCTACATCCACAACTCATATGTATTCCTCCTAAATTAATTTAGTTATAAATACTATTATACAATATAAAAAAATAAAATTCTGTAACATATGATACAAAAATATAAAAAGGCTTATCTCAATATTAATGAGAAAGTCTTTTTTTTATCTTCTTTTACCTTTGAAAATATTTTTCTTATATTTCTTTTTATTTTTTCTCTTTATATAAAGAAGTATTATGAAAATAGATACAATTGTAATTAAAGAAACCTTAATTACCATAGAGATTATTTTATTCTCTACTAAAGGACCAAAGATACTATTAAGGTCATTTGTAGCAACTAAGTTTATTTTAGTTTCAAGTTTGTTTGAATTATAAACTTCTAAAGTACCGACTTTATCACCTTTTTTTATAGGAAGGTGTATCTTGTCTAACTTAGTTTTTACGCTATAAGAACTTGTTGGAGTTCCGTTTTTTAATAAAACCTTATAAGTAAATTCAGGTTCATATATAAGTTCTTTTTGTTTAGATAATAAAACTCTTTCATTTCCAGTATATTTGTCCTTTGCTACTATTGTTTCATTATGATAGTTATTAAAACCATAATCTAGTAAAGTTCTAGAAGCTAAGTATAGGTCATTTCCAGTAGATTTGAATACTGCAGAAATAAGCCTTCTTCCATTTTTTACAGCGCTAGATAAAAGACATCTGCCTGCATCATCAGTATAACCAGTTTTTATTCCGTCAACTATATCATATTTTATATCTATATCTTTTCCGTTATAATTTATTTTTTCATTTGAAGTTAAAAACTTATTTGTATTTACAAAATACCTTTCATAAGGATATGCTTCAGTTGCAGGAAAAGAGATTGATTTAGTTTTAACAATATCTCTAAAGACATTATTACTCATAGCCTCTCTAGCCATAAGTGCCATATCGTTTGCAGTTGTAATATGTTCTTTGTCTGGTAAACCATGAGGATTAGTAAAATGAGTGTTTTTAGCACCTATAGATTTTGCTTCCTCGTTCATTAAATTAGCGAATTCTTTAATAGAACCACTTACATACTCTGCTAAAACTACAGCTGCATCATTAGAAGAATGAACTAATAATCCTTCAAGTAATTCTTTTACTGTAAAAGATTCTCCGACTTTTAAATACATGCTCGATCCTTCTACATTAGGATCTTTAGTAATTTGTATTTTTTCGTTTAAATTAGGTTTATATTTTAAAACTAGGTAAGCTGTCCAAGCCTTTGTTGTTGATGCTGGATAAACTTTTTTATCTCCGTTTTTATTAAATAAAACCTTTCCAGTTTCATAGTCCATAAGAACTGCTGCTTCTGCAGGGATAGAAGGTTCATCACTGCTAGCGTATGATGCGTTTGCTGAGTTTAAAAATGTAGAGAAAATTATAATATATGTTACCAATAAAGATAGAAATTTTTTCATCTATAACCTCCAAATTTTAAACTTATATTTTAGTATATCATATTTTAGTTAATAATAAAAAAAAGGAGTGAATAAAGTGGAAAAAAATAAAAAAAGTATAATCTTTTTAATAATTACTTTTATTTGTGTAACAACAATAATTATTAAGGATAAGCTTTATTTTAAAGATGATATTTATGTAGTAAGTAAAGAAGAGGTAAATAATAAAGAAAGTATATTAGCTAATAGTGAAGATGCACATGATAATTATGAGGAAGTAAATAATATAAAAAAAGATACTCTAGATGATGAAATAAATTCAGAAATGATAACAGTATACATAAGTGGTCAAGTTAATAATCCAGGTGTGGTAACCTTGGAAAATAGCAAAAGACTAGCTGATGCGATAGAGCTCTTGGGTGGTGTTACGGAAGATGCTGATTTAAATAGGGTAAATATGGCTTTAAAAATAAAAGATGAGGAGCATTATATAATACCTAAAATAGGAGAAGAAATTTCAAATGATAGTTTATTAATAAATAATACCGTAGAGGCTAATAGTAAAAGTGAGAGTAATAAGATTAATATAAATTTAGCAACAATAAAAGAATTAGAAGATTTACCAGGTGTCGGAGAAGCTACTGCAAATAAGATTGTGAGATATAGAGATGAAAATGGAAACTTTAAATCTATAGAAGAAATTAAAAATGTAAATGGAATAGGGGATAAAAAATATGAAGATTTGAAGGAATTAATAAGTATAAATTGATACTATAATATAGATGTATATAATAATATACAAAAAATATGTTATTATATTTATGGACGAGAAGGAAAGGAGGTCTTTTTATGGAAAAATATAAGAGACTTACAGAAATGACAACTTCAGGAGGATGAGCAGCTAAAATAGGGCCAGAGGTTCTGGCTTCGGTTTTAAGTCAACTTCCTAAAAATGATAATAGTAAGGGAAATTTATTAGTAGGACTAGATACAGCTGATGATGCTGCAGTATATAAATTAAATGATGAAATGGCATTAATACAAACATTAGACTTTTTTACACCAATGATAGATGATCCATATATATTTGGACAAATTGCAGCGGCGAATTCACTATCGGATGTATACGCTATGGGTGGAACTCCTATAGTTGCAATGAACATTGTTTGTTTCCCTGCGTGTCATGATATGGATGTTTTAGCTGAGATCATGAAAGGTGGATTTGATAAAGTAAGAGAAAGTGGTGCACTTTTAGTAGGAGGGCATACTGTGGATGATAAGGAACCTAAGTATGGACTTTCTGTTTCTGGTATAGCGCATCCTAATAAAATACTATCAAATGCAACTTCTAAGGTAGGAGATGTATTAATACTTACAAAGCCTTTAGGTGTAGGTATATTAAATACAGCTATGAAAGCTGATTTAATAAGAAAAGAAACAGAAAATAAAGTGATTGAAGTTATGACTCATTTAAATAAATATGCTGCAATGAGTTTTGACAAAATACAGGTAAACTCAGTAACAGATATAACGGGGTTTGGACTATTAGGTCATGCATTAGAGATGGCAAAAGCATCAGAAGTTAGTATACATATAAATTCAGAAGATGTTCCTATATTAGATGAAGCTGTAGATATGGCTAAAATGGGAATTATACCTGCAGGAATGTATAGAAACAAACAATATATTGAAAAAGATGTTGATATGCAAGATGTAGATATTGCTGTAAGAGACATTCTATATGATCCTCAAACATCAGGAGGACTATTAGTATCTGTAAAAGCAGAATATGCAGAGGAACTAGTAAAAGATATGAAATTAAATGGTTCTATAGAAGCGAAAATAATAGGATATGTAAAGTCAAAGGATGAAAAATATATTACTGTAAGATAAGGTATCTAACTGAATATGAGAAAGAGTGATTATTTTGGATAAGAAAAAATTATTTGCTATGTTGCCCTCAGTAGATGAAGTATTAGGAAATGAGAAAATAAAGAACGTATTAGAGGAATATCCGAGAACCTTAGTATTAGAGTCTGTAAGACAGGCTATAGATGAAAAAAGAAAACTAATTATAAACTTAGATAATAATGACAAAGAAATAAAGATAAGATTTGAAGATATTATTAGAGATTCCATAATTAAAATAAAAATAAATTATTCTTTATCTCTAAAAAAAGTTATAAATGGAACCGGTGTTATTTTACATACTAATTTAGGAAGATCTTTATTAAGTGAAAGTATAAAGGATGAAGTATGGGGAATTGCATCTAGATATTCAAACCTTGAATACAATATTGATACAGGTGAAAGAGGTTCTAGATATGTGCACTTAGTAGATATGATAAAAAGATTAACAGGAGCAGAAGATGTTTTAGTTGTAAATAATAATGCAGCTGCAGTCCTTCTTGCTTTAAATACTTTAGCAAAGGATGGCGAAGCTATAGTATCAAGGGGTGAATTGGTAGAGGTTGGAGGATCCTTCAGGATACCGAGTATTATGTCTTTAAGTGGAGCGAAATTAGTAGAGGTTGGAGCAACTAATAAAACTCATATAAGTGACTATGAAGAAGTTATATCAGAAAATACTAAGGTATTAATGAAAGTACATACTAGTAATTATAAGATTTTAGGATTTACAGAAAATGTAGAAATAGATAATTTATCATTGCTAAGCAAAAAATATAATATACCTCTTATAGAAGATTTAGGTAGTGGAGTATTTATAGATTTATCAAAATATGGATTATCTTATGAGCCTACAGTATTAGATTCTATAAATAAGGGTGCTGATATAGTTACATTTAGCGGGGATAAAATGTTAGGTGGTCCACAAGCAGGTATTATAGTAGGAAAAAAAGAGTACATACAGAAAATGAAAAAAAATCAACTTACGAGAGCATTAAGAGTTGACAAAATTACAATATGTGCACTTGAAGCAACTCTAAGAATATATTTAGATGAGCATAAGGCTATAAGAGATATACCTACATTGAGAATGCTGACTTACACAATTGAAGAGCTACACAAGAAGGTAAATAAGTTATTTAATTTGTTAAATGGCCTGAATTTAGATGCCCAAATAAGTATAGAGGATAATTTTTCACAAGTTGGAGGAGGATCTATGCCTATTGAAAAATTAAAAACTTTTGTGATTTCGATAATCCCGAATAAAATGAGTGTATCATCTTTAGAAAGAAAGTTAAGATTAAGTAATTCTAATATAATAGGAAGAATTTATGAAAATAAATATATACTAGACGTTAGAACTATATTTGAAGATGAGTTTGAAATAATAGCAAGAGAATTAAACATTTTAATAGGGGGCTAAACATGAAAAATATAATAATAGGAACAGCTGGACATATAGATCATGGTAAAACTAGTCTTATAAAAGCACTTACAGGTAGGGATACTGATACTTTAAAGGAAGAAAAGCAAAGGGGTATTTCTATAAACTTGGGATTTACATATTTCGATCTACCAAGTAATAAAAGAGCAGGAATCGTAGATGTTCCAGGTCATGAAAAATTTATAAAAAACATGTTAGCGGGTTCATCTGGTATAGATATCGTATTATTAGTAGTAGCATGTGATGAAGGTGTTATGCCTCAAACTATTGAGCATTTAGATATATTAAATTTTTTAGATATAAAAAATGGAATAATAGTTCTTACAAAGTGTCAAAAGGTAGATGAAGACTTTAAGGAATTAGTAAAAGAGGATATAAGAGAAAGACTTGAAGGAACTTTTCTTGATAATGTAGATATAATAGAAGTTGATTCTATTTCTGGTTATGGCATAGATAAACTTATAAATAAAATAGATGATATTAGTAATGCTATTGAAAGTAAAAATGAAGATTCTCCATCGAGACTTAATATAGATAGAGTATTTTCAGTAAAAGGATTTGGTACAATTATCACGGGAACATTATTAGAAGGTAAAATTAAAATTAATGATGAGTTATTAATATATCCTAAAGGCATAAAAGCTAAAATTAGAGGAATACAAGTACATGGTGAAAATGTAGAAGTGGCTTATGCAGGTCAAAGAACAGCTATAAATATTTCTAATGTAAAGGTTGAAGAAATAGAGAGAGGAGATGTCTTAGCTGATATAAATTCTTTAGAAGAATCTAAAATGTTAGATGTAAAAATATCGTTAGTCAAGCATACAAGTAGAGAATTGAAACATTGGGATAGGCTGAAATTATACCATGGAACTAAAGAAACTTTATGTAGGGCAGTTCCTTTAGACAAAGATTATATAAAAAAGAATGAAAGTGCTTATGTACAATTAAGATTAGAAGAAGGAATAGTGGTCAAAAAGGGAGATAAGTTTGTAATTAGGACTTATTCACCTATGGAAACTATTGGTGGAGGAGTAATAATTGATACTTCTGTAAAAAAACATAAAAAATTTGACTCTAAAGTTATTGATAGTCTAAAGTTAAAAGAATTAGGAGAACCAAAGGATATTATAGAAGAGTATTTAAAACAAAATAAAGAAGAATACTCGACTATACAAACATTAATGTCTTATACTGGATTGAATGAAAATGTAATAGAAGAAAATATTAGAATATTAATAGAAAATAATAGAGTGATTAAACTTAACAATTATTATATTCATGTTAAGGCATATGAAAGTTTAAAAGATGATATATTGGACTTATTGAATCATTATCATAAGAAAAATAGATTGAAAAAAGGAATGTCAAAAGAAGAGCTGAGAAGTAAAATAGGTACTAAGTTAAAAACTAGAGACCTAGATGTAGTTATTCTAAAGATGGAAAGCGAAAAAAAGATAAAGATAGTTAATAAATTAGTATCATCATATGATTTTAATGTTGTTTTAAATGACAAACAAAAAGCTATAAAACTAGATATCCAAAAACAGCTTAGAAAAGCAGGATTAGCTTCAATATTAACTGTGGAGGAAGTTTGTATTAATTACAATTATAAAGAAGTACTAGAATCTATGATTGGTTATGAGATAGAATTATTAAGTGATAGTCATATTATGGATAAGGAAAATTATGAAATAGCAAAACATACTTTACTTAAGTATATAAAAGAGAATAAAGGTATAACATTAGCTGAGTATAGAAATTTAATAAATTCGAGTAGGAAAAATTGTTTGATTATTTTAGAACATTTTGATAGAAATAGAATAACTAAAAGAATAGAAGATAAAAGAATAATGTTTTAACTGAATAAAATCCATAAAAATGTCAAATTATACATGGTAATATGTATATATTTGACATTTTTTAGTATAAAAAATAAAACTTAAGCGAAATGTATAGTATAATAGAGATAGTATTAAATTTAGGGGGATTTATAAAAAGGTATGTATATAAATACAAATAATGAAAAGGGTGAAAAGGTTAGCCTTATTATCTTTATAACATTTATATCTTTATTTATAGTTGTAAAGGATAAGGTGCAGTATATGATGTTCATACATAGTTTGTATGCAGCTTTATTAACAGCAATAGGAATTATTATAATAGAAACTATAAAAGTTAATCCGAATAGAGCTACAATTTTTTTAGGGCTTATTTTTATTGTAACGGGGAGTTTAGAAACTGGATTTATTTTAACTAAATTAGGAACTGATTATTTTATTTTTGATTCTGTGAGTATGTCTTTTTACATGTCTATAGAGATACTTCAACTTTTAGGGATTTATTCTAGTCTATGTACAAGGATGGATACTATAAAAAAGGATTTTATATTATTTACATTTGGAAAGATATCAGTGATATCTTTATTATGCTCTATTGTAATAACATGTATATTTGAGTTAAGCATAGAGAATATAAGTTTAGGCATCACTTTAGAAAATAGTATAACAATTATGACTTTGATAGTATGTAGCATGGTATTTATAAAGATAAAAAAAATGGATAAACATAGTATTGAGAGATATTTCATGGCTAGAATTATTTTTTTATTTATTTTTGCAAGAGTTATTATGTTAATGTTACTTATATTAGACGATATCAGCAACGCTTATTTTTTTAGTGGGTTTATTGCAAACGTATCTATTTATTATTTATATAGATATATCGTGTATACAAATATAAAAAAGCATTATAAAGAATTAAATAATATTGGCAAACAATTACAAGAAAAAGATAATATTATAAACTATAATAATGAAGGATTAATGCAAGAAGTTAGGATAACTCAAATGCTTAAAGATTCTCTTAGAATGAAAAATGATAAATTAAAAACTACCATAAATAGCGCAATGAATCCAACTATTATTTTCTCTGATAATAAAGATATAATATACAAAAATAAATCTTTTATAACGCAATTTAGTATATATGAAAATTGTAATATATCTCAAATGTTAGAGTTTAAATTTAAAAAGTATAATGATATTTTAATAAGCGTAGATTCTGTGATTAAAAATAATCAAGAAATAAGACTCACTATGGAAAGTGAGGACTCTAAGTATTATCAAGTTATTCTTACTCCTTTTAAGATAAATGGACAAAGTGAGTGTTGTTTATGTATTTTTGTAGATAAAACAAAAGAAATAACGTTTGAGCAGGAAATTGTATCTACGAATTTATGTTATGAAAATTTTCTAGAAAGTATTACGGATGGGATTATTCTATTAGAAGATGGTAATATACTGTACGCAAATAATGCATGCATAAATATGTTTGACGGTGACTTATCACAAATTGACTTATTTATTGAAGAAAATAAAGAAAAAAAAGAAGAAGTTTATATTATTAATGGCAGGGAAATGTATGTAGATATGATTTACTCAACATATAATAAAAATAAGAAAAGCATTGTAATAAGAGATATAACTGAAAGAAAGTTAGCTCAAAAAAGACTGAGGGAGTCAGAAGAATCTTATTCAAAGCTTATTGATATACTTCCTGATGGTATTTGTTTATTAGATAGAAATTTAAATATAAAATATTTAAATAAGTCTTTACTAAATATTATAAATGTAGACGAAGGCGAAGGATTTAATAATTGCAGTATAAGAGATATAATTAAATTAAGTACAGATGAAGAAGTATCTTTCTTAAAAAAATTAAAGAAAGTTATTAATAATAACCAGTATATAATTTTATTAAATAAACAAGTTATATCAAAGAATAAAGAATGTATAGATGTGGAAGTAAATGCACTACCATTTTCAATGGGTAGCGATAGTAAGTATGTTATGTTGATAATTAAAGATTTAACTGATAAAAAAACAACTGAATTAGTCGAAAAAGAACTATCTGAAAAATTAGAAATAGATAAGATAAAAACTGAATTTTTTACAAATATGTCCCACGAGTTAAAAACTCCTTTAAATGTAATATTCAGCTCTAATCAATTATTGGAATCATTTAATAAGAATAAAAAAATTAATGATTATAATGAAAATGTAAATAATCATATAGCTTTAGTTAAGAATAATTCTTATAGGCTTCAAAGATTAATAAATAATATTATAGATTTAACTAAATTAGAATCTGGATATTAT
Organism: Clostridiaceae bacterium; assembly: GCA_902362365.1. Classification (GTDB taxonomy): domain Bacteria; phylum Bacillota; class Clostridia; order Peptostreptococcales; family Peptostreptococcaceae; genus Romboutsia_E. The sequence continues at coordinate 73,333 of CABIVQ010000002.1, read as the reverse complement.
AAGTTAAACTTGTCTAAAAGAAATATTGTAGTGTTGATTGAAGACTTATTTATGAAGATAGAAAAATATGCGATAAAGAAGAATATAAGTTTAATATTTGATACAGAATCAGAGGAAATAAATATGTTTATAGATAAAGCTGAAATCGAAAGAATTATGCTTAATCTACTATCAAACTGTATCAAATTTACTCCTAATAATGGTAAGATATGTGTGAATATATATGACAACGATAAGAGTGTTGTAATAAGTGTCAAAAATACAGGTGTAGGAATACCACAAGATAAACTAGATATAATATTTGATGAATTTTCTCAAGTTGATAAAACTCTTTCGAGAAATACAGAAGGAAGTGGTATCGGCTTATCTTTAGTTAAAAAATTAGTAGAACTTCACAATGGGAAGATAAATGTAAGAAGTGAAGAAAATAAGGAAACTGAATTTATAATAACTTTAAATAAATCAGAATTTAAGAATATAGAAACTCAAAAAAATAAATCAATATACGATATTGAAGAAAAAATAAATATAGAGTTTTCAGATATATATTATTAGGGCAGATTGGGAGAGTAGGTATGAATAGATCGAACAAGGTAGGAAAAAAATCGTCTATTCTGTTAAATATCTTTAATATAGTAATTTTTATTCTACTTATTTATCTAAGTTATACAAATAGACAGTTATACTCGGTATCAGCAATTATATTAAGATTAACATTGAGTATATTGATAATAACATTTACATTAGGTATAGGTCGTTTTAGATTCGATTATGTGAATTTAATAGGTATTGTATATATTTTATCTAATGTAATGTATATTTGTAGTATACTGTTATTTTCAAATATCAGATATTTATCAGAGTTGATATTAATAAAAAATATTTTAGAATCAGCAACTATTTTTTTTATTATTGATAGTTTTTATAAAAAAACAATAAAACGTAAATCTAAATCTAAATCTAAAGAACATCCAATATTAGTTTATTTTGTATATTGTATTTTCATTCTAGTAATGTACTTTAGTATAAAGCATAATATAAATATAGTAAACTTTAATCAAATGAAATTTAATGGATTTGAACTTATATTATCGGTAAATATGATTTTATTGATGATGACTATAAAGAGAAGTTTAGCTTACATTAAGAAGAAAGAATCTTACTTAGAAAAGAAAGAGCTCAAGTTAATAAATAGGGTTATATTATTAAAAATGTTATATTTTATAGGATTATTCTATATAGTTAAAGAAGAAATATATGCAAACTTTGTTCATGCATTTCTTGAAGCTATAAGTATTTTAGAAACTTATTATATATATAAAATAATAGTTGAATCTAATTTAATGAATCCTTATATAAAAAAAATAAAAATTAATAACGTTATGGAAGAACATTTATTAAAGCAGCAACAAGTAAGCAATGTGCTACAAAGGGATATTAAAGTACAAGGTAAAATGACAAAAGAAATGGAGTATAAGGAAGATTTCCTATATAGATTATTGCCATTTACACCGAATGGATGGATAGTATTTGATAAAAATAAAAATATAAAATATTTCAATGATACATTAAAGAAGATTTGTTTATACGAAAAATATGATGATATTCAATTAGCTCTTGAAAATACGATAATTAATTATGATGAATTTATAGGCTATTTAGACGTGTTAGGTGTTGGAGCAGACTCAATAGAGTGCGAAGTAATAACAACTACAAAAGAGTGTTATAAATGTATGTTTTCTAAATATGAAACTTCGGATGAAATAGTGTGTATTTTATTAGATATATCTAATGAAAAAAAGATGTTAAATAACTTAATAGAATTAAAACAAGAATATGAAGATCTAATAACTAATATAAAGAGCCCGATAATTATTTTGGATGAAAGTAATGATATAGTTCTATTCAGTGAGTCATATGAAGAAATTTTTTCTAAATTCAAAATATATGAAGAGGATTTAGATTTATATCAACTAGCTAGTAGTATAAATGCAAATGCACGAAATAATTATGAACTTTACAACAATGGCTTACTTAGATATAGAAGAATAGATAGAGAAGGAAATATAATCTGGCTAGAATCAAAAACTACAATTTATTATGAAGGTGATAAAAAGTATACTATAATAAGCTATAATGATATTACTTATTATATGAATAATAGAGAAGTAATCAAAAGAAGTGAAGATATGTATAAAGCTTTATTAGATAGAGTTCCAGAAGGAATATATTTAGAAGATATAGAAACTAATAAATATGTTTATATAAATAAAAAATTTAAAGATATATTTGGTTTAAAATCGGAATTAAAAGAAGAACTTGGAGTTTGTAGGTCAGATTTTATGAAGATTCATCCTGATTATGTTAATAAAGCTAAATATACATTCAATAAAGTTAAATCTGGTGAAACTAGTGATTATTACAGGATAAAATATTTAGATAAAAATGATGAGGTTATAGATACTCAGGTAGCTAGTATACCTTTTAAGATTAATAGAAAAACGTTTAAACTTACCATAATAAAAGATATGAAGGATATTATAAAGCTAGAGTCGTTAAAGAAACAGATTATAGAAAGAGAAAAGAGAGACCTTATAAAAATGCAGTTCTTTATAAATATGTCTCATGAATTAAAGACACCTTTGAATCTTATATTTACAAGTGCTCAGCTAATAGGAAATTTATATAATAAAAATAAGATATCTGATGAGCATGGAATTATTAAAAAACATGTAGATTTAACTATACAAAATAGTTATAGATTAATAAAGATAATAAATGATTTGATTGATTTTACTAAAATGGAATCTGGTTTTTATCAATTAAGATTAGAAAATAAAAATATCATTGTTCTTATAGAAGACATAGTTATGTCATTTGCAAATTATGCTGATAATAATGGAATTAGTCTTATATTTGATACAAATGTAGAAGATTTAATTATGTCTGTAGATGTTAATTCAATAGAAAGAATTATACTTAATATTTTATCAAATGCAATAAAGTTTACTAGTGAGGGTGGTAGTATATATGTAAATCTTATATATGAGAATGGCAAGATAAATATAATAATAGAAGATACTGGAATAGGAATACCAGAAGATAAATTAGATCATATATTTGATAGATTTAATGATGTAAACAAAGGATTTATTGGTAATGTATACGGAAGTGGTATTGGACTTTCTATGGTAAAGTCAATGGTTAACTTAATTGGTGGCACTATTAGTGTTGAAAGTGAACTTAATGTAGGAACTAAGTTTACTATAACTATAGATGTTAATGTATTAGAAGGAGAACATAATTACATAGAGAATTATGAAAGTATGTCTAACATAGAACGATTGACTGTAGAAATGGCAGATGTATATAAAGATGCTAAAGTAAGATAAGACTGAAAAATACTAGGATAAAATATGAACTATATTTTATCCTAGTATTTTTTAGTTCTATTTATTTTAATATAGCATCTTCTTTTATTATTTTAAAAGAATTATCAGTAAGATTAAATTGATTTTCTATATTTGAAGTTAAATATATCTCTTTATTTTTTGTTATTAAAATGGCATCGGTATTATCTAAGCTTTCAATAAGATCTAAACCTTTATCTAATCCTAGTCCAAATACAGAAGTTGACAAGGCATCGCATATTATAGATTTATTTGATATAATTGTCACGCTACTTAGTTCATTTTCAAATGGATATCCTGAAGATGGATTTAAAATATGGTGATAAATTTTATTTTCTTTTTGAATATATCTTTCATAAATTCCAGAAGTAACAACTGATTTATTGGTAGTTTTAATATTTCCAATGGAATTTCCTCTAGGTAGAGTAGGATCTTGTATACCCACAGTGAAAGGTTCTTTGTTATTTTTACTTCCTAAAGTATATATATTTCCACCTAGATTAATTATAGCGCTTTTTACATTATTTGATTTTAAGTAATCGACTATAATATCGGCAGCATATCCTTTAGCTATAGCTCCTAAATCTATTCTCATATTACTTTTTTTTAATTTAATAGATTTATTTGATTCATCTAAAATAATATTTTTATAATCTACTAGATTTAATATGCTTTGGATTTCTTTTGTCGATGGTACATTTGAATTTTTAGTTCCAATTCCCCATAAATCAGAGACTGGTCCTATTGTAATATCAAAATTGCCATCTGATAGATTTGAATACTTAATTGCTTCCTTTATAACAAAGAAAGTATCATCAGATACATTAACGAAATTACTTCCAGCGTTATTGTTAATTTTAGATACATCGCTACCTGGTATAGTATCACTCATTTTGTTTTCTATATCTCTCAAAATATCATCGCAGTAATTGAGAAGTTTTTCGCTCTTTAATTTACTCATTCCTAAAATGGTTATTTCATTGATTGTCCCTAGATAGTAATATTCTTTGCTATACTTATTTTTTGTATTAAAAAAAATGTATAGTAAAAAGGTTATAACAAGGACTATAGTAGTAGATATAAGAAGAGTTTTTTTTCTTTTCATATGTAATTCCTCCGATAATTTATGTTATATTTAATTATAGCATAATCTTCCAGGAGGGGTAGAAATGAAGAAAAAAGATATTTTATTAGTCATTAGTATTATATTTTTGATTATAGTTCTTTTTATAGTAAATAATAATATTGATAAAGAACATTCAGAGGCTATAGAAATATACGTTAACAATGAAATATACAAAACTGTATCAATTAATGCCGAAGAAGATTTGATGATAGAGATAGGTTCTGGATATAACCACATAAAAATACATGATGGTGGGGCTGAAATAGTAGATGCTTCTTGTGAGGATAATGTTTGTGTAAATACAGGCTTTATAAGTAAAGTAAGCGAAAGAATTGTATGTATGCCTAATAAGGTTGTAATAAAAGTAAAAAAAATAGAAAATGCAGACAATAAAGAAGATGTAATATCTGAATAAAAAGAATTTAAGGTAAGTAGGTGTAAATATGATAAGACTAAACAATGATTGGGATTATTTATTAGAAAAAGAATTTGAAAAAGAATATTATGTTAGATTGAAAGAATTTCTTATAAATGAATATAAAACGAATTTAATTTTCCCAAATAAGGATAATATATTCGAAGCTTTAAGACAAACCTCTTACAAAGATACTAAAGTTTTAATTTTAGGTCAAGATCCATACCATGGAGAGGGGCAAGCTCATGGGTTAGCTTTTTCTGTCCAACTAACGGTGAAAATCCCGCCGTCACTATTAAATATATATAAAGAGCTAAGGGATGATATAGGATGCTATATACCTAATAATGGTTATCTTATACCTTGGGCAAATCAAGGTGTATTATTATTAAATACAGCTTTAACAGTTAGAGCTCATGAAGCTAATTCCCATAAGAATAAAGGATGGGAAATTTTTACTGATGAGATAATTAAGATACTTAATAAAAGACAAGATCCAGTAATATTTGTTCTTTGGGGAGCAAACGCTAGAAAAAAGAAAGAATTTATTGATGGAAATAGACATTTTATTTTAGAAGCTCCACATCCAAGTCCATTATCAGCTAGTAGAGGATTTTTTGGATGTAAGCATTTTTCAAAAATAAATGAAATCTTAATTAAGCTAGGTAAGACACCTATAGATTGGCAAATACCAAATATATAAAAATATTTATATAAAATAGTATCAAAATTTCATAAAAAGTAACAAAAAAGTTACAAAGATAAAATGTGCTTAAATTGTTGAAAAAACTAATTAAGCACATTTTATTTTTTTTGTCAAGTTGACAAAAAGTATCAAAATGGTTACAATTTGTTTATCGAAGACATGAATAAGAAGCGAAAATATAAAAATTCAGTCAATAAGTATAAGATAGATGATCTTAATATAAGAATAAACTTTTAGGAGGAGAAAATTATGAATTTGAAAAAGAATAAGATGATAAAAATTGCATTACTGACCAGTATGATATCAATAACTATATTAGGTGGATATTCAAAGTTAAATAAAGAAGTAACATTAATTGTTAATGGAGAAGAAAAACAAATATCTACATTTAAGTATGATGTTCAAGATCTTTTAGTGGCGGAATGTGTTAAATATGACAATAATGATATAGTAACTAAAAACTTAGATGAAAAATTAAATGACGGTATGGAAATAGAGGTAATAAACGTTACAGAAGAAGTTATAAAAGAAAGCAAGAGTGTTCCTTTTGAGGTTAATGTTGTAGAGGATAAAGATTTATTAAAGGGACAAACTAAGGTAGAAGAAGAAGGTAAGGCTGGAGAAAATCAATTGGTCTACAAAATTACTTATCATAACGGAAAGCAAGTAGAAAAAATATTTGTAGAAGAAGTAGTTTCTGAAAAACCAATTAATAAAATAGTAAAAAAAGGAACAAAGGTTGAAGAAGTAAAAGTGGCATCATCAAGAGGGGAGAGTTCAAGAAAAATTTCTTCAAATGTTAATAGTAAAGGTAAGCATATGTCAGTAGTAGCAACAGCTTATACTGGAGATTCAATAACCTCTACTGGTAAAAAGCCAAAATGGGGAACTATAGCTGTTGATCCAAAGGTTATACCTTATGGAACTAAGGTTTATATACCTCAATTTAACAAGACATTTATAGCAGAGGATTGTGGAGGTGCTATAAAAGGAAATAAAATTGATATATTTATGAATGATGAATCTTCTGTATATAATTGGGGAAGAAAAACTATAGATATATATATTGTAAATTAAATTATATTATAGAAAAATGGAATGCTCAAATGATAATTATATTTGGGCATTTTATTTTGGAGAAAATAAAAGAAAAATTAATAAAATATGAATTTATTGATAAAAATAAGAAAAGATGATATTATTAATTTTATAATAAATAATATGGGGGTGGATGGGTGCTGGTGTTCCCTCTAGTCTTCAAAACTAGTATGAGGAGTTAGGAACTTCTTGGGTGGGTTCGATTCCCACGCATTCCCGCCAATAATAAAAAAGAACTCTATTTAGAGTTCTTTTTTTATAGAAAAACACTCCATATCTGGATGCCATTCATAAATTTCTTTTTGCGTAGTTTTTTTATCTTCTATAAACTCATAAGAATTTGTCAAATTTACATATATACCTCTGTATGATGTTATCGTGTTGATACAAAGTACTCTAGGCAAATCTCCTTCTAGATAATCTATTGAGGAGATTTCGATTTCTTTTGTGACTTCATTATTATTAGGGCTTGTGTCCTTTGTTATTTTTTCCATATAGATATTTTTGTTAAATACAGGTATATAAGTATTATTCTTATTAAAGAAAATTTCTAAAAATTCTCTTTGAGTGAAATTTGTTGATGGATTAGAATCAGATTGTTCTACTACAATAAAATCTTTATAAAAATAAAAATTTTTAATACTAGATAGATTATCAATAATACCTTGAAAAGTGTAATTGCTATTGTCGATAGTATCATAAATTGCTATAAATGAGAACTGTTGTGGCAAAGATAAGATATAAGCAATTTTATTTGAAGTATTATTGGGTATACATTTAATAGTTTCTAAGTTTATTAAATTAGCATAAGGTATAAGTGTATCTTTATTTGCATCTTTTAAAATCTTAACTATTAAAGTATAATTATCATTATTGTAATTAACAATATTATCATAGGCCATCGATACATATTTATCGAAATTATACTTATTAGGTACTTGAATACCTATTGCTATGAAAAATGACATTAATAACAGAATCATTAAATTTTTCAAATTAACCCTCCTTTTTTATAGTTTTGGATTTAATTGAAAAATATATTCTGTTAATAAAAAATAAATAGACAGAGGAGTAGTCATAATATGGAAAAGAACTTTACAATGAGAACTTCACTTATTATTGGTGAAGATGGAATTGAAAAATTAAAAAATTCGAAGGTTATAGTTTTCGGAGTAGGTGGAGTTGGTAGCTTTGCAGCTGAAGCAATAGCAAGAGCAGGAGTTGGAAATTTAACAATAGTTGATTTTGATGAAGTAGATGTAACCAATATAAATAGACAGTTACCAGCGCTTCATTCTACCGTAGGAAAAAGTAAAGTTGAAGTTATGAGAGATAGAATTTTAGATATAAACCCAGATATAAATCTAAGAGCTGTAAAAAATTTATATAATGCAGAAACTAGTGAGGAGATTCTTTGTGAAGAATATGATTATGTAGTTGATGCAATAGATATGGTAACATCTAAAATAAAGTTAATAGAAACTTGTAAAGAAAAAGGATTTAATATTATAAGCTCTATGGGAATGGGGAATAAACTAGACCCTACTAAAATAGAGGTTACAGATATACATAAAACCCATACTTGTCCATTAGCAAAGGTTATAAGAAAAGAGCTAAAAGATAGAAGAATAAAAAAGCTAAAGGTAGTTTATTCTACAGAACAACCTATTGAATTAAAGCATAAAATAATGAACGGTAAGAAAGTGACTCCAGGAAGTATATCATTTGTACCATCTGTAGGTGGATTAATTATAGCATCTGTAGTTATAAATGATTTAATTAAATAATTTTTTGATTTAGGCTTAATTATAAAACTATTCTATGTATGCAATATTTGCATATATAAAAATAATTTGTAATTAAGCCATTCTTGATTATTGTTTAAATTTTATAGTCCCAATAGGTTATTCTTTATATTTATGTTTTGTAGTAATTGTTGATCCATCACTGTAGAATATCATATCTCCATTAATGTCAGTTCTATATGTTAGTACATTATTTTCTTCTAATGTATCTAGTGTAGATTGATGGGGATGTCCATATTGATTCTTATACCCACAAGATATCACGGCTACATCTGGGCTGCTTTTCTTTATAAATTCTGCTGTAGAAGAGGAACTACTACCGTGATGAGCAACTTTTAAAAAATCAACATCATTTAAATCAAAAGAATTTATAATATCAATTTCATTTGTCTCTTCACAATCTCCTGTAAACAAAAATGATTTATTCTTGTAGTTTAAGTTGAATACTATTGAGTTTAAATTATTATCTTGTTGAATATATGATGGACTTAAAACTACTAAATCGATATATTCATCTACATTCAAGATATCACCTTTAAATAAATAATTAATATTTAGGTTTTTATCTTTACAAGCTTTAATAAGGTTTTTGTAAGAAGAGCTATCGGTATTTTGATCTGGCATATAAATATTTTTTACATCGAATTTATTTACAACATAATCTAAACTACCTATATGGTCAGAATCAGGATGTGTTGCTATAACTATATCCAAGGTCTTTATTTTTTCTTTTCTTAAATAGTTTCTAATTATATGTTCGCTATCTTCATTTCCTCCATCGATTAAAATTTTTTTATTAGAGGGAGTATTTATCAGTATACTATCACCTTGACCAACATCGATGATATGTATAGATAAAATTTCTTTTTTGTCACAAGCAGATAAAAGTGTTATTATAATAATTATTAGTAAAAATTTATAAAATTTGGATATGAATACCACCACCATTCTTTACATGTTTATAAAAATATAATATGGGTAATATAAACATGTAAAAGTTTATCAATTTTTATTTTAAACAAATAAGTATAAGTTAATACGATAAAAACAAAAAATAGGTTATTTAATATAGACTTTAATGAGGGCATTAAAGCTAGGAGGATTTTATGTTATTAAGAAATATAGATATGTGTGTTAAGGAAAGAGAAGAGAATATAGTCTTTAAAGACATAGATATAAGTGCAAAAGAAAAATTACAGACTTATTTTGACATGGTCAATTATGAAGCATGTGAATATTGTTTTGCAACTTTATATATGTGGCAACATCTTTATAAAACAGGCTATTATATAGGAGATGGATTTGCTGTTCTTGTAGGTGAATACGAAGGTGATACATTCTCAATATTACCACTTGCTAAGAAGGAAAAACTTCCCGAAGTAATAGATTTTGTATTTGATTACTTTAAAAATGTAAATAAAAAATTATATTTTAGAGGTGTAACTCAGGAAATAGTGGATTATCTAAAAGAAAATTATAAAGATAAATTCGAATATATAGAAGAAAGAGATTTATTTGATTATGTATATGATGCGGAAAGTATGAGAACTTTAGGTGGTAGAAAAAATCAAAAGAAAAGAAATCATATAAATTACTTTTTAAAAGAGTATGAAGGTAGATTTGAATATAGATTGTTAAACAAAGAAGATTTTAATTCTTGCTTAGAATTAGTGAAGAAATGGGCTAATAATAAAGAAGAAAATAATGAATATGATGATAGTATGGATGAAGAGCTGATAGGTATAAAAAAAATATTTAGCCATTATGATATTTTAAAAGATGGTATAAAAGTAGGTGGAATATTTATAGATAATAAATTAGAAGCCTTTACTATTGGAGAACTTTTAAATCCTAATATGGCACTAATTCATATAGAAAAAGCAAATCCAGACATAAGAGGATTGTATCCTTTTATAAATCAACAGTTCTTAGTAAATGAATTTAGTCAGGTTGAATTTGTAAATAGAGAAGAAGATTTAGGTATACCTGGGCTTAGAAAAGCAAAACTTTCTTACCATCCAATTCGATTTGTTGAAAAGTATACTGTTAAGGAGGCATAAATTATGAAAATAAGATATGCTAAAGAAGATGAAAAAGATAGTATAAGAGAAATTTGGGACTATTGTTTTAATGATAGTCCTAAATTTACTGATTACTATTTTAAAAATAGATATGATAGGTACAATACGGTTGTAGTTGATGAAGATGGTGAGATTGTTTCATCTTTACAGCTAAATCAATATAAGATTAATTTGAATGATAAATATTATGATACATCTTATGTAGTAGGCGTATCAACTTTGCCTCAGGTAAGAGGTAAGGGTTATATGAAAAATATAATGGAATTTACTTTAGAAGAGTTATACAAAAAAGGTCAATTGATATCAATTTTAATGCCTATAGATTATCGGTTATATAGAAAATATGGGTATGAGCATTGTTATGATCAAATTGAGTATAATATTGATATAGAAAGTTTAAAATCCTTTAGATCAAAGGGGATAATGAAAAAAGCTACTTTGAGGGATTTAGATTACTTTGTAGATATACATAATTCATTTTTAGATGATGTAAATGGAAATATAAAAAGAGATAAATCATATTATGAAAACTTATTCGAAGAAGTAAAAAGTGAAGATGGTCATATATACATTCATCAAGACAGAGAAATAGATGGGTATATAATATATTTCTTGAATGATGATAATATGTTTGTAAGAGAATTATTTTACAAAAATATAGACTCATTAAAGTCTATGTTAAAGTTTATATATAATCATAATACTCAATGTAAATCTGTAACAATTTCAACGCCTATAAATGATAAAATAAGATTTATTTTAGATAATCCTAAAAACTCTACAATAAAAATAAAACCTTTTATGATGGGAAGGATTATAAATTTAGAAAAATACTTAAAAGGTTTGGATATTGAAAGCAACTTAGAAGAAACTATAAATATATCTATTATAGATGATTTTATTGAAGAGAATAATGGAGTTTTTAGAATAATGTTAAAAGATAAAAAGTTGAATATAGAAAAAGGTAATTTTGAATATGAAGTAGAGTTTAACATTAATATTATATCGCAATTAGCATTTTCATATATAGATGCCTCAGAAGCATTTATTTTAAATAATTTAGATGAGAATAAAAAAGTAAAAGATTTTTTAAATACAGTATTTCCTAAAAAAGATAATTATATAAATGAATACATATAAAAGGTGCTATAAGGCACTTTTTTTGTATATTAAGGGATTATAAATTATATAATTTGTGGATAATTTATAATCTAAACTACTAAACTTGAAGTGTTTTACAAACATGTTGCTCAAGCGAATTACTATTTTTAAGTAGTTAAAAAATATTTAAACTGCTGTCAAATGAATATGGTAAAAGCGGTTTAAAAAAATTCAAGGTGATGATAATAAAAAATAAAAACATTAGGAGGATAAATGAGAAGACCATTGCTCATAATGTATATAATTTTATTGTCTATATCGTTTATTTATACAAAAAATAAAACAATAGATGATAAATTTAGTGAAAATGAAATAGTGATAGTTAAAGGGGTTGTAAAAGATAAAATTGAAAAAGAGAGATATGATCAATATAAGATAGGTAATTTTTTAGTAAATGACTATAGCAAAAATAAAGATTTAGATATTGGTAAAGTTGTAAAAGTAAATGGTAAATATAAATCATTAGATAACATGAAGTTTGAAAATTTTGATTACGGAAGGTATATAAGAAGTGTAGGATATGAAGGTCTAATATATATAGATAAATATGAAATAATAAATAATAGTAATATATATTTATTTATAGGCAATATAAAAGAATATATAAAGGATACATTTAGATATTTATATAAGGAGAAATCAGATTTTATAAATTCTATAATTTTAGGTAAAAAGGAATATTTAAGTGAAGAAGAAAAAGAGATATTTACTAGAACAGGAACTAGCCATATTATAGCTATATCTGGACTTCATACTGGATTATTATGTGGAATGATAGCTTTTATCATGGGGGGAATAAATAGATATTATAAGCTAGTAATTTTATCTATGTTGATGATTTTATATTCTTTAATGGTAGGCTCATCTCCATCTATTGTCCGTTCAATATTTTTTATGATTGTACTATACTTATCTGTATTTTTAGAAAGAAAGAGAGATGGTATATCAACTTTATCCTTAATAGGAATATTTTTTATAATAAATAATCCCTATATTATATATAATATAAGTTTTCAATTGAGTTTTCTTGCTACATTGTCTATAATATACTTCTATGGTTATATAAATGAGATATTTAAGATTAGTTTAGTATCATTAACTATATCTGCAAATATATTAACGATACCATTGGTATATTATAATTTTAAAGGAGTGCCATTACTCACAATAGTAAGTAACATGATAATTGTTCCTTTTATGGGAGTTATAATATATTTAAGTGTTGCAAGTATAATTATATTTAGAATAAACCTATGGGTAGCAAAGTTAATAGCTTGTTTTAATAAATATATTATAGATATAATATATTATTTATTAAGTAAGATAAGCACATTTAATTTTGCTTATATTGAAATAGATAATCCAAAATTGTATTGTGTTATTATATACTACATAATACTGTTTTCGTATATGATTTATAACGAACTAAAGATTATGAAGGAGCAAGAAAATGAATTACAAGGATATTATAAAAAGTGTTAATAATAGAGATTTCAAAAATATGTACCTTTTTTATGGGAGAGAATATTATCTTATTGAAAATTCTATAAATGCTTTTAAAAATAGTTTGAACGAAAGTATGTTAGATTTTAACTTAGATATTATAGATGGAAAGGAAATTATATTAGATCAAGTTATAAGCTCTATAGAGACGCTTCCTTTCATGGATGATAAGAAAATAGTTATAATAAAAGACTTTGAATTATTAAAAGGAAAGAAGAAAAATTTTACTGATAGTGATGAAAAATATCTAATAGATCATTTAGATAATATACCCGAAAGTACAATTTTAGTTTTTGTTGTTTATGGAGATATAGATAAAAGAAAAAATATAGTAAAAAAGATAAGTAAAAATGGAATAGTTTGCAATTGTGATAAGTTATCTGATATGGATTTATTTAAATGGGTAAAAAAGAAATTTGAAGCTAGAGAAGTTAGAATAGAAAATTCTCAAATTATGTACTTTATAGATTCTGAAGGGTATAGGGATAAAAGTAGTGAAAAAACTTTATCTGATTTAGATAATGAAATAAATAAAATAAGCTCATTTGTAGGTAAGGGAAACCAGGTAACTAATGAGGTTATAGATAAATTATCTCAAAAAAAGGTAGAAAATGATATATTCAAATTAATTGACTATATAGGTGAAAAAAATTCTTCAAATGCTATTAGAATATTAAATGATATGGTTCAAGAAGGTGAATCTGTACTTGGTATATTTGCTATGATTGCGAAGCAGTTTAGAGTCGTTATGCAAGTTAGACAATTTCAGTCTGAAGGATATACAAGTAAAGTTATTTCAGAAAAGCTAAAATTACATTCATTTGTAGTAGGGAAGGCTTTAAAACAAGCTTCTAACTTCTCAGATGAGATAATAATAGATATGTTGAATTATATTTTAGAAAGTGATTATAAAATAAAGAATGGATTAATTAAAGATACACTAGCTGTAGAAATATTGGTTAGTAAATATTGTCAAAGAAAAGTTAGCTAATAAAAAGTACCTTAGATTAGAATTTTAATCTAAGGTACTTTTTATATAAAAAAGAATTTTATTAGTTAAGCGAATTAAAATGATGTAAAAAACCCTTGATAAGAAATCAAGGGTTATATCTATAAAGATTATAAACAGAGAATTAAGCGTTCATTCCGTTTAATTTTTGAGCTAATTTAGCTATTTTTCTAGCTGCAGCGTTCTTGTGTATAGTTCCTTTAGATGCAACTTGAGATATTCTCTTTTGAGCATATTGGAATCTTTGAGTAGCTTCTTCTTTATTTCCTGCTACTACAGCTTCTTCGAATCTTCTTATAGCAGTTTTTAATTGAGATTTTCTAGCTCTGTTTAAAGCAGTTTTCTTCTCGATAACTTTTATTCTTTTCTTAGCTGATTTTATGTTTGCCATGTGAGTTCACCCCCTCGTACATTTTTATTATATTCGTCGTCAACATATTATATATTAACAGAAATAAATCTGAAAATCAAGGATAATTTATTCATAATCTTATTTTAATAATATCTGTTATTTTTGACTTTTAAGATTATAACCTATATAAAAATAATTTACAATATATAATTTAATTATTCAATATTTACAAAATTATAATTTTTGTTATAGAATACTAAAATTTGTTAACACTTATAAATATCATTCAATTAATACGGGAGGTTAAGATGATTAATATAAGAACAGACTTAGCGTTGGAAGCTAAAGAAATGTATGCTGAGGAGCAAGATACTAGTGAATTACCTGGAGTAAAGGTTGAAAATAAGGAATTAGATAATTGTATTGTAACGAAAGTGGAAGTTATAGATGAGCAAGGCTCAATGATAATGAATAAAGGAATAGGAACCTATATAACATTGGAAAGTAACTTGATGAAATTTGATGACGATGAATCAAGAGAAGAGATGATAAAGTATTTAAAAGATGAATTAGTGGATGTTTTTGGAACTGACAAAACTAAAAAAACTTTAATTATTGGATTAGGAAACTGGAATATAACTTCTGATGCATTAGGTCCAAGAAGTGTATCTAAAACTTTAGTAACTAGACATATATTTAAAAATTATAATAAAGATTATGATGATGATTTTACAGAAGTAGCTGCACTTAGCCCAGGTGTTATGGGAATTACAGGAATAGAAACCAGTGAAACTGTAAAGGCAATTGTAGATACTATTAAGCCGGATAGAGTAGTTGCTATAGATGCCCTAGCATCAAGAAAGATGGAAAGAGTAAATGCAACCATACAAATTTCAACAGCTGGAATATCCCCAGGTGGTGGAGTTGGAAATAAAAGAAAGGCTTTAAATAAGGAATATTTAGGTGTAGATGTTATAGCAATAGGGGTACCTACTGTAGTAGATGCAGCAACTTTAACTAGTGATGTTTTAGATATGGCTATTGACAACTTAATGAGTGAATCAAAGGAATCAGAGAACTTCTATAATATGTTGAAAAAACTAAAAGAAGGAGAAAAGTATCAATTAATAAAAGATTCACTAGATCCATACGATAAAAATTTAATCGTTACACCTAAAGACATAGATGAAACCATAGAGAACTTATCAATAATAATAAGTGAAGGGTTGAATAGAGCATTGCATCCAGGAAGGATAACCAAATAAGGAGGAAAAACAATGGGAAAAAAACGCATTAAGGCAAAATTATTAGCCTGTGTGTTAATTTGTATCTTGCCTACAACATCATTTGCTATGGATAAAGAAGATTTTTTTAGATATCTAATAAATTCTTCTTACCCAGAAACTAATACAAATGAAGAAAAAGAGTCAGCGAGTACAAAAAATAATGATGATGAAAAAAATGATAATGATGATGATTATATAAAGGTACACATAGGTGAAGAAAATATACCTACTTTAAATTCAAATGATAATAGTAGCGAAAGCAAAGAAAAAAATGAAAGTGAAGCATCACTTTTAACTGAATACAAGGACAATGTTAGAGTGACAAGTGCAAATCCAAGATTATTGATATACCATACACATAGTTGTGAGACATACTCTAATTCACCTACTGGAAATTATCACTCAAATGACCCGGAGAATTCAGTAATAAAAATAGGGAATTTACTTACAACACAATTAACTAATAAAGGATGGGGAGTAGTACATAATACAACGATACATGATAATCCATCATATAATAACTCATACTCTAATAGTTTAAAAACAGTAAAATCAATGCTGTCTACTTATAATAGTGTAGATATTGCTATAGACTTACATAGAGATGCATCAACAAATGTAACAGAAGAAACAAATAAAAATTATACAACAACTATAAATGGAGAAAAGGTAGCTAAAATTTGTTTTGTAGTAGGCATGAAAAACCAGAATGTAGATGAAGTTATGAAAATAGCAACAGATCTTACAAATTTAGCTAATGAAAAATACCCTGGAATAGCTAAACCTGTAGTTAAGAAAAGTTACGGTAGATATAATCAATATATGGCAAAAAATGGTATATTAATTGAAGTTGGAAGTAACGCAGTAAGTGTAGAAGAAGCTAGTGCTAGTACGAAGTATATAGCAGATATACTAGATTCATATTTTAAATAGATATAACTATTTAGGAGTTTAGAATGAGTCGTCTAGAAAAAAATATAGAAAGAAAAAATAAAAAAAGAAAAAGAAGATTTATTTATAGGATAATATTTATACTAATAATGTCTATAACTTGTAGTATATGCCTAATAATTATTGATACTAATGCTAATATTATGCTAGGAAATGAAACTTATATAGAAAAGACTATAAAATCATTAAAAGAGTTACAACCATATATACAAGGTAAGATTGAAAGTTTTAGATGAGTATATATTGCAAAAAATATAAATAAATAACAAAATAAGACTTAGAACAATACTAAGTCTTATTTTAATATAAAATTTTATTTTATATTAAGAAAATATAAGATAACTTTTATTTACATAAATGCGGATATATTATAAAATAAAAGCTATGATATTAATAATAAGGAGGAATAAAGGTGGACAACAAACAAAGTAGAACTAGAAATTTTAGTATAATAGCACATATAGATCACGGGAAGTCTACCTTAGCTGATAGATTAATACAAAAAACAGGTCTTGTTAGTGATAGAGAAATGAAGGATCAGTTATTAGATAACATGGATCTTGAAAGAGAAAGAGGAATCACTATAAAGCTGCAAAATATAAGGTTAGTTTATAAAGCTAAGGATGGAAATGAGTATTTCTTAAATCTTATAGATACTCCAGGTCACGTAGACTTTAACTATGAGGTATCAAGAAGTTTGGCTGCTTGTGAAGGTGCTCTATTAGTAGTAGATGCAGCACAAGGTGTCGAAGCTCAAACTTTAGCTAATGTTTATTTAGCATTAGATCAAGATTTAGAAATATTACCGGTAATAAACAAAATAGACTTACCAAGTGCTAGACCAGATGAAATAAAAGCAGAAATAGAGGATATAATTGGTCTTGATGCTAGCGAGGCTCCATTAATTTCTGCAAAAAGTGGTTTAAATATAGAAGATGTATTAGAAGCTATAGTTAAAAATATACCAGCTCCTCAAGGTGATAAAGAAGCACCTTTAAAAGCATTGATATTTGATTCATACTATGATGCATACAAAGGTGTTGTAGCTTATGTTAGGGTTTATGAAGGTACTGTAAAAAAAGGTATGACAATAAAAATGATGAACACTAACAAAACTTTTGAAGTAACAGAAGTTGGTGTTATGGCTCCTGGTCAGAGAGAACTTGATGAATTAGCAGCAGGAGATGTTGGTTATATTGCTGCAAGTATAAAAGATATAAGAAGTTGTCACGTAGGGGATACTATAACTGACGCAAATAACCCTACTGAAGAGCCATTACCAGGATACAAAAAAGCTACTCCTATGGTTTACTGTGGGATATATCCAGGTGAAGGTGAGAAATATGAAAATGTTAGAGATGCTCTTGAAAAAATGCAAGTAAATGATGCAGCTCTTGAGTTTGAATCTGAGACGTCTGCTGCTTTAGGATTTGGTTTTAGATGTGGGTTCTTAGGTTTACTTCACTTAGAAATAATCCAAGAAAGATTAGAAAGAGAATTTGATCTTAACCTAGTTACAACTGCGCCTTCTGTTATATACAGGGTTACTAAAACTGATGGTGAAATCGTAATGGTTCAAAACCCTGCGAACTTACCTGAGGTGTCTGAAATAAAAATGATAGAAGAACCTATAGCTAAAGGTGATATAATTGTTCCTAAAGACTATGTAGGTGTTGTTATGGAATTATGTCAAGAAAGACGTGGAAACATGTTAAATATGGAGTATATAGATGAAAAGAGAGTTATGCTTCATTACGATCTTCCACTAAATGAAGTAATTTATGATTTCTTTGATGCATTAAAATCAAGAACAAGAGGATATGGTTCATTAGACTATGAAATAAAAGGATATGTACCTTCTAATCTTGTTAAGCTTGATATATTAATAAATAAAGAACAGGTAGATGCACTTAGTTTCATTGTTCACGAAAGTAGAGCGTATCCTAGAGGTAAAGCTATGTGTGAAAAGTTAAAAAATGAAATACCAAGACATCAATTTGCTGTTCCAATACAAGCTGCAGTTGGAAATAAAGTAGTCGCTAGAGAAACTATAAGTGCTCTTAGAAAAGACGTTCTTGCTAAATGTTACGGAGGAGATATTTCTCGTAAGAAGAAACTTCTTGAAAAGCAAAAAGAAGGTAAGAAACGTATGAGACAAATAGGATCTGTAGAAGTTCCACAAAAGGCATTCATGTCTGTACTAAAGTTAGATGATTAATTATAAATAATTATAAATAAAAAGATGTATAGGATTCTTTGAATTTTATACATCTTTTTTAGTATATAAGTTTAAATTATTAAGTTTAATAATTAAGGTAAAGCTGGTAATACTAAATATGTAAAAATATATAATTTTTATTAAATTTGGTAATGAGGCAACTTATGGTAATGAATTTAAGAAAACTCTAGGTTTGGGAACTGCACTATCTACAGTTATAGACTTAGTAATTGGTTCTGGTGTTTTCTTTAAACCACAAGCTATCTATGCAACAACGAATGGTGCTTCTGGATTAGGAATAATAGCTTGGATTTTAGGTGGATTTATAACCATTATGGCTGGACTTACAGCTGCAGAAGTATCAGCAGCTATAACTAGAACTGGTGGTATGATGGTATATATAGAGGAAATATAGGGTAAAAAATTAGGATTTTTAACAGGTCGGATGCAAATTGTATTATTTTCCCAGGTACTTCAGCTGTACTAGCTGTAATTTTTGTGCAGCAATGTGCAGAACTTCTTGGCTATACAGCCACTAATATGACAATAGTTTTTATAATAGCATTAGGTGTAATAATACTACTAGCTGCTTTAAATAATATTGGTTCATCTTTTGGAGGTACTATACAAAATATAGCGACTATTGGTAAATTGGTACCATTAATTTTAATAATAATATTTGGATTTGTAAAAGGAAGAAGTGAAGTTAGTCCTTTTACACCTATGGTAGGAACAGGAATTAGTACAAGTACAGCATTATGTAATGTGTTAATTGCAACGCTATTCGCATATGATGGATAAATGTTGGAGCAATAGCAGGTGAAATGAAAAATCCAGGTAAAGATTTGTGCCAACAGCAATAGTCGGAGGATTATCCACTGTAATGGCAGTATATATAATTATAAAATTAGCTTACTTAAGAGTAGCAAGTGCTTCAGAATTAGCTTTAGTAACATCTCCGGCCACATTAGTTGCTACTAGATTGTTTGGAGATATTGGAGGTAAAACAATAACTATAGGAATGCTAATATCAGTATCTGTAACTTTAAATGGATATCTTTTAACAGAGCCAAGAATTCCTTATACATTATCTAAGTAAAAGATTATTCCTGGTAGTGACGCTTTATCAAAGGTTAATTCAGGAGGATCACCTATAAATGCAACATGGTTAGTAGCCATACTTGCATGCATATATGCTTTATCTGGACAATTTAACTTATTAACTGACTTAACTGTATTTATGGTATAGGTATTTTATATACTTACATTTATAGGTGTGATAAAACTTAGAAAAGATAGCCCAAATTTAGATAGACCATATAAGGTACCATTATATCCTGTTATTCCATTGATAGCGATAATTGGTGGATTATTTGTTATAGTTAATCAATTACTAACTGCGACTTTAATAGCCTTAGGAGATATAATAATAACTCTAATAGGTTTACCTGTATATAACTACATGTCTAAAAAGAATGATAACTAAATTAAATTGATATTAGAATTAACCTATTTGGGTAAAAATAAATAAAAGGCTAAACTATAAGTTTTGTATATAATACTTTTATACTTATAATTTGGTCTTTTTTAAATTGAGGGAGATAAGATTGCGAAAAATATGGTAAATTATAGAGTAAAGTAAACTTTATAATAATATTAAAAAATTAATAAAGATGAAAGTAGGTGAACTAATGTTTGGGTTATATATACACGTTCCTTTTTGCGTGAAAAAATGCAACTACTGTGATTTTAACTCCTTTAAAGTAGATAGAATTTCAAAAAATACATATTTAGAAGACTTAAAAAAAGAAATGGAATTATATAAAAGTGAAATAGATGAAAATGAAGAAATAACGAGTATCTTTTTAGGAGGAGGGACTCCAAGTATATTAAGTGGAGATGAAATTAAATACATATTTAAGTGCATAAATGATAACTTTAATATAAAAAAGGATGCGGAAATTACTATTGAATGCAATCCAGGAACATTGAAATTAGAAAAATTACAAGATATGAAAGATGCAGGTATTAATAGATTAAGTATAGGTCTGCAAGCTACCCAAAATAATCACTTAGAATATATAGGTAGAATACATACTTATGAAGAGTTTGAGAAAAATTATAAAGAAGCTTTAAAGATTGGATTTGATAATATTAATGTTGATCTGATGTACAGCCTTCCGAATCAAAGTTTTGATGACTGGAAAGAAAGTTTAGAAAAAATAACAGATTTAAATCCAACTCATATATCAGCATACTCTTTAATATTAGAAGAAGGTACAGAGCTTTATAATATGTATGAAAGAAAAGAATTTAGACTTATGGATGAGGATACAGATATTGATATGTATGAGTATACAATAAACTATTTAAAGTCTAAAGGATATAAGCAATATGAAATTTCTAATTATTCAAAGAATGGTTTTGAATGTGAGCATAATAAACTTTACTGGAAATGTGGACATTATATTGGCCTTGGTCCAGGGGCATCGGGATATATAAAGAATACTCGATATGGAAACTTATGTGATTTAAATGAATATCATAAATCATTGCTGAAAAATGAAAGACCAATAGAGAGCAAAGAAATTCTTAATACCGAAGATAAAATAGAAGAAAAGATATTTATGGGACTTAGAATGAATGAAGGAATAAGTTTTGATGATTTTAAAAAACAATTTAATATAGATTTTTTAGAAAAGTATCATAAGCAAATAAAAGATTTAAGTGAGAAGAATTTAATTCAATTAAGTGAAGGAAACATGGCATTAACACAAAAAGGAAGAGAAATATCAAATACAGTTTTTATAGAATTTATGAATTAATAGTAAAAGTGTTGACAAAATAAATTTATAGTGATATAAAATAAATATAATCTTTTTAGCACTCGAATAGAATGAGTGCTAACAGCAGGGAGGTGCAAGATGGAATTAAATGAAAGGAAACTCAATATCCTTAAAGCTATAATTAAAGACTACATAGATACAGCAGAAGCTGTAGGATCTAGAACTATATCTAAGAAATATAATCTAGGCGTAAGTGCAGCGACTATAAGAAATGAAATGGCTGATCTAGAAGAACTAGGATATTTAATCCAACCTCACACATCTGCTGGTAGGGTACCAACAGAAAAAGGTTATAAGTTGTATGTAGATGCACTTATGGCAACTAGTGAATTGAATGAGTCAGATAAGATCATGATTGAAAAATGTGTTCAAAATAATATTAATCATATTCAAAGTCTTATTCATGAAACTTCAAAGTTACTATCAGAGCTGACTAATTATACAACTGTAGGTATTGCTAAAAATTTAGTAAACTACAGTACTATAAAGCATATACAGCTAGTGAGTATGAATGAAAATAATATCTTGCTAATAGTTGTTACTGATAAAGGTGATATTAAAAAAGAAACTATCCCTACTAAGATTTACTTAGAACAAGCTAAGCTAAATATCATATCTGACAATCTAACTAAAAAGCTTGGTGGTAAAACTATAACTCATTTAGATAATAAGTTTGTAGCTTTTATAAAGCATGAAATAGGAGAATGTTCTAATTTAATAGATCAACTTGTAAATGCTCTAAACTCAAACTTATCAAATGAAGAGTTATCAATGTCTTTAAGTGGAGCAACTAATATATTTAGCTATCCAGAATTTAATGATGTATTAAAAGCTAGATCGTTCTTTAATATGATAGAAGAAAAAGAAAATATAACTAAGATGACTAAATCTAAGGGAATATTAAAGGAAAATGCTAATATAATTATTGGTAGTGATAATGATGTAAAGGCTGCTCAAGAATATAGTGTAGTTACAGCAACATACAAGGTAGATGAAAACTCAGTAGGACGTATAAGTTTTATAGGACCTACTAGAATGGACTATTCTAGAATATATTCTATAATAAGTTATATAAACTTACTGATTAATAATAAAAAATAAAATTGAGGGGTGCAGTATCTTGGAAAAAAATATTCATCAAGATGAAAAGGATACTTCAGTTAACGAAGAGATAGAATCTCAAGAAGTAAATGCTGAAGAATCAACTGAAACTAACCAAGATGATAATGTTGTAGACATAAACTTGAGGTTAGAGGAAGAAAAAATGAAAGAAGAATTAGCACAAGAAAAAGATAAGTATCAAAGACTACAAGCAGAATACTCAAATTATATAAGAAGAACTAATCAAGAAAAAGAAACAATTGGAGTATTTGCAAATGAAAAAATAATAACTGAGTTAATACCAGTTATTGATAGTATGGAAAGAGCAGTAGAGGCTTGTGATAACAAAGAAGATAAATTATACGAAGGTATAAGTCTTGTTCAAAAACAACTTAAAGATACTTTAAGTAAATTTGGCGTAGAAGAGATTGAAGCTGAAAATGCTGACTTTGATCCGAACCTACATTTAGCAGTTATGCAAGAAAGTGTAGATGGAGTTGAAGCTAATAAAGTAATAATGGTACTTCAAAAAGGATATAAGCTAGGAACTAAAGTAATAAGACCAACAATGGTTAAAGTTTCTTGCTAATAATAAATTAACTAAAAATAAAATTTAAAATAATAAAATGATAATAAATTACTCAAGGAGGACATGAATCATGGGAAAAGTAATAGGAATAGATTTAGGAACAACTAACTCTTGTGTTGCTGTTTTAGAAGGTGGAGAACCACAAATAATAGCAAATACAGAAGGTATGAGAACTACTCCATCAGTAGTAGCTTTCACTAAGGATGGAGAAAGAATAGTAGGTGAACCTGCTAAAAGACAAGCAGTTACAAATGCAGATAAAACTGTAATATCAATAAAAACTCATATGGGAACAGATTACAAAGTTGATATAGATGGTAAAGGATATACTCCACAAGAAATATCAGCTATAATACTACAAAAATTAAAAGCAGACGCTGAAAGTTATTTAGGTCAATCTGTAACTGAAGCTGTTATAACAGTTCCAGCTTACTTTACAGATGCTCAAAGACAAGCAAC
Source organism: Clostridiaceae bacterium (assembly GCA_902362365.1). Classification (GTDB taxonomy): domain Bacteria; phylum Bacillota; class Clostridia; order Peptostreptococcales; family Peptostreptococcaceae; genus Romboutsia_E. The sequence continues at coordinate 49,217 of CABIVQ010000002.1, read as the reverse complement.
TAAAGATGCTGGTAGAATAGCAGGTCTTGATGTTAAGAGAATAATAAATGAACCAACTGCTGCAGCTCTTGCTTATGGAATGGATAAATTAGATCAAGAAAAGAAAATATTAGTATTTGACTTAGGTGGAGGTACTTTCGACGTATCTATACTTGAAATAGGAGATGGTACTTTCGAAGTTTTAGCTACTGCTGGTAACAACAGATTAGGTGGAGATGACTTTGACCAAGTTATAATAGATTATTTAGCTGATGAGTTCAAAAAAGCTGAAGGTGTAGATTTAAGAAATGATAAAATGGCTCTTCAAAGATTAAAAGAAGCTGCTGAAAAAGCTAAAAAAGAATTATCTTCAACAATGAGCTCAAATATAAACTTACCATTCATAACAGCTACTGCTGAAGGACCAAAACACTTAAATATAGATTTAACTAGAGCTAAATTTGATGAATTAACTGCTCATTTAGTTGAAAAAACTATGGAACCAACTAAGAGAGCTTTACAAGATGCAGGATTATCTACATCTGATATAGATGATGTATTATTAGTAGGTGGATCTACAAGAATACCAGCTGTTCAAGAAGCTGTTAAAAAGTTCATAGGAAAAGAACCTCACAAAGGTATAAATCCAGATGAATGTGTTGCTGCTGGAGCGGCTATACAAGCAGGTGTTTTAACTGGTGAAGTTAACGACTTATTATTATTAGACGTAACTCCATTATCATTAGGTATAGAAACTTTAGGTAATGTATTTACTAAAATAATAGAAAGAAATACAACTATACCAACTAAGAAGTCTCAAGTATTCTCAACTGCTCAAGATAACCAAACTGCTGTTGATATACATGTTCTTCAAGGTGAAAGAAGTATGGCTTACGACAATACTACTTTAGGTAGATTCCAATTAACTGATATACCACCAGCACAAAGAGGAATACCTCAAATAGAAGTTACTTTTGATATAGATGCTAATGGTATAGTTCACGTTACTGCTAAAGATTTAGGAACTGGAAAAGAACAAAAAGTAACTATAACTTCTGGAACTAACTTAAGTGAAGAAGAAATAGAAAGAAAAGTAAAAGAAGCTGAAATGAATGCTGAAGCTGATAAGCAAAAGAAAGATAAAATAGAAGCATTAAATCAAGCTGAGTCAACTATATATCAAACTGAAAAAACTTTAGGTGAAGTTGCTGATAAAATAAGTGCAGATGATAAAGCTAACGTTGAAGCTGCAATAGCTGATTTAAAAGCTGTAAAAGATAGAGAAGATGCTACAGCTGAAGAAATAAGAAAAGCTATGGATGAAGTAATGAACAGATTCCAAAAAATATCTGAACAAATGTATCAAGCTGCAGCTCAAGAACAACAAGCTCAAGGTGGAGCTCAAGAAGAGCCACAAGATGATAATGTTGTAGATGCTGACTTTACAGAAGTAAATGACGAAAAATAGGTTACAAAAACAGAGTAATTTTATATAATAAAATAGAATGTTAAATCTGTTAAATATAAAGAATAATAGCTTGTAGTTTTAATATTCTACAAGCTATTATTTTGTAAGATAAAGGTGGTGACAAACTTGAGTACTAAAAGAGACTACTATGAGGTACTGGGTGTAGGTAAGAGTGCTGATGAGAAAGAAATAAAAAAAGCTTATAGAAAATTAGCAATGCAATATCATCCAGATAGAAACCCTGATAATAAAGAAGCAGAAGAAAAGTTTAAAGAAATAAATGAAGCTTACGAAGTTCTATCAGATGAAAATAAAAGAAGAACTTACGATCAATTTGGTCATGAAGGTGTAAATGGACAAGGCGGATTTGGTGGTCAAGGATTTGGAGGCTTCTCAGGGGGAGCTGGAGGATTCGAAGACATATTCGGAGATATATTTGGAGATATGTTCGGAGGTGGATTTGGAGGCTCAAGCCGTCAAAGAAGAAGAGGTCCTGAACGTGGAGCTGATATAAGACAAAATGTAACTATAGATTTTGAAGAAGCTGCTTTTGGTAAGAAAGTTTCAATAAAGATAAATAGAAGTGAAGAGTGTAATGAATGTCATGGATCTGGTGCAAAACCAGGTACATCTAAGAAAACTTGTCCAACATGTAATGGTAGTGGAGAAGTTAGAACTGTTCAAAGAACTCCTTTTGGTAACATAGCAAGCTCTAGAACATGTAGCGAATGCCATGGAGAGGGAGAAATTATAGAATCACCATGTAATAAATGTCATGGGACAGGAAGTACTAGAAAAGTTAAAACTATCGAAGTAGATATACCTGCTGGTATAGATGATGGTCAAATGATTAAGCTTTCTGGTCAAGGTGAAATTGGATCGAAAGGTGGCCCAAGAGGAGACCTTTATATAGTTGTAAATATTAAGAAACATTCATTATTCACAAGAGAAGGATATGATGTATACTTAGAAATGCCAGTATCATTCAGTCAGGTTGCTTTAGGTGGAGAAATAGAAGTGCCTACATTAGATGGAAAGGTATCATATAATGTACCTGCTGGAACTCAAACTGGAACAGTGTTTAGACTAAGAGAAAAGGGTATACAAAAACTTAGAGGTAATTCAAGAGGAGATCAATATGTTAAGGTAGTAGTTGAAACACCTAAACATTTAACTGATAGACAAAAAGAATTATTAAGAGAGTTAGCTAAAGAGTCTGGAGATGAAGTTCATGAAAAGAAGAGGACATTCGGACAAAAAATAGAAGATATGTTTAAGAAGAAATAAGAAGCTGTATCAAAGGGTGATTTGTTTAACGGGGAGCGATATATATATATATAAAATAACTTCTATGCAGTCTAGAATATACTGCAAATTTCAGTTGATTTATATTTATGTATTTGCCTTTAGTTAATCAAATCGCTTTGATACAGATTTTTTTATTTATGGGAATAAAAATAGATTATAAATATAAAAATTAGTAAAGAATATGTGAAATAGTATAAAAGAATGTTATAAAAGATAATAATAATTATGATATAATAAAATTTACGGAAAAAGAGGAAAATAAATAGTAAAGGATGGACGTACATATGAAATGGATTGAAGTGACTATAAAAACTACTACGGAAGCTGTTGAAGCTATAACTAATATACTAGATGACCTTAGAACGGGCGGGGTTATGATTGAAGATCCTAAGGACTTTTTCTTCCAAAAGAAAAATGAGCTAGATTGGGATTATATTGAAGAAGAAGTTTTCAATAAGAGAAATAGTGATGGTGTTTTAATAAAAACATACATATCAGAAGAAAGAAATGTTATGGAATTAGCTGAAACTATAAAACAAAAAGTTTCAGCTTTAACTGGATTTGGTATAGATATAGGTGAAGGTAGTGTATCTTTAGGACAAGTTAATGAGGAAGATTGGGCTAATGAGTGGAAAAAATACTACAAGCCTACTAAAATAGGTGAAAAATTAGTTGTAAAGCCTACTTGGGAAGATTATGAAGTTCAAGATGGTGATTTAGTAATAGAACTAGACCCAGGAATGGCATTTGGAACTGGAACTCATGAAACTACTACAATGTGTATGAGAGAGTTAGAAAAATATGTAACTGAAGATTCTAAGGTATTCGATATAGGATGCGGAAGTGGTATACTTGCAATAGCAGCAGCAAAATTAGGAGCTAAAGATGTTATAGCTGTTGACTTAGATGAAGTAGCTGTAAAAGTAGCTGCAGAAAATGTTGCCCACAATCATGTACAAGATTCTGTGCAAGTTCTTCATGGAAACTTAATAGATGTAGTAAGTGACAAAGCAGATATTGTAGTTGCTAATATTATAGCTGATATTATAAAAATATTAGCAAGAGATGTTCATAGTTGTATGAAAGAAGATGCTGTATTTATATCATCAGGAATAATACATGCTAAAGTCAATGAAGTTAAAGAAAGTTTAATAGAAAATGGATTTGAAATAATAGAAGTAAAAACATTAGGTGAGTGGAATGCAATAGTTGCTAAGCTTAAGTAGGTGTAATCATGGATAGATTTTTTGTTGAAAAGAAAAATGTTAATTTAGAGAATAATACTTGTATTATTGAAGGTGAAGATGTAAAACATATTTCAAAGGTACTTAGATGTAAAATTGGTGAAGAAATAGAAGTATGTGACAAAGACAATACAGAGTATATATGTGAAATTACTAATATAAACAAAGATATAGTTGAACTAAATATACTTGATAAAGTAGATATAAAAAGAGAGGCTGATGTAAGAATTAGATTATATCAAGGTCTCCCAAAAGGACCTAAAATGGAAATGATACTGCAAAAACTTACAGAAGTTGGTGTAGATGAAATAATATTGGTTCAAACAAAAAGAAGTGTTGCTAAGGTTGATGAAAAAAAGGAAGATAAAAAAATCGAACGTTGGGAAAGAATAATTTATGAAGCTGCAAAGCAAAGTAAAAGAGGTATAATTCCAAAGTTAAGAGGTGTTTTAAGCTTTAAAGAAGCCTTAGAAGATATGAAAAATAACGACATGAATATATGTCCTTATGAAAATGAAAGAACTGTATCAATAAAAAAAGCTATAAAAAATGCAAATATAAATAGTATAGGAATATTTGTAGGCCCAGAAGGTGGAATTACAAAAGATGAAATTGAAAGTGTTCAAGAAATCGGATCTCATGTAGTTTCTCTTGGTCCTAGAATACTAAGAACAGAGACAGCGTCAGTTGTTGCATCGTCTATAGTTTTATATGAACTAAGTGACTTAGGAGGAGATGAATAAAGTGAAAAAAGTAGCTTTTTACACATTAGGTTGTAAAGTAAATCAATACGAAACAGAAGCTATGCTTGAAATGTTCAAAAAAGATGGATATGAGCAAGTAGGTAGTGAAGAGTTTGCAGATGTATATGTTATTAATACATGTACAGTAACTCATATGAGTGATAGAAAATCACGTCAATATATAAGAAGAATGAAAAAGAAAAATCCAGATGCCATAATAGCAGTTGTTGGATGTTATTCGCAAGTATCACCTGAGGAAATACTTGAAATAGATGAAGTAAATTTAGTAATGGGCACTAATGAAAGAAGAACAATAGTTGAAGAAATAAAAAAACTTCAAGAAGTTGAAGGAAATAAAAAAGCTAGTACAGTTGATGATATTATGAAGGTAAGAGCTTTTGAAGAAATAGAAGTAAGCCAATCAAACGGAAGAACTAGAGCATTTATGAAAATACAAGATGGATGTGACAGATTCTGTACTTATTGTATAATTCCTTATGCAAGAGGTGGAAAAGTAAGAAGTAGAGATATTGAAAGTATAGTTAATGAAGCACAAACTTTAGCTGATAATGGCTATAAAGAAGTAGTTTTAACAGGAATTCATGTTGCATCTTATGGAAAAGATTTAAAAGAAAGTAATATGAAACTTTTAGATGTAATAAAAAGAATTAATGAAATTGATGGAATTGAAAGAATAAGAACAAGTTCAGTAGAACCAATTCTATTTACAGATGAATTTGTAAATGAAGTTTTAAAAATGGAAAAAGTATGTCCTCACTATCATTTATCTTTACAAAGTGGATGTGATGAGACATTAAAAAGAATGAATAGAAGATATACTACAGAAGAGTATAAAACTATAGTTAAGAAATTAAGAGAAAAAATACCTAATGTAGCAATAACTACTGATGTAATAGTAGGTTTTCCTGGGGAAACTAATGATGAGTTCAACAAAACATATGATTTCTTAAGGGACATAGAACTTTCACAAATGCATGTGTTTAAGTATTCACCTAGAAAAGGAACTCCTGCAGCTACTATGGAAAATCAGATAGATCCTCAAATTAAGCAATTTAGAAGCGATCAACTTATATCTTTAAGCAAAACTAACTTTAATAAGTTTGCAAGTAAGTTTATAGATAGTGAGATGGATGTTTTATTTGAACAAAATATAGTAGACAATAAATATGAAGGTTTAACTCCTAACTATATAAGAGTAGTTGTTGAAAGTGATAAAGATATACAAGGAAATATACTAAAAGTCAAAATAACAGATGTAAAAGATGAATATGTTGAAGGAATTTTAGTATAAAATGTAGAAATATTACTTTTTAGATAGAATAGGAGGTGTGAAAACAGTGAGTTGTATATTTTGTAAAATTATAGAAGGTGAAATACCATCACAAAAAGTTTATGAAGATGAAAAAGTAATTGCATTTAATGATATAAATCCAGTGGCACCTTATCATATACTAGTTGTTCCAAAAAAACATTATGAAAGTATAATTGATATAAATGAAAATGAAATGGAAATTGTATCACACATTCACAATGTTATAAATAAAATAGCTAGTGAGAAAGGTTTCGATAAAGCTGGATTTAGAATAATTAATAACTGTGGTAACGATGGTGGGCAAGAAGTAAAACACCTTCATTATCATGTATTAGCTGGAAAAAAATTACCTTTATATGAAGCTGAAAATAAGTAATTTGATTAAAAAATGTGTTCTTCTTTACGAAAAATACTTGATAAAAGTAAGTTTTTAGTTTATAATAAACAAAGTGTGAGGTTGTAATGCATATTATGCAGATTATAATCGTAGTTACAGTCCCAGCATAATTCGCGCTATCGGAGGGAGGGAAAAAGAAATGTCAGAAGTAAGAGTAAGAGAAAATGAAACATTAGACAGTGCTTTAAGAAGATTTAAACGCCAATGTGCTATGTCTGGCATCATGTCTGAAGTTAGAAAAAGAGAGCACTATGATAAGCCAAGCGTTAGACGTAAGAAAAAAGCTGAAGCTGCAAGAAGAAAAAACGCTAAGAAATAGTAGAAAAGAATAAAGAGGTGAAGGGAATGTCCCTTAAAGAAAAGTTACAAGAAGATCTGAAGTCTTCAATGAAGAACAAAGATACAGTAAAGAAATCTGTAGTAACTTTAATAAGAGCTTCTATTAAGCAATACGAAGTAGACAATAGAGTTGAACTTGAAGATGATGCAATCATCGATTTAATTGCAAAACAATTAAAGCAGCGTAGAGATTCTTTGGTTGAATTCGAAAAAGCTAATAGAGATGATTTAGTAAGTGAAACAGAAGCTGAAATCGAAGTTTTAAAAGAGTACCTACCTCAACAGTTAAGCGAAGAAGAATTAAATGAAATTGTAAAAGCTACTATATCTGAAGTGGGAGCTACTTCTATGAAAGATATGGGAAAAATTATGGCAGCTATAAAACCTAAAACAAAAGGTAGAGCTGACGGAAAACTTATAAATGAGTTAGTTAAAAATAACTTACAATAGATTAAAAGCCTAGAGATATTCTAGGCTTTTTTACGTATTAAAAAATTGCTAAGTCGTTGGTTCATAAATCGCTTTATAGACATGTCTTTTTAGAAAAAAGAATTCTTTATATGTTATATAGAATATATAAATTTAATCATAAAAAGGGGGCCTTGGACATATTTATTAAGTAAAATATGTTAGAAGAGGTGGGAAGATTTTGATTATATCAATAAAGGAAATAAGAAATTTTCTTATAAGTATATTAATACCCATATTAGTAGGTTATTGTAGTTCGACAATAGCTAATTTACTTGCAGGGATAGATGCAAATACATATTATTCACAGCTTATAAAACCAGGGTTTGCACCACCAAGTTTTATTTTTCCAATAGTATGGGTAATTTTATATACATTAATGGGAATATCAGCATATAAAATTATGAAAAAAGGATATGACTTATATAAGGTTAGAGATGCTATGTTTTATTACTGGTTACAGCTATTTTTGAATTTTATATGGAGTATATTATTTTTTGGATTAGACTTAAGATTTACAGGATTAGTAGTTATTATTATTTTAATAATAATAGTTAGTGTGATGGTTTATAAATTCAGTAAGATTAATAAATTTTCTTCATATATAAATATACCGTATATTGTATGGCTATTATATGCTTTATTTTTAAATTATTTTATATGGATAATTAATAAATAAAAATTATCTCATTACATAACAAAAATACTGAGAGAAAATTCTCTCAGTATTTTAAATTATAAGAATGCTAAAATAAATATAACTCTTGGATATATATATATATAGCATCAATTGTTATATATATTCCTTTTTTTAGGTTTACCTTGCCTGTATTATCTTTGAAATTATATTTAAACTTATAAGATTCTGGAATATTCATATAAGAGTATATATTTAAATAGTCTTTATCAAATATTAAATCATTAAATTCATTTCCTAGTTTTTCATTTAAATAAGAATCTGAATAAAATTTGGCATCTTCATTTGTCATAGATGGAGACGTTTCTATAGAATCTTTTAATACTTGATACATATAGAAAACAGATGTATCTTTATCTGAAATTCTTACTTTTATTAATCGATCATCACAATCGAAAAAAAATTGATAGAATTTATTGTTTGGATTATTTTCAAAGAATACTTCGTAATTTTCTTCTTTTATATTTTGGGAACTTAAAGGATAATCGAAGAAAAAGTCAATAGATTCGATACAAGTTTTTCTAAGAGTATCTGAAGAGTCATTATCTGGATGTACATTATTATTTTCAATTCTTTTTTTAGAAAAGCTAAATTTTTCAAGTTTACTTTCTTTAAATTGTTTAGTTGGGAAAAAGCAGTTTAAACAAGAAGTAAAGTTAAAATAACTAAAAAGTAAACCATTTATAAATTGATTAAAGTATGGGCTATTTAATTTAGAATTTAATATTTTTAAATCAGAAATAATTTCAAATAGTATTTTAAATAAGTTATTAAGATTTTCATCTAGATTTTTGCATAATTCAATAGTATTTACATTATCTAGTATTAGCACATCTTTGTATAAATATTCATATAAATAACACAGGGTTCTAATGTTCCTAATATTTTCATTTTTTATATTCATGAATAAATTTTTATGTGGTAAATCTTTAGACTTCATAAGTTCATCTATTAAGAAGTTACAGAATATGCATTTATGAACTATGCTAGATATTATTTTTATCATAAATTCGCTCCTTTCCACAAAAGATTAAAGGCATATATATATAGTTTATTCTAAATATAAATATATGTTTACAAAGTAAATTTAAGTATTCACTAATAATTAGATTATTTTAGCTATCAAAAAGCAATTTAAGCAAGTTATCATCATAGAATATATTAAGGAGGTATGCAAATGATTGATATATCATCTGATTTACAAGTAACTCAGCCTACCGTAACAATTGTTGGGAATAAATTTGTTAGTATAGAAAATTATTTATCTATAGTTACTTATGATACCAATTTAATAAAAATAAAGACTAAAGTAAAAACTATAAAAATATCTGGAGATAAACTTTTATTAAAATATATTACGGATGGTGAAATAGGGATAAAAGGAATTATCTACGGTGTGGAGTATATTGATTAGGGGGAGATACGATTGATAAGTTATATAAGGGGATACTATGTTGTAACTGTAGAAGGAATAGGAACGGAGAGGTTTTTAAACTATCTTATAAGGAATAATATTAATGTTTATAATGTAACTAGAATAAGTGAAACTAAGATACAATTTTCTGTAGATAGAGAAGATATGAAAAAGTTTAAAAAAGCTTATAGAGGAAGTAATTTTCAAATTAAAGTAAAACAAAAGACAGGAATTCCTTTTATTATTAAAAGAATTTATAAATATAAAGGAATGTGGATTTGTGCGATTGTATCGCTCATGATTTTAATGGGCACATCTCAATTTGTTACAGATATATATATAGATTCCCCAGAAGGAATAAAGCAAGAAGAAGTAAGAAAGGAATTATACAAACTTGGTCTTAAGCCTGGTATATATAAGAAGAATATAGACAGAAAAAAAATCAGAGATCATATTATGGTAACCTTTGATGAAATAGCGTATATATCTGTAAATGTAAAGGGTACGAATGTTTTTGTAACGATAACAAAAAAAGCTGAAACATTATCTTCTAAGGAACAATCAAATTATTGTAATATAATTTCAGAAAAAAATGGTATAATAGAGAAAGTAATACCAAGAAGTGGGAATTCTGTAGTTTCTGAGGGAGATATAGTAGAAAAAGGAGCTTTGCTTGTGAGTGGAGCAAATTCAAAAGCATTACCAGAAGTTTGGGCAACTACATTTTATGAGGTTAAAAAAAGTTCAAGCTATGTAGATACTAAACAAGAGAAAACTGGGAAAAGTAAAAATGTATATACCATAAGTTTCTATGATAAAAAATTCAACATAAGGAGAAATATAAAATATAAGGACTATACAATAGAAAATAAAACGTTAAAATTAACTATTGGAAATTATACTTTTCCTTTAAAAATAGATGTTAGTACTTTTTATGAGGTTAATAATGTTAAAATAGAAAAAAATGAAAAACAATTAAAAGAAGAATTGAAAAAACAAGCTTTAAAAGAGTTAGAGTACATAATACCTGCTTCTGCTAAGTATGTAGATGTAAAACATGAATATACAGTTAATAAAAATATGCTAGAATATTTAGTAACAGTGCATACTAGCGAAAATATCGCAGAAGTTTATCCTCTTAGTAAATCAGAGGCGGAACAGATAATCAAAGAGCAAAATAAAAAGAATGAGGAATCAGGAGAATCAGTTCCTTCAAATCCTAGCAAAAGGTTAATAAATGATATAAGAAATGAATTTGAAGAAGATAATAAGGATAATGAAGATACAAATAATGAAGATTCTAATAATGAAAACTAATATACCCAAGGAGGAAGAAATCAGTTGATAATACAAAAGAAATTTATAGTAGCTGAAGAGAAGTTTGAAAGAGAGTTATTTGGAAATTTTGATGAAAATGTTAAATTGATTGAAGATGCTTTAAGTATAGATGTTATATTAAGAGAAGGAAATATCGTTTTAATGGGTGAAGAAGAAAATGTTGACTCTGCACTTAAGCTTATGAACGAATTGCATCAAGCAGTAGCAAATGGAAAAACTTTAGACAAACAAAATATATCGTATTCATTATCCCTTCTATTAGAAGGCAGTGAAGAAAAAATAAAGGAACTAGAAGGAACTATTGTAATAACACAAAAAGGAAAATCGATTCAACCTAAAACATTAGGCCAAAAAGAATATATAAAACTTATTCAAAATAATGATATTACTTTTGGTATAGGACCAGCAGGTACTGGTAAAACATATCTTGCGGTAGCTATGGCAGTTAAGGCTTTTAAAAAGGATGAAGTTAGTAGAATAATCCTTACTAGACCTGCTGTAGAAGCTGGAGAAAGTTTAGGATTTTTACCTGGAGATTTAAAGGATAAAGTAGATCCATATTTAAGACCTTTATATGATGCTTTGTTTGATATGATAGGACCAGATAAATTTAATAAATATTTAGAAAGAGGAACTATAGAAGTGGCGCCCCTTGCATTCATGAGAGGAAGAACTTTAGATAATGCATTTATAATATTGGATGAAGCTCAGAATACAACTCCAGAACAAATGAAGATGTTTTTAACTAGACTTGGATTTGGTTCTAAGGCCGTAGTGACAGGAGATATAACTCAAACAGATTTACCTGATAAGAAAAAAAGTGGCTTAGTTCAAGCAACGAGAATTTTAAAAGATATTCCAGGAATAGGAAGTATTACCTTAAGTGATAGAGATGTTGTAAGACATGAATTAGTACAGAGGATAATAAGAGCATATGATAAATTTGATAAAGAAGAAGAGTTTAGAAGAAGTAAAGTAAAAGAGAGACTTAATAATAAGAACAAATAACAAAGGAAGAAGTAGGTGTAAGTATGGAACTTATAATAGATGATAGACAGAATAAACTTAAAATAAGTGAAGAATTAATAGAAAAAATAAAAGATATCATTTTAGAATGTCTAGATTATGAAGGTTACGATGATGATTATGATGTAAGTTTATCATTTGTAGACAATAAAGAAATACACGAATTAAATAAAATGTATAGAGGTATAGATAGAGCAACAGATGTCTTATCATTCCCAATGCTAAGTGATGACGAGTTTGAAATTGAATTAGAAGAAAAGTCATTAGGGGATATAGTGATTTCTTTAGAAAGGGCTTTTGAACAAAGTATTGATTATAATCATAGTTTTGAAAGAGAAGTATGCTTTTTAGTATGTCATAGTATGTTCCATCTTTTAGGATATGATCATGACACAGAAGAAAATACTAAAGAAATGAGAGAAAAAGAAGAATATATATTAAACAAGTTAAGCATAACAAGGGAGTAGTTTTATGAAAATTAAAAAAACTCGACAAGGTATAATTAAAGCATTTAATGCAGCTATTGAAGGGATAATATATACTTTTAAATTTGAAAGAAATATGAAGATACATTATTGCTTAGCTGCAATAGTGCTAACAGGAAGCTTGTTCTTTGAATTAAACAAGGTAGAAATGCTGATATTATTATTTTCTATAAGCTTAGTTATAATAACAGAAATGTTTAATACAGCTGTAGAAAAGACAATAGATATGATTACAGATGAATATCATGTTTTGGCTAAAATAGCGAAAGATGTTGCAGCTGGTGCTGTTGTAATAGCAGCACTTAACTCTGTAGTTGTTGGATATATATTATTTCTTGATCAAATAAATGATATATCTAAGTCTTTAATTTTCACCATAAGGAAATCAGAACCTCATGTGACCTTAATTTGTATAGCTTTGGTTTTGATATCTGTAGTAGTAGTAAAGGCATTAACATCTACAGGTACTCCTCTAAAGGGTGGTATGCCAAGTGGTCATGCGGCTTTGGCTTTTGCTATGGCAACTGCAATTACAATGATAATAGAAAGACCTGTAGTAGCAACACTTGCATATATAATGGCAGTTCTTGTTGCTCAAAGTAGAATAGAAGGAAAGATACATACATTTTGGGAAACTGTAGCAGGTGCATTACTTGGAATATTAATTGGAATGCTAGTTTTCCAAATAAAAATAGTTAATTTCTATTAAAAATTTACTTGAATAGTTTTATACGATATCAAGTAGACTAATACAAAAAAGAAGTCTGCATGACTTCTTTTTTATGTTATAATGTAAGGTACTAAATAAAAATGTTAATAATAAAGAAAATAAGAATATTTATTATTTGTATTTTATAATAGAAATCTGTAGGTATCAAAATAAGATTAATTTCAATAAAATAAGAATATGCATAAAGGATACATACGTAGGAGGTAAATAAGGTGAATAATAAAGATTTACTGAAATTAGCAGAAGAAGTTAGAAAGAATGCGTACGTACCTTACTCAGAATTTAAAGTAGGTGCAGCTCTGTTAACTAAAAGCGGTAAAGTATATACAGGATGTAATGTAGAGTGTGCTTCAATAGGTGCAACTAATTGTGCAGAAAGAACAGCTATATTTAAAGCTATATCAGAAGGTGACAGAGAATTTGAAGCTATAGCGATAGCATCTAGTAATTCAGAAAAAAATGAGCCTACTTACCCATGTGGAATATGCAGACAAGTAATTATTGAATTTGGACCGGAAATAAGAATAATCACAGGATATTCAGAAGGAGAAATATATGAAGGTAAAATTAAAGAATTAATACCTTTTTATTTCTCAGGAAGTGATTTTAAAGAAATATAATAATTGTATACAAAAGATAGGAGACGTATAAATGTTTAAATCAGGATTTGTTAGTATAGTAGGAAGACCTAATGTAGGAAAATCTACTCTTATGAATAATGTAGTAGGAGAAAAAATTGCTATTATGAGTGATAAGCCTCAAACTACAAGAAATACAATTCAGGCTGTATATACAGATGAAAATTGTCAAATGGTATTCTTAGATACACCAGGTATACATAAGCCAAAAAATAAATTAGGTGAGTTTATGGTAAAATCAGCTACAGATGCATTTAAAAATGTAGATGTAGTTTTATATGTAGTAGATGAATCTAAAAAAATAGGACCTGGAGATAGAAAGATAATAGAAGATCTAAGAGGTATTAAGGCACCTGTTGTCTTAGTTTTAAACAAGATAGATCAATTAGATGAAAGTGATTTATTTGAATTGATGAAAATGTATCATGTAGAAGGAGTATTTAAAGAAATAGTACCAATATCTGCATTAAAAGGAAGAAATATAAAAGAATTAATAAAAGTTGTTCAAAAATACTTACAAGAAGGACCAAAATATTTCCCAGATTATATGATTACAGATCAGCCAGAAAGAGTACTAGTATCTGAGTTAATAAGAGAAAAAGTTCTTCACTATGTTCATGATGAAATCCCTCATGGTGTTGCAGTAGAAATAGAAAAAATGAAATCTAGAAATGATAAGCAAATAGTTGATATTTCTGCAGTAATATATTGTGAGAGAGATTCGCATAAGGGTATAATAATAGGTAAGAATGGTAGAAAATTAAAGGGAATAGGTAAATCTGCAAGAGAAGATATAGAGTTACTTTTAGGGTCTCAAATAAATCTTCAATTATGGGTTAAAGTTAAAGAAAATTGGAGAAATTTACAAAATTACGTAAGTAATTTTGGATATACTGATAAATAAGGGTGGATTACATGGATAGGAAACAGGATATTTCCAAAGATTTGCTGAGTGAGGTAAAATCTTTAATTGATAACAATAAAATATTGGAATTAAGGGAATTACTTGAAGAGTACCACATAATAGACATATTTGATATAATGGAATACTTAGAGGAAGATATGAAAGTAAAGTTATTTGAAGTTCTTCCAATAGATATGTCAGCTTCTATATTAGAAGAGTGTGATGTAGAATTTTTTAAAACTATACTAAGTAAAATAGACATAGAACATCGTAAAAATATATTAGAATTAATGTCACTAGATGATATGGCGGATATATTAAGTCAGTTAGAAGAAGATGAAAGAGAAGGTGTCATGGAACTCTTAAGTCAAGAAGATGCTGATGATGTAAAAGAGCTGTTAATTTATGAAGAAGAGTCTGCTGGTGGTATTATGACAACAGGTTATATAGAAGTAAATAAAGATATGACGGCTAAAGATGCTATAGAGCATATGAGAGAAAATGCTAAAGAGGCTGAGACAATATATTATATTTATGTAGTAGATAACCAAGAACGATTAGTTGGTGTAATATCCTTAAGAGAATTAATTACAGCTAGAGATTCTAATATAGTAGCAGATTTAATGAGTGAAAACATAATATCAGTATATGTAGATGAAGATAGGGAGGAAGCAGTAAGACTAGTTTCAAAGTATAATCTGGTAGCTATTCCAGTTATTGATAGACAAAAGAGATTAAAGGGAATTATAACTGTAGATGATATTATAGATGTTATGGAAGAAGAAGCAACAGAAGATATGTATAAATTTGCAGGGTCTTCTGAGCATGAAGTAGAGTTAATAGAAAAAATAAATCCTACACCAAAGGAACAAATTTTTTCTTCTGTTAGGGCAAGAATTACTTGGCTGATTATAACATTACTAGGTGGATTAATATCAACAGCTATAATTTCTAATTTAGATATTATAATGAATCCAACTTATGCACCATTAATATTTTTCATACCTGTTGTAATAGGTATGGGGGGGAATATAGGGACTCAATCATCAGCATTAACTGTAATGACCTTATATAACAAAGATTTAGATTACAAAAATGTTTTAAAGGAAGGTGTAGTGGGATTTATTACAGGGATATTATGTAGTGTAATAATAGCAATAGCAGCTTTTATATTTATAAAAGATATAGGAGTTGTTTTGGTAGTTTCATTATCATTATTTATAAATATGATAGTAGGAGCCATGATAGGGGCATTTATGCCTGTCTTGTTAAAGAGACTAGATGTTGACCCATCTATAATTTCAGCACCATTAATATCTACAATCCTTGATATTACAGGAGTAACTGTGTATTTCGTAATAACTTCTTTTGTATTGTCAAAAATTGTATAACGACTTTTAATAACTTTATGTATTATTTACCCTCTTCTTACTAAAAATATAATTATAATCGTAAGAAGGGGGTTTTTAAAAATGAACAATTTATGTTGGAATATTTTTAAAAAGACTGGAAGTATAGAAGCATTTCTATACTTGAGCGATTTTAAAAACATGGATAAAGAAAATAACAATTCAAGGGAGATAGATAATAACAATGATAATCTTGAACACCCAGGGGATAGTTCTTAAAGCCGTAAGGTATGAAGAAAATGACGTAATATTAACTATATTTACAAGAAAATTAGGTAAGATAGCTGCAATGGCAAAGGGAGCGAAAAAAAATAAAAGTGCATTGCTTTCTTCAGCGCAGCTTTTTTCTTATTCTAATTACACATTAAAAAAACAAGGAAACATGTATAGAATAAGCCAGAGTGATGTAATTAAAAGCTTTTATGATTTATCATATGATTTAGAGGCATTTTCATATGCTACATACATTACAAAATTAGTAGAATCATCCACATTAGAAAATCAGACAAATAATAGATTATTTGTATTACTTGCTCAAACATTATATTTATATACTCAAGATAATGTAGATAAAAAGTTTATAACAAGGGCATTTGAGCTGAAATTCTTAGATTATATAGGTTTCAAGCCGATTGTAAATAGATGTAGTAACTGTGGAGAAAAAAATTCAAATGAATATGTGTTTAATGTATATGAAGGTGGTATCTTATGTAAAGTGTGTAGTGGAACTTTTGAAGAAAATATGAAAATTGATATAACAACTATTAAGCTTATGGAATATATATTAAGTAATGATATATTAAGGTGTAGCAAAGCTAAGGTATCAAAATATATAACTTATGAACTACAACGAATTTTAAAACAATACCTAATGATATATGTTGACGATATTAATTTCAAATCGCTACACTTATTACATGAACTAGAAAATAATAATGGAGTTGATAAGGGTGAGCAATAAAATAACAATAGAAAGCATTGATGCTGTATACCAAAGAATACCTAATGCTACTTATTCAGAAGCAAAAGAAGCTTTACAGGAATGTGATGGAGATGTTGTAGAGGCAATTATACTATTAGAATCTAAAAAAGGTGGTAATACTACTAGTAAAGTAAAAAAGACAGTTGAAGATGTATTTGGGAAAGATGGAGACGAAATAAAATCTCAATTAAAAGAACTTCTTAGAAAAAGTAGTGTTATAAGAGTTATAGTTGAAAAAAATGGTAAGATTATAATGAATATACCCTTGACTGTAGGAGTAGTAGGCTTAGCATTAGGACCACTAGTTACATTGGTAGGACTTTCTGCCGCTGTAATTGGTAAATTCAATATAAAAGTCCAAAATGAAGATGATGGAACAACAGTGGACTTAGGAGAATTAACTGAAGAAAAATTAAATATATTAAAAGATATGATAACTAATGCTGCGAAAGATATGAAGGATGTCGTTTCTGAAAAGACAAAAGATAATAAAGATATAACTGATGAACTTATAAAAGAAACAGAAAATCAAAATAATGAAAATAAAGAAGAAAACTAGATATTATCTATCTATATTGACAAATTTTGAATGATTTGATATTCTAAAAGTTATAAAAGAACTCTTAATGAGCCTTTCGTGTAGACGAAAGGCTTTGTTGTTATTATTAAACTACAGTGTTTATTAAATAGAAATTTAAATTAATAGGAGGTATTCTTATGAATTTTCAAGAGATGATACTGGCGTTACAAAATTACTGGTCAAAACAAGGATGTATCATGATGCAACCTTACGATGTTGAAAAAGGAGCAGGTACTATGAATCCTAACACTCTTTTAAGATCATTAGGACCAGAACCTTGGAAAGTATGTTATGTAGAACCATCTAGAAGACCAGCAGATGGTAGATACGGAGAGAATCCAAACAGACTATATCAACATCACCAATTCCAAGTTATATTAAAACCATCTCCAGATAATATACAAGAATTATATTTAGGAAGTTTAGAAGCTATAGGAATAAATCCTTTAGAACACGATATAAGATTTGTTGAAGATAACTGGGAATCAACTACAGTTGGTGCTTGGGGACTTGGATGGGAAGTTTGGCTAGATGGAATGGAAATAACTCAGTTCACATACTTCCAACAAGTTGGTGGTATAGAATGTGAACTTGAAACTGGAGAAATTACATATGGACTAGAAAGACTTGCTATGTATATACAAGAAGTAGATAGTGTATATGACTTAAAGTGGAATGACCATATAACATATGGAGATGTATTCAAGCAAGCTGAATATGAAAATTCTGTATATGCATTTGAGGAATGTGATGCAGATATGTTATTTAATTTATTTGATACATATGAAAAAGAAGCTTTAAAACTTATAGAAAGAGGACTAGTAGTTCCTTCATATGACTATGTATTAAAATGCTCTCATACATTTAATACATTAGATGCAAGAGGTGCAATAGGAGTTAGTCAAAGAGCGTCATTTATAGGAAGAGTTAGAAATATGGCTAGAGCAGTTTCTTCTTTATATGTTAAACAAAGAGAAGAAATGGGATATCCTCTTATAAAGGAAGGTGACAAATAATGAATAATTATCTTTTATTTGAAGTAGGGGTGGAAGAATTACCATCAAGATTTGTTAGCAGTACTTTAGAACAAATAAAAAACAACTTAACTAAATTATTTAATGATAATAGAATAGTTTTTGATGATATAGAAACTTATGGTACTCCAAGGAGATTAACTTTTGTTGTAAAAGGAATAAGTGATAGACAAAGTAATCTAGAAGAAGAAGTAAAGGGTCCTTCTAAAAAAATAGCAGTAGATGCAGATGGAAACTTTACAAAGCCAGCTTTAGGATTTATAAAAAGTAAAGGTTTAAAAGAAGAAGATGTATACTTTAAGCAAGTAGGAAAAGACGAGTATATCTTTGGTACTATAAAGCAAGAAGGTATAGAAACTAGCGAAGTTTTAAAAACTATATTACCAGAGGCTGTCAAAGCTGTAACTTTCCCAAAAGCTATGCGTTGGGGTGGAAAAAACATGAGATTTGCTAGACCAATAAGATGGATGGTTACTTTATTAAATGATGAAGTACTAGAAGTCAACTTAGAAGGTATAGTTTCATCTAATGTTACAAAGGGACATAGATTCTTAGGAGAAAAAGAATTTACAGTAAATTCATTAGAAGATTACTATGAAAAGTTAGAGAAAAACTATGTAATACTAGATCAAAATAAGAGAAAAGAACTTATTAAGAATCAATGTATAGAAGTTGCTAACTCTTTAGGTGGTGAAGTTGAGTTTGATGATGACTTATTAGAAGAAGTAACTCATTTAGTAGAATATCCGACTGCATTCTATGGAGAATTTGATAGCGCTTATGCAAATCTTCCAAAAGAAGTTGTTACAACTCCTATGAAAGAACATCAAAGATACTTCCCTGTTGTTAAAGATGGTAAGTTACTACCGAACTTTATAGCTGTAAGAAATGGGAATGATTATAAGATAGATGTTGTTAAAGCTGGTAATGAAAAAGTTTTAGTTGCTAGACTTGAAGATGCTTTATTCTTCTATAAAGAAGATACAAAGAAAAACTTAGAAAGTTACATAGAAAAGTTAAAAACAGTTGTGTTCCAAGCTAAACTAGGAACAGTATATGATAAGACTTTAAGAATAGAAAAATTAAGTTCAGATATATTAGAATCTTTAAATTTAAATTATATTAAAGAAGACGTTATAAGAGCAGCTAAGTTATGTAAAGCAGACTTAGTTACTGGTATGGTATTTGAATTTACAGAGCTTCAAGGTATAATGGGGAGAGAATATGCCAAAGTTGGTGGAGAAAATGAAGTAGTAAGTGAAGCTATATTTGAGCATTATTTACCAAGGTTTGCAGGAGATATACTTCCTGAAACTAAAGCTGGTATAGCTTTATCTATAGCAGATAAGTTAGACTCAATAGCTGGTTTCTTTGCTATAGGAATTCAGCCTACTGGATCTCAAGATCCATATGCATTAAGACGTCAAGCATTAGGTGTATTAAGTATATTAATGGATAAAAAACTAGATGTAAATTTAAAAGATTTAGTTAATCATGCTTTAAATAACTATAACAACTTAGAGTTTAATAAGGAAGAAGTTTCTACTCAAATAATGGAATTCTTCAAAGA
This sequence comes from Clostridiaceae bacterium, assembly GCA_902362365.1. GTDB lineage: Bacteria > Bacillota > Clostridia > Peptostreptococcales > Peptostreptococcaceae > Romboutsia_E. Next base: position 29,131 of record CABIVQ010000002.1, on the reverse strand, counting down.
AAGAATTAAGAATTTATTTAGAGATTTAGGAATAAGATATGATGTAATAGAAGCTGTATTAAGTTCTGAAATAAATGACATATCTGATATGCATACTAGAGCTGTTGAACTTAATAATTGGTTATCAACTGAAGGCTTAGTTGAGATGCTAACAGCATTTAATAGAGTTTCAACTTTAGCTCAAAAGGCTACTTTATCTGATGTTAAAGAAGACTTATTAAAAGAAGAAGCTGAAATTAAGTTATATCATGGATTCAAAGAAATAAAAGTAAAAGTTGAAGAGTTATTAAAAGATAAAAAATATAGCGAAGCTTTAGATGCATTTGCATCATTAAGACCATTAGTTGATAATATGTTTGACAATGTTATGGTAATGGATAAGGATGAATCTATAAAAGAAAATAGATTAGCTTTATTAAAGCAAATTTATGATACTATGTTAAGTATATGTGATTTATCTAAAATAGTTTACAAATAAGAAGAATAAATATACTATCTATAATAGATACTAAATTAAGGGGTGAAATCAAAGGGTATATAATGAAGTAACTTTACTTTGTTATATATTTATAGATTTTATCCCTTATTTGTTTTAAAAATAAGATTTAAAAGCAACTCAATTTGTAAAATCATGTATTATAATGTTAAAATATAATAGAACTATAAATTAAAGAAGTAGTACTTATTAACTATCCCCCATAGGTATATTGGATATTAACTAATATATAATAATAAGTGTACTTAAAATGTGATAAAAAAGATTTGTAGGATAACATATATAGATATATAATATACTATATAATGAATTATCGAGAAAAAGTATATCGCAATAAGAAGGAAGGTGAGTGTTATTAAACTTAATCAAAGACAGTTAAAGATAATAGATATTGTTAAAGAAAATGAGCCTATAACTAGTGAAAGTATTGCTGCAAGTTTAAATGTTACACGTGCTACACTAAGATCAGATTTAGCAATATTAACTATGACAGGCATCTTAGATGCAAGACCTAAAGTTGGGTATTTTTATTCTGGAGTTAGTGACTTAAATTTAGTTGGTAATAGTATAAAAGATAAAAAGGCAGAAGATATAATGAGCATGCCTGTAATAGTAAAGCAAGATATAAGCATATATGAGGTAATAGTTGATATGTTTTTATCTGATGTAGGAAGTATATTTATAACTGATGACAACGAAAACTTATGTGGTGTAGTTTCTCGTAAGGATTTATTAAAAGCAACTATAGGAGGATCTGATATAAATAGAATTCCTATAGGAATGATAATGACTAGAACTCCAAATGTTATAACTGCTAGCAAAGATGAAGAAATACTATTAGTAGTAAAGAAAATAATCGAACATGAAGTAGATTCATTGCCAGTAGTTGAAGCAAGTGATGATGAAAGTAAGTTAAAAATAGTTGGAAGAATCTCTAAGACTAATATAACTAAACTATTTTTAGAGATGCTGGACAATTAAGGAGGGGGAATATATGGAAAATTTAATTATATATGTAATATCAGATTCTGTAGGTGAAACAGCTCAGCAAGTTGCTAAAGCAGCTATATCTCAATTCATGATAAATGATAATTATGAGATAAGGAGATTTCCTTATGTGGTGGATAAGAAGTTTTTAATGGAAATATTAAATAGCGGAAAAAATGAGGACGCTATAATTATATATACTTTAGTAGATGAATCTCTATCAACTTTAACTAAAGAGTATTGTCAAAATGAAGGTTTAAGCAATATTGATTTAATGTCACCTATATTAAGTGAAATAGCTAAAAAGACTGATAGAAAGCCTAGAAGGGAACCTGGTATTATAAGAAAATTAGATGAAACGTACTTTAAGAGGGTAGAGGCAATTGAGTTTGCAGTAAAATATGACGATGGAAAAGATCCGAGGGGAGTTTTAAAATCAGATATAGTATTAGTTGGAATATCAAGAACATCTAAGACACCACTTAGCATGTACTTAGCAAATAAAAATATAAAAGTTGCTAATGTTCCGCTAGTTCCAGAAATACCTTTACCAAAAGAATTAAATGATATAAATCCTAAGAAGATAATAGGACTTACAAATACGCCAGAAAAGTTAAATAAAATAAGACAAGAAAGATTAAAGGCATTAGGTTTATCTAGTAATGCAAATTATGCTAATCTTGGAAGAATATTACAAGAATTAGACTATTCTGATTCTGTTATGAAAAGACTAGGTTGTCCTGTTATAGATGTATCAAATAAGGCTATAGAAGAAACAGCAGGAATAATATTAGATTTAATGAAAGAAAATGGAATAAATACAGTAAAAATTAAAGATAGATAGTTGAATTTATAGTTATAAAACTAAAATGTAAATGGGGGATATTTAATGAATACTAAATATATTTATAGTTTTGATGAAGGAAATAAGGAAATGAAGTCATTGCTTGGAGGGAAAGGTGCTAATTTAGCAGAAATGACTAAAATAGGTCTTCCTGTACCTCCGGGTTTTACAATAACGACAGAAGCTTGTAATGATTATTATGAAAATAACGAGTCAATAAGCAAAGGTATTATAGAAGAAATTGAATTACATCTTCAAATACTTGAAAAGAGTTTAGAAAAGAAACTTGGAGATGAAACAGAGCCATTACTAATATCTGTTCGATCTGGATCAGTATTTTCAATGCCAGTAATGATGGATACTATATTAAATTTAGGGCTAAATGATGTAAGTGTAGTGGCATTAGCTAATAACACAGAAAATGAAAGGTTCGCTTATGATAGCTATAGAAGGTTTATCCAAATGTTTTCAGATGTAGCTATGGGCGTTCAAAATATAAATTTGAAAGTGTATTAGACAGAATAAAAGAAGAAAATGGATATAAGTTCGATACAGAATTGACAGTAGAGGATTTAAAAAATCTAGTAGAACAATTTAAAATAATATATAAAAGAGAAGTTAAATCAGAATTTCCACAAGATCCTAAAAATCAATTAATGCTTGCGATTGAAGCAGTATTTAAATCTTGGAATAATCCCCGTGCAATAATTTATAGAAAGTTAAATGATATACCAAATAACCTAGGAACAGCAGTAAATATACAGTCTATAGTATTTGGAAATATGGGACAAACTAGTGGTACAGGAGTGGCATTTACCAGAAATCCTTCAACAGGAGAGAATAAATTATTTGGAGAGTTTTTAATGAACGCTCAAGGAGAAGATGTTGTTGCGGGTATAAGAACACCGGAAGATATATCAACTCTTAAAGATATAATGCCAGAAGTGCATGATAAGTTTATAGAAATAACAAATATACTTGAAAATCATTATAAGGATATGCAAGATATTGAATTTACAATAGAAAAAGAAAAACTTTATATATTACAAACTAGAAATGGAAAAAGAACAGCAAAAGCAGCCATAAATATAGCTGTAGACTTAGTTGCTGATGATATTATAGATAAAAAAGAAGCTATTATGAGAATAGAGCCAAATCAATTGGATCAACTGTTACATCCGACTTTTGAGGAAAAATCTTTAAAAGAAGCTAATATAATAGCGAAGGGATTACCAGCATCACCGGGTGCAGCTTGTGGTAAAGTGTATTTTAATGCAGAGGAAGCTGTAGAGGTTGCTAAAAAAGGTGAAGAAGTTATATTAGTAAGACTAGAAACATCTCCTGAGGACATTGAAGGTATGGTTTTATCTCAAGGAGTATTAACAGCTAGAGGTGGAATGACTTCTCATGAAGCAGTTGTAGCTAGAGGTATGGGTAAGTGTTGTGTTGCTGGATGCAGTGAAATAAAAGTTGATGAATATAATAAAGAGATTAGAACTATCAATGATGTAGTAATAAAAGAAGGAGAGTATATATCTATAGATGGTTCTACAGGTTTCGTTTATTTAGGTGAAATTGATAAAACTAGCACAGAGCTAAGTGGAAACTTCCAAGAATTAATGAATTGGGTAGATGAATATAGAAGCATGAATGTTAGAACAAATGCCGATAATCCTAGGGATGCAGCAACTGCCGTTAAGTTTGGAGCTGAAGGAATTGGTTTATGTAGAACTGAGCATATGTTTTTTTGAAGAGGATAGGATACCAGCTGTAAGAGAAATGATTTTATCTAATACAGAAGAACAAAGATTGATATCCTTAGAAAAGTTATTACCTATGCAAATAGATGATTTTGTGAAAATCTTTGAAGTAATGGAAGGAAGACCTGTAAATATAAGATTGTTAGATCCACCATTACATGAATTTTTGCCAAGTGATGATGAAACAATAGAAGAACTTGCAAAAAGTATGAACATAGAAACAAATGATATTAAGAAACGAATTTTAGATTTAGAAGAATTTAATCCAATGCTAGGTCATAGGGGATGTAGAGTTGCTATTACTTATCCTGAAATATATCAAATGCAAGCTAAGGCTATAATAGAAGCTGCAATAAAGGTTACTAAAGAGGGTGTTAAAGTGTCACCTGAAATTATGATTCCTTTAGTAGGAGAAGTAAAGGAACTTAAGAATATAAGAGAGTTAGTCATAAAAACTGTAGAAAATACTATAAAAGAAGAGGGTTTAAAAATAGATTATACAGTAGGTACTATGATAGAAATACCTAGAGCTTGTTTAACTGCAGATGAAATAGCTAAGGAAGCTGATTTCTTTAGTTTTGGTACTAATGACCTAACTCAAATGACTTTTGGATATTCAAGAGATGATGCAGGTAAGTTTTTAGGTCAGTACATGGATAAAGGTATATTAGATAAAGATCCTTTCCAAGTGTTAGATCAAAAGGGTGTAGGAAAATTAATTAAGATGGCAACTAAGCTAAGTAAAGAAGTTAATCCTATTATCAAGTTAGGTATATGTGGAGAACATGGTGGAGAACCATCATCAGTAGAGTTTTGCTATAAAATGGGTCTTGATTATGTATCATGTTCGCCATTTAGAGTGCCTATCGCAAGATTAACTGCAGCCCAAGCGTTTATAAAAAATATGAGATAGTAATGGTAGATAAAAATTAATACAGATTTAATAGAAATGTCTCCTTTATTAAATTCTAGCTGAAACTTATTAAGTTTTACTTGCATAGATTAATAAAGGAGTATTTTTTATGAGTATATTCGAAATTTATTATGAATTAAAAAAAGAGAATTTTATGGGGGGATAGATAATGGTTAAATGTCCTAGATGTGGAAAAGAGGTATCATCAAGACCTGGCACAATTTGCCCTAGATGTGGCCTTAATGTATCAGAAGTTAATTCAAAAATAAGATGTCCAGAGCCAAATTGTAGGGCTTTAGTTTCTAAAAAGTTAGAATACTGCCCAAAATGTGGATGCAAATTAAAAGGATATAAATTAAATGAATTAATGAGATTGGCTAGAAATAAAATAGATGAAGTTTTGTATGATGATAAAGAGTAGTATTTTAATTATAATTGATAGATTATAAATAAAGGTGTGAAGATTTAATTATCACACCTTTATTTATAGTTATTAAATTTATTTTGAAGTAGAGGTATCAGATTCTAATTCTATAGTCCATCCCCAGTATCCATTATCTTTTTTATTATATTTAAGCAAAGCATCGAATTTTTTACCTTGTTTTGATGTTAGAGATTTAACTTTTGCTTGCCCATTTTTTAGTATACTTTTGACCATGGTTTTGTTTGGTTTTTTCTTATAATACTCTAAGTATTTATCATTTTTCCAAATTCCAAATTTACAATTATTATAATTTATACATAAGTATCCTTTATCTGATTCGATTACATCATTTTGACATACAGGACATTTACCTAAAGAATCACTTTTATCTGACTTCACCTGTGATTTATTTACAGATGAGCTAGCTTTTTTTACTTGAGACGATTCTTTAACATATTTTTTTGTTTTAGCATTATAAGTATATACTTCTGTGCTGATATTTTTATTACTATCTCTTTTTATTAAGTTTACATTCTGATATATAAAGTTCATTATATTTGTTAAATATTCTTTTCTAGTGAACTGTCCCTTTTGGATATCACTTAAACTTTTTTCTAGTTTTCCTGTGTAGTCTACATCGAATAAGTCTTTTACAGGGAAGATTTCAACTAAGTTTTTACCTAAATCTGTTATAGAATAGGATTTTCCTTTTTTCTTAACGTACCCAACTTGACTGATTTTTTTTAATACATCAGCACGAGTTGCAGAAGTACCTATTGAATAGCCAGATAGAACTGCGGTATCTTCTTCTGATACATTTTTACCACAATTTTTCATAGCTTTAAGTAAAGTATCCTCTGTATATGGTTTAGGAGGAGTAGTTTGTTTAGTTAAAGCTTTTATATCTAAAACATCTACAGTTTCTAGTTCATTAACTATAGGAAGCAAATCATCTTTTTCTTCCTTATTATATACTTCTAAATATCCTTTAACCTTTAAGACCTTACCTTTAGTTAAGAATATATGTTTATCTACTTCAGTTTTAATCTCTGTATTCTCATATTCTGCCGGAGGCATAAAGTTTGCGATAAACCTATCCTTTATAGCATTATAAACAATTTGCTCATCAGAAGTAAGGTTACTAGGTATTATATATGTAGGTATAATGGCACTATGGCTATCAACTTTAGAGGAATCAAATATTCTTTTACTTTTAGTAAATGAAATCTTGTTTTCATAAGGAAGTCCTACTTTTATTTTATCTAATGTTTGAGATACTTTTGTAACTAGACTTTCCTCTAAGTAAATAGAATCTGTTCTAGGATAAGTAATATATCCACCCTTACCTTTTCCTTCATAAAGTGATTGACATACACTTAAAACCTTATCTGAAGTGAAATTTGAATACTTAGAAGTTATAAATCCCTGAAGAGATGTTAAACTGAATAGCTTAGGAGCATATTCTTTAGATGTAGTAACTTTTTTATCTATTATTATTCCTTTATTAGAAGTAATACTATCAATAATTTTGTTAGCATCTTCTATAGTATCAAATTTACTTTCCTTACCTTTTATATATTTACCTTTATAATTACCATTAGGACTTTTAAAATTACCTTCTATTTCAAAGTAACTTTTAGGAATGAAGTTAGCAATCTCCATATCTCTATCATAAACTAATTTTACCGTTGGAAGAATTACACGCCCTATATTAAGTAATTTACCATTTCCATATTTTAGGGTAGCAATAGAAGTGAAGTTAATTCCTATTAGCCAATCTGTAAGGAGTCTAGTATATCCTGCTGCTTGTAAATTTAACATGTCTGAATTATCTTTTAGATTATTAAGACCTCTAGTTATATCCTCTGGAGTCCATTCATTCACCAAGATCCTTTTAACGGGTTTTTTATTTTTTGCTAATAAAAATATTAAGAATGAAATTAATTCACCTTCCCTATCGTTATCTGTAGCATTTATTACATATTCAATATCATCTCTATGTAAAAGTTTTTTTACCGTATCAAATTGTTTTTTCTTTGAACTATCTACTTTAAATTTGAATTTATCACTAGGTATGAATGGAAAATTATCCATTTTCCAAGAACCTGAATATCTATCTTTATCATAATCCTTCATATCGTATAAAGATACTAAGTGACCTACGGCATAAGTAACTATATAATTATTTCCTTCAAAATACCCATCATGTCTAGTTTTTGCGCCTAAAAAGGTAGCTATAGTTTTAGCAACAGATGGTTTTTCTGCAAGTATAAGCTTCATATAAACCTCCTTTCAAATACTATTTATATTATCATATAAAAAGAAAAGACTGCAAGGCAGTCTAGAAATTAAAATTAAAATTATTGTTTTTATTTGTTAATCCTTTTATATAATAGTTAAAAAAGTCGGAGGATTCCTCAGAAAGCAGTTTAACAAAAGAAACATGAGTAACATTGCTAAATTTACTTAAATTATATTCTAATGTTGGACCAGATACTGTACATGAAGAAGTTGGATCTATATGGATTCTGTGTGTGTCAGATAAAGATGTAAATATTTCAAATTCTTTAGACTTATCAATAAGATAGGAAAAATCAACAGTATTTTTTAACTCGGGATAAGTATTGTATAAATTATAAATACAGTCTGATTCATTTAGATTAGGATAATTTTCAATAAATCCGCCGAGTATTATATATGCATCTTTTGGGAATAAGTATTTAATTGTCAGTATTAAAGTCTTAATTAAATTATCAACTTCTAGAGGAAAGTAAAAATATATAGGATGAGTGCTATCTATAATGATATTATTATCATCTAGCAGTTTGATTAAATGATTGCAACTAATTTCATTTTCAGATTTTAATTCATTGTATATTAAAAATAGATTTCCATTAAGTTTTTTGTCATAAAGAGTTTCTAATTTTTTTTTCATCCAAGGTGTAGGTAATAAACTTACATTATTATAAATATTATTCATAAAAATCCCCCTTACAAATACAAAGTTATTTGAATCATTGCATTATATTCTATGGAAAGTAACCTTATTCCTTCTAAATGTACTTATTAAATTAAATTGGGATTATACGTAGAAAATACTGGAAACTAATGTTTTTTATAGACATTATGTTACAAATTTGTAATAATGTTATTAAGAAAAAAGCTTTAATTTATAAAAAAATGCAAAAAAAGAAAGCAAACCTTTTAAGTATTAGATATACTTATTTATAGGGAGAGGAGTTGATTAAGATTATAGTTTATATAACTATAATCAACAATTATGAATATTAATAAAAAATATGTAATATCTGGGGTTATAGCAACATCTATAGCTATACCATTATGTAGCTCTATATCTAATGCAGATGGAGTTGAGTATAGAACTATAATTGCAAATTCAGTTAACTTTAGAACTGGACCAAGTACAAGTTATTCTTCCATGGGAAAATTAAATAAAGGCGATAAGGTTGAATATATAGGAACTAGTGGAGATTGGGTTAAGATAAAATATAATGGTAAAACTGGTTACGCTCATGGAGATTATGTAGGTACATATAGTGGTTCTAATCAAACATCAACAACTAAAAAGGTAGTTACAGCAACAAGTCTTAATTTTAGAAGTGGAGCAGGAACTAAATACTCAATAATAGGAAGTATAAAAAAAGGTACTGAAGTTTCAGTAATATCAGAGTCAAATGGATGGTCAAAAATTAATTATGGTGGAAAAACTGGATATGTTTCTAGTAATTATTTAGCTAATAAAAGCGAGTCATCAAACAATGGGTCAAGTAATACAACTGAAGATGTTAAATATAATAAAATAGTAAATGCGAGTGGACTAAACTTTAGAACTGGTCCAGGGACAAATTATTCAAAGATAGCAACACTTAGCTATGGAACTGAAGTTGGTGTTATTTCAGAATCGAATGGATGGTCAAAGGTAAGTTACAATGGAAAAGTAGGTTATGTATCTAGCTCATATTTAGCAAATAAATCAAGCAACTCAAATGGAAGTAACTCATCAACATCAAGTTCAAAAGCTGATAAAGTAATAAGTTTTGCAAAAACCTTATTAGGAAAAAAATATTCTTGGGGTGCAGAAGGTCCTAGTACTTTTGACTGTTCAGGATATACTTATTATGTATTCAAACAAACTGCTGGAGTAACTTTACCTAGAGTATCAAAAGATCAAAGTAAGTTTGGAACTGCAGTAAGTAGAAGTAATGTAAAAAAAGGTGATTTAGTATTTTTTGATACAAATGGATCAAATAATGGAGATGTAAGCCATGTTGGTATCTATATGGGAGATGGAAAGTTTATACATGCATCTTCAAGCAAAGGTGAGGTAGTAATATCTGACTTTAATAGCAGTTATTACAAAGGAGCTTTTGTAAACGCAAGAAGAGTGTTATAGAGTATTTTTATGTAATTAAATAAATGATAGAATCATGTAAGAGAATAATAAAAAATGTTAAGATAGAGTCTGTAATGGCTCTATTTTTATTTTTATATAAATATTTTAAAATTTATTATGTATAAATAATAGGGCAGATTGAAAATAATATATAGTATAGGATTGAGAATGTTAAATAAATATATAAGGAGCGATAAAATGACTGTTATAACTGATTTTTATCAATTTAAATATAGTCGAAAAAATTTTTATGTAGAATTACTTATAAACAGAACAGCTCTTTTTTATATAGAAAAAGCATTGGATGAAAGATTGAGCAATCTATACTTAAGTAAAGACTCAGAGTGTGCCTACATGAGATTAAAAGAACTATTTTATAATTCTAGAACTGAAACAGATTTGCCTTATGTCGAACTTAAAATTAATAAGTGTTATTTGGAGTACATGCAAAATCTATGTTATTATTTTAAAGATAGAAATGAATATGCGCCTGTTAAAATTTTAAGTGATTATATGCAATATTTTTCAATAGCTGACGTTGATGGAATAACATCATTTTTAGGATTAAATGAGGATATAAAAATTAGAGTGCTATCGAACGTATAATAAAAGGCTCATTCTATTTAACTATAGAAGAGCCTTTTATTAATTCTATAATATTTTTATAAAACTAAAATACTTTTTTACACTCTGTAAAATCATAAACATCCATCAAAGCTTCTCCAAATCTTTGATAGTGAACTATTTCCCTTTCACCTAAAAAACGAAGCACATTTATTATATCTACATTATCTGTTAAATTTATAAGTTGATAATAAGTTGCTAAAGCTTTTTGTTCAGCTGCCATATCTTCGTGTAAATCAGTAACAGCATCGCCAAGTACATTTATATATGCAGCTGTCCAAGGTATACCATTTGGATCGGTTGGAGCAACTCCATGTCCCCAAACTGCATAATGGGCACCAAGTCCTGCAGCCTTTAATTCTTCAGGTGTAGCACTTTCTGTTAATTGATATAACATAGTAGAGATTATCTCAACATGAGCAAGCTCTTCTGTTCCTATATCAGTCAAAAGAGCACGAGATTTTCCTGTAGGCATAGTATATCTTTGTTGTAAATATCTAATAGCAGCACCTAATTCACCGTTTGGTCCACCTAATTGAGCAACTATATACTTAGCCATGTTCAAATCTTTACATCTTAAGTTAACTGGAAATTCTAAAGTTTTTTGATATATCCACATAAATTCCTTTCCTCCCTAATAATTATGCATTAAATTCTCTGTCCCATGGCCAAGGTTGGCAAATCCATTGCCAAGGATATTGGCTTGGTGCATATCCGAAATTAGTTAATGGACCATATTTACTTTCATAAGCGCATCTAGCTTGAGCAAATTGGTTAACTAATGAATTATAAACATTTATAGCATTTTTATCTTCTGGATGATTATCCAAATATAAATTCATATCTACACATGCGAAACCAGTTTCTTGAACTTTTCTTAGTAGTTCACTTCTATTATTACATTGTTTCATTATCTTTTCCCCCTAACTCTGTTTTTAGGATTTTTATATAAGTCTGCATTATACATGTTAGAGTCTAATAAGAACAGTTCAGGAAATATAGTTCCATTTTGTAATGCAGTTGAAAGATTATACATTTTTGTAAGAACTTGATCATTTACATAGGGTCTAGCTAATTCACAACCACAGTTCTGTACAACACCTCTATCGTTTTTTTCCATTGATGAAAAAACCTCCTTGTCAATTTCTATAGCCAGGCTATGTACTAATATTATATTTTTTAAAAATAAAATGGTTACACATAAAAGATATGTAAATATAAAATAATCTAGAGTAGATAGAAAAAGTTAAATTTTACATTATGATAACTTAAGCTACATCTTGAATTCTTAATATAATTTATGATAAAATAAATTCCATGTTCACATAAGAATGAGGTGATGTAATGAGTGATTTAGCAGGAAAAGGTTGTGAAATAATAGTACCTTTTGATGAAAGACAACCATTAAAAGATATAGAAAGAAGTATAATAAAGAAATATAGAAAGCATTTATGGTCGAAATTCATAAAAGCAATAAGAGATTATAACTTAGTAGAAGAGGGTGACAAGATAGGTGTTGCAATCTCAGGAGGAAAAGATAGTCTTCTTATGGCAAAGATGTTCCAAGAATTAAAAAGACATGGTCAAGTAAATTTTGAAGTTGAATTCATAGCGATGGATCCAGGATACCACAAAGATATAAGACAATTACTTATAGATAACTGCGAATATTTAAATATACCAATACATTTATTTGATTCAAGAATATTTGAAATTGCAGATGAAATAGCAAAGGATTATCCTTGTTATATGTGTGCAAGAATGAGAAGAGGAGCATTATATTCTAAAGCTGAAGAGTTAGGATGTAATAAGCTTGCTTTAGGACATCATTATGATGATGTTATTGAAACTACAATGTTGAACTTATTATGTGCAGGTAACTTTAAAACAATGTTGCCAAAGTTAGATTCTACAAACTTTGATGGAATACAAATAATAAGACCTCTTTACTATATAAGAGAAGAACATATAATAAGATTTATTCAAAATAGTGGTATTTGGCCGCTAAACTGTGCTTGTATGGTAGCAGCTAAGAAAACTGGAAATAAGAGATATGAAATAAAGGACCTTATAAAGCACTTAGGTGAAAACTTTAAGGATGTGGAAAAATCTATATTTAAAGCAGCTCAAAATGTAAATATAGATTCTGTTTTAGGCTGGCAACAAGATGGAATTAAGCATTCATTTTTAGAAAAGTACGAGTAGTTATTAACAAAAAACCGTTGGCTAATATTGTATAGTCAACGGTTTTTTATTTTGTAATAAAATGATAGAATATATATAGACACATTTAGAGAGGGGAGTTTATATTGAAAAAAATATATATAGACTTTGAAATGAACATGCCAAATAGTAAGGGTAAGAAGGCAATGTTAAATGCGGATATAATAGCTATTGGTGCAGTAAAATATGATGATCGTACGGGTGAAATAGAAAAGTTTAAATCATTAATAAAGCCTATAATTATAAAGGAAGTATATCCACATATTGAAGATTTGACTAAAATAACATCAGAAGATTTATTTAGGGCACCTACATATGAGGATGTAATGAGAAATTTTAAAGGTTGGTTAGGGTCTTTTTCTGAAATAGAGGGGATATATACATTTGGAAATCTAGACTTAGTATGTTTTAGTAATATTGATAAAATAAGTTCACAAAAAAATAAGCATCCAAGGTTTTTAAATAATATAAGAAGTTTATTTGTAGATATAAAAGATAAATATTTGGAGTGTGGGATTAGGTGCATGAATTATATATCCTTAAAAAATCTACTAAATATAGCTAATATAGAATTTAGTGGAGAAGTACATGATCCATTAGATGATGCTTACAATTTGTTTTTACTAGATACAGTACTTGACGATAATGAAAGTATAAGAAACTTATTAATAATACAAGATATAATAAAGCCTCCTTTTAATAATATAGATGAAAAATTAGATGAAAAATTTGAGCAATATAAGAAGAGTCTTTATAAAAATAAAGATAACTATGATATAAACTTTATATCTTTAGAAATAATAAAAGTAGTAAGGAAATATATTATATCTTTAGAGGATATAGATATAAATAATATAGATATATTAAGAGATATTAGCAAAAAAATAGTAGCTATAGAGAAACTAATTAATATAAAAGATGGATATTTTTATATACTAGAAAATCCATGTATAGATATGGAAGATTTATTAGAAGATTTAATGCTTTATAAGATTACAAAAGATGAATATAAAAGTGAAATAAAGACTATAATTGATTTATTTGATGAGGACTTAAAATTTGAAAATATTAATGATATAGTTTATAGATAATGAAGATTGTGATTTCTGTATTTGCAGAAATCACTTTTTATGTTTTATGATCCTATTAATAAAATTATCGTATAAAGAATAAAATTTATAAATATAAATAACTATTAGAATTTAATAAAGGAGGATGTTCTACTGTGAGCAATATTACAAAATATATTTTCACTGTACTATCAGTATTTTCATGTTTATCCTCAGTTTATATTATGTTTTTATTTTTAAAATATATTGTAAATAAAAAACATGATAAAAGAAAGTATAATTATACGAGAAGTAGACATTTAGGTAAGAAGTCTACCAAGAATATAAGTAACATAGAAAAAACATTTAAAAAGAATTCTATAAAATCCCATGAAGAGAATGAAGTAAGGTATAAAAATGGTAGAGAAGAAGTTTTAAAATATGATAATGGTGACATATACAAAGGTGAGTTTATAGATGATAAGAGAAATGGATTTGGTATTTGTATTTATTCAAACAGAGAAAAGTACGAAGGACTATGGAAAAATGATTTAAAGAATGGAGTTGGAAAATATATATTTATAGATGGTTCTGTGTATATGGGAGATTTTAAAAGTGGAAATATGGATGGGGTTGGAACATACACTTATGCTAATAAAGATATGTACAAAGGTTATTTTTTAAATGGAAAAAGAAATGGTAGAGGTAATTTATATTATAGAGATGGCAGTAAGTATTCTGGAATGTGGAAAAATGATAATCAAAGTGGAAATGGAAAATTTATAAGTATAGATGGAGATATATATGAGGGAAGTTTTGAAAACAATAAATTTAACGGAAAAGGAACTTATAAATATAGTAATGGAAGTGTATATATAGGAGACTTTAAGAATAATGTATATCATGGATATGGGTGCTATACTAATGAAAATGGAGATATATATGAGGGCGATTTTAAATACGGACTTAAGAAGGGGAATGGCAAGCTTAAGTTTAGAAATGGAGAAGTTTACTATGGAGAGTTTAAAGATGATTTATTTAATGGTGTAGGTAAGTATATATATTTAGATGAAAGTGTATATGAAGGAGATTTTAAGAATGGTAAATGCCATGGAATAGGAACCTATAGCTGTAGATTATATAAATATATAGGAGAATGGACTGAAGGTAATAAGGATAAAATAGGGACTTATTATTTTACATCAGGCTCTTTTTTAGAAGTGTGTATAGACAATAGTATTATAAAAGAGGGAATTTATAAGTGTAAAGATTCAGATGATATGTATTTATATAATATAGATATTAGTAAAGAGAAAGAAATAGATGTAATTGGAAATATTCATGACTATCTATTAAAAGAAATAAATAATCAAATCACAATAAATACTTCAAATATATATAATTAAATTAGAATATAAAATTTTTGGAGTGGTATTATGAAAAATAAAGACAAGGAAGTAGATTTAAATGTAAGACTAATACCGTATATACAGAATGAAGAAATTAGAGCTACTACTTTAAGTTCACCATATGGAATTAACATGATACAGGCAAAAAGTTTTTGGAATACATCACAAAAAGGAGAGGGTATAAATATAGCAATCATAGATTCTGGTTGTGATATAGAACATATAAATTTAAAAGATAATATAGTAGGGGTAAGAAACTTTACTGATGAAGATAATAAAAACCAAAATATTGTAGTAGATAGAGTTGGACATGGAACGCATGTAACTGGAATTATTGCAGCAAATGGAGAGAATGGTATAGTAGGAGTTGCACCGAAAGCAAACATATATGTTTTGAAGGCTATAAATAGAAGTGGTACAGGAAAGCTTAGTTGGGTAATTAATGCAATTAATTACGCTGTAGAAAAAAAAGTAGATATAATATCAATGTCACTAGGAATGTCAGCTAATAATGAAAAATTAGAAAGAGCTGTAAAAGAAGCTGTAAATAAAAATATATTGGTTGTTTGTGCAGCAGGAAATGAAGGCGATGGAAATGCAGACGATTTCCAATATTCATATCCAGCTGCATATGTGGATGTTATATCTGTAGGTGCAGTGGATAAAAGAGGAAATCCAGCATATTTTAGTAATGCAAATCTTGTTATAGATGTAGTAGCTCCCGGTGTAGAGATACTATCAACATATCCAAATAACAGTTATGCTAGTTTAAGTGGAACTAGTATGGCTACTCCTTATGTAAGTGGAAGTTTAGCGCTTCTAAAAAATTGGTCAAAAGAAGAATTTCAAAGAGATTTAACAGAAGAAGAACTATACGCTCAATTAATTAAACATACAAAAACTTTAAATTATTCAAGAGCAGTTCAGGGAAATGGACTTATTTATTTAAAAGAGGAAAAGACGATAAAAAAAATAAAATATTAAAAAAATGGACTTATCTCAAAATATATTTATTTTAGATAAGTCCATTTTTATGTAAAATAAATATATTTTGAGATAAAAAAGTTATTAAAGTTTGACTAAAGTCGAATTTTTAGATAATATATATAAGAAGGTTACAATAAAGTTACAAAAAATGTTATAATTATATAGAAAAGAAAAAATTGGATTATAAAATAGGAAAAAATGGAGTGATAGGATGATTAAGTTTACTTGTGTAGATAAAATGTATCCTGATGGAAATAAAACATTAAAAAATATAAACTTAAAAATTGACAAAGGAGAGTTTGTATTTTTAGTTGGACGTTCAGGTGCAGGGAAATCTACGTTACTTAAATTGATAACAAGAGAAGAGAAAGCTTCAAAAGGAAGTGTATCTGTGTTAGGAAATGATATAACTAACATTAAGGTTAGTAAATTACATACATACAGGAGAAATATAGGAATAGTTTTTCAAGATTTTAAATTATTAAAAGATAAAACTGTTTATGAAAATGTTGAACTTGCAATGAGAGTAATAGGAGAAAATCCTAAAAATATAAAAACTAGGGTAATGGAAGTATTACAAAAAGTAGGTATATATCATAAATGCAATAAATATCCCGATGAATTATCAGGGGGAGAATGTCAGAGGGTTGGTATAGCTAGAGCGATAGTTAATAAGCCTTCAGTAATAATTGCGGATGAGTGTACAGGTAATCTAGATGTAGAAAATTCTAAAAAAATTGTAGACTTGTTAGAAAGTATAAATGAAGAAGGTGTCACTATTGTCATGGCTACACATGATATGGAAATATTAAAACAATATAACAAAAGAATTGTAGCTATAGATGCCGGAAAAATAATAAAAGATACGAAGAGGGATCAGTATGAAGTTATTGTCTAATTTTCTTTACAACTTAAAGCAAGGAATAAATGGTATAAGAAAAAATAAAACTATGAGTCTTATATCAACGATATCTGTGACAGCAGCATTAATAATATTAGGTTTAATACTGACTATTGTTATAAATATAAATCAATTTATTGAAGTAACTAAAGATCAAATAAATGAAATTAAAGTTATTGTTTCGGAAAACCTAGATGAAAGCCAAAGAAATCAAGTTAAAGAAGCTTTAGAAAAAATAGAAGGAATAAAAACTATCGAATATAAGTCAAAAGAACAATCTTTTGAATCGATGAAAGAAAACTGGGGTGAAGATGGTCATCTATTAGAAGGAATTAAAAATCCTTTAGATGATAGTTATACAGTAACTCTTGTTAATTCAGAAAATATGAATAATATAGTTGAAGAACTTCAAAAAGTTGATAATGTAGTTGAAGTTAAATATCATCAAGACATAATACAGAACTTTTTAAATCTATCTAATATGATTAAAAAGTTTGGTGGAATATTAATATTAGGGTTACTTCTAATTTGCTTAGTAATAATATCAAATACGATAAAGAGTAGAGTATTCAGCAAAAAAGAAGAGATTGAGATAATAAAGTATGTAGGAGCAAGTAATAGTTTTGTAGTAGGGCCATTTATAGTAGAAGGTTTTATTATAGGATTAGTAGGTGCTGTTTTATCTGTAGGTATATGTACAGGTACATATGGATACATAGTTGAAAAAATAAATGGAGCTTTATCTAATATGATGGGAAGTGTTGTTGTTCCACTTACTAGTATATCAATATCTTTAATATTAGTTTTATTTATTACAGGAGTTATGATAGGTGTTTTAGGAAGTATAATGTCAGTTAGAAAACACTTAAAAGTTTAAAATATAGAATTTGGGGGAAGATTGAGTGAAGAAAATAGTTTCATTAATAGCCGTTAGTTCGATTTTAGTTAATGCTAGTGCAACAACTACAAGTGCTGTGTATGCTGAAGAATCAAAATCTAATTTAAACAGCAAATTATCTAAAAACAGAGAAGAACAAGAAGAATTAGGTGAAAAAATAAAAAAATTAGATTCTCAAATAAAAGAGATAGAATCAAATATAAAATCTACAGAAGAGAAAATAGCAAAGCTAAATTCAGAAACTGAAGAAGCAAAAAAAGAAATACAAGACTTATTAAATAAAATAAAAGATAATGAAGAAGCATTAGGACAAAGATTAAAAGTTATCGATAATAATTACTCTATGGGATATATAAAAGTTATATTAAGTAGTACTTCTTTATCAGATTTCTTTAATAATTTATATATGGTTAAGGAAGTAATAGAACAAGATAGAGATTTATTAAAAGAGTTAGAAGAAAATAAGGCAATTGTAGAAGAAAAGAAAAAGTCTTTAGAAGATAAAACAAAAGAACAAGAAAATTTAAAAGTTTCATTAGAATCAGACAACAGTAAATTGGAAGCAGATAAAGAAGAAATTGAAAATTTAAAAGCTGAGTTAACAAAAGAAGAAGAAGATTTAGAATCAAAAATTGCAGATATTATAGCAAAAGAAGAGGCTGCTAGAGCAAAGGAAGAAGCTACTTCAAATAGTCAAAGTAGCTCATCTGGTGGAAGTTCATCTAGTGCAGTAATTACTGATGGATCATGGCCAGTTCCAGGATATAGTGGAAATAGCTCAAGTTATGGATGGAGAATTCATCCGATTTTAGGAACTAAGAAATTCCATACAGGATTAGATATACCTGCACCAAAGGGAACACCAGTAACTTCATTTGATGATGGTACTGTAATCTATTCTGGAGTTCAAGGTAGTTATGGTAATACAGTTATGATAAATCATGGTAATGGAGTAGTAACTTTATATGCTCATAATAGTTCTTTAAATGTTTCTGTAGGTCAAAAAGTTAAAAAGGGACAAGTTATTGCGAAAGTGGGTTCAACAGGAAGATCTACAGGTCCACATCTACATTTTGAAGTGAGAGTAAATGGACAACATACTAACCCTTTAAATTACTTCTAATAATTAGTTGTTGATTAAATTCAAAAATAAATATAATATAAAAATATATTTATTTTAAAATTAAGGAGAAATCATATGGAAGAATATGTAGTTGTAGATTTAGAAACTACAGGATTAGATCCTTATAAAGGTTGTGAAATTATAGAAATAGGAATAACAGAAATTATTAATGATGAAATAGTAAAGAACTACTCAAGATTTGTTAAGCCTAAAAAGAGTATACCAACTTTTATAACAGATATAACTAATATAAGTAATGAAATGGTTGAGAATGAAGATTATATAGAAGATGTATTACCTAGATTTAGGAAATACATTGGAGATAGAACTATAATAGCTCACAATGCTAAGTTTGATTTAAAGTTTTTAAATTATTACTTAAAAGAGTTAAACTTAGATCCAATAGAAAATCATATTTGCACACTGGAGTTATTAAAGAAAAATAAATCCTATAAAGGTAAAAATAAAAAACTAGAAACGGCATGTGCATATTATAATATAGAAAATAAAAATGCTCATAGAGCGGATAGTGATACGCTTGCAACTGCAAAGTTATTTCTAAAGATAAGAAATGAAATTTAAAGAGTTTTCTCAAAATGGTTAATTAATCATTTTGAGAAAGCTCTTTTTTATTGTAAAATAAGTTAATTTTAAGAATAATTCAGTGCTTATAGAATATTATACAATGAAAAAAATATATATTAATAGAAGCTTTATACATAAAAGCTATCAGGAGGTGATTATTATAGATGAGTATGAAGTTATTGTAAAATATAGCGGAGATATAATGCAGCTTGAAGAAGAACTTGGTGTTAATGTAGAGATACTAAATTCAAACTATGCAATAATAACTTCTTCTACACCAGAGCCTATAGATAGACTATTACAATATCCACAAATTGAATATGTAGAAAAACCATTTATACTTCAAACACAAGATACTCAAAGTTTCTCTAGCACAGGAATTACTAATTTTAAAAATAGAAGCAACTTAACTGGTAAAGGAACAATACTTGGTATTATAGATTCAGGAATAGATTATACTCTGCCTGTATTTAAAGACTCAAATGGCAATTCAAAAATCTTATATTATTGGGACCAATCTATACCAGGGAATCCTCCAGAAGGATTTCATGAAGGAACTTTGTATACAAATGAAGATATAAATAATGCCATTAATAATCAAGGGAATGTCCCTATATCACCTACGAGTATTCATGGTACCCATGTTGCAGGTACTTGCGCATCTATTGCAAATGAAGCAAGTATGATAGTGGTTAGGGTAGGTACAAGAACTACAGATACTTTCTCTAGGAGTACAGAATTTATGAGGGCTATAAAATTTATACTAGACAGATCATTAGAACTAAATATGCCTGTATCTATAAACATAAGTTATGGAAGTAATGAAGGGTCTCATAGAGGATTATCTTTATTTGAAGAATATATAGATGATATGTGTTTGTATTGGAAGAATAATATAGTAGTAGCAGCAGGAAATAATAGGAATAAGGGTGGACATAAGCATATTAAACTAACAAATATACAAGAAGAAGTTGAGTTTGTAATAGGAGAAAATGAAACAATATTGAATATAAATATTTGGCCTAATTTTGCAGATAACTTTAATGTTTTTTTAGTAAACCCATCAAATCAGCAAACTCAATATATATCATTAACTTCAGGAGAAGTAAGAAATTCTATAGGAAGCACAAGAATAAAAGGATACTTTTATCCGGTTGCACCATACTCATTATCAAGAAGGGTAACATTTCAGTTAACTACAAGTAGTGCTATAACTCCTGGAATATGGAAAATTGTATTTCAACCTATAAACATAGTTGATGGTAATATAAATATATATTTACCTACTTCGGAAGGTCTAAGCCCAGAGACTAGGTTTCTAGAGCCTACAACAGAACTTACAGTTACAGTTCCGGGAACTGCATCGAGAGTAATAACTGTAGGGAGTTATAATTCTAGAACGGATATAGTTTCTGTATTTTCAGGGGAGGGAGACTTCGAAGAATGTGTATTTAAACCAGATATATTAGCTCCTGGAGAAGATATATTATCATATCTTCCAGGTGGAAATACAGGAGCATTAACTGGAACTAGTATGGCAACACCTCATGTAACTGGTGTATGTTCACTATTTCATCAATGGGGAATAGTTAATAGGAATGATTTGTTTTTATACTCAGCTAAGTTAAAAGCTCTTCTTTTAAAATCTGCAAGGAGAAACCAAAATTTGACATACCCAAATGGATTAAGAGGATATGGATTTTTAAATTTATCAACACTTGAATTAAATGAATTAGCTGACATGAATAGTAACTTAGAGTATCAGTATAGAAAGAGAAGATGTAGGAAAAGAAAAGAAAATAATTTAAAGCCTAAAATAAAAATGATGCGTCAACAGCACGGGATTTTTAGGCCCGGTATCAACTTACTTCATGAACCCGAATTTGAGTCTCAACTATCAGAAATTGTACCAGACTATGAGTTTTTAAAATTAAGTGATAATTATGGAATTTTATTTGTGACAGAATCTAATTTTAATTTACTTCCACAGATATTTGGATTACCATCTATACTTAGAATAGATCCTAATATTAGATATAGTCTGCTTGGTGAGATTACTCAAGGTACTACAGGAGGTGTAAATGCAAATGAAGAAATTGGTGTGAATTTTTTTAAAAATAATCCCAATATATCATTAACAGGCAGAGGCGTTGCAATAGCAATAATCAGTAGCGGTATAGACTATTTACATCCAGATTTTATTTATGAAGATGGAACTTCAAAAATACTGTATTTATGGGATCAAACTAAAGAAGGAAATCCACCTGAAGGTTACTATATAGGAACAGAGTATACAAGAGATCAAATAAATGAAGCTATAGCTAATAATGATAATAGTTTATCTACTGATGAAATTGGAAATGGAACTATGATAGCTGGAATTTGTGCAGGACGTGGAAATGTAAATAGGGAATATGCTGGTGTTGCTGAAGATAGTGATTTAATAGTAATTAAGATGGAAACAATTAATGGATATTATAATAGTGCTATGGCTAATGTAGCATATTCATATGCTTACAAAAAAGCATTTGAAGAAAATCTTCCTTTAGTTGTTAATATTGGTTTAGGATCTACAAGTCTTGCAGGAGTATCAAGTAGAACTTTAACTACAGAAGCTTTTTTTTCAAGAGGATTATGTCTGGTAACCGGAGCAGGCAATGAAGGAAATACTCAAACACATACAAGTGGTATAATTTCATTTAATGGGGATATACAAGATATTGAACTAGAAATAGAGAATGAAGAGCAAGAATTAATAATTGATGTATGGATAAATAGGCCGGATACTGCACTTGTATCAATAATTTCACCAACAGGAGAGGAAAGTAAAGAGGTCGATATATCTGAATATAGTCAGGTAGGTGGCGTATTTGACTTAGAAGGAACGAGATACGGTATAACATATATATATCCTACAACTTATTCTGGGCAGCAACAAGCAATTATAAATTTATATAACGTAAAAAGAGGTATATGGAAAATAAGATTGACAGGAGTATATATTACAAATGGAGTTTATAATGCATATTTGCCAAATAGAGAATTCTTAAATTCAGGAACAAAATTTAGAAATCCAAACCCCAATAGTACAGTAACATATCCAGCTCAATATGAAGATCAAATAGTAGTAGGTGCATACAATTCTATAAATGGTAGTTTATGGCAAAGTTCATCTAGAGGACCAACAATAAATGGGATTTTAAAGCCTGATATAGTAGCTCCAGGGGTTAATATAATAGCTCCATATCCAGGAGGAGGATATGCAACTATTACAGGAACAGCAGCATCAGCAGCATATACATCGGGATGTGTGGCTTTATTTTATCAGTACGTCATAGTTGAGAATAATTATCCAAATAAGGCTTTTGTTCAAAAAGCGCGAACATATTTTAGAGCGGGAGCGGTAAGAGAAAATAATATACAATATCCAAATAATAATTATGGATATGGAATTTTAAATATAAGAAATATTTTTGATCAGTTTAGATAGGAGGGGAGTATGGAAAAATCATATACCATAATCTATCAAGGTAATATATTATCAGCATTAAATGAAAATGGAATAAATAGATATATGATACTTAACGAGGTACTTGCAGTTATATATGTAGATCAAAATTTTAATGATAATGTATTAAATACAATAACAGAAGTATCTTGGTGGCAAATATCTAAACCTATGAGTTCTTTAATAAATATAACTAATAATGTATTTCAAGGTGAAAGTGTAACAGTTGCTGCTGGTACAGATTATATAGATAATAACCCATATATAAATGCTAGTGGTCAGGGTGTACTAATTGCTATTATAGATTCTGGAATAGATTACTTACATCCAGATTTTATAAAAAATGATAATACTAGTAAGATAATATCACTTTGGGATCAAGAAAGTGATAGAAATTCACCACCAGAAGGAATGATATTTGGAAGTGAATTTACAAGAGAAGAAATAAATGAAGCTATTTCAAATGGAGACTCTAGTTTAAGTGTAGATAATATAGGAACAGGCACTATAGCAGCAGGTATATCTTCTGGTAATGGGAGATTGAATCCATTATATAGGGGTGTAGCAATTAATAGTGAACTAGTTGTTGTTAAATTAAGACAGCATGAAGGAGTTTATCAAGAAGGAAGGATAAATTATATAAATACAGATTTTTTAGCTGCAATAAAATATGTAATTGACATATCTCAAAGAGAAAATAAATTGACAGTAATAAATTTAACTGTTGCTGAAAGGTCTGTGTCATTCTTATTAACAAATTTATTAGATACATTTACTTATTTAAATAGTACGGGAGTTGTAGTAGTAGGTGGAGCTGGAAATGAGGGGAACACAGATATTCATTATGAAGGCTTTTTTCAAGATGATGAAACTCCACAGGATATTATCTTAGAAGTATCAGAACAAAAATCATTAGAAATAACTATATCTCCAAATGGACCAGGGAGAGTAGGGGCATTAGTTATATCTCCTTCTGGAGAAATTAGTTATAAAATAATGTATGCACCAGATGATAGTATATATAGTGGGAGGTTCAACTTAGAAAATGCATCTTATGAAATGAGGCTTATTTATCCATGGTTGCTTTCAGGAAATCAAGAATTGACAATAAGAATAGATGACATAAAACCTGGTATATGGACACTTAGATTATTTCCTGAGATTATAACTTCAGGAGAGTACGATATTTATTTACCTAATCAAAATCTTATACCTGTTAATACAAGATTCTTAGACCCAAATTCTTACTCAACAATTACTTTATATGCTTCAACAGAAAATGTAATAACAATAGGTGCATATAATGATAAAACTAATAGCATGTGGATAGGATCATCAAAAGGGCCAGTCAAAGGTCGTTTTACAAAGCCTGATATAGTAGCGCCAGGTGTAGATATAATTTCACCGTTTATAAATCAAAGCTATACTACTTCGACAGGTACAGGTGTTAGTTCATCATTAGTATGTGGAGTTTTAGCTATTATAATGGAATACCTGGCACAACAAGGTGACTATTCAAGAAGAGCTTTATTTACAAAGGTATTAAAAACTTACTTAATGCGTGGAGCAACTAAAAATAATATATATACTTATCCAAATTCATCTCAAGGATATGGTATTTTAAATTTACAAAGTACGATGATGGCTATAGCAGATAATCTTTAAATTGGAATAAGATAAACTTTAGATACATTTATTTCACATATAAGTTTTTATCTTATATTTAAAAAGAAATGGTAAACTCTATTAGAGTTAATCATTTCTTTTATTATTAGTATATATTTTTTACATTTTTATCATTTTTCCCAAGTGAAAATTCATATTATATAACAATAAACTAGTTTTTCCTAGGGGGAATTTTTATGGGATTAATGAATATAAATATTTTTATTAACAAAATAGAATTTGGGATATATAAAATAATAAATCAAAAAACAAAATATATATTAAAAGACGAAATTGTTATACCTAAATCTTTTAGTGTAGGAGAAAGATTAAGTTATATAAGGAAAATGATTAGTGTATTAGTTAAAGAATATGGTGTAAGAAAAGCGTACATGAATATAGAAGGTGATATAGGTATAGAAATAATTGAAGCGGTGAAAGTTGAAGGTATAATTGAAGAATTATTTTCAAGTTGTGGGGTAGAGTTATGCAAATAAGTACAAAAATTAATCTGAAAATATTAGAAAAAATAAATTCAGAGGGAGTAAATTCTGCGTTATATATAGTTGAAGATACTCAATTAGGTTCTAAATTTATATTAAAGCAAATAGATAAAAAGAACTTAAAAGAGTACGATAGATATTTTGATGAATCTAAAAAAATATGCAGATTAGAACATCCTAATATAATTTCAATAAAACATGCATCTTATGATGATGAATATATTTATATAGTTATGCCTTATTTCGAAAATGGATCGCTATATAACTTACTTCAAGGCAGAAATTTAACTTTAAGAGAAATAATAAGATATTCTTTAGACTTTTTACAAGCTGTGTACTATATTCATAACAATAACTTGGTGCACTGTGACATAAAGCCTAATAATATACTTATAAATGATGAAAATAGGGCAGTATTAACAGATTTTGGTTCAGCACTTTATTTAGATGAAAATGGAAATGCAAAGCTTAAAAATGTCTATTATAAGCATATAGCACCAGAGCAATGTTTGAATTCTACTGTAAATAGGAAAATTGATGTTTACCAAATAGGAACAACTTTATATAGAATGTGTAATGGAAATGAAGAATATAACAAGCAAGTAAAAAGACATAAAGACTTAAATAGCCTGAAGATTGCCAGTGCAAACGGTAAATTTCCAGTAAGAAAAAAATATTTGCCACATATTCCTAAAAGTATGATACAAATTATAGAAAAGTGTTTAAAAGTAAATCAAAATGAAAGATATGATAATGTGTTGGAAATAATGAATGATCTATCAGCTGTAAATGAGAATTTAGATTGGTACTACACAAAAATAAATAAAGAAGAATATTCATGGTCATCTGATGAAAAAAAGATATTACTTTACAAAGAATTAGGTTATTGGAATATTAGGCATAATATAAATACTGAATATAATGAAATAAGATCTTTAGATTCGAAAGCTCAAGGATATAGATTGATAAGAAAAATAATTAATATGGACAAAAAAATAACCCTACTCTAATCCGATCAAGTAGGGTTATAAAGGGGTAAAATATATTATAAAAAGGGGTTTATTAGGGAATATATTTTATTTGGGGAGTAAAATAATCGGTTATTAGGGGAATAACCTTGAATTAATAATAACAAAATTCGACAAATAATGCAATAGAAATGTCGAAAAAAGTTTAAAAAAATTTTAAAATAATAAAAAAATATTATTTTTATTTGCTAATTGGAAAATTTTAATAAATTTAAATAAAAAATTACAGTATGGATAAACTAATAAAAATGATTTAGGAGGAATTTATGTATAAAAAAATTTTTATTAGTTTATTAATTATTTTTTCTACAATTAACATGTCAAATGTTTCTACTTCTATGAATGAATGTAATAACAATAATGAAAAAGATATTATTATTAATAATATAAATAATGAAGACATAGATGTTGAGTTAGCAGATGTTCATAAGTTTGAAGATTCTATAGATATAGAAGAAAAATATAGTTATTATGCTATATTAACTATGAAAGTGGAAAATAAAGGGAAGTATGATATTGAGTTAGCTAATATAGATATTTATCCATATCAAGGGGATAAATCTACAAAGTATTTTGTAAAGACTTCGAATGATAACATTAAGGGATTTATAGGAACTTTAAACAGTGGAGAAAATATAGATATTAAAATAGGTATTGCCCTATACAATAAAGATGAAAATATAAAAATAAACTTAGTTACTTCAGAAGATTTATGTAAAGAATACAAATAAAAAAACTGTTCCTAATTGATATGAATCAATTAAAGGAACAGTTTTTTTATTATTCTGGTTGTGGAGCGTCTACAGGACAAACGCTGTTACAAGCACCACATTCTATACATACGTCTGCATCTATAACGTATTTATCATCTCCAGCTGATATACAGCTCATAGGACATTCAGCTTCACAAGCACCACAGCTTATACAAGCATCATTTATTTGATATGCCATAACGGTTACCTCCTTATATAAACTTCTTATACATTATACACTAAAATCTTACAAATATCACATCAAATTTTAAAATTATAACAAAAATTAGCTTATTTTTCAAATTACTACATACAATTAGTATAATGAATCTTACAATTTTGTTCTTTGATTTATTATTATAAGGGATGTATAATAAATTTAGAAATAAGGAGGTAAAAATGAATTATTATAATGAAAATACAAATAAAATAAGACGAAGAAAAGTCAGTTCAAATGATTCTGTATCAAGGCCTATGTCAAGTAATAATAGTATTGAAAGAAATAAAAATATTAATAATATAAAGAGTGAAGAAGTTAAAAAAAGAAGTCGAAGATCAAGAAAAAATGATAAAATGAAAAGAAATAAACTTATAAAAACTATGTCGGTAATTTTTCTTGTAGCTTTGGTAATTTGTTCGGCGATAGGATCTGTTGTGGTTATATCAGCCTTAAGAGGGGCTCCAAAAGTAACTAGACAGCTTATAGAAGATAATTATATAAGTAGTCAGGTGGTTAGTACAGATAAGATTCCTAATGATTTAAAAAATGCTTTAGTAGCTATAGAAGATCAAAGATTCTATAATCATAATGGAGTTGACTATAAATCACTTGTTAGATCAGTTGTCCATAATATATTCTCAGATACTACCCAAGGTGGAAGTACTATAGAAATGCAAATTTCAAAGAATTTATTAACTAATGATGATAAAAATATAAAAAGAAAAATAAGAGATATGTATAATGCTATCAAGATTGATAAAATAATGTCTAAAGACGAAATTTTAGGTGTATATCTAAATAATGTATACTTTGGTAAATCATCTTATGGTGTAGCAAAAGCTTCTAGAACATATTTTGGAAAGGATGTAAGTGATTTAACCTTAGCTCAGAGCGCAATGCTTGTAGGAATAACTAATAATCCTGCTAAATATTCAGATCATAGTGAAGCTAAAAAAAGACAGGAAACTATATTGTACAAAATGCATCAATTAGGTTATATTACAGAAGATGAGTATAAAGAGGCACTTTATGATAAAGTACCTTTTAAATCAGAAATAGAATAAAGAGGTGTAACATGAGCGAGTATAAATTTAATTATGATGAAAAAGAGTATTTATTAAATGATACTAATTGTAGTGGTTTAATAAATGATGAAGAGAAGCCAGTTAAAGGTATTAATTTATCTGATATTATAAATCTTTTAGATAGCGGTGATAATATTGATTTTGATTTAGAATACTATCAAGAAGCTTGTCCAGAATGTTTATCAGGTGTAAAGGAAAAAGCAAAGTTCTTTCCTTTTTTAGAATATCACTTCTATATATTTAGTAAAAATCAAGAATATGTAATTAGTGATATAAGTAAAGAGTATGAAGGTTTATCTTTTAATAAATTATCTAAGGCGAAAAAAGTTGATGATAGCTATATTGTAAGTATTATAATTTGTAAGAGTTGTGGAGATTATATAGTACAAATAGAAAACTGTATAGTATAAGGTTAGTTATATATCCTAGAAAAGTATGATGAGTTATATTAATTCATACTTTCTAGGATATTTTTATTAAATTAAAAATATAGTGACTGATTTTTAAAGATTTTATAGCGATATAATGATTATATGAGTAAATAGAATTTTTATATGTAAAAAATCATAGATATAAGTATAAATAAAATAAAAATAGCAAAGGGTTTATTCACTATAAATATAACTAAATATATATCATTTTTTATATATGATAGATTGTCAATATAAGTGCAACACTTTATATTCATGTTGCATCAAATACCTCTGCAGGTGTCTTATATCCAAGACACTTG
>CABIVQ010000001.1 GCA_902362365.1 Clostridiaceae bacterium | reverse complement strand
GGTAAGTGCGTCTAAAAATAAAATGGAAAAAATTTCAACCCTCATAATAATTGAGCGTTAGCTCTAAAATCATGAGGGTCATTTTGTAAAGTATTAAATTTTACATTAATGCAACACTAGAACACACGATGTGTCTTTTTCACGAACATATATATATTATAATATAGTTACGTTTTCTGCTTGAGGACCTCTAGCACCTTTAACTATATTAAAGTTTACTCTTTAACCTTCTTCTAATGATTTAAACCCATCAGTTTGTATTGCTGAAAAATGTACGAATACATCATCTCCACCTTCTACTGATATAAAACCAAATCCTTTTTCATTGTTAAACCATTTTACTATTCCATTATTCATAAAAAAATACTCCCATGAACCTATTTCTAGGTTTCTCTTAATTTATTTGTGTATCTCTACAAATATTATTATAGCACATATAAAAAATAATATATAGTTTTCTATACATTTTTATTTTTTTATTTATTTTTGTTCGGTTTAATATTTAGTAATTTGTTTCGATAGTGTCGTAATATACTTATATTTTTTTGAACACTAATAGGAGCATTACAAATATTGATGCCCTTAGTTCTTAGTATATTAATTATTCTATAAACTGAAGTTTTATAGTTGATGTTTATGGTAAAATCATTAAGTATTTCTGCTAATTCATTTGGATATGTAAATAAAAAATTCGCTTTGCTCACGTCGCCAACGACTACACCTCTTACTCAGGTTTAAAAGCACATCAATAAATAGTCGATGTGCTTTTCATAGATTTTAATAACTGATATTATTAAATAAACTTTATATTCTTTTTATTTTCATCATAACTGATTATGGTTCCATCATAGCTTTTGTTATTAACAACTGCTTTAGATATTTTATCAACTAAAATCATTATATACTCTTCTTTACGACAATATAAACATAAGCCTTCACTTCTTAAAACATAAGAAATAGGATATACTTCAATTTTTTCACTATTTATTTCCAATTCTATAAAGGATTTATTATCTAGAGATTTATCAATCTCTTTGCATACTTTATTTCTTATATCAAACTTATTTTCATATAAATCAACTATAAATCGTTCTTTAAGATTTTCTAAAATTTTCGAGCATCTTTCATTATCTACAGATTTAAATTTATCAATTAAATAAGATTCCCTTATATTTTCACTTATATTTTCACCTATATACAATGCAAATATTAGAGATTCATAATCACTATATCTAAGTACGTGTCTTGCTAATACATAGTTTTTATCAATCTCTACTCCTCCATTTACACCTCTATATGTGATTATAGGTATTCCTAGTATCGATAATTTGTCTAAATCTCTTTGTATAGTTTTCGTAGATACATTGAAAATCTTAGCTAAATCCTTGATTGTAACTTTAGAACTACTTCTTAATAGATAAAATAAAATATCTAATAATCTCATTAATACTTCCTTCCAAGATACTAACTATAATAAATTTATAGTTTTACTTATTATTTTTTAACCACATTATAGCACTATATGCATGCATGGCTGCTCCTGTTGGTAATATATCTTCATTAAACACTACCATTTCATTGTGCATTGGTTCTCCAAATAAAGGGTTTTCCTGTTTTGTACCTGCTCCTAACATAACGTATACGCTTGGTACTTCATATGAATAAGAAGCGAAATCTTCTGAACCCATTCCTCCAGATTCAAATAATACAACTGATTGTTCTCCTACTAAATCCTTCATATAATCAGTAACTTCATGAGCTAAATTATTATCATTTGTTAACGGAGGCACTGAAGATAACTCTATTAACTCAGCTTCTCCTCTAAACATTTTAGCAGTAGATGTAACTATGTCATTCATTCTATTAAATATTAATTCTCCTACTTTTTTGTCTAGACTTCTTATGGTTCCTTCCATAACAACCTCTCCTGGTATTATGTTTGGTGCATCTCCTCCTGCAAATTTACCTATTGTCACAACAGCAGACTGAGTAGCTGATATTTCTCTACTTATTATTTCTTGTAAAGATAAGTATATGTGAGCAGCTATATTTATTGGGTCAACTCCAAGTTCTGGCATAGCTCCATGACATCCAACTCCCTTTACAACAATTCTAAATCTATTACATCCTGCTATACTAGTTCCAAGTCCACATAGTATTACATTTGAAGGTGTTCCAGAGTGTACATGCATTGCCATAGCTGCATCAACTTTAGGATTTTCAAGTACACCTGCTTTTATCATTTTCTTAGCACCTGTAAATCCTTCTTCATCTGGTTGAAATACTAATTTAATAGTACCTTCTATTTGATCCTGATTTTGTTTTAATAGCTTAGCTGCTCCTAAAAGCATTGCTGTATGCATATCATGACCACATGAATGCATAGCTCCATTAGTTGATTTAAATTCACATGCAGTAGCTTCAGCCATTGGTAATGCATCCATATCTGCTCTTAATAAAAAAGTTTTTCCTGGTTTATTACCTTCTATTGTTGCAACTATACCACTTTCACATATTTCCTTAGGATCATATCCAAATTCTCTTAACTTGTCCATTACATAAGCTTTTGTTTTAGGTAATTCAGCTCCAACCTCTGGATTACTATGAATATGTCTTCTATAAGATATAATCTCATCTTTTATTGACTTAGCTTGTTCCATAAAATTGTTCATAACTCTACCTCATTTCTTCTAGATTTAGTTTATTTTTTGCATATCTAATATATTAATTCAATTAATAAGCTTATTTTTAATTTTTTAAAATTTACAGCCTTATAATAATCCTACGTGAACTACCATCCACTTAACTACCTACGGTAACGTTTGAAGTGGTGGCTTCTTGGTCAATATACCTACTGGTACAAGTTTACCCAAGCTAACCCCGAAGTCCCTTCGGTTTGTGTATCAACACTAATATATACTAGTTTTCGTTCCTAGCAGAACCCACCGACATTTTCGATTGTGAGTAGAAACAAGTCTGTATGCTTCATTGCTTGTTTTTCGCTCCACATACAGTTGGCGATTGGTTGAATATTTTACGTTGCTAACCTTTTCTAGCAACAACCTCATATATTCAGTTTTGAAAGTTCTAAACGTATTATTAGTATACCAAATTTATAAAATAAATATAAGTAAAAAATAACCTAACGGTAGGCTTACATCCTCCACCTCCTATGGTGAGGAAGAGGAATTACGCCTTATAGGTTAAAATAATGACTATATTTCATAATTTTTATATTTCCTATCCATGTTCCTATAAGCTATATTTTAGATAATAATAAACAATGTGGACATATAAGGTCTATATTGTTTAATTTTTTATTTTTTCTTTTTTACTACAATTAGAAAATATCGTTCATCAATCTCAGATTTTGTATGGCCAATATGTTTACCTTTTATCTTATTAGTATATGCTTTTACATCTATAAGAACTTTATTCCTAATAAAAAAAGCAAACTACTGAAGAAAGTAAGTTAAACATAAAAAATATAATAGGTCCAGCATCAATATCTTTAGGAGCTATGATTGTAATGGATTCTATAATAGGTGTTATTGGTGTTTTATCTAAGTATTCAACATCTGGAGAAGTAAATGTAGAAGCTATAGCAATATTGGCTTTAATAGGTTCCTGAATAATGGTTCCTGTATCATACTGCTGAAGTTTTAAATTCAAAAATAATGAATAAAACACCTTAATAATACATAGGAGAGCTAATATCACCTAATTTAGGATTTATATCTACAATTTACTTTGTTACCTTATCTGCATTTTGGTATAGTGGATTCCAATTTAGTGGTATAAACTCGGTAACTGACATCTCATTATATTCCAACTTATGTTGGTAATATATTCGAAGATATGCTAAATTTAGTCAATGGAGTATCTGGTATGGTTTTAAATTTTGTTTTAGGAATGCAAAAATCATATTAGCTGCTGAAACTGGCCTAGGAGCTTACTATTATATGAATAAATTATTTAAAAATAAGGATACTACTTATAGTTATATACTTTTTGTAATATCCTTATCTATGTTAGTAGTCACTATTCTAAGTAGATATTACCTTATTGCTTGGCACGCTTACTACAACTGGATGTTGAGTGTATACCTTAGAGTTAAGTCTAAGTAAATAATTTTTATACAATAATCATAACTATATTATATTATTCGTGATATATAATATAATTAGACAACTATATTTATTGTTAAAAAGGGGGTATTATTTATATGAGCATATTCATATTATCATGTGGTGTATTTGAACCAGAATTAAATAAAGTATTAAAGGAAATAAAAGAAGAGAATATTTTTAATGAATATATCAATGTGAAGTATCTACCATTCGGATTACATTCAAATTTAGATAAATTAAAATCAGAAATAGTTACTAACTTAGATAAAATTAAAGATAATAAAATTATATTATTATATGGAAACAAGTGTCATTATAAATTCCATGATTTTCTAAAGGATTATGATAATGTTATTACTTTTGATGATGCAAATTGTATAGAATTAATAATTAAAAATAAAAAAAGCATTATAGATGAGAAGAATTTATACATAACTTCTGGGTGGGTTCTTAAATTTGATGAATTAAATAATTTTATAAATGCTGTTGATATATATGATATTAGACAGCAATATGGACAATATGAAAATATTATAATTGGTGATGCCAAGGTCTTCAATATTACTGATGATATGATTTTTGATTTATTTGAAAAGATTCAAGTACCTATAGAAGTAGAAGATGTGGATATTAATAATTTTAAAAATAAAATTGTCAATGCTATAAAGAAAGCTCTATAAGCTTATATTTGAATTTAAATTGCAATAATTAAAGTTCTATAGAGTTGTGATAGTTATATCACAACTCTTTTTCTTATATTGTTACTAATATATATCAGATAACTCCATCTTTATTTTTTCCAAACTATTTCGATCTACCTTATAATAAGATATATCTACTTCTTCACGCTCATTTATTATATTTGGTAAGCTGATTATAAACTCACTACCATTTCCAAGTTTACTATTTACACTAATCTTCCCATCGTGCATTTCTACTAAAGCCTTACTCAAAGCTAAACCAACTCCGCTACCTTCTGATACCTTCGTTAATCTGTTTTCAACATCAGAAAAACTTTCAAATATAGAGTCTATCTTATTTTCATTAATGCCAATACCAGTATCTTTAATAGATATGTTAATATACTTCTCTTCTACTATTAAACTTACGTATACATATCCTTGAGGTATATTAAACTTTATAGCATTAGATATTAAGTTAAGTATTACCCTCTCAATCTTGTCTGTATCAAATCTAAGTATATGTTCTTCTACACTTGTATCAAATATTAAACTTATTCCATTAAATTTTTTATAATTATTTATATTATCACATATTGATTCTACAAAACTAACAATATCATGGTTTCTAAAATTAAGATCCATACAACCTGCTTGGATATTTGTTAAATCTATAAAATTATTAGATAATTTTAATATCCTTAAACTATTTATATTTATAAGTTGAAGATTATTTATAAAACAATCTTTACAATTACCAATCTTACATATTTTACATTTATAGTCTAATAGCTGTATTGAACTAAATATCATGTTTAGCGGTGTTCTAAATTCATGTTTTATATTTGAAAAAAATCTATCTCTAAGTCTTTCAAGTTCATACTTATGCGATTTATCTTTTATTATACTTAAAACACCAACTACATTTTCTAAACCATTAGTTATAGGAATTTTAGTGACCTTATAATATTTAATATCTCCATTAGATCTAATTATTTTCTTTATATATTCAACTTCTTCGTTACTTTCAATTACTTCTTTTCTTTTTAAAATATCTTGCTCTTTGTCTTCTTCTGTGAGTTGAATGCCACATTCAAAATGTTTAATATAACTTTCATTACAATATATCTTATATCCGTGTCTATCTTCATATACAATACATTCCTCTATTTCATCAAAAATTAATTTTAATACACTATATTTAAAATCATAATCTGTCATACTTACACTCCCTTACTAACAGTTATATCTATATACTCATAGATATATATTTATTACTTTACATATTCTTGTAAAATAGTGTCCTTAAATCCAATAGATTATTTAAAATATTCCTAATCGGACTTTATTAAATATAATAAAAAATTTAATATAAATTATAATTAGATAAGATATGAAAATGTATTTTAGAATTAAAAAGGACTGTATAAGAAGCAGTCCTTTTTAATTTGAGTTTAGTTTTATACATTTCTGTAGAAATAGTAGTGATTTTAAGCTTTGAACATGTGTGGCTTGATTTTAAAAATTATCTTTATATGGATTTTTTATTTTAAATGTCATTTAGTTAAGTCATTTTCCATTGATTTTATCAAATATTGTAATTTCTCGCCGAATACTTATATAAAATAACATATTAATTTATCATTGTATATATTAAAAAAATATTTTTATATAAAATATTTTTACATATTTTGTAAATAATTATTTAATTATTATAATTTTCCTACTAAATCTAAGCTTGTTCATTTAGATTTAGCTAGATTTTATATATGAAGACAACTACAATTAACTTATCAATAATTTATAATAATGGGGGAATTTACATGTTTATTGAAAAAGAAAGTCTTGTAAATGAAGCGAAAAAAAGTAAGAAACTCCCGAATTTTATTTGGGCTATTATACTTGCATTATTATTTATGAATGCTGGTTCACTTATAGGAGCTATTGGAATAACACCTTTATACATTATATTAAATAACTTTAGTGTATTTAGAACCAATACAGATTTATTACTTTTACTAATAACTTTAGTATCTTTTGCTTTTATTTCTTTATTAGTATTTATCAGAGTAAAATTTATAGAGAAAAGAAACTTTTCTTCTATTGGATTTAGTAAAAATAACTGGTTTAAGAAATATTTTTTAGGATTTGTTATTGGTCTTGGTATGATGTGCGTGGTAGTTTTAATCTTATTTATATTCGGATTTGTAAGCGTTGAAAGTAATCCAACCCAACCAATTGGTATATCTGCATTAATTGGAGTTTTAATAATTTTAGTAGGCTGGATTATTCAAGGTGGCACTGAAGAAATTGTAACTAGAGGATGGTTAATGAATGTTTTAGGAGCTAGATATAATATAGGTATAGGATTATTTATATCATCTACTTTATTTGGTTTATTGCATTTGACTAATCCTAATGTAAGTTTTATTGCTGTAATAAACATTATATTAATAGGTGTTTTCTATGGACTTTATGTCATAAAAACTAATGACTTATGGGCTGTTTGTGGTATGCACAGTGCTTGGAACTTTGCTCAAGGTAACTTATTCGGATTTGAAGTTAGCGGAATTAATGTTGAGGTTTCAAGTTTAATGGATTTAAATTTAGTTGGAAATGATTTCATTTCTGGTGGAATTTTTGGCCCCGAGGCTGGTATTGCATCTACTGTTGTATTGCTTATTTCTATTGGCATTTTGATCTATTTAGATAAAAAAGACTATTTTAATACAAGTTCTAATAATTTATAATCCCTTAGTATATAAAAAAGTACATTGATGAAATTATCAATGTACTTTTTTATGTTATTCTTTATCAAATATTGTACTTTCCATATTTTTGTTTATTTAATTTATCTATAATATATGCCTCTACATCTTCTTTAGGTATTCCTAAAACAATTGAAAATTCATCTTCAAGTAATCCTTTAGCTATTTTCATAAATCTATCATCTATTTGATTCAGCTTTTTTTTATTTTTTATTAAATCATTCTTTTTCTCATTAAGGCTTACTAGCTCAGTCAGTAAATCTATACACTCATAATGTTTTAATAATTTTTTATAATGATCTTGTAATACTTTTACACCTTTTATATCGCATTCACTTTTTTCTATTGTAGGAATAACCTCAATTAATGTCTGAATTTCCTCGTATTTTAAAACTGATCTTATAAATACATTAATATCTACAGGAACAAACACCTTTCCATTTTCATGCATTGGCTTTAATATATAGTAAGTCTTATTTTTATTAAATTCAGAAATATTAAGCTTCTTTATATTCTCTACTTCACATACACCTTCACTGCCATAAACAACAGATTCTCCAATTTTGTACATATTCCACATCTCCTATCTTCATTTTATTATTTGAAAAATAGAAATTTACTAAGATTGATTGACTTAAATTCCTAAAGTTGCAATCCTCACTTTGCTAGGAATAATCTGTTTGTTAGCAAGGTATCCTTCAGCTTTTAACTATTTTCCATGTTAAATACATTTATAACAAAAATCTATATATATATATATATAAAGACCCTTTTAAGGATCTTTCCGAAACAATATATATATTATAATATAGTTATGTTTTCTGCTTGAGGACCTCTAGCACCTTTAACTATATTAAAGCTTACCTTTTGACCTTCTTCTAATGTCTTGTATCCAGTAGTTTGTATTGCTGAATAATGTGCGAAAACATCATCTCCACCTTCTACTGATATAAATCCAAAACCTTTTTCACTGTTAAACCATTTTACTATTCCGTTATTCATATAACTTCTCCTATCAAAGCCTATATAAAGGCTTTTCATTCATTTTGTATCTCTACAATATTAATTATAACACATACTTAAACAAATAGATACCTTTATTATTTCACTACTTAATTTACTGATGCATCTAATGTATACTCATTTTTATCATAACCATTTCTGAATCACCTGAATGCTGCCAAAATATATAATTTATTTCTATCCTTTTATTACTTTTATTTATTAATTTTTACAAATACATTTAACTAAATATTTTTCCTCAAGCTCACTTAATTCTATTGGTTTTGAAAAATAATATCCCTGTCCAAAACTATACCCATTATCTATTAAAAATTTATTTTGTTCTTCCGTTTCTATTCCTTCTGCTATTAATTCAATGTTATTATCCCTTGCTAAATTCATTATGGCTGCTAGTATATACTCTATCTTTTTATTCTTTCCTATTCTATCAATCATAGATTTATCTATTTTTATAATATCTAAGTCTACATCAAGAGAAAAAGATATGTTTGAATTCCCTGAACCAAAATCATCTACAGATATTTTTATCCCTAGCATTTTTATTTCTTCAATTCTTCGATTTATATCTTCTATATTAAACTCTAATGCCTCTCTTTCTGTTATTTCAAATTCTAAATGTTTTAAACTTATTTTATATTTTTCTATTAAACAATTTAATCTTTCTAAAAAATCTTCCCTCATGAATGTATTCTTTGATAAATTCACAGCAATAGGTACTATATTAATACTATTATTTACAGACCATTCACTTATTTTAATCATACACTCTTCTATAGCATAATAATCTATCAAGTAAATTAATTTTTCTTCCTCTAATCTACTAATAAACTCATTTGGTTGTACAATTTCCCCATTTGATTTATGCCATCTTATTAAAATTTCAACTCCAAAAATATTATTCGTCCTTATATTAAATTTAGGTTGATAGACAAATCTAAATTCATTTAGTTCTATCCCTTTTTTTACTTCTTCATAAAGCTTACTTATTCCACATTTTTCTTCTTGATAATATTTATCTTTAATATTTATAGAATTCATAATATTTATATGTACCCTCCCTCTTTATACCACTATTTTCAATTCAACTTATATCTAATTGATATCATATTATCTTATGTTTAAATATATCTTTTCTTAAACCCTACCTTATACAAAATATTATATTTGATTTAATTTAATTTGATTTTAATTTGTCGTTAAATAGAATTTTTTGTAATTAAATTGTCTTTATATTAATCAATATCCTTTTATATAACCATATATAAATAAAATATATAAAAGGATACTGATTTTAGACAGTATCCTTTTATATATTTTATTTAATCTTATTATTGTATCATCACATATGTCGTGAATATGTTATTTTTATGTTTTCTATTAATATATCCATTATATTTTTTTACTACACTATCAACTTGCGTTAGACCGATTCCATTCATAGGACTACACTTTGTGGTTAGAAATTTACCATTTGCTTTATTTACATATCCATTAGTATTATTCTCTATCTTAATTATTAATCTACTATTTTCTGAAACTATTTTTAAATCAATAAATTTATATTTATTAATAAGGTCACATGCTTCAATGGAATTATCTAACAGGTTTCCTAAAATAATACATATATCTACATTAGATATTTTTATTTCTGAAGTTATTTTTAAATCTAAGTTTATTTTTATGCCCTTTTCTTTTGCAACTTTCATTTTGCTTGATAGTATAGAGTTTACTGCTATATTATTTGTATATATATTTTCATCTAACTTATTAATACTAGAATTTATTTCATATATATATTTAATAGCATCTTCCTTAGTTCCTACTTCTAATAACCCTAAAATCATATTTATATGATTTCTAAAATCATGTTTCCAACCTATCATTTCTTTATACATATCAATAATTTCTTCATCATATATTTTGCGCTTTAGGTTCATTTTTAGTATAAATTTTGCCTCTGTCTCTTTATATAGTATCTTTAACGTATATACTGATAATATTTCTATAATGCACAAACTAAATACAATAATTATAGTCTCTATAGTTGTTGCAGATTGACTTACAATTAAGTGCCTTGATATTATAAATAATATTATATGGTCACAAATTAAAATAATGCCTCGAACATACAATATTTTATCTTCTATATATTTTATAAAATTTATATTGTTTATAAATGTAAATACAAGCACACATTGAATCAATTTGTTTAATATCATTGCTATATACATTTTATAATCAATAGAAGCCATCATTTCAGCTATTGTTATATTGAATAATACTGATAATAACGTATAGACGGCAAAATAACCTACTGACATCATAGCAATATAAAATACTGACCAAAAAAATTTTTCCGACATCTTTCCTCTTATAAAAATAAGAGGATACACTAATACCAAAACATGGTAAGCAAAAATAAATATAATTATTTGATTATTTTTTACTTCATAAATCATAGCATTCATCTTCGTTGATGATATTGAAGCATAAAATATAATCATAACTATACTATATACTTTATTATATTTTTTATTTTTAGGTTGCATAGATTTATTAAAGAAATAAATTAACATAAATGCGCCTATAAGGTCGTTAATTTTTTCAATTACATATAAATTAGTCATAAATTTCACTTACTCCTTATTCACAAATATAATTGATAAAAGCATCATTTATTTCTTTATACTTGCCTCTACTTATAGGTATTTCAACTCCATCTTCTAATAATACATGATTTTTTAGTATTGATTTAATATACTTTACATTTACTATGTAAGACCTATGACATCTCACAAAATATTCACTCGGTAGAAGTTCTTCTATTTCACTTATTTTTTTCTTAGTGTTATTTTCCCAGAACTTGTATGAATATCTATATAAGGAGAAAACATTATACAATAATGTATTTCATTATCGTTTAATTTAATAATTTTTTTTGGTGTCTCTATAATTAGTGTAGATACTTCACTCTTATCATTTATTCTATCTTGTACCTTATTTAAACATAAATATAAGTCCGATATTTTTATAGGTTTTATTAGATATTGTAATGCACCAACTCTATATCCATGTAGTGCATATTTAAAAAAACCTGTTACAAACACAATTTCAACGTCTTTATTCTTTTCTCTAATTATATTAGATAATTCTATTCCTGACATCTTAGCCATCTTTATATCTAAAAATATGACATCATACTTATTGTAATCTGACCATTGAAATAAAAATGATTCTGCAGTTGCAAAATTATCAATTGATATATTAATATCTTTTTCTTTAGCCCAATTCTTAATTTGAATATTAAGCAAATCACTTTGTGCAACCTGATCCTCACATACTGCTATCTTCATTGATATAATTCCCCCCTATATTTTAGATAATATTTAATTACTATTTTATATTTTACTAGTTTATAATATCAAGAACTTCATTATGACTTACAATTCAGTAAGTTTGAATTTTTGTAAAATCTATATATATTTATTCAATAACTCAATTTATACTTTCATCTTTAATAAAATTTAAAATATTAAAATAATATCATTTAAAATAGTCAAATTTAGAACTTTTTCACAAAACTTTAAATAATATATATAATTATATTACAAAATATTAATATTTTATTAAAAATTTGCTTGATTTTGTTTGATTAAAAGCTCATAAATTACTAAAAATACAATTTCATTGAAAATATGCTATTGATCATATAATAAATGATTCTAACTTTAAGTAATTACAATAGATCATAAGACTGAATAAGTTCTTAAGAATATCTCTAAAAATAATCCTCTAAGTAATAATAAAAGAGATATTGTCATTTAATTCAATATCTCTTTTATTATTATGATATATATTTAATTCTATTTTATATTTACTTTTCTAACTTATTTTTAGTTTTTCCTTTTTATAAATAGTCCACCTGCTGCTATAGTAAATATACTAACGTAACCTAATATAGAACTATCTCCAGTTTTAGGATTATTATTTTCATTTGTAGATATAACTTTTTCTTTTACAACTATTATTCTTGTAAAAGCAGAAACATTTCCATCTTTATCTTCTACTGTATAAGTTAATTTATACTCTCCAACTTTTGATGTATCTACACTTCCTGATACCTTTATAGATTTTGTTAAATCACCATCTTCCTCATCATATGCAGTTACTCCATATAATGGATCAAATTTATCTCCTACTGTTATAGTATCTATTGAACTTGTTACCTTTATTACAGGTACATTATTTTCTATTTCAGGTTGTTCTGGAGTATCTGGTTGCTCTGGATTTTCAGGTTTCTCATTAACTGTTATGATAACTGTTAATGAAGATGTCCTTCCTTGAGCATCTTTTACTGTATATACTATTTTATATTCTCCAGCCTTTGATGTATCGACATCTCCTTCTACTTTTATACTTGATGTTATATCCACTCCATCTTTATCATATGCAGTTACTCCATTCATTGGATCAAAACTATCTCCTACAGTTATAGTTTGATTTGATGGAACTATTATAACTGGTTTTTGATTTTGTAGTTTACTTAATCTATCATTTATATCAGTAGCATTAGCAAGTTTATTACTTACTTTTATTTCTATATAAGTTTCCTTTCCAGCTCTAAATAACCTAGCTTTTCTTGTTAATTTTATTTTATATATATTAAAATCATTTTCTTCTCTAACTGATTCTAACTCTGGAGATAAACTTTCTAGATTTTCTAAAAATAAATCTAATTTATCTACTGTTATATCTTTAACTTCAAACTCTATTGTAGATGGATCTTTTCCAACCACAGGAAGTAAAACTTCAGTATCTATTACATCTTTTATATATGATGGTATTTCACTATCATTTTTAAAGTTCACTATATCCATAGTTATACTATCAGACTTTTCACTTCCATCTATTGTTGATGCTGTTATAGTTACTTTACCCTCAGTCTTTGCAAATATTTGAGCTTCATTACCTATAACTTTTAAAGTTGCTATATTTTCATCACTTATTGTCCATTTTATATCCTTTATATCAGCTTCTTTATTAACAGATGCAGTTATAGTTTTTGTATTATCTATATACATTTTATTATTAGATTTGTTATCTATAGTTATACTTTCAGCTAATACAATATACTTCTTAACAGTTATAGTTACTGTCTTTATTGTAGTTGCACCTTTACTATCTGTAACTCTATACTTAACTGTATAATTTCCTTCTTTATTAACATCTATATTATTTTCTACAACTTCTATCTTAGATGTTATATCTCCATCTTCAACATCTTCTGCACTTACTCCAACTTTAGGATCAAAATTATCTCCTAACTTTATAGTTTTATCCTCCGCTGTTATAACTGGCACTTTATTTATTACACCAATTTTCGGATTCACAGTTACAGTTATTGTCTTTGTTGTAGTTGCACCTTTACTATCTGTAACGCTATACTTAACTGTATACTTTCCTTCTTTATTAACATCTACATTATCTTCTAAAATCACTATCTTAGATGTTATATCTCCATCCTCAGCATCTTTTGCGATTACTCCAACTTTAGGATCAAAATTATCCCCTACTGTTATAGTTTTATCCTCTGCTGTTATAACTGGAGCTTTATTTATCTCACTA
Organism: Clostridiaceae bacterium; assembly: GCA_902362365.1. Classification (GTDB taxonomy): domain Bacteria; phylum Bacillota; class Clostridia; order Peptostreptococcales; family Peptostreptococcaceae; genus Romboutsia_E. Next base: position 195,273 of record CABIVQ010000001.1, on the reverse strand, counting down.
GACTTTGGATTTACAGTTACTTTACTTTGAGATCTACTAGTCTTACCTTTACTATCTGTTGCACTATATGAAACCTTGTATTCTCCAGAAATATTTGTATTTACGTTACTATCAACCTTTAATTCTATATTCTTATCTTCATCAGTTACAGTTACTCCATCCATTGGATCAAATTTATCTCCAACAGATATAGTATGATCTTTAACCCCTAATATAACTGGGGCCTTATTCGCTATTACTGTTAATGCTATTTCTTTTTTAGCTGTATTGTTATAAATGTCTGTAGCTGTATAAGTTAATGTATATGTAATATTTTCTTCTGGGTCTAAATCAAGATCCTTGTCTACTTTAACATCAACCTCAACATTTCTTCCTTTTTTATCTACTGCTTTAACGCCATCAAGTGGTTTGAATATACTTCCTCCAGCTATAGTAATATCAGTTAACTCTTCTTCATTCATAGTAATAGTTGGAGGCTCAGTTACGTTATCTAAAGCTACATTCACTTGAACTTTCAAAGGCTCTGATTTTATAGTATTATCCTTAACTGCTGCAATTTCTAATTCATATATACCTGGTGTATTTTCAGTAAATTCAGTTATTACTTTATTATCCTTTTTAACTTCTAGAGTTACATTTTCAACACCATCTTCATGTTGCATCTCTAAGCCTATTTTTTCTTTTAATATTTCAAATGTTAACTCAAGTTTTTCACCTTCAACTATATTTATATATCTTTCTTCTGAAGTTATTCTTGGTGCTGTATTTATAGTTATATCTTTATTCTCATGTGTTACACCTAAATCATTGTATTCTTTATTTGTATTACTTACATATTTATATTCTTTTTCATTATTTGGAACTACTTTATATGATTGAGTGCTATCTGATAATCCCTTAATATCTAGCTCAAATACTTCTAACTTATTTTCAGTCTTAGGCAATGAATTCTCAGAAGTTATCAAAACATCTATAGTATTTTTAGACTCATTATAAGTATAATCTGTTAGTATACTATTACTTGTAATCGCATATTCATTATTTTTTAACCTTGTTTCAACTTCTTTTTTAACTAGATCATTTATACTATTTTCTCCGTCCTTTAGCTTTGCTCCATCTAGTTTTATACTAAATTGAATAGCCTTAGGTATATCTTGTATATTATCTATCGCTACCTTTACTGTATCACTATCAACTCTTTCAACATCTAGCTTTAATTGATTTTCTGTGCTAGTAGCTTTTTCATTCGTCAGTTTAGGAACTGCGTAAGCAATAGCCGCTGTTGATGTTAATACCAATGTTGACGCTATTGCAGCTTTTACTGATGGTTTTAATTTTCTCATTAGCTCATCCCTTTCTGTTTATTAAGGACTACCTCAAAAGAGATAGCCCCTTTTTATTATCTATTTTCCGAAGCCTTTTTTATTGTTTCATTATTTATTTCTATAACTTTATCATAAGAAGATTTTAATGCTCTTGATTTACTATTAGTTAAATCTATTTGTGGTAAATTATTTAAATCTTCTGGTAAATCTACTAAGAAAGTATCACTTACTAGTCTTTGTCTAACTGGTCTTCCTTGTTCATCTAACTTGTTATATCTATATAACTCAGCTTTAATTTGCTTTCCTTTTACATTACCATTTTCATTTTGTTGATCTGGAGTTATCCAGTATAACCAATTCCCCTCTGCAACTTCACCTAGCTCCGAATCATCTGGTAAATTAGCTAATAAAATCGCTTGTGCTTTTAATGCAAAGTTTTCGTCATCTTCATTTAATACTAAAGGCACATTAAATGCTGGGTCTCCTTTATACTCTCCAGTTACTATTATAGATCCTGCTGGTATAACCTTACCTTCAGCATATGTGTAGTCTGACTTTAATCTACCTACTCCATTTTTGTAAACTTGATCGTTTTTATCTACACCAATTTCTATATTATCACCTTGTGGTCCTAGTATATCAAGTTCTGCTATAGATATTGTTGAAGCACCTTTAGCTACTAACTTAACGTACTTAGCATCATATGACCATAATTGATTATTATCACTATTTCCTTTTTCATTGAAGTAAATTGTGTTCTCTTTAGTAGTATCGAATGTTCCTGAGTGAGCTTTTGTCCAATTGGTTCCATCTCCACTTACAAGAACTTCATATTTACTTATTGGAGAATAAGTAATATCTTTGTTTTTGCTAAATAAGTTCTTTAATGAGAACTTCTTCTTAGCTGTAGTTCCTGGAGTATACTTAAGTCCAACTACAGGCTTACTTCTATCCATTTCAACTGTTACATATGGATCTCCACCTACTGTTTGTCCGCTATTATTTGTAGCTTTTGATGCATTGTATACTGTAGATTTATCATTATCTTTTATCTTATTAATTGATCCATTTTCAACGTGTCCATGTCCTGTATTTTCATCAGCAACATCTTCTACACTTCTTGTGTTAGTATCAAACTTCCAATCAGATTTAACTATACTTCCATCATGACTTACTTTTACAGTTCCTATTTCTGTTACTTCCGTTACATTTAAATCATAGTCATATGCTCTAACTTTGTATCCGAATGTTCTATTATTTACTGCATCTATAACATCTGTATAAGTAGTTATTTCACCCTCAGCATTTCTTTCAACAAACCCAGATACAACTTCCTTAACTCCATTTGAAGTAGCTTCTTTTCTTATAATTTCATATCCAAGAATCTTATCTGAATCTTTATTTACACTTAATTCTAATGGTACTTCTTTTTGGTTTAAATAAGTCTTTTCAGTTATTTTATTTCCGTTTTTATCAGTTCCAAATGATGCATTTACCTTAGTATCATTTGCCATAACTAAAGAACTTGGATTATTATTATTCTTAGCATCAAGTTTCTTTCTTCTAGCATTATCATTTAAGTAGTAGATTGCCTTATCCTCCTTTGGATAATTTTTACTATCTAAGTACTTATTAGTATTAGGACTAGCAACTATTCCCCACTTTTCAAAGAATTCTCTTAAATCTTTTCCTACTGCATCTGACGATCTCATTATAAATGTTTGAGCTGTCTTGTCATGACCAGATTCATTTGGAGCTATGCCTTTCTCTCTAGTAACTCTGTATAACTTAGCATAGAAAGTATCATTATCTATATCATTGTCAGTATTTATATCCATCATTTTATATGTATTATCTTCATCATAAGCTAAATGTAATTGCCAGAACATTCCTAGCCTAACAAGACCTGAACTTGCAAGGCCTACACTTCCTGATGTTACCTTATCATATACTTGATCATATGCTCCTTCTAATCTTGATGCATCCTCATCATCAAATGTCTGGGTCATAAGAGCTAATATATTATTAGTAACCTCTGCATAAGTTAAACCTTGAACGTCATGAACGTGTCCTATTTCATGGTTGATACCCCATCCAAATAATGCTCCATCATCCTTATTTACTAAGTTTCCATTATTATCGAACTTAAATGGCACACCTTTCATCATACCTGCTACTGAGCCATACCCTATACCTACATGATGACTTCCTGCATACATGAATGCTCCTGTAAACATTCTTTGATACTTAATGTTTATACGGTTTTTAGGTGCTCTATTCTCATTAAAGAATTGTTTCTCACTCTTTCCGTTAAGTTTATCTAAAGGATTATTAGTTATCTTACCGTCTCCATCAAAATCAATTGGTGATTCAATTAATCCTTGTTGCACATAAGATACCTTCATTAACTGTTCCCAAGCAAGTAATGTTTCATATACTCTATTTACTTGATCTTCTTCAGTAGATAATCCTTCTGTTATACCCTTAAGTACTTGATCTGCAGCAAGAGAAAGTGTTATTCTATCTCCTTCTATTTCTGTACTATTTAAAATAGAAGTCTCTGGATCATATGTGTATATATTATTTACCTTATCTCCATTCTTTGGATATCTATCTGGTAAAGTGTTTACATAAGTCTTTAATTCTCTTATATAAGTTCTTATAGTTTCTTTTATTTCAGCTTCTTTATCTGCATCAATTGTAACATCATTTACATTCAGATTATTTATATTTAAGTGAGGTATGTCAGTTCCACCACTTACACGAACTTGTACTTTTTGGTTATCATTATAGTTGCTAGCAAAGCTTAGATATAAGTTTCCTCCTTTTTCATAATCCATCTTAAATGCTGATTCTGGTATAGTTATTTCATTTTTACCTACACTTAACTGTTGGCTATAAGTTTGTACAGCTGTTCCACTTTCAGCATAGTGCTGAGTTATTGCAAGATTAAACTTAGTATTTTTATTTTCTGATCCTATATATATATTAACTTTATCACCTGGTCTTACAGCTACACCTAAAGCTTGATAATTATTAGATTGACCAATTGTATTTTGAGTATTTCTTATTTCAGAATCAAGATTTATTATCTTATCACTTAACTTAACATCATCTAATAAATCTTGTGCCCTTTGTAAGTCAGATAATATTTGAGTCTGACTTGGATGATACTCCATGTTTATTGGGTCTATAGTATTAGCTCTTTTTACAAGATCATCTATCTTTTCCTGAGTAACATCATCATTTAATTCTAATCTAAGATCATCTTTAAATAAACTATCTACATCATCTTGTAAGCTATCATACTCATAGAACTTGATTTCAGATATACTCATATATCTTCCATACTGTGGATAAACTGATACAGCTAATCTAATTTTCTTAGTTGTAATAGGCTCATCTAATGTTATATTTACAACTTTTCCATTATTAGTTTCTCTTCCTCTTGATCCTACAGTTTCCCACTTTCCTGTAGTATCATTAAAATACTGTACTGATGTTTGATAAGTAACTTCATGTTTATCCAATCTTCTTATTACATTTAATTCTTTTATTGTATATTCTTTGTTAAATGTTATAATAGGTCCATTTCCCCCAATATCCCAATCGTTATACTCCCATACAGTAGTATAATCATTATCTACAACAGCATCTTCATCAGTTGCAGTTCCTTTTGGATATTCTACACTTACTATATTTTGTGTTATTTCATTTACACCATTAGGAGTATTTATAAGTTTATAATTAGTTGTAGCTGGCGGTGTCATCTTAGCTGTACGTCCTATATAAGTTTGTGATAATCCACCTGTACCATGATGGTTAGTAGCTGTCATTTTTATTTCATAAGTAGATTGATCCTCTAGTCCTGTTATAGTATAGCTTGTACTTCTTATCAGCTCATCCTTGTCTTTCTTTTCTTCTGGCTTTAAATCTGCAACACCATCTGGTATATTATTACTTTCATCTGAGTCTACATACTTAGGATCATTAGGGTCATTTGCCTTTATCCATGCTCCTGATCCAACTTTTCTATAATATAAGTCATAGTCTTTAGCTTTTTTATGACTCTTCCAACTAATTTTAAGTGCTTTGTATTCTCCTTCAATTGTTATACCTTCTGGTCCTTCTGGAGCAGTTTCTGGTATAACTTGAAGTTCTACTATAGAGTCAGCTCCAAACTTGTTTCCACCTTCTCCGTTAGCATTTTTCTCTAATATACCAGTATTCGAGTTCCATGCTTGTGGTTGATAGTTAACGTCTACGTTATCAGGTACTCCATCTTTATCATTTGAGTTAGTTTCTAAGTTAGTAGCTCCAACTGAATCTGCATTATAATTGTCTTGCTCATCCTTATATCCACTCTTCCAGTCTCCTGAAAGTGATTGTATGCTAACTCTATATGTTGAATATCCATTTACTTTTTCTATTTTTAGTGTATTTTCACTTGTTTTATATGTACTTGTAGATTTTACATTTCCTTTTTCATCTACTTCTTGAACCTTTAATTCATATCCAGTTACATTAGTTTGATGATCCCATCCTAATGTCATTGCTTCATTTCCAACAGCCGTTGAGCTTGTGAAGTTATTTATAACTGGTATATTCATTTTAGGTTTTGGTATCTCTTTATAAACATTATTTAAAAACTCAACTTTACTTATCTCAGCTAAGTTTTTATTACTTCTACTTCCAGTAACATTTATAGTTATCTCACTTACTGCAACTTGCTTTTTTAAGTCTATAACTATTTCTTCTTTAGAATCATCATTTAAACTTCTTACATTACTTTCATTAAATTTAAACTCTCCAGCCCCTGGTATAACTATGCTACCAGCAGTTGGAGCATTTTCACTTGGTGCCTTTATAACTATTTGCTCTGTAGTCTTAACTTGTCTACCTTTTCCAGCTAAATTTAATGTCATTGATAAAGGATTTTCCTCACTTACAGGTGCCTCTGATGCAGTTTTTAGCGCAACAGTAGATCCATTATCTTTTAGTACATCCTTTATATCTACACCTTCATCTAATTTTGTTGTTTCCGGCAATTCTATATCTACAGCTTCAGGATTTATAATCGCATCTGTGTCTATTGCTTCAGCATCCTTAACTTCGCTATCAATATTTTTATGAATATATGTTAAGTCAGTTATATCAATTTTTCCATCTCTATTTAAATCAAATTTCTTATTACTTGACTTCACAGCTGAAGATGCCATACTCTTTATTTGATTTTTTAATGCTTCGTAATCTGTATGAGTTACTAAGCCATCAGCATCAATATTCCCTGCTAAAAATACTCCAGGATAATATTCTTTGTCATCATCAGATTCTTCATCTGTTCCTTTATCATCTATAATAATTGTATTATCACTTGTTCCTACTAAAACTCTCTTAGAATAATCACTTACATCTATGTTATCTATCGTAGTAGTTTTATATCCATCTCCAGCTATTTCAATTGAATATATTCCTAACTCTAAATTTTCAAATGTTAAATGATAAAATGACAAATCATTCTCACCAGGTTTTAAAGCTTCTCTTTTACTACTTAAAGCTTCAATAGTTGATAATAATCCTGATTCTGTAGTATTTTTCTTTTGGTCAGATCCAAGTCTAACAGTTTCAATTTCTCCACTTTTAGACTTTATCGTTACTGATATATTTGTCTTATCAGCTGTTGTATGTTTTATAGGCAGAGCGAAATTTAAATCCAACTCTAATTTCCCTTTTGGATTATAATTACTTCCATCAGTAATTGAATTTTCTATGGTATCTTCTTCTAAACTTTCTACCGACACTTCTTCTTTTAGCTCTTCCGTCAGATCTTTATCAGCATTAAATGCATCTGTCTCTTGTGATATGCTTTCCTTATTGATATCAGCGTCATGATTATCAGCTAAATTCTCTGCAAATGTAACTCCTTGCATTTGACCTACAATCAAACTTGCAGCTAATGCACTTGATATTTTTTTCTTCATATCCTCATCCTCCTTTGTTAATTTATAATCTATTTAACTTCTGATTGTGTTCTGAACCTAAATTTTACACCATATTTTACCATATATACCCATTAAATGTAATATTTAGTCGTCATTTGTAGTTTTTTATATTTTTTTAGTAATCTTTATATAAAGTAAAAGAGATATCAGAATTCTCTGACATCTCTTTTACTTTATATATTTTAAATTTTTATTTTATCTAAATTATAATTCTCTTTGATTTAATAGCCTTAGTCTTCAACTATATTTTTATATTTATTCTATAGTTTTCTACTAATTTGTATAAATAAAGAATTAACATTAATTAAATATTTTTTATATGATAACCTTTCATATACATAAAAGTAGTATCTACATTTAGATAAACTACCCCTACCATCAAAATTAATTATATATTTACAAAACACCGTATAATCAATATAATATCAGAAAATTTTGTAAAAAAATAGTCTTTTCTAGAAAACATTTTCCAAGTATAATTATGTCATAAATAAAATTATAACTACATAACAAACTAAATTTATTGGAGGTAATATTATGAATATAACTATAACTTCAAAACAAATAGAATTAACAGATTCTATTAAATCAAAGATAGAAAATAAGTTTAGCAAGTTAGAACGATACATAAATCAAGATACTGATATAAATGTAAAATTAGATGTAAAAAAGAAAAGCCAGAAAATAGAAGTAACTATATTTACTAAAGGTGGTACAATCCTTAGAGCTGAAGATTCTAAAGATGATTTATACTCTTCTATAGATATTGTTTACGATAAGCTTTATAGTCAAATAAGAAAATTAAAGACTCAGCTATCTAAAAGAAATAAATCTAATGCTAGTATTAGATTTGATAATGTAGAAGACTATATACCTTCTAATAATGATCATGATAATAAAATTAAAAAAGTTAAGAAATTTAATATAAATAAACCTATGACACCTGAGGATGCTATAATTCAAATGGATTTATTAAGCCATAACTTTTTTGTATTTAGAGATTCAAATACAGAAGAAATAAATATTGTATATAAAAGACATGATGGGTATGGATTAATAGAACATGTTTAGTTGAATAATGTTAAATAAAAAGAGATACTCACGCATGTGTCTCTTTTTTATTTAATATTATTAATCAAAAATAACTATAAATACTGTAAGTTAAAGAGAAAAGGGGGATTTATAACTTTGAAAAAGTGGAAAGTGATTAAAAAACAAGGATACAACATTATATTAAATGAAGGTGGGCAAAATATCGCCTACTCACCAGACTCAGGAATTAAAATTATAGAAGAAGATGGGTATGCTTTTAAAAACCTAAGTAAAAGTGGGCAATTAGAAAAATATGAAGACTGGAGATTACCTGTAGAAGAAAGAGCTAAAGACTTAGCATCTAAAATGAGTATAGAGCTTTAGGAATATCTACAGCTTTATCACCACAGGTAGATATAGCAACAGAACCAAGGTGGATGAGATTTAATGGAACTCTTGGAGAAGACCCAATTTTATCAAAAGATTTAGGAGAAGCTTATTGTGATGGTTTCCAAACTTCATATGATGATTCTGAAATAAATGATGGTTGGGGATATAATAGCGTAAATGCAATGGTTAAACACTGGCCAGGTGGAGGTAGTGATGAAAGTGGTAGAGATGCTCACTATGCTTATGGTAAGTTTGCTGTGTATCCAGGAGATAACTTTGATGAACATTTAATACCTTTTACAGAAGGTGCTTTTAAATTAAAAGGAAAAACTAAAAAAGCTTCTGCTGTAATGCCTTACTATACTATATCTTATAATCAAGATAAGAAAAATGGTGAAAATGTGGGTAACTCATATAACAAATATATAATAAGTGATTTATTAAGAGATAAATATGAATACGATGGAGTTGTATGCACAGACTGGAGTATTACTAAAGATAATCATGTAATTGATGCATTCATATCAGGAAAGTGCTGGGGTGTTGAAAATCTTTCTGTAGATGAAAGACATTACAAAGCTCTTATGGCTGGTGTTGACCAGTTTGGTGGAAATAATGAGGTTCAACCTGTTCTTAATGCATATTATATGGGTGTTAAAGAGCACGGAGAAAAATTTATGCGTGAAAGATTTGAAAAGTCAGCAGTAAGATTACTACTTAATATATTCAGAACAGGATTATTCGAAAATCCATATTTAGATGCAGATAAATCTCAAGAATTAGTTGGTAATCCTGAGTTTATGCAAGCTGGGTATGATGCGCAATTAAAGTCATTAGTTATGCTAAAAAATAAAAACAATATACTTCCAATAAAAGGAATAAAAAAAGTGTATATTCCCAAAAGAAGAATAAAAGAAAGTAAAGACTGGTTTGGTAATGTGATACCTGCTAGAGAAATTGATCCTGCTAATAAATCTATAGTTGAAAAATATTTTGATGTTGTAGAGGATCCAAAAGAAGCTGATTTCTCGATAGTATTTATAGAATCTCCAAAAACTGTTGGATATACAAAAGAAGATGGATACTTACCAATAAGCTTACAGTATAGACCATATACTGCAGTAAATTCAAGAAAAATAAGTATTGCTGGAGGAGACCCGTTAGAGTCCTCAACTAATAGATCTTACTTAGGAAAAACTAACTTTGCTAGTAATGAATCTGACTTAAATATAATATTAGAAACTAGAAAAGCTATAGGTCAAAAACCTATAATAGTATCTTTAAATATGACAAATCCAACTATAGTAGAAGAATTTGAGCAATTTGTAAATGCAATAATTACAGACTTTGGAGCTCAAACACAAGCTATAATGGATATAATTAGTGGAAATATAAATCCAAGTGGATTATTACCATTTAATATGCCTGCTAATATGAAAACTGTAGAAAATCAGTGTGAAGATGTTCCTCATGATATGAAGTGTTACAAGGATGAATTAGGAAATGTATATGAGTTTGCATATGGTCTTGATTTTAATGGAGTTATAAATGATAGCAGAGTAGCAAAATATAAAAAATACTAAGTAAAAAAGAGAAGTCTCAAAATGATTTTTAATCATTTAATAAGACTTCTCCTTTTTATATTATTTATTTCTCATAATCTTCCTAATTACTTACATATTTTTAAGTATTACCAACGCGTATCTTCTAATCCACAGAATGAATCAACAGGATCTACTCCTTTAAATTCAGAACGTCCTAGTAATTTTTCTACTAATGCATCTAATGTATGCTCATTTTTATCATAGCAATTTATATAAGTTTTAACTTGTGGTACATCTGCTAAGTGGAATGGTGAACATAAAGAAACAAATATAGTAGGTAGTTCATGTACATACCAAGGTATATCTGGAGTCCCTTTACTCATTTTCCACTCTATTCTTTGAGTTGTTCCAGCTGCATTGTATATACTTGCTAATTGTATAACTAAATCATATTTATCTGTTAAGTCAGTTATAGGAGCTTTAGCTGAATAAGCATTCATCATTATTTTTCCAGCTTCTTCTTTGCTTACTCTCTTAACTTTATCTATTGGTGATTCATAAATATCTACTTCAAATCCTTCTGCTTCTAATTTTTCTTTGAAGTATTCTGTAAATGTCTTTTTATTTCCAGCACCTACAAACAATGCCATTACTGGATTAGATATTTCTTGCTCTATAAGTAATATTCTTTTATTTTTCTCAACTGATATAGGAAGTATTGACTTATCAACATTCTTAACTAATGTAATAGCTTCATCAGATATTTCCTTAGCTATGTTTTTAAATTCTTCACTACCTATAACACTTAAACCTTCTTTTGGTGGAACTATATCTTTTTTATCTTTTTTATGAAGACCTAAATATGCTTTTGTTCCAAGTATTCTTCTTATAGCATCATTTAATCTTTCATCAGTTATTATTCCATTTTTATATCCATCCATCATATATCCAAAATCTTCATCTGGATCATTGAAGAATAAGAATAAATCACAACCTGCTGCTATTGATGCTGGTAACATATCACTACGTTTCATTCTAGATGTTAATCCAGCCATATGTGATGCATCAGTCACAACTAATCCATTAAATTCTAATTGACCTTTTAATAAATCAGTTATAATAGCCTTACTTACTGTAGCTGGCATTATTTCTCCACCTTCAGCTAAATCTTTATTATATTTTCTTTCGTAAGAAGGTAACATTATGTGACCTACCATTATAGAATGTATACCTGCGTCTATCATTCCACTGTATACTTTTCCAAAAGTATTATCCCACTCTTCACAAGATAACGAGTTACTACTGTTTGATAAATGTTGATCCCTTTCATCAACTCCATCTCCTGGGAAGTGTTTCATAGCACATATTCCATTACTTTCCATGAAACCTTTCATATATGCTTTACTCATTTCTAAAACTCTACTAGCATCATCACCAAATGTACGAGTTTGTATAACAGGATTTCTCCAGTTAAGCATTATATCTGTAACAGGAGCGAAAGTCCAATTAGCTCCTATAGCAGCGCATTCTATACCTGATACACGCCCCATTTCATAAGCATATTCAACATTTCTTGTTGCACCTATTTTTATAGGCGTTGCTATTTCTGTACCACCCATGAACGCTCCATTACCACCGCTTTCAGCATTAGCAGCTATTAATAGAGGTATTTTTGAATTTTCTTGTAATATTCTATTTTGCTCTAATACTTTGTCAGCTGGTCCTGGATTATATCTAACTGCTCCAAATTTATATTTTTCTAATGAGTTTTTTAAATATTCTTCTTCTGTCGAAGATCCCATATTTATAAATAGTTGTCCTATTTTTTCTTCTATAGTCATAGATTCAAGAGTTTCTTCAACCCACGATATACCTTCTTCATCTAAATAATACGGTTTTGCTTTTAAGTTTACCATTTTATTCTCCCTGACTTTATTTTATTTTTATTTTAAAGTGTTATTATCCACGTAATTTAGCTACATTTTCTTGAACTACCTTTTTAGTTAAAGGATAAGTAATCATAAGTAATAATCCTGCAAGTATATAGCAAGCTGCAGGGAATAATGTACTCAATGCATAGATTCCAGTCTTTACACTTTCAACTTGAGTAGCTGCTAGTGAATCATATCCTATTAATGTCAACGCATATCCTGTAACAGCACCTGCTACTGCTTGTCCTAATTTTCTAGTGAAAGAATATACTCCGTATATAGTTGCATCATTTCTTTCTCCAGTTTTTAATTCATTGTAGTCTATTATATCTGTGATAAATGCCCATGATAGCATACTAAATATACATGTTCCTAGTGTTGCTGCCGCGTATATAGCTATAAATGTATAAGCATTTTTTATATGCATAAAATATGCAACTAAGAATATTCCACCAGCTATCATTAAACCTATCATAGACACTTCTTTCTTACCAAACTTATCTGCTAACTTAGCAGCTAATGCCCCTACCACTAAATAAATAGGTAGTGATATTATACTTAATGTAGATAATGCATTTACATTATTAAAGTAATCAATACAAAGGTAAGTATTTACTGTTTGCCCCATAAGCGTACTAAATATTAATACTATTGATACTACTACCATAGAAATCATAGCTTTATTTGTTGTCAATGATTTAAATGTATCTATTAAAGAAAGAGATTGTTGATTTTCTTTAATTTCTGGCTTAATACGTTCAGTTGTTAATATAAAACATAACATATAGCAAATAAATGCCGCTATAGAGAATACTCCTACAACTACTGTAAATCTTTGTGGATCTATAATTTGATTTCCAGCAGCATCTGCACTATATATTAATTGAGGTGTCAAAGCCCCTATTATTATCCCAGCAAATGATGCTCCAAGAGTTCTCCATGTAGAAAGAGACGCTCTTTCTTTTGTATCTCCTGTCATGACAGATGACATAGATCCGTATGGAATGTTTATTGCCGTATAGAATATTGAGCCCCATAATATATATGTAGCAAACATTACCCCAATTTTAATTGTCATAGAAGCGTTTGCTAGACTATGTTGATACATTAAGAAATTCATAAGTGCAACTGGACCTGCTACTCTCATTATCCATGAACGGAATTTACCATGTTTTGTTGGCTTACTTTTATCTATGATACGACCTATAGCTATATCTGTAAAAGCATCTATACATCTAGCTACTAAGAAACATGTACCTACCATTGCAGCGCTTACACCTAGTACTTTTGTGTAGAATATCATAAAGTACATATTTGCGAAAATAAACATAAAGTCATTACCAAAGTCGCCAAAAAGATACCCTAATTTATCTTTTATTCCAAATGGCTTATCTTGCTTTTTTGAATAATTCAAATTTTTTGCTTCACTTAAATTCATTTTTTGTCCTCCCCTAAATATGAAATTATTATTACTCCACCTAAAAAAACGTTATCAGTTCATATTGTAATAATTTATTGTTTTCTTATTTCTAATTGATTATATACTAGTATTCTAAAGTTATGTTATAATAAAATTCACATACATTTGTCTAATTTTTGGGTATTTTGTTAAAAATTTATTTTTTTACGGATGGTGAAAGATGCTTAAAACAAATTTTACTTACAATGATATTTACAACTTAATTACTTCTGTTTTAGATAGTTCATTTAATATTAGTGTCACTAAAATACATGATGTTTTTGATTTTACTAATTATCTTGATATTGAATTTAGAAGAATAATTTGGCCAGATTATAACTATGAGAATAATTATAATTTAGATGATCTTTCTCAAATGAAGAAAGGAGCTTTATGTATAGTACAAAGTGCTATGGAATTTACAACAATAGTATTTTCTTTTCCAAGAGAAATATCAAATGATATATTAGTTATTGGTCCATTCTTAGAAATTGAACCTAATGATGAATATATAATTAACTTATTAAAGAAAAATCATTTACCTGAAACCCTTAGGAAAACTTTTTCGGTGTATTATAATTCACTTCCTATTGCAGATTCTATGAAGGTGATTTTAACTTTAAATACACTTTTAGGAACATTTATCTCAAATTATGATCCTTCTAATTTGTACTATGTAGATTTTTCTAAAGATAAACCAAAATTAGCTAATTATAATTATGATGATGATTCAAATTTCTATATAGAATACCATAAAAAATATAAATCTTGCCTCGAAGATATATTTAAATATATCCGATTTGGAAAAGATGCTACTCAAAGATTAAATGATTACCTTGAATTAACAGGTATATTAAAAGATAAGTCAGTAGAAAAAATAAAAAATAATTTATATATTTTAAATACACAATTTGAATCAGAGCTACTAAAAGAGCCTATATCTCCAGCACAAGTAAGGCAACTATCTCTTAAAAATCAATTAGAAATAGAAACTGAATCAAATAGAATTCGGTTAATAAAAATGCCTTATAAGATGTTAAAAATGTATAGCATTTTAGTTTCAAATTATAACCTGCAAGAATACTCATATACAGTACGTGCTGCTATAGAATATATTAACTTTAATTTGCAAAGTAGCTTATCTTTAGCGACTATATCAAGTGCAATTGAAAAAAATGCTTCATTTTTATCTAGCCAATTTAAGAAGGAAACGGGTAGTACTATTACAAAGTATATCCAAAAAAGGCGAATTGAAGAGTCAATCAGAATGCTTACTTATACTGATCTAACTATCCAAGAAATTTCCCATTTGGTTGGTATTGATGATTTGAGTTGGTTTTCAAAGTTATTTAAAAGTTTTACTAATATGTCACCTACTAAATATAGAGCTGATATGCATAAATCTAAAAAAGATGCTAACAGTTAAGCTAGCATCTTTTTTAGATTTATTTTAACGTAATTATTCATAATTATGATAGTATTAGCTATAGTTTTTAATTGTCTATCTTAAC
Organism: Clostridiaceae bacterium; assembly: GCA_902362365.1. Classification (GTDB taxonomy): domain Bacteria; phylum Bacillota; class Clostridia; order Peptostreptococcales; family Peptostreptococcaceae; genus Romboutsia_E. Next base: position 180,079 of record CABIVQ010000001.1, on the reverse strand, counting down.
TCATATTTAAATTTTTTTGATTTATAACATATTATATTTTCAGATAGAAAACTCTATACTTTTATTCCACGTTCTCCTATCTTTAATTTGTACTAATTAATATTTGTTATTAATATAATTAACCTATAACTTCTAGACCGTTATTGTAGATTTTAAATTCCTTAATTAAAAATGGAATAAATGATATTCCTTGTCTTAGTAAAAATAGATTTATATATTTTCTAATGATTTTTTTATATCTGATTGATATATTCCTCCATGGTAACATATAATCCTATCAATCTCATAATTTAGTAACTTGTTTATAGTTTTTTTAGCTTCTTTCATATCTAAGGTATATTGTGGATTTGCTATACATAATTTACCATCCTCAATAACTAAAGCATCTCCAGCTATCAATGTTCTACTTTCCTTAATATAAATTGATATATGTCCTGGCATATGTCCCGGTGTTTCTATTGTCTCTATACCGCCACACCAATCAAATATATCTCCATCATTTAATGCTCTATCTATATCAACATTCTCTATTGACCCTAGTATTTTATGGAAATTAAGCGCCCATTCTTTTTGTTCTTCTGGCAAACTCTCATATATTGACTCTGCTTGTTGAAGTCTTAAAGACTTTTCTTTTCCATTAATATATTTTTCATCTTTTGATGATGCTAATATTTTGATATTTGGATATTTTGCCTTTAAATCAGCTGCTGATCCCATATGATCAAAATCATGATGAGTTATAATTAGCTTCGTTAGATTACTTAAATCTATATTATTTTTACTTGCGCAATCTTCTATTAATGCTAAAAAATTAGGATAACCACAATCAATTAAAATCATTTCTTTATCATCTCTCAATATAACAGGATATATTGTATCTACCATTCCATTGAATTCAAAGTTTATTTCTAATACATTTAATTTATTCATATTACTACCTCCATGATTAATAACCTCTTATCCATAGATTATAATTATATCACTAGACATTTAAAGAAATATGTTCATAAACTATTCTGTATTATTCTTGATTATAAATAAAGCAATTATTCTTTAATTTTTTGTTCTCTTATTATTCTTCTTATGCTACTTTCAGTTAAATAGTATTGACTTGTCAGCTCTTTAATTTTCATTCCATTTTGATATTTATTAAAAATTTCTTTGTTTCTTTCACTTAACTCTTTTTTTAATCCACTTTTCTCTCCCCAAGATTTCTTAGTATTATTCTTAATTGGTATATATAAATATTCTCCATCTACATACTCTTGAAGTATCTCGATTATATGCTTTGGTAATATATCTTGTGCTTTTTTATATCTCATACTCTTTGCTCCTATACTACTTGATAATTCTATAAATAGTCGTTGCAAAGACTGTATAAAACATATTTAATTACGGCTCCAAACAACACTTTATTATAATGTTTTACAGTCTTTGCTTGGAGCCTAATTCTATAACCATTTTTGATTTATTTAACATTTATACACTTCCTTTATTTAATTATATTATCATAAAATAAAAACCATATTAACTATTTCATTAATATGGTTTTCGTGAATTTCAATGGTGTAGACGATACATAACTTTTAAAATCCATAGTCTAAATCATGCATTAGTTATTATATTGTCTATCCAATAATTTTTAACTTAATATCAGACATTTTTATATAGTAATCATTAGTATACACATATATCATAATTTTAGAATTTACTTATATAAAAAATAGTAATAAATTAAAGCTTAGCTTGAATTTTACAATGAATTTATCTATTTCACTAACTAATTATATAGCTTGTCTTTTTCCAAAATATCTTATTAAGTATATTACAACCGGTATAGATATAACCACTAAGCTTATTAATACAGTTGAATACAGAGTTGGATTTCCCAAAATATTATACGTACTAGGATTTATAAACATACCTTCTATCCTAACCGCCTCTGCTAAATTAATTTCTCTAAGAACTCTAGCCATAGAATCTATGGGAATAAAACCAGATACAAATGTTGGAACATAGTACATACCTAAACTTAGTAATAGTGATATCATGTTATTTCTTACTAATAAAGATACTAACATTGTTACTAATGAAAATAACATCGCACCTATAAAGCTAACACCTAATCCTGTAATATAAAAATCAATCACCCTCATATCAAAAGGAGTATTTCTATAGTATTTAAATAACTCTAAAGGCTTGTCCCATCCTGTAAAATCAAATTTTAAAGCTCCAAGCATATATGTACCATTTACTATAGTAAACATTATAACTGTATATATTAGTCCAGTTAATATCTTAGATAAAACCAACTTATTCTTTCCACGTTTACAACTTAACATTATTTGAGCACTATTATTTTGGTATTCATCACTAAAAATTGTAGCTAATCCTACTACTATTAGTGTAGTTATCAATGTTGCTATAACGTTAAAGTCAGTAGTTGATATCCAGCCAGATTTAAAATAATACTTTGATTCTTCTATATTTTTTACTTTTTCGTATACAAAATTAAGATTTTTATATTCATATGTATCGGTTTTATTATTGTTTTCTAACGTACTTATCTCATCTTTTATTTCATCTATTGTATAGTATTCATTATTTACCATATAGACTGGATCAGTTATCATTACCTCATATAAATAATATCTATAAACTATCTCTTCTTTAGTTAGCTTTTCGCCTCTTTTTTCTTTTTCCTTTAGTTTTTCTATTGTATTTTCTGCTTTAAGTATTCCTTCTTGTATAATTACCTTACCTTCATGTTCTTTCATAACGCTATACACATCATTCATACTATTTAGGCCTTTAGATTTCATATTTATACTTTCCCCAAATGCATTAAAAGCACTAAATAGCACAGTTAGCAATAAAACTATGCGTACTGACTTTTTAGAAAATATTTTATATAACTCAAATTTTATCAAATCTATCATCTCAAAATCCCCCTATACTCTAACACTTTCATTAAAATAATACAAAAATACATCTTCTAAATTTGGTTCTTCTTCTATGTATTTAAATTCTTTTATATCAGGTTTATTATCTCCTACTACTCTTGCACAGATTCCATTATTTGTTCTCATCATACTAGATATTTTAAATTTATTTTGAACATTTTCTAAATCTCCTTCATTAACACTTAATGTATATACCTTTCCCCTCACAATATCTAGAATATCTTCTAATGAGGATTTTTCAACTAGTTTACCTTCTTTCATAACAAGTATTTCGTTTGCTATAAACTCTATATCTGAAACTATATGAGTTGATAATATTACTATTTTATCCTTCGATAATTGTGAGATTAAATTTTTAAACCTTATTCTTTCATTTGGATCAAGACCTGCTGTAGGCTCATCCAATATGAGTATCTTAGGATCATTTAATAAAGCTTGAGCAATACCTAACCTTTGTTTCATACCACCTGAAAATTTACCTATTTTTCTTTTTCTATCTTTTTCTAAATTAACAAATTTTAAAAGTTCATCTACTTTACTTTTCTCAATTTTCTTATCTATACCTTTTAGTGCTGCCACATAATATAAAAATTTTTCTGCTGTAAAATTTTTATAAAATCCTATATTTTGAGGTACATATCCTATTAAATCTCTGTACTTATCTCCTAGCTTACTTTTACTTTCTCCGTTTACTAAAATATCTCCACTACTTGGGTTTGATACATCTGCAAGTATTCTCATAAGTGTTGTTTTACCCGCTCCATTTGTCCCCAGTAGTCCATATATTCCACTATTTAAAGTTGCATTAAAATTATCTACTGCTAGTTTATCTTTAAATTCTTTTCTTATATTTTTTATAATAATTTCCATAAAATCCCCCTAGAAATCAAACGTTATATAATCTATAATATTTATACTTTTCTTGTAAAATAATTTCATCGATCCTAATGCAAATATTATAGATACAATTAAAACTATAAATGTATTAATATTAGTTATATCAGCTATGTTTTCATATATACTAATACTCATTGCGCCTAATATCCAGATTGATGTACATAAAGTAATGCTATTTATACTTCTGTATAATGAAGTAATAATTAAAGATATTGCCCCTATTATAAATACTGGAATTAACCATATACTAATCATTTTTAATAGATTGATTTGTGAGTATGTATTATTTAATATAATACTCATAGCAATGCTCATTACTATAGAAACTGTATTTATAATTATTAACCTTGATAAAACAATTTCTCTTAAAGAGTATTTATAACTAAGCTCTAACTCCCATACATTTTCCTCTCTACCTTTAATTATGTCAAACATTCCAAGTAATATTGGTATTGGTGCAATTATAGATGCACTAAAATATGTACTTAAATTTAACTTTATTGTAGTTATAGTTCCTACAAGTATTAATAATAGTGATGCTATAAAATATGCTTTATTCATTAAACTAAATTGAAATTTTACTAGGTTTATATTTTCTTTTATTTTATCTAAAGTTCCACTTTTCTCCTTGATAACTTGTACTTCTGGTTTTGGCATATATGTTTTTAATGTATCTATTGTTGAATCAATTTTTACCTCATCAACGTTATTAACAACGTAACTATCTAAAAATTCATCTATATCTATTAAATCTAATTCTAGTAGTTCTTCAAATTTTTCATCTTCTATATTTTCACATCTTAGACTGTGAATACTCATATTTTTCTTCAAATATATCACCTCCAAGTAATTTTTTAAGATTTTTAATTCCATTGAATAGTCTCGATTTTATAGTATTTTCATTATCTCCTGTTATGTTACTTATCTCTTTTATTTTTAAATCATTGTAGTACTTTAGAAGTATGGCTTCTCTTTGACGATTTGGTAATTTTTTTATAGCTTCTTTAATTTTTATTGATTCTTCTTTTTTAGAAATTATATCAATAACATTTGATTTATCTCCTATTTGATGATTTTCTATATCACAAATTTCACTTCTTTGCTTATACGTATTACTTTTAAAATAATCCTTTGTTGCGTTTACAGCTATTTTTAATATCCAATTTCTGAACTTACCATTTCCCAAATTATATTTATCTATATTTTTCATCATTTTTATAAATACTTCTTGTGTTATATCATAGGCTATATTGTGATCATTCGTAGCTCTATATATGTAACTATGTACAAGCTCGTAATGTCTTTTTACTAGTATTTCCATTGCACTTTCGTTCCCTTTTAGTATTTCTTTAATTAATTTTTCATCTGTCTGTGCCAAATTATCATCACCCTTTCACTTATATAACGATTTGTATTTATAAAAGGTTTTATTTTTTATAGCATATTTTAATTATTTTATCAAAAATAATGTTATACGTAAAAAACCACATTGATTATTACATCAATGTGGTTTTCGTAAATTTAAATGCTAGATACGAATTATAGGTATTATACTTATGATTAATCATTTTTATACGACCTAATTTATTTAAAATTTTATCAACAACTAACCTTTATAGCATCATGTCATCTATTTCAATGTATTTTATATGAAAATCTATATTGTAATATCTATAGTAGGTTATATTGTCCAGTAATTAAAGTATTAACTAAAAAATCAATCTCTTATCAATATAGAAATCAGCTTTTAACTACTTAAAAGTTTTCTATTTTTATATTTTTTAAAAAGTAATCTTCTAATTTTACCGGTCCTTTTAAAACCTCTTTTCCTACATATATACTATTATCTTCTCTTGTCATAATACTCCATTTCACTAAGCTAATACGACCATATTCAATCTCTATAGCTGTAATTGCTGTTGGATGTATGCAACTTCCTGAATTAAAATACATTGGTTCATCTAAGTTAGCAAAACTAGATCTATGAGTATGACCTGTAATTAACATTATGTTATTCTCTTTTGACCATGTTATCAATTGTTGTTCTATGCTATTTTTCTTTCTATAATTTTTAGCTGCTCTTGTAGGATCGTTAAATCCCCATATCTCTAGTGGTCTCCAGATATAACGAACTAAAAATTTACCTAATTTCCACAGTCTATCATTAATCAAATCTCCTTGATGACCATGTAGGAGAAAGATTCTATGTTGATTATTATCTTCATTTTCTAGAATTATTCCTTCATATGCTTTTATATAATTAAATAATGAAAAAAACTTTTTTCTTATTCCACAATAGTGTCCTTTGTAATGACACTCTAAAAATTCTGTATCACTTTTTTGCATATCATGATTACCATAAATCATATACATTCTGTCTGACTCATAAAATTTAGATAATAGTTCAAATGTACTACTGTGTACTTCAATAATCTGTTCCATAGATCTATTTTCCCAAAGTTCATCTCCATCACCTAATTCAATATAAGTAAATCCTTTTTTGTAGTAATCATTAAGTGCCGCGAAAAATATATATTGATTTTTTAGAAAATTATCTCCTGAATTTCCACTACCCCTATGGCAATCACTCATTATGACAAATTTTGAAGAATAATCATAAGGAATAACCTTAGAATTTTCATAGACTTTGGATAAGCGTTTATAAGTGCTCATTACTTCTCATCTCATTTCTATTTATATAAAATGAAATTACTTTATAAGATTTTTGTAATTTTTTCATTCTATTTTTACCTACAATTAACATAAACAAATTAGGATAGTATAATCGTAAAAAATCAATTTTATCTATTGTACGTGTAAAATCTTTAGTAATTAAATTATATATCTTGCAGTAGGTTTTATTCATCAATTGGATAAAAGGTATTATCAATTTGTAACGATTACGTGGTTGATCTGACTTGGGTTTATTAAAATCAAAATAAATTGTATTCTTAATTATTTTAATTTCATCTTCTTTATAACCTGCTCTTTTTAATCCACTAAGAAATGCATGTTTCATAATTATATTCGGAAAAATTATCCTAATTTCCATTGATAACTTACGAGGATTAGAAAATACACCTACATCAAAGCCTGTTAGCCACCAATGATAATCTTTTCTTTGAAACAATTTTTTTTCACATATTTTAAGCTTAAAATCCATATTTAAGAGTTCTTTATCTGATACGGCTTTGAAAAAAGGACCTGAAAAAATACCTGGTATATTAATATCATCCATATCAGTTACATATATACCAATTTCGCCACCAGTAGTCATTCCATACTGACCTTTCCAAAATTCAATAAGCCATCTTCTATTATCATATTCAAAATAAATAGGCTCACTATCAATAATCATATTTAAGGCAGGTGCTGCTTCATCATAAAATCTACAATACCCTACCTCTCTTTGCCAAGGATACATACTTGAACATATAATATCATTAGTTTCATCATATACAAAACTATATAACTCTAGTACATTATTAATATCTTTAATTTTTTCTTCATCACTTCTTTGTAGGACATTATTAATAGCTTGTTTTCTTTGTATTATCCATCTATATAAGAATAGGGCAAGTATAATTATAATTATAACTATAATCCACTTTATATCCATATACTCAACCTCCATATACCATATGTTTCATATTATTATATTCCAATATGTCATTTTTTGTTACATTTTCAATTTTTTATAATAAAAAATCCATACAACACCATAAAAATCAATCAAGTCTTTACCCAATGCTTCTCTTATGGTATTCATAACTAAACTAGGTTTACCTCCTCAATATGCACCTAATATCGTTACTAGTCTCTTGATTCCATTTTGTAGTATTTTTATTATTTTACTTTTATCATGTTATCTTTATAGAAAAATAAGCTATAGTTGTCATTGTAAATTATTATATCTTTTAGATTAATAAAGTCTATATTTTCAAGTACATTATTTAAATCACCATAAATAGACCTTAAAATTTAATGGTAATCAAATTCTTTACCAATAAATATAAAAAATATTAATATGATATAATTTTTTTAACTAGTAAGTTTTATATTTATTGAATACAATATATCGATAAATCACTTTATTAGATCAAAAATATTAAAGGTTAAAATAAAAAAATAGTTAGGGAGATATAATTATGATTTTATATTTTAGCGGTACTGGTAATAGCTGATATGTAGCTCGCAAAATTGCACAAGAATTAAATGATCAACTAATATCATTAAATCAACTTATAAAAGAAGAAAAAACAGATGAATTAATATCAACAGATAAACCATTCATATTCGTATGCCCTACTTATGCATGGAGATTGCCAATAGTCGTTACTGATTTTATAAAAAAACAAGATTTTCAGGAAGTAACAAAGTATATTTTATAATGACTTGTGGAGGTGATACAGGAAAAGCCATAAAATATATTCAAAAGTTATGTAAATATAAAGAATGGCAACTAAAAGGTATAGCAGAAATTAAAATACCAGAGAATTATATCGCTTTATTTTCTGTACCAGATAAAGAAACATCAACACAAATCATTAAAGAATCAGATAAACAAATAAATAAAATTATTTCTGATATAAAATCTGAAAATGAATTTGAAATTATTAACCCTAGTGGCTTAAGTGGTACACTTAAAAGTGGTATAACAAATACAGCTTTTTATAAAATATTTGTCCATGCAAAGGGATTTCATTATACTAATAAATGCATTGGCTGTGGAGAGTGTGTAACACTATGTCCTCTAAATAATATTAATTTAAAAAATCAAAAACCAGTTTGGAAAAATAACTGTACTCATTGTATGGCATGTATTTGTGGTTGCCCTACTGAGGCTATTGAGTATAAAAATAATACTCAAAATAAAAGAAGGTATTATTTAAAATAATACCTTCTTTTATTGGTTTACTCACCTTTTATTACATCATTTTCACCAATATGTTGTATTCCAACAAATATAAGATTTATTAGTTCTGTTAGTGATTTCCATTGTGATTTCTTTGAATCAAAATAATAATAGTTCTTCGTTCCTTCTCTACGTACATTAACAATTTCTGCTTCTTTCAATATTTTAAGATGATGAGATACAGCAGGACGAGAAAGATGTGTTTTTTCTGTGATTTCCCCCACTCGTATTCCATTAAAGTCACTCTCTAGTAACGTAATTAAAATCAGCTGTCTAGTTTCATCACCCATAGCAGAAATAGCTTTACGGCATTCTTTAAATTTAGACGTTATTTCTTCTATTCTTTCTTTACATTCTATTTCCATAAAATACTCCATAGCTTATAAGTATCTAACATTTGCTGTCTCTTTTTGTGCAGTACGTCTATATTTAACATCTGGATATCCAATCACTAGCGTTGTAATAACATGATCTCTGTGTTTTAAACTTAAAAGCTTTTTTAACTTTGTCAAATTATTTGCTACGTCTGAAAAATATCCACTAAATAAAACTCCGAGTCCATAAGATTCTGCTATCAGTGCCATATTTGATGCTGCAAGTGAACCACTAATCTTATCTTTTGTAGCTATCATTATTGCAATAGGAGCATTCTAGAAGAAAAAATTATCATCAATCGAAAGTTCCTTTGAGTGTTTAACAGCAATATTTGCAATAGGTTTTATTTTTCTAAAAAACTTCACTGCCACCTCTTCATACATTCCTTTTTTGTTGTCTAAAACAATATATGATACATCTTGTGAATTTTTAGCACTAGGAGTATATCTACCTGCCTCAATAATTTGATTTACAATTTCCGAAGATACTTCTTTATCTTTAAATTTACGAATACTTCTTCTAGATTTAATTGCCATTAGTAATTCATCTTGGTCTAAGATTGGCTTATTTGTAAGTTCTATTGGTGGTTCATCAAATCCTGTCAGTGTAATAGCTTCTTTTGGACATATTGCTACGCAGTGCCCACACATTAAACAATCTTGATTTTTAATTACTGATTTTTTATTTTCTATAATTATATTATTTACTGGACAATCATTTTTACAAAGTTCACATCCAATACAAAGATCTTTATTAACTTCAATTTTATGTTGGTATTTCATATAAATTCATCTACCTTCCGTTCATTAGTTTAAACTATTATAACATGAGGATATTTTTTATATTCATTGGTAAAGAATTTGATTACCATTAAATTTTTAACAAATCTCTTCGTGCATTCTGCCACATTTCTATCTATAAACGTAAGGTAGTTCTGTATTTATTTTCAATAGTTTAAAAATTTATAATCTATATACCTTTCTATCATATTAACTTCTCATTATGTTATTTTTAGATATAAAAAAATGTATTATCATAAATTTATGATAATACATTTCGTGAATTTCAATGGTGGATACGATCCTATGTGTAAATATACAAAACTCTTTTAGGCCCTATATATTCTTTGTTTCAATAATATTAAAAATTCTCACTTTAAATTTAATTATTTATTACTAAACATAAACAATACTTGTGATAAATAGTTGTCATTAGTATCTTCATATTCTAAATACACACTATATACAACTGAATCAAGATTTGTAGTATCAAAAGATATTACTCCATTTTCATCTACACACTCATCTAAATCTAAAGTAGTATCTTCTAATGTTTGATTATTTCTTATTGTCACACTTTTTGGTGATAATTTTTCACCTTTTCTATTTAAAATATCATAATTTATTGTTACTCTATTATCTTTTTTAGCTATTGATCCTGCTGTTATTATTTGAGGATTAGCTCTTAAATCCGTTAAATTTTTAAGATTTTTAAGTGGTGATAAATCACTTATCTCATTATATTCTATATTTAATACTTCTAAATTCTTCGCATATTGTAATCCTTCTAAGTCAGTAACACCACTTAAGCTTAATTCAGTTAAACTTCTCATATCACCAATAGTAAATCCTTCTGACTTACCTAGAACACTAGATAAAGATCTAGCTAGATATTTATCTGGTATATTTACAACCTCATCTAAGTTTATTACCGTTAATGATTTAACTGATTCTTGTAGCTCTGCAGTTACACTATCTATAGTATCTTGACTAGCATTGCTATCTTCTAAAACTTGCTCTGCTTTATCTAAAAGTATTTGCATTGCATTAAAAGATTCTTCTGTATAGTCATCTTCATTTAACTTTTTAGCCTCGTTCACTAAATTAGTTAATTCAGTTTTGTCTATTCTTGATTCATTTACAAAGTGTAATTTAGTATCACCAAAAGTTGCATGGTCAGAACCATTTCCGTTACCACCATCTTTAACGACTAATTTTAATTCTTTAGCATCTGCTAAATTTAATTCTACGTATTTTTGTTTATCTTTAGCTTTCATTATTCCACTATCATAAGATAGCTTACCATCAACATATATTTCGAACTGTACTTGGCCTACAGAATGATACATTGCTCTATCTACGCCTATATAAGTACTAAATATATCTGCATTTTTATCAGTTAAATCGTATATAACTGTACTTGTTGAGTGCATGCCTAAACCTTTTTCATACTCAACTGCTTCGTTATTTTCACCTGTAAGTGTTAAATTTCCACCATTTATAGCTACATCCTTTTTAGGTTGTGTATAGTTATTAGATTGAGATTTCCAGTCATAATCACTTAAGTAAGTGAAATCTTGCATATTAACTACTTTTATATTTCTTGTAGCAGTAGCCGTATTTCCACTCTTATCAGTAACTGTATATGTTATTGGGTATGTCCCAACTCTGTTAGTATTAACTTTATCTTGTCCGCTTATCTGAACGGCTTTAGTTAAATCTCCATCTTCTGCATCGTAAGCTTCAATCTTACCGATTACGTCTTCCAACTCTTCACCAACTTTTACTGATATAGATTTATCTACTTTTAATGTTGGTTTACCGTTGTTAGTAGCTAACTTAGGTTCAACTATTATACCATGGTCAGATGTAATTCCGTTACCACCATTGTTAACTTCTATTTTTATTTCATCTACATCTTTTACGGGAACCTTAATATATTTTAAATTATCTGCATGTTTCATAACAGATGTAGTTGCTAAAGTTTTACCATCTCCAGTTAATTTGAAAGTTATACTTGAATTACCTTGTTCAGGTATACTCATATCTACACCGACCCTCATTTCTAAATAATCGTAGTCGTGTTCTCCTAAGTTATAAGTTATAACTCCATTTGCATGTGTAGCTAAGCCTTTATCAAATGTCTTAGGTTCACCTAAATGTCTACCTTTTATACTTTCGTTACGTCTAGCATTTTGATATCCACTAGTAGCACTTGTCCACTCAAAGTCTGATAAGAATGTGTAATCACTTACTACCTCAACTTCTAAAGTTTCATCTGCAAATAAATTATTGTTGTCTTTAACTTTATAAGTTACTGTATACTTACCTTGTTTAGTGTTATCAACGTTATGTTTCACTTCTATATTTTCTATAGGGTTACCTTGGTAATCAGTAGATTTAACATAATCTAAAGGATTAAACTCTTCATTTAATTTTACTGTTACTCCTCCAGTAGTTTCTATAACAGGTTGCTGAGAGTTTACACTTATCTTCTTAGCAGTGTTTAAATCGTTACTAAAAGGCACTACTTCATAAATGTGGTTATCGCTTAAATCAACTTCTTGGTCTACGTAAGTTCCCTTGTCTGTGAAACCTATTAATTTTCCATCTCTGTATATTTCGTATCCTAAAAGACTTTTATCATTTTCTTTATCTATATCCATAGTTAAAGTTATATTATCTTTATTTATCTTAGGGCTCACTTTTACGTTTAAGTTACCGTTAAAAGCTTCACCATCTTTTAAATACTTGTTATCATTTAAATACCATAATTTTTGAGTTGGAGCAGGATATTGTTTCATATGATTTTTAGTCTCTTCTGACACTCTAAATCCATGTCTAGCGAAGTGTTCTGTTAAATCCATTTCAAGTACATTAGATGCAGCGATTGCCCATGCTTCATGCTTGTTATCCCAATCTCCTCCACCTAACTTGTTCTCTCTAAACTCTTGTTGTAATCTAGGCCAGAATGTTTCATCATATAACTGTAATTGCCATAACGGTGCTATATGCTGTAAGTTACTATAATCATTATCAGGATACCATTTGTTTTGAGAATAATCTTCCTTAGTTACTTTAGGGAATATGTTCTTTTGGTATTGATTTTGTTGTACGAATCTACTTTCCTTACCTTCTATCATTTCAAAGTGTAAAGGTAACATGTTGTTTGTAACTTCAACTATACTCATACTGTTCGTATCCATATTGTGTCCAAGCTCATGCATTAATCCCCAACCTGTTCCGTAGTTTAATACTGCACCTTGTTCAGCTTGGTTATAACCTGTTATACCATTTGCAGCATTCATGAATCCACCGTTGTCTAACCATTTTAATATAGTCATATATCTATAGTTATAATCTGAGTTTACTTCACTAGAGTTATCAAATCCCCAGAAATCCATAGATTCTTTTAAAATAGCATCAATTTTCTTTGCATTTTCACTTGGTGTTATGTCATTCTTACTGTACCAATCTAGCGCATAAGTAGCCCTAACATTTATTAAGTTCTTTTCACTAAATATCTCAAATACATCAGGAAGTTGCTTATCCTTCTTTAATTTTTCTGTATATTCTTCTAAGTCTTTAAATATCTCTTCGTCTGTGTCTTCACCTAACACGAAACATGGATACTCAAATGCACCTTCTATTTTTACCTTAGGTTCTCTTATTTGCTCCTCAGGAGTATAAGGATTTGTTGTATATAATACACCTGATTGAGGTGTTCCAGGTCTTAATTGGTCAGGATTAGTTTCAGGTATTGTTATTACGTTCTTCCCATTAGTTAAAGCTATGTTGTGGTTTCCGTTATGTTGAGAGTCCATTTGCTTGTACACTAATCGAGGTAATGGTGTTCCTGGTTCTGCATCTACGTAAACAGTTATTTGTTGTCCTGACTTAACTGCTAACCCTGTCGGTTGCCAATCCTGGAAATTCCACATTTGTCTCTTTTGAGATTCTTTTATAGAGTCTCCTCTAGATTCTAATTCGTATATATAATTATTCGCTTGTTCAGGATTGCTAATTATATACTTGGCTCTTTCTATATATTCCATTAATTCTCTTTCAAGAGGGTGTTTCTTAACTTCTTGCTCTAAAGCTTCTATTTCTTGTATTGTGTTGTAATCATCTGTTAATTCATTCATTAAATCATTAGTAAACATACTTTCCACTTGATTTGCTATAGAGTCTTGTTTTAAGAATACTAACTCATTTAAAGTGGCCCAGTTTTGATCGCCTTTAGTTACTTTTATTTTTAATCTTTGGAACTTAGTTGGCTCAAACTTCGCCTCAACTAAACCAGTAGTTTTATCTGCTTTTGCAGTAGATACTAATTTAAAGTTATCTCCTTTAGTTGTAGCAGACACATAAATTTCAAATTCTTGTAAGAAACCTTTTCTATCAGATTCTCTAGCCCCATAAGCTAATCTATCTATAGTTACCGGATTTATGAACTCTACAGTAACTTCATTTTTGAAACTTTCTGTATTAGATGTATTAGTTTCCCAATATGTATCTAACTTGCCATCTATTGCATTATCTATTTTCATAGTAGACCATTGTCCAGCGTTGTTAGATATTTTCTTTATATTATCTCTATTTATAGCATATTGCTCCATGTATTCTTGGTTGTTATAATGGTTAAACTTTTTAGTTTTACTTACAGTTGCTTCAACTTGCCCTTGTTCAACCAAAGCCTTAGCATTTTCTATATCTTCTTTAAAGTCAGAATAAAATGGATGTTCTTTAACTTCATCTTCTAATTTATTTAAAGCTTCCATATTAGCAAATTCTTCACTTACAGTATTCATATTTTCATCAGTGAATAAGTTATCCATTTTATCTATAGTTGAATCTTGTTTATATAAACCAAACTCATAAGCTAATGCAAAATTTTCATAAGCTTTAGTATATACAAATTTAACTCTTCTAGCTTCTGTTGGATTAAACTTTATAGAAACTGAATCATTTGTTCTGCTTGCTCTACCACTTGTAACCTTTTCGAAAGTATCACCTTCTAGAGTTTTTGATACATATATGTCAAATTCTTCTGCGAACCCTCTGGCTCTAGGCGAAGTATATACTACCTTATCTATAGTTTCTAATTTATCTAACGTCATTATAACTTCGTTAGTGTGGTTTTCGCTGTTTGTTTTATTTGAATGCCAAGCAGTTGTAACGTCACCATCTATTGCTCTTGCTATTACTTCATTAGAATAGTGACTTCCATTAGTAGTTATGTTTACTATATGCTTATTATCTATTTTATAAGCTTTATCATACTCTACTAATTCAGGTGAATCAAAGCTTTTAAATTTAGATACTTTTGCGTCAATATATGTAACTTTCTTATTTTCTAATATTAATCTAGCATCATTTATACCTTCTTTATATAAATTATATAAAGGATGTTGTTCTAATTCTTTAGAAAACTTCTCTAATTTATCTATAGAATTAAACTCACTACTTATTTCATTTTTCTTATCATTTGTAAATAATGTATTATACTTTTCACTTAATTCATCGTGCTTATATAATCTCATTTCAGAAGCGAATGCTCTATTCATATTACACTCATTGAATACTAATTTAACTCTTTTAGCTTTTGTAGGAGTGAACTTGAATTCAACCATATCACTTGTTACATTAGCTTGTCCATATGCTATTTTCTGGAAAGTTTGTCCTTTAGAAGTTTCTGAAACATATATTTCAAACTTAGTAGGGAATCCTTTATTATTTAAACTTCTAGCTTTATAAGCTAATCTATCTATAGTTTGTGCTTCATCTAAAGTTAAAGTTATTTCATTTGTGAAATCTGAGCTGTTAGCTTTGTTAGTTTCCCAATGTGTATTAGGGTCACCATCAAACATATATTCATATTTAGTACCTGGATATATTCCACCATTAGCTTCTACTTTAGTTATTTTATTTGTTGGTATCATAAATTTTTCGTTGTAAGCATCTTGATATTCTGTACCATATCCAGTTAATTTAGATACTTTTGCTAAAGTACTTTCTAATTCTTCTTCTTCTAATATAGTTATAGCATTATCTATATCTTCTTTGAAGTTTGTATAAAATGGATGATCCTTAGCCTCTTTTTCTAAAGCATTAAGCGCTTCTAAATCAGCAAACTCAGGGCTAATTTCATTCATGTTATCGTCCGTAAAAAGACTTTCCATCTTATCTAAAGTTTTATCTTCTTTATAGAACCAAAACTCAGAAGCACTTGCCCAACCATTATGAACATCAGAGAATATGAACTTAACTTTCTTAGCTTCTACTGTATCGAATTTAAATTCAACCATATCTCCAGTTACTTTATCACTTGCAACTTCACCTACTAACTTATATTCTGATTCATCAGAATCTGCTACTAATATTTTTGCAACCTTAGGATAACCTTTAGGTCTTGCACTATCTTGTCTAGTAGCATAAGCTAATCTGTTTATTTTTTCAACGTTTTCAAATTCAAATTCTACCTCATTTTTAAAGTCTTCTTCATTTTCTCTTCCTGTTTCCCAGTGAGTTTCTAATTTACCATCTATAGCGTTAGTTATAATACTTTGATTGTACTTACCGCCATTGTTGCTTATAGATTTTATATTTACTCTATAATCTTCATTGTACCTAGTGAAGTTTTCATAATTCTTTATTTTGAAAGTCTCCACCGTCATATTTTTGCTTACTTCTTTTTCTATGCTTGTTGCTTTGTTTCTTATAATCTCATCTGCAAAAACATTCATTGCAGGCATAGTATTCGTAGCTATTATAGATATAGCCACTATTGATGCTAGTTTCTTTTTCATTTTTCCCTCCTGATTAATCTCCCTCAGAAGCACATTAAATTTGCATATTTTAAATTGCAATAAAAAAGTTGCTCAAAAAGAGCAACTTAAAATATACTTTAATAATTTAATATTTTTCATACAAATATATGCAATAATATTAACTATAAAGCTTTAAACAAAAAGTATAATGTACTCTTTGGCAACTGGCTGACATAGTTTTAAAACCTTAGTCCCTATAGCTTTGCGTCCCTACATTTCCATAGGTTTGCCTATTAAATTTTCAAGAAAATTCTATCATATTATATATCTTATGTCAATTTTTTCCTATTTTCTTAACCTATAATACCTTAATAAAGCAATTGATCTTTTATTAAGGCATTATCACTAAATAATAACTGATATTCTTCTGTATAGTCCTTTACTTTCAGCCCTGTTTTTTCAAGAACTAAGTCCCTGTTACCATACACTAATATTCTTTATTGTTATAATAAAATTATTAATCACCATTACAACTACTTTTTCTCGAGTGCTTATAACATTAAGGATATCCACTACCTGCACGTCTTGAATATACTTTTACTTGCCACTCATACCCTTTATTAAATTTCTATAATGTATACTCTTTACTAGCTACGCTAACAAATAACTTAATAGATTTCGAAAATGCTGTCTATACTTTATATACAGACAGAATTTTTTATAATCATTATTAATGCAGCAATTTATTTCCCCTTTCACATATTTTATAAATCTCATCATATTTTTCTTCTATAAGTTGTGTTACTTTACCTGTTTGCCTTTTTACCATTTCTTTATACACAAAATATGGAGTTATCCAGCCAATGAAACCTGGTATTGCAAGCAAAATACACAAAATAATATTTGGTGACTGTGCTGTTACAGCAAAAACTGAACCTGCCATAAATGCCGTTCCCAAAATCCCTATAACAAGTGCATACACGGTTGCCGTAGAAGTTTTTGATTTTTCTAATTCTTCGATTTCATTTATACATGCTTCAAAATTCCTCTGAAGTCTGGTAAGTTCCATTTTATTGAGAATCTTTCGGTTTCGTTTCAACCGTATTACGATTTTCTTCTGATATGGTGAACGGATATTTTCCACTGGATTTCCATAGATATTTCCATTCAGTTTTTTGTCTAGTTCCCATCCGAAGTATTCATATCCGTCAAAAATAAATGAAGCTTTACTAATATCGGCAATCACTTCTTTGTATTCATACCCTACGAATTCTTTCTGCTTTTTTTCTATTTCATCCATTATTGCCTTCCTCCACTCACATTATTAACAATCTCTGCTGAAGGTAATGTAATGGTAAAGGTACTTCCTTTTCCTTCCTCACTTGAAACCTGAATCTCTCCATCCAAGAGCTCTATTACCCGCTTTACCATAGCAAGTCCAAGACCATTTCCTTCTTTTGAACGGGATGTATCTCCTTGATAAAATTTATCAAATATATATTTTATGCTTTCGCTGCTCATGCCACATCCTGTATCCGAAACAGATACATGAATTTCCTTATCCTTTGATTCCTGTCTGATAGCAATGGTTCCGCCGGGTTCCGTGAACTTAATAGCATTGGATAGCAGATTATTCCAAACCAGTTCCAATAGACTTTCATAAGCCTTTACCATTGCTACATCTTCCATATCTATTACTAACTCAATTTCCTTTTCTTCCCATGCATCTTCAAACAAAATTGCGCACTCACATAACTGTCTGCATACATCATAGGCTTCCATTTCTGGAGTAATTTTCTGATTTTCCAACTTATTCAATTTCAAAATATTGCTGATTAAATTGGATAATCTTACAGAGGAATCTATAATAGACTGTGCATATTCTTTTCTTTGTTCATCTGTAATTTGATCCATCTTAATCAATTCTGCATAATTTTTAATAATTGCAATCGGTGTCTTCATTTCATGGGATACATTAGACACGAAATCCGTTTTTAATGTCTCAATACTTCCTAGTTCTTCTACCATTTTATTAAAATCCAAAATCATAACATCCAGATAATCCAATTTATCGGAAGTATTCAGTGTTGGAACATACACTGAAAAATCACCATTTGCTACCATTTTGGTAGCCTCTGCCAAGTTCTGCATTGGCTCTTCATAAGTAGTCATAATCTTTTTTCTTGTAAACAAAGTAAGTCCTATAGCAACAGCTACCCAATATACCACGGGTACAATTACCTGAGTTATCTTACTCCAACCTTCCCTATTTGAAAGTATGATAAGACCTGTATGTGCACCACACATCAGCAAAAGAACTATGAGATATGCAACAAAAAGATGTGGTGGAAAGCGGCTTTTCTTTACCCTTACAGATCCATCGTGTTTTCTCATAATAACACCACCTTGTATCCAAGTCCCCTCACTGTTACAATTTTAAAACCATCACAGTCCGATAACTTATCTCGAAGCTTCGTCACATAGACATCTACTGCCCGCAAGCTGGTATCACTGTTCACACCCCAGAACTCATCCATAAGCTGAGCCCTAGAAAATGTTTTTTTTGGATAAGAAAGCATCTTATAAATAATATTAAATTCCCTTGTAGTAAGGTTTACTTCCTCTCCTTCAATTTCTGCACTCATTCCGTCCGCATCCAGCTCCAGATTACCAACAATCAGTTTCCGTTCCATTTCGATGTTTGCTCTGCGAAGCAATGCCCTTACACGCAGTAACAGTTCATCCAATTCTACTGGTTTCACCATATAATCATCAATTCCAATTTTGAATCCTTTTTTCTTAGACGGCAAATCATCTTTCGCCGACATGAATAAAATCGGAATTCTCTTGTTTACCTGTCTCACTGTTTCTGCAAACTCAAATCCATCAATCTCAGGCATCATAATATCTGAAATAATCAATTCATAAAGGTTGTTATACATTTCACTATATGCATCTTTTGCATTCAGACACCCTTTTGTATGAAATCCATTATCATTCAAATAGGTACATACAATCTGATTTAATTTAATATCATCTTCTACTACTAATATATTTATCATTTTGCTTCCCCCTTCTCTATGAAAAGATTATATATCTATGCAACATATATTGTAAATCCTGGAAAATACATTCTGCCTACTGAGATAGTGAAATATTTTACAAAAAATGTGCAGCATATTTTCTTATGCTGCATATCTTTACTTTAAATTATTTTAATCCCTTAATAAATGGAATCAGACAAAGAAGTGTAACGATTCCCACAATTCCTATTATAATACCAATTACCATATGACTCCATACCATTGTGAGACACATTCCAACTCCTAGCAGTAAAGAACCTATGATACTAATCAATACGGCTCCAATTGTTTTTCCTGAAGGCTTAACCGGTGGTTTATTCTCCATTTTTCTCCAAACAACTATCATGATGAGTAATACAATCATTCCAGCTACTCCCATAATAACTCCCGGCTTAAACGAATTCCATTCTGGAATCAATGCCATACACATACCAAGTGAAAATAAAATCCCACCGATAGTTCCTGAAATCATTGATACAAATATACTTTTTTTCACTATTCAATACCTTCCTTTCTTATTGCTTACATAGCTTCATTTTATACATCTAATTCGATTTCTTCTACAGCTTCACCTTGCTACAATGAATGCTTTTCTCTTTCTGATATACTCGCCTCTTCTCTCGCCTTCTGTTCTTTTGCAAGTCTTTCTTTTGCTTCTTCTATAGACTCACCTTCTTTTGTCAGATAGTTATCTACGAATTTGTCCGCAATTTTATTGAATCCGCCAACTACACCATTTTCAATTTTTTTGTATCTACCAACTACGCCTTCTGCAATTTTTTCATTTACTTTTACTAATTTTGATTTTGCCATATTTGTTAACCTCCTTAAATTTGCTTCATTTAATGACATAATAGTATCATTCCATTATTTAAGTAATGTTTGACTTTTGTTTACAAAATATTAATTCGTAAATTTTTAACCTTATACGATTTTTCCCTCCTTCTTCAACCAAATTACTTCATCATGCAATGTTTCTTCATAGTAACGTGTCTTATAACCAAGCTCTTTTCTAGCTTTAGAGCAATCAAAATTATTATTTCTCTCAAAATTGTATACAGAGAATGTTGTCATCAACGGTTTCGTTCCTTTTTTGGCAGCTTGCTTTTCCATTATTTTCGCTAAAAGTTTTACGATTCAAAGCGAAAGATAAACACGTATTAATTTACATCCCAAATCTTTATTTAACATTGTGCATATTTCTTTTAAAGCCACTTATTCATTTGCAAGGATATAACATTCACCTTTACGTCCCTTGTCTGCTGCTATACAGCCATCTGCCAAATCGCAAACATCACATAGGTTGAAAAATCATTAGAAAAATCGAATTTAATAAAATATAAACAAAATACAATCAAAATATAAATATTTAAAAAATACAATGGTTTTATCAATTTATTTAAGAAAGAGGTAGGGTATATGAATTTTAAAAGATTAGTAAAAAATATATTTATGAGTGTTGCTAGATTTTTAAATGATGGTGTTCAATTTTATCTAGACTATTGTAAAAAGTCATATGAAGTTGGCTTTTACCATAACAGGCATTTATGGTAACTAAAATTGAAAAATAGATTAAATTAGTTGTGATTTATAAATCATACATGAGTCAGATAATTTGTAATTCATTATTTCATAAAAAATAAAGAGCCTTTTGGGCTCTTTTCAAATTTCATTTACAAAACTTTCTTCTATAATATTTTGATATTGTAATTATTGCCATATATAATATTTTTACTTAATAAAATTAATTTCTTTATTATAAGTTACTTTATTATACTTATTAAAAGAAAAGACTACTCTAAATATTATTTCAACGTAGTCTCTATAAATATCTCTTTAATTAAATCTGCTATAAACTTCTTACGTTCTGGTAAATTTCTAGAATAATATAGATATAGCTTGATGTTAAAAAAATTCTAAGTCTTCATCTTTCCAAATATTGATTACTATCTTATTACTACTTATGTTTTTCTGAATAAAAATCGATTGTATCTATTTGTTATTTACTATATAAGATAAGGTAAATTATATTTATTTAGAATAAACAGCCTATATAATAAAAGGAGATAATAGATTAATAAAGTTTTAAAAGATACCTAATCGTAAATTATGGATAATAACCTTGTAAAATGGTTGATTCGACATGATATTAGAATAAATATGAAAATTACAATTTTTTAGCAATATCATATCCTGCATTAATAGCATCTTTTATTGTTCCAACATTGTTTGCATCTCCTATAATATGATAAGGCATTTGAAGTTCCTTTAAGGTATCGACTAGTCTAGTGTCAGTTTTGTAACCCACTGCGAAGATAAGTGTATCACAATCATCAATACAGTATATTTCACCGTCTTTGCTATAATAAATTTTATCTTCTTCTACATTTTCAACCTTGGCATTGCAGATTAACTCTATACCTTTTTTCATCATACGCTGTACAAGTAAACTTCTACCTGGGCCGGTTTCTGTTCCCATAACTTCTTTTGCCATTTCAATTACAGTGACTTTTCTATCTCTAGGAAAACGGTCATAAACTAGAGGTGCCAAATAATCTGCAGTTTCACAGCCTACAGAACCACCTCCAATAATAACAATTTTACGTCCAGGAAATTCTTTGCCAGCTAGAATATCATCGGCAGTTGCCCAGTGTTTAAAGGCTGTAAATGGTTGGATAACAATAGGACAAGCACCGTTACTTACAATCACTTCATAATCAGCAAATTCATTTTGTAATAATTCTTTATTAACATTACAGTTTAAACGAATTTCAACTCCACTTTCTTCTAGTTTTCTAACCATGTATTGTGTAACCTTTGAAAGATCTTGCTTAGAAATTGGTACAGAAGCTATACGCATAAGTCCGCCTAGTTCTTCATTTTTATCGCAAAGGACTACATGATGTCCCCTTTTCTTTGCAACATAGGCCGCTTCCATACCAGCAGGTCCCCCACCAATAACAAGAATTTTTTTCTTTGTATCAGATAACTTAAGAGTATCTTCATTTTCAATTTCAAGAGATGGATTTATTGTACAAGCTATACGATTTCCAAACATAATACCATTTAGGCAGCGAAGACATCCAATACATGGACGTATATCCTTATCCAACCCTTTTTCTGCTTTATTAGCAAATTCAGGATCGCACAAATTAGCTCTTCCAATCATGCAGATATCTGACTTGCCATTGGCAATTAATTCATCAGCAATCCAAGGCTCTGTAATTCGTCCAACAGTAGCTATTGGGATTGACGTATGTTTTTTGATTTCTTCTGATAACTTAGCATGATAACCTTGCTTTGTACCAGGTGCAGGTATTGAGCTACCACGCATGATAGTAGTTCCTCCAGATACATGAATCATATCAGCTCCAGATTTCTCTAACTGCTTAGCAATGTATATTCCATCGTTAAGATTTAAACCTCCATCACAATATTCATCACCAGAAATTCTTACATCAATAATAAAATCTTTTCCACATGTTTTACGAACTTCTTCAATAACTTCTAGTGTTAATTTCAAACGTCCATTGATATCACCGCCATATTCATCAGTTCTTTTATTATATATTGGAGATAAAAAACCTCCTAATAAACCGTGAGCATGGGCAGCATGAATTTCAACACCATCTCCTCCAGCGATTTTAATTCTTAATGCTGCTTCACCAAACTGCTTGATAATAACTTTTAACTCTGGTATAGTTACTGGTCTTGGCGCTTCCTTTGCATACGAAGGTCCCACATTTGATGGTGCAATTAAACGAGGTGTTCCTGGAATAGGGAAGGCCATGTAAGCAGGATGGAATAATTGTGGAAGTATTTTTGCACCATACTTATGCACAGCATCCGTCAACTTTTTCCAACCAGGAATATAAGAATCATCACTTATGGACATATCTCCAGGTAAATATGTATAAACAGGTTCAACAGTAGTTACTTCAGTTACAATAAGACCAACACCACCTTTGGCTCTTGCAGCGTAATGCTCAACTAAAGCATCTGTTACATAACCTTTATCTGCTAGGTTTGTAGATATTGGTGGCATAAAAATACGATTTTTAACTATGGTTTCACCAATTTTAATAGGTGAAAATAAATGACTATATTTTTTCATATCCTCATCTCCTTTTTCTTTGATGTTATCATATTTTTCAATTAGTTTCCTTGTTCTAGCTTGATATTAAAGGTTAAAATATGTCTTCATATTTGAAGATTAAAGACGAAATGAGGTAAGATTAGAGAAAAAATGACTTATAATAGAAAGTTAAAAGGTGAATTTTAAGCTTTAACAATATCTATAATGATTTCATCATTACAGTTAGTTATAGTACTTTTTACATTTTTAGATGTTTGAATTGAACAAAGAATACGTCCTTCTTTTTCTTTAATTTTTATACCGTCATTTTCATAAAGTATGTTTTCTGATTCTTCTAATAGGTGTTGAAGAAGTTCCCTTTGGTTATAATCTAAACACATTAATTGTTCTCTTTTATCTTCATTAAATTTAATATTATTAACAAACTTTTTTCGATAGTGGCTAGGGGCAATTCCATATAGTTCCTTGAAAGCTGTTGTATATGCTTTAGAATTTGGCATCCCACAATCAGCAGCAATCTGCTCAATGGATTTTTTCCCTTCTAATAGAGATTCTATGGATTCACGTACTCTTACTAGAGCAACATATTTTACAAATGGAATACCTGTATACTTTTTAAATAGTTTGGAAGTATAAGAAACACTAAACATAAGTGTATTTGCTATATCACTTAAACGTATATCCTCTTTATAATGACTATCTATATACTGAATAGCTTTAATATAATTTTCTCTATGAGTAGACTGAAGAGGCAAACGTTCAATAGGATACTGCATGTTATTAGAAGTTATATAAACAATTTCCATCATTATTGTATTTAACTCAAATAAATTATTGTTTCCACGTAATAGAACTTCAACTAGTTTACCTATTTGAATCTTTAATTTTTTCAATAATTTAACATTATTATTATCAGTGCAAACAATTGATTCGTAGGAATGCTTTATTTCTCCTATCATTGCTGATGGAAATAGCGAAAAATCAATATGTATGGTTAAAATCACATTTTCATCTCTAGAATTTTGGCGAATTATATGAATATCATTTGGAGCAATGATTACTAGTTCATGTTCTTTAATTGTATGAGAGAAGTTTTCTGTAATAGCCTCATATTCTCCCTTTAAAACGTAAGTTATTTCTAGGCTACTATGACGGGAAAATACTTGTCGGCTAAAGCTATTGATGCTTAGGCTTAAAGGATATCCAAATTTTTGACCTGAAAAATCATAATAATATCTCATATTTTGCATAAAAACCTCCATTTATCGTAGCTGTAGATTTAATATGTTTTTTCTTTAGATATATAAATTGAAATTATATTACTAATAATAGATGTTTTCACAAAAATAAACAAGTTTTTATTCTTAATCATGAGTGAATGATGAAAATTTTAGCAGAATTCACTTTAGAGTTCCCATCAGCTGTCCATTTTTTAATTTTAATGTCTTTGTGCTGCATAAAATTTGTAACTCTAGACAATTTATAGAACTCTAAATCATCAAATAGTACATTAAAAATTAATAGGTACCTTATATGGTGGTGTTACATATCCTCTTTTAGTTCCCCTTTTTGTATATTGAGCTCCTCTACTTAGCAAGCAAGTTTTTATTCCTTTTGTAGAATTTACATTTAATCTACTTGCTATTTCCATACTAGGTTTGAACTGCCAATGAGATCTATCAATATCCCAGTTAAATTCCCTATCTATAGAAATTTCAATTGAGTTATATATTTTAAATTCTTCATTACTATTGTTTAGTAAATCTAGTTCCTCTGCTTCTAAATAATGTTTGACTTTATTTTCTTCCTTTATATGCATTACCTCTCCCCATAGATTATCTATATCTAAATTATCAATTATATTAAAATCTATTTCTTTAACAGGAATTATCCAGTACCTCCTATTTCCTGTTTCATCCTTTAGAAAATCATCATTATTAACAGTTGCATAAAAAGAAGTTTTTCTTGGATAGATAACAGGCTTAATAGCATAAGGTCGTCTAAATTCATCATTTTGCTCTGTAATAAATGCTTTAAGTTTTGCTAAATCACGTTTAAAAGTAGCATCTAGTTCACCTAATTCAGCTACCCAGTATTTAATACATTGGTAAACCTTATCTTTATCACTAGGATCTAATTCTAGACCTGTCTTTACATACATTGGTACAAGCTTTTTTATTAACCTAGTCTTTCCAAGACCTTGCCTACCTTGTAGTGTAAGTATTCCTTCTATGTTTGAATTTCCTTCATTAAAAGGTATCATAGCTGTATTTAGTAACCATTTAATGATAAGTATTTTCTTTAACTTAGGATTAAAGTCTTCTGATGTGATAATAGCATCACATAGTTTTTGTATATATTTATAGTTTCCATCAAACTCCATATAGCATTCTCTTAGATAGTCTATTACAGGATTTTTAGGATTTAATTCTCCTATACGATTTACAAATTTATCTATAGTAGCAAACGGTAGTTTAAATCCATATTTAATACATAGCGAGTGTATATCTACTAGTTGATTATCTAAATTAGTTGAGTCTAGTCCTTCTATTTCTACATCTTTGGTAATTTCATTATAGGCTACTGTTATGTTGTTTGCTTTTAAGATTTCATTCATATTTTCCCATATTTTTAGTGGCGCGTTTTTTTCATCTAAGTATGGATAATCTATAAAGTAATTTTTATTTTTCTCTTCATCACTTTTACATGTTAGTTCAAAAGCTTTGTCTATATCTCCTTCTTTTATGGCTTTGATTGCTTGATTATTATAAAATTGAACTGCATTATTTTTATTTACTTTATGATTAGATGCTTTATTTAGGCTAGGTAAATTTATTGGTATTTCTAGTATTTCATATGCTTTTTTTAGAGCTTGTCTAAATGGTATGCTTTCTACTTTTTGTATAAAGTTTATTATTCCTCCACCTTCACCGCATCCAAAGCAATGATAAAATGCTACATTTTCTTTGTCTTTTATGTAGAAACTTGGTGTGCTTTCTTTGTGAAATGGGCAGTTCATTTTGTTTTTCTTTAGTTGATTTGGATAGTAGTAGTTTATTATTGTTTCTAAATTTTTTAGATTATTTATCTCTTCAATATATTGTTTATACATGTTTACCCCCTGTGATTATGTTTATAGTAGTATTTCTGATGTTTCTAGTTCTAGTGCTTGAGCTATTTTGTATATGGTTTGTGGTCTTGGTGTTCCTTGTTTGTTTATTACTCTTGCTACGGTTGATGTCGAAGTGTTTGCTATTGATGCTAGTTTTGTTAGTGAGTAGCCTTTTTGTAGCATTTTAGTTTCTATTAGTGGTATGTTTATTTTGTAATTCATTTTATTTCCTCCTGTTTTGTTATATTAGATAGATGTTATCAGAAAATTTTTTCACCTTGTATTAAAGTATTTTAATAAAGTGTTTTATAATTTTTTGGTTTCGTATTCTATTTTTTGTTTGATTTCGTTTGATGAGTATATAGTATCAAAGTATTTTTGTATGTGGTTATAATCTATGATAGGAATTTATGTAATAAAAAAAATCCCCTAAAGGGGACCTTGAGTGGCTAACGCCACATTTAAAACACATGTATTCTCTAAATCCTTTACTAATATCACCACAACTTAAGGCTTTTCTAACTGTATCATCTATATGACTCCTCATGTCCTTTGAAACTCAATACCACATTTCTTTTTTAAATCTATCATAGTTATCTCTTAATATTTCTTTTATCGTTATTGTTTGTTTTTGTCATAATATTCATACTATTTTTTATACACTACTTATCCACAATTTCAATTTTTATAATACCTTAGTATTTTCAATAATTTGAATTATAAGGTATGGTTATTTATTCAGTTTGATATAAATTGTTCGCAATATATTAATATTGTTCATCAAGTCTATTACCGAAGCAAAAACAATATCGTCTTAATGTACTCCTACTTTCAAGTTCTCATTCTACTAATTAATGTTTATTTATTTTAAGCTCTTCTACAATTTTATTCAAGTTAATTTCTTCTACCTTATCTTTGAACTTTAACTTTAAAGTATCACCATCTTTAAATATAATTTTCCCCTTTTCATTTCTGTAGTGTATTCTATAAGAAAACTCATTCGGATGCACACCTTTATCATCTAAAACACTTCCAAAACACTCTGTAAATGATATTGTATAAGGCTCTTCAACATCAGTCCATGCATTAAGTACTCTACCATTCATTAATTCAAAGTCAAAATATATAATGTCATCTTTTAAGTAATATGCAACATATAAATCATTTGAATTTACTTTCCAATCAAATCCAAAGAAATGAAAATATGAACCTACTAAAGTTATTTCAGCCAAAATAGTTATAATAACATATTTTAGAACTTTTTTATTTAATTTCTTCAATGGTTTAATATCTTTTTTATTCAATTTTATTTCTTCTATGCTTATATCTTCTTTCATTTTATTCAATTCTTCTTTACATGAAATACAAGACTCTAAATGCTTTTCAATTTCTATATTACTTTCAGTACTTGTTAGTTCGTCAACATAACTTGGTAAAAGGTCCTTTATAATTTCACACTTCATATAGTTCCTCCCTTCACTATTTTTTGTTTAACTCTATAATATGTAACTCTTGCCCAATTTTCATTTTTATTAAGTATTTCACCAATTTCTTTAAATGAAAATGCACCTGTTATTCTAAGTAATACTACTTCTTTTGAAGTTTGGTCTAGCTTATAAATTTGTTTCATAAACTCCATTTTATTTTCTTTTAAACAGATAGCCTCTTCCACACCAGTATTTGTAGATGGTGTTTCATCATTTAATTCAAAAGTTCCCTTTCTAGCTCTCTTATCAAGCTCTTGATACCAAACGTGTTTTGCAATTTGACATAACCAAGTAGATATTTTACAAGTTCCATCATATCTATTTGAGGATTTTATTGCACGATAAAATGTTTCTTGTGTAAGTTCATCTGCTAGTTGTTCTTCT
Organism: Clostridiaceae bacterium; assembly: GCA_902362365.1. Classification (GTDB taxonomy): domain Bacteria; phylum Bacillota; class Clostridia; order Peptostreptococcales; family Peptostreptococcaceae; genus Romboutsia_E. The sequence goes on along the minus strand of CABIVQ010000001.1, from coordinate 151,218 downwards.
TTACAAAGGCTCATTAAATACCTAAAAACCATCTGTGCATGTTCTTTATATATACCGTCCATTTCATGCACACCATCACCTCCTTCGAATATATATCCTAAAAAAATCTATTTCGTTACATAAAATATTAATTTTTATAATAAAGATTTGTTATGCTAGTTTCATTTTGATAAGTATAATATAAAAATAACTATATCTTAGCAATTCAAATCTTTTAAAGCTAAAATACAGTTATTTATTAAACTTTATATAGTTTATACACATTATATAACAATTGCGAACTTATTTTTATGGTGACATCCACTAATAATATAATCTATGCTTACGACATTTTTGTCACTTTTTACTTTCCTGAATATATTGATATGATTTTAATACACAAGTTTTCCACAGATTTCAAAGTATTATAGTTTTCTTGTAATAAAAAAAGTATTGACTTAATAATCAATACCTTTTTCGTAGATTTCAATGGTGGAGACGACTCTCAGCAATAATACCCACGATTTAAATTTATACATTCCTACACAATTTTTATCCGAGGGTCATACAAGGACAAAGTCTTTATTACTAAAGATATTTTACTATCTTAATTCTGGCCAGTATCCTTTATTAGCTTCTATCATATCATCTAATATAGCTTTAGCAACCCTCATACTTGGAACAGTTTTATTTAAAGTAAATGCTTGTAGTGCCTTTTCGTAACTATTTTCTACACACGCTTCTACTATTAGTTTTTCACTATTAACTTGTTGCATCATTAATCCTTGTTGGAATAGAGGTATTGGACCTCTAGCTATAACTTCTGGACCATTCTTTCCTATGTATGCTGGTACTTCTACCATTGCATCATATGGCATATTTGGTATAGTTCCGCGATTTTCAGTTATAACTAAGAAACGAGCCTTTGTATCATTTTTTATCGCAACTGCTAAATCACTTATCCAATCTCCGTGTGACCCTGCATAGAATGCCTTTTGTGATATTTCACCTGTTTTTAAGTAGTGCTCTACGCCTTCAAATAAGTCTTTTTCACGACTTTCCATAACTTCATTTGCACGAGTACGGTCTATATTTGATTTCTCTACTGTTTCCTTAGCTAAAAGGTAATATGTTAAATAAGTATTAGGTAAGTAATCTGGGAAACTTTCTAGCATTGTGTAAACTGATTTCCAAACGTGATTCCAGCTACTTACAGCATGACGATTTCCTACACTTTGAGCTTTCTTTATTCTTTCTATATAAGATTCAGGCAGTAATATTTCATGTTTCTTTATGTATTCTTTTATTTCCGCCATTATATCCCTACCTTTGTACTCTATAGATGTAAACCACCCAAAGTGATTTAATCCAAAGTAGTCATAAACTATATTGTTAACATCTTTTATACCTAATGATTCAGCTATTATATCTATTATAGCTATTGGCATATCACATATATTTATTATTCTTGCATTTGGTCTTAACTTACGGCAAGCTTCTGAAACTATAGCTGCCGGGTTAGAGTAGTTTAATATCCAGTGATCTTTCTTAGCGTATTTTTCTACATCATCTATAAGGTCTATCATTGGGTTTATTGTACGAAGTCCGTATGCCATACCTCCGCAACCACAAGTTTCTTGACCTACACAGCCATGCTTTAGTGGTATTTTTTCATCTTGTTCACGCATTTCATATTTACCAACACGCATTTGTGCAAATACAAATGTAGCATCAGTGTAAGCTTCTTTAACATCATTTGTTACAGTTAACTTAACATCTGTCTTAACATCTTCTCTTAATATCCACTCAACAACCACAGCTACTTTATCTTGTCTTTCTTTATCAATGTCAAATAAACGAATCTCATCTAAATCCAACTCTTTTGCTCTTTGCGCAATTGATTTAACAATCCCAGGAGTAAATGTACTTCCTCCACCAACAACAGTAATAATCATAATATATTCCTCCTCTACTATATCTATCCCTTAATAATTTTTATTTAATCTATCAATATTTTTATTTAATATGCTTCTAGGTAATCTGCTACTGAACGCCTTACATCTGGTACATGAAGTCCAAAGATTATTTGTATATTTTTCCCTTTTCTTACAATACCACTATTTGGTGTTAAGTTTATTGTATCTTCATTTATTAAGCTTTCGTCTTTTACATTAACACGTAATCTAGTAATACAATTTTCTACTGTATTTATATTTTCTTTTCCACCTAATCCATTGATTATATTTTCTATATTTGTATCTGAATTAATTTTATTTGATTGCTCTTTATCTGTAGCAATTTCCTCATCTTCACGCCCTGGCGTTTTGAAGTTGAATTTCTTAATTAAGAAACTAAATACTATGAAGTATACAAGAATTTGTACTATTCCTAATATCATCATCACTGGCCAATTTGTTTTTGCTGCTCCTACTGTAGTATTCATTATTATTGATACTAATAAGTTACCTCCACAGAATGCAGTAACATCAAATATTTTTAGTAATGCTATGAAAAGTCCTGATATAACTGAATGTACAACAAATAATAATGGTGCACAGAATACAAACATAAAATCTAGAGGCTCTGTTACAGACGCTAATGCTGCTGTAACTATTAATGGAATAATTGCTGCTCTAACTTTTTTCTTGTTATGCTTATGTGCTGTATGAATAAATGCTGCTCCTATACCTATATACCCAAACATCTTTGTAAATCCAGTTGCCATATAATATATACTCTCTGAGAAACGCTCTATTGGCATATTCATTTCTGTCATTACTATTGCATAAGCTCCTGCTACAGTTTCTGAACCTACTTGAAGTACTCCACCTAAATCAGAGAATTGGAATGGTGTATATATTAAGTGATGTAGTCCAGTTGGAACTAATATTCTTTCTAGGAAACCATATAAGAATAAACCAAATGTACCAGTATTTTTGATAACATTTGCAAGAGATGCAATTCCTTGTTGAGCTAATGGCCATACATAATTCATAGCTACACCAAATAAAATAGCTACAAAGAACATACATATAAAACTGAAGTTTGCTCCAGAATATATTTGTAAAGCGCCTTTAAATGTCTTTTGACTTGTACGGTTAAATATATATCCTGTTATACAACCTAAAATAATACCACCAAATACACTTGTATCTACAACTTGTATACCTAAAATAGTCGCTTGACCAGTTCCTATTAATCCAAGCATTTTACTTGGCTCAGCTAACTGCTCTAAGGCAGTCAATATAGTGTTTGAAGTTGTAAGATATATAAAGTAACTCATAAATCCTATTAATGCTGCTTTATGCTTTTCTTTCTTCGCTAATGCAGCTGGAATTCCTATTGCAAATATAACTGAAAGATTGTTAATAATAGCCATCACGCAGTTATAAATTAAATCCCCAAATATTTGTATTGGTTCCCACTTCAAAAATGGAATTACACCTGTTAGTATATCATTTGTGAGTAATACCCCTATTACCATTAATATACCTGCACTTGATAGATACATTAACGGTTGAACCATTGCTTTTGCAAATGTTTCTAATCCTCCAAGTAGTTTTTCTTTCACTTTTATACCTCCTCCTAGATTATATAGTTTTATTTAAATAAAAAAGACCCAAAAATGCATATCTACTATGCTACTTTTCTGGGTCTTGCCTGCATTACCAGTCACAATCCATTTTATATTTATAAAATTTTTGTTAAATGTAATAATATATAAATCATTTCAGGTTTATCTAATTTATATTTAAACTCTTTTTCAATGTATTCATTTAGCTTTTCTAGGTATTCTACATTTTTTGGATGCTTTGTAAGTAAATACACATACATTTCAACCATTTTCTCATCTTCATAGGTTTCTTTCTTAAAAATTCTTTGTGCAAGAAACTTAAGATGAGTCATAAAACGTATTGTACTTAAACTTAATTCATCTAATTCTAGGCCATAGCATTCTTTAACTAGATCCATACTACCTTTTACAAATTTTAAGGTATCATATGCTAGATTATCATTTGATTGCATATTCACAAAATGTAGAGCTATGTAACCCGCTTCATCTTCGGGTAAATTAGTCTGACATCGCTTATTTATAATACTTAAAGCATTCATTCCTAATTCAAACTCTTTTGAATACATCACTTTTATATCCGATAGCATTAAATTAGGTAAAAATACATTATTTTTTGTTCTTTCTATTGCAAAACTAATATGTTCTATTAGAGATAATATACCTTTATTATTAAACTTCCCATCATTATTTGGAATAAGTCTTATGATTTCATTTGATGCATCCATAACTTCTGGACTTACGTTATTTAATAGTTCTAAGAATTTAGTTTGCATATCATCTTGAACATAATATATTTTTTCTATTTTATCCTCATTAACTTGATCACCTGGGCGTTTATTAAAACCTATACCAAGCCCTAGTATGATTGCATCTTTTCCATCATCAGTCACTGTTGATAATGCATTATTGTTAAAGATTTTTACTGCTATCATATTAAATTACTTCCTTCCCTACTATTTCATAATTTCAATAACAGTGTCTTGCCCAGCAACAACTTCATTCTCCGTTATGCAATTTACTTTTGAGAATTCTGTATGATTTAATACAATCATCATCGTTGTAGTATCTACTCCTTGAGAAGCTATTTTTTCTCTATCAAAATAAATTATTGGGTCTCCCTTTTTAACAACATCTCCTTGAGATACTGCTGTTCTAAATCCATCACCTTTTAAATTAACGGTATCAATTCCTATATGAACTAATATTTCAACGCCTTCATCTGTAACCATACCAAAAGCATGTTTTGACTCTGGAAGTACAGTTATTTTACCATCACAAGGTGCTAAAGCAATATCATTGTTTGGAATAATTGCTATTCCATCCCCCATTAATTTTTTTGAGAACATAGAATCATTTACTTTCTCAATATTTATACTATTACCGCTCACTGTAGCTTCTAATTTATAACTTTTATTTTTTTTGAAAAAGTTTAACATTGAATTGCCCCCTATTTAGTATAAGGATTCCCTTTTAAATAAAAAAGGCACGAATCCTCAGAATAAAATTATCTAAGAACTCATGCCTAATTTAATAGTTACACGTTAACTCTATAAAAACATTATATAACGATTTCCAATATATTACAATACTTATTTTCTATTTTATTATATAACTCTTTATTTAATATATTCTTAATATCTAGCAATATTTCACTGGCTTTTTTAATAGATATTTCTTTATCCTGTGCATAAAAAACTATCTTTTCTGATCTTTTTCCTTCATAGATATTTATCCAAATAATATATCACTTTTATACGGAAAATCCTTACTTTCGAAAACTTTTTTACCTTATCATTGTAAGCAGAGTTTATTCTATAATAAATGTTATTTCTTTTAAGTATACCCATAACAACTAAACTAAGAGCTTCTATTATTAGTTGATTTTTAATCTTTGATATAATCATTTTATAATTTATTTTTTATTTTGGTTTTCATTATTATTAATTAAATCCTCAATAGATATTACAGGCTTTTCTTTTATTAGTTATTCACACCATTTGTTTCTTGTAATTGAAAAAAACATGTTTTAATGGATGTATCATGTGTTAAGCTCACAATTATACTTATTAAATTTGTTTTTGGCAAATAAAAAAATATTAGCAAATCGCTAATATTTTTCGTGGATTTCAATGGTGGAGACGAGGGGAGTCGAACCCCTGTCCGTAAGTCTTTTCCTCGTTGCATCTACGTGTGTAGCCAACTTTACTTAGTATCTCGCCTTTCACATCGCCAAGCGGCAGGCTATGTGATTGGCCAGTCCCAGTTAGTCCGCTTTTGGTCGAGACACCCCAAAAGTAGTACCCTGCATAGATGACGTCCAGGCCTAGCCGGCAGGAGGGCTTAGGCGGGACGAGCAGTCATTAAGCTGCTAAAGCGTAATTATCGTTTGCGTTTATTTTTAATTCCCCAGTTTTTACGTGACCCAGAGTAACACGACACGCAGCCCCAAGTTCCAAACCCACGTCGAAACCTTTACGCCCCCGTGGTAGTTTAAAGTCTTTGAGACTATACTATTTTCGCAAACTTCATCATTTCTTTATTCAGTTGTCTTATTTCTGATGTATTTATAATATAATATTTTTAGCTTCAAAAATCAATGTTAGTTAATGGATTTTTTAGTATCTTCCTGACATTTCTCTTTCTATACGTCTTTGAGCATCTTTCTTAGCTAAATCTTGACGCTTATCGTATAACTTCTTACCTTTAGCTAAAGCTAATTCTACTTTAACTTTGCCTCTTACTAAGTAAACACTTAATGGTATTAAAGAATATCCTTTTATAGTTGTTGCCCCTATAAGTTTTCTTATTTCACTTTTGTGAAGTAATAATTTTCTTACTCTAAGTGGATCAACATTAAATCTATTTCCTTGTTCGTAAGGACTTATATGAACTTGTTTTAAAAATACTTCACTATTATCAACAGATGCAAATCCATCAGTTAGATTTATCTTACCTTGTCTAATTGACTTTACTTCTGTCCCTTTAAGTTCTATACCGCATTCATAAGTTTCTTCTATAAAATACTCATGTCTTGCTTTTCTATTTGTAGCTAATACTTTTTTACCTGACAACAAGTTCACCTTCTTTACTAAAAAATTTCATTAATTAAAAATATATATTATAAGTAAAAATATACCATATTTATGCTTTATAGTCAAGAATACTAAAATTCATTATAAGCTTATTATTAATTTTAAACGTAATAAATATGCACTTTAATTCTTATTTATTTTTTATTGAATATAGTATGTCTAAAAAAAATTGTATCTAAATATTGTTTACTTGGAATACTATCATAAAAGTAATTAAGGAGATGATATTTTGAAATCACTAAGAAAACATATAATTATAGGTATTATATTTAGTATCATATTAGGAGTCCTACTCCACTACTTATATGACTTTTTAGATCAAAATCACATATTAGGGTATTTCTCTGCTATAAATGAAAGTGCTTGGGAACATGTAAAACTATCAGTATATCCACTTTTATTAATAACACTAATAATATACTTAATTTGCCGAAATGATATAAATAACTTGCTGCCATCACTAGCTATAGCTGCAGTTCTTCCAATAGCTATAATAATGCTCTTATTTTTATTATATGTATCATTCACAAAAAAAGCAGTGTTACCAATAGATTTAGCTATATATGCAATATCAATAATAATACCACTGAAAATTATAGAAAAAGTATTATTAGCACCCCAAGTATCCCCTATATTAAGTATACTATCACTAATAGTACTAATATTTACAATAGTAATATTATTTAGATTCACTTATAATCCACCAAACTTAAAAATATTTCAAGATGATGCATATAGCTTTTTACCAAATATAATCCAACTTGCATCCAGCATTAACCTTATACAAAGTATATCAGAACTATAATTTTCTAAAATTTTAAGCATCCAACTAACACTAAGTATATTTTTCATGGATGGTGTTGTGTGAATATGGATGTTTTCCACTCATTTGCAAAGCGCACTTTGCTTTGCATGAGTCAAAACTCCATATCACGCACCCTTTAACTACCTTACTCAGCAGTATCTTCTTCTATTTTTTCTAATAATTCAAAATCAATCTCTCTAAAATCTACATTTACTCTATCAACCCTAATTCTAACAGGGTCACCTATTCTAAATGTCTTCTTAGTTCTCTCACCAATTATAGTATAAGTCATATCATCATAAATATAATAATCATCTGCCATATTAGCAAGTCTAACAAGACCTTCTATAGTATTCTCTAACTCAACGAACATGCCAAAGTTAGTTACACTTGATATAGTTCCTTCAAATTCTTGACCTACTTTATCAGCCATATAACAAGCTTTATAGTAATCATGGACATCTCTTTCAGCAAGTTCTGCCGCTCTTTCTCTTTCAGAAGATTGAGTAGATGCATATTCAACTATATTACTTAACTGATCTTGTCTTTTTTGATTTATCTTATTATTTAATTGTTCTTTTATAATTCTGTGTATTTGTAAATCTGGATATCTTCTTATTGGAGAAGTAAAGTGACAATAGTATTTAGCCGCAAGACCAAAGTGACCTAAACAAGTTGGTTCATATCTTGCTTGTTTTAATGAACGAAGTAATATTGTACTTATTGCTTCTTCTTCTCTTTTACCTTTTATGTTTTCAACTATTGCTTGTAAAGCCTTTGGATGAACATCTTCTAAGTCACCTTTTATTGTATATCCAAATGTAGCTACGAACTTGCTTAATTGTTCCATCTTTTCAGCTGATGGAGTTTCATGGACTCTATAAACAAAAGGTAATCCTAACCAGAAGTAGTGCTCTGCTATAGTTTCATTACTTATAAGCATGAACTCTTCTATTATTCTGTTAGATATTCTTCTTTCATAATGTTTGATATCAACAACTTCTCCATCTTTATTTAAGATGATTTTTGCTTCTGGGAAATCAAAGTCTATTGATCCCCTTCTTTCTCTTCTCTTCATAAGAATTCTAGCTAATTCTTCTGACATCTTAAATTCATCTACCATATGAGAGAAAGTTTTCTTTAATAATGGGTCATCTTTTTCTAATATATCTGATACTTCTGTGTAAGTCATTCTAGCTTTTGAATTTATTACACTCTCATATATATCATGTTTTACAACTTCACCCTTATCATTTATTTCCATAAATATTGATAAAGTAAGCTTATCTTCAAATGGATTTAATGAACACATTCCATTAGAAAGTGTCTTAGGTAACATTGGTATTACCTTATCTACTAAGTAAACAGAAGTTGCTCTTTTTAAAGCTTCTTTATCTAACTTACTTTTTTCTCTTACATAATGAGTAACGTCAGCTATATGAACCCCTAACTTGAAGTTTCCATTAGATAGTTTTTCTATAGAAACAGCATCATCTAAGTCTTTTGCATCTTCTCCATCTATAGTGAAAGTCTTAAGATCTCTTATATCAAATCTTCTTTGAATTTCTTCTTCAGGAATAGGTACTGCAACAAACTCAGCTTCATCTAATACTTTCTTAGGGAATTCTTCTGGTAAACCATGAGATTTAACTATAGAATCTATTTCTACTCCTCTTTCACCTTTTTGACCTAATACTTCTATTATTTTACCTTCTGGCTTTCTATCTTCTGATGGCCATACTGTTATTTCAACTACAACCTTGTCATTTTCCTTTGCACCTGAGAAGAATTTCTTAGGTATATATATATCTTGATTGAACTTTTTATTATCTGGAACTACGAATCCAAAGTTCTTACTTGGTTGGAATAATCCAACTACTTCTGTAACTTCTCTTTTTACTACCTTTATTATCTTACCTTCTGCTCTTCTATCATCAGTGGCAGGAGTTACTATTTCTGCTATAACTCTGTCATTGTGCATAGCTGTATTTACATTATCAGCTGGTATGAATAAATCTTGAGTATATTCTTCATCAGACTCAACAAATCCAAACCCTTTTCTATGAGATACAAATTTACCTACAAATAATCCCATTTGATTTAATGACATTATCTTTCCTTTTTTTGTCCTTCCTATATATCCGTCTTCTTCTAATTCATCTAAAAAATTATAAAACATTGGCATTTCTGCTGGATGTATATCAAATATAACAGCAAGTTCCTCTTTCTTTAGAGGGCTATATGCCGAGTCATTTATTAGTCCTAATAAACGTTCTTTAAGTCCTGGTACCATGATTGCCTCCTATATTTCTTTTTATATTATTAAATTTATAAAATTCTTATTAGTAAATATATACGATGTATTTTCTAAAACATTATAACTATTCACTATAAATTTCTTTTTTATTTTAAGGAAATTGTAATTTCCCTGTTTGTCTATATATACTTTATTATTATCAATTTTTAATGTATTTAGTATATTAAGTTTTTTATTTTATTGTATATTTCTAATATTTGGAATACCTTGTTATTCTAGCACAGTTTTAGATAAAATAAAATCTAATGACTATACTCTCTTATTTTATTACATATTTTGCCATAATATATATTGATTTTTAAAGTTTTTTTATCTAAACTGAAATGTATGAACATTCAAAATTGGGAGGCTTAAAATATGGAGAATTTTATTTTATCTTTTAACGTAGTTACACCATTATTTATTATTATGTCTTTAGGATATTATTTAAAGTATATAAAACTTTTAGACAAACAGACCTTAAATGTTATGAACAGTGTTTGTTTTAAGTTTTTTTTACCAATACTACTATTTTTTAATATTTATCAAAGTGATGTAAAAAGTTCTTTTAATATCAACCTAATCACCTTTTCAGTTAGCTCAATAGTTATCTTATTTGTAGTTCTATGTTTCCTTATTCCTAAAATAGAAAAAGATAATAAAAAACGAGGGGTCATGATTCAAGGTATATTTAGAAGTAACTTTGTTATATTTGGAATGCCTATAGCCACTTCAATATATGGTGAAGGAAATATTGGTACAACAGCATTACTAATTGCTGTCATAGTTCCACTATTTAATCTTTTATCAGTAATTTCTTTAGAATTGTTTAGAGACGGAGAAATAAACTTAAAAAAAATTCTTAAAGGAATAATCACAAATCCACTAATTATAGCATCAGCTATAGGTATTTTATTTGTTACTCTTAACATTACTCTACCAACATTTATAGAAAAATCAGTAAGTGACATAGCCAAAATAGCTACCCCACTATCATTAATACTACTAGGTGGATCATTCTCATTTAGTCACATAAAAGAATATTTAAATCACACAATAATAATAGTTTTCAATAAACTAATCTTCGTACCTCTTATATTTATACCAATCGCAATAAAGCTAGGGTTTAGAGGTATCGAATTACTAACAATACTACTAATATTTGCAGCACCCGTAGCAGTCTCAACCTTCCAAATGTCAAAACAAATGGATGGAGACAGCATCTTAGCAGAACAATCAATAGTGTTTACATGCTTATTCTGCATCCCAACAGTATTCCTATGGATACTAACCCTAAAACAACTATCATTAATCTAATATTTCATCTCTTTCCCACAATACAAAAGGAGTTACTTTAAGTGGTGTGGTTGAATACCCTAGCGTATAGGGTTTATATATAATTTGCACTGACATTTGCAGCGTATTTTGCTGCATGGAAGGCAAATTATATATAAACCCGCGCGCCCGTATTCAACCACACCTAAAGTAACTCCTTTTTAAAAATTAAATTTAATTTTTAAAATGTCATTTATAAATAATATTAAATAATGGCCATTTACTTATTATTATTTATTTATAACAGCTAATGCTAATGCATTTAAAAAGAATAATACTGCTGCTATCTTTGTAACTCTACCAAGGAAAGCTTCCTTACCTTTTGGCTTGAAGTAGCTTTGGCTTCCTTCCCCACCAAATTGTGTAGGAACAGCACTTTTACTATCTTGAGGCATTATAGCAAGTATTAATATAATCCCTAATACAACTTGTAATCCCATTAAAACGTTGCCTAACATATGTTATCCTCCTATCATTTCTGATAAAAAATTCATTCATTTTTAGTCTATCATAATAGACTTGTTAATACAAGCATTCACATCCAATAACTATGTTTCATAAGCATTTTGACAATCACTCTTCTAAATCTTTTCATATTAATATTATTTCCATAATTTCATCTTCTTATAATAGTAATGAAGTAAATGCTACAGAGATGCCTGGTGGAGATAGAGGTTCAAACAAAGGATTTAGTGGAATGTTCTCAAAGCCTAGACCTGATGTAGATGTGATAGACGAACTTGATGTTTCTGTTTCAAGTAGCGACTTCTTCAAAATGGCAACATTAGGAACTGCTATCTCATTAATAGCAACTTGCACTCCAGCAGTTACGGTGATTAGAGTTAACCCTAAAAATATCTTAAGTAAACATAGTTAGGAGGATTATATGAATACAATATTAGAATTTAAAAATATAACTTATTCTTACAATAACAATACTGTTATCTTAGATAAGTTCAATGCTAAATTCGAACAAAGTAAATTTTATACAATTATAGGACCATCTGGTTCTGGTAAGACAACATTTTTGTCATTAGTCGCTGGACTTGATAAAGCTAATTCTGGCTCAATCTTATTTGATAATAAGAATATAAATAGCATAGGTCTTTCTAATTATAGAAATAAGTGTATATCTATAATATTCCAAAGCTATAATCTACTAACATATATGAGTGCTTTAGATAATATTATTTGTGCTATGGAAATTAAAGATACAAAATGACCTAATAAAAAGGAAAAGGCCATAGAAATACTTAAACAAGTTGGCTTAACTGAAGAACAAGGAAAACAAAAGGTATTAACTCTAAGTGGTGGTCAACAACAAAGAGTAGCCATTGCAAGAGCATTAGCTACTGAATCAAACTTAATCTTAGCTGATTAGGCTACTGGAAACTTAGATGAAAGTACTTCAAATGAGATAATATCAATCTTTGAAAAATTAGTAAGAGCACATAATAAAACTGTTATACTAGTAACTCACAATAACGAAATTGAGAAAAAATCTGATGTAACTTATCTGGTTAAAAATAAACAATTGCTTCAAACGCAAGTCTGCTAACAAAAATTCGCTTCGCTCATGTCGCCAACGACTGCGTCCGTTGCTCAATTTTAGCAGTTAGCATTATAAAAAATCACTAACTCTGTAAATTACTACTAAGCTAGTGATTTTTCATTTTTATTATGATACTTTACTTGTATCTTCTTTAGTCTTTTTTAGCTTTGGTATTCCAAAGATTATTGAACCTATACCACATACTAACATTAACATTGGGTAGTGTAAGTATTTTATTATTTCAACAGCAGATACTCCAACTATTCCTGCTGCTGTAACAAGTTGTGCCCCATAAGGTATCATACCTTGCCAACAAGCTGAAAATATATCAAGTATACTTGCAGTTTTTCTTGGATCTATGTCATATTGCTCTGCTATATCTTTAGCAAGAGGTCCTGCAGTTACTATTGCTATAGTATTATTTGCAGTACACAGATCTACAACGCTTACTAATGCAGCTATTCCAAACTCTGCACCTTTTTTGCTATTTATTCTACTAGTTATAAAGTGAAGTAAAAAATCTATTCCTTCATTATGTTTCATTAAACCAACAACTCCACCAACTATTAAAACTAGTATACATAATTCTTGCATTCCAGCCATTCCACCAGATATAGCTTGAATTAACGCCGATAAATCAAGAGAACCTGTAGCCATTCCTACAACCCCAGCAAATAATATTCCTCCACCAAGCAAAACAAAAACATTAACTCCACATAGAGCTCCTACTAAAACAGCTATATAAGGAACAACTTTAATAAATTCATAAGAATACGTTTGCCCCATAGACCCTTTATATCCACTTGTCATTACGGCAAGTAATATTACAGTAAGTATAGCAGCCGGTAAAACGATTAAAAAATTCACCTTGAACTTATCTTTTAAATCACAACCTTGAGTTCTACACGCTGCTATTGTAGTATCAGATATCATAGATAGATTATCACCAAACATAGCTCCACCAACTATAGCTCCTGTTACTAATGCTACTGGAATTCCAGTCTTTTCAGCTATTCCAAGTCCTATTGGAGCAAGAGCTGCTATTGTTCCTACTGATGTTCCCATTGATATAGAGATGAAACTTCCTATTATAAATAATCCTGCTACTAAAAGATTTGGAGGTAATACAGATAAACTTAAGTTTACAGTTGAGTCAACTCCACCCATAGCCTTTGCAACACTTCCGAATGCTCCAGCTAATAAGAATATTACTAACATAAGAACTATATTAGGGTCTCCTGCACCCTTACAGAATATATCCATCTTAGTGTCAAACTTTTCATTTTTATTAAATAATAATGCAACCCCAGATGCTATCATAAATGCAACTAAAACTGGCATTTGATAAAAATCTCCTGTTATAATTCCACTTCCAACAAATAAAACTAAAAATACAACAATAGGTAATAATGCCAATGGATTTCCTTTTGAAACATTTTTATTCATATTTCTTCTCCCCTTAATAATTTTTTATAATATTTATATATTATTGATTGAATTTCCTCATCAAAATAGGTCTAGATAATGCTTAGTGCATTACCTAAACTTCTATCTTGATGAAACTGTTGTCAATATTATAATCTTTTAGTTCTGTTAAAATATTCTTGGCTAGCATTCATGATAATGTTTAATGATAGGTTAAATTATATTTCTTCTCCACATCTAGCTAATAGTTCATTCCATCTTCTATCTACTTCAGCTTGGAATTCTTCTATTAAATGTTCATTCCCTTTTTTGAATAAGTGCTTAAATCTACCTTGTGGTTTTAAGAACTCTTCAATTGGAAGTTTTTTCTTTGGTTTATAATTTAATATCCATTTCCCATCTATGACTTCAAATAGTGGCCAGTAGCAAGTTTCTACTGCTAACTCACATATTTTCATCATATCTTCTGCTGGATATCTCCATCCTCTTGGGCACGGTGCCATTACATTTAAGAATGCTGCACCTTCTGTATATATAGCTTTTTCAGATTTAGTATGTAAATCTTTAAAGTTTTTTATAAATGTTGTTTGAGCTACATATGGAACATCATGCGATGCTATTATAGATGCTAAATCTTTTCTATTTTGTGGTTTTCCAGATGATTTACTTCCAACTGGAGTTGTTGTAGTATCTGCATACATTGGTGTTGCAGATGAGCGTTGGATACCTGTATTCATGTAAGCACCATTATCATAGCATACATATACCATGTCGTGATTTCTTTCCATAGCGCCTGATAATGATTGGAATCCTATGTCATAAGTTCCACCATCTCCACCAAATGCTATAAGTTTATAACTATCATCTATTTTACCTTTTCTCTTCATTGCTTTATAAGCAGCTTCTACTCCACTTATTGTAGCTGCTGCATTTTCAAAAGCATTATGTATAAAAGAATCCTTCCATGCTGTATAAGGATACATAAAAGTAGAAACTTCTAAACATCCTGTTGCACTTCCTATTACTGCATGATCTTCTTCTTTTAATCCACGTAGTACGTTTCTTACAGCAATAGTTCCTCCACATCCCGCACACATTCTATGTCCACCAGCTAATCTTTCTGGTTTATTCATTACATCCTTAAAATTATAACTCATCTTCACACCCCCCTAATCTCTTACTGATAAATAACGATACTCTTCTCCTAGTTCTCCACTATTATCTATTTTTTCAAGTTCGTTAAATACTTCTTCCACGTTCTCAACTCTAACATCTCTACCACCTAATCCATAAATATAATTTACAACTTTAGGCCCCTTTTCTAAACAATAAAGCGCTCCTTTTACTTCCGCCCCTAGCGGTCCCCCATAAGCATTGAAGCCTTCACTTCTATCCATTACAGCTAAAACTTTTACATTTTTTAACGCTTCTCTTATCTCTTCAGCTGGGAAAGGTCTAAATAGTCTAATTTTTAACAATCCAACTTTCTTTCCTTCAGCTCTCATCTTATCTATTGCATCCTTTGCAGTTCCTGCTGCAGAGTTTATTATAACTATTGCATAGTCTGCATCATCTAATTTATACTCTTCAAATAATCCGTAGCTTCTTCCTGATATTTTTTCAAAATCTTTTGCAACTTCTAAAGCTACTCTCTTCGCATTTTTCATTGCCTGAGCCTGTTGTCTCTTATGTTCCATGTAATAAGATGTTACATCATAAGCACCAGTAGACATTGGTCTTTTCGCATTTAATAAGTAATTTTCTGGAGTGTATTCTCCTACAAAATCTTTTACTAAAGAATCTTCTATTAAGTTTATATTTTCAACAGCATGGCTTGTTATAAATCCATCTTGGCAAACCATTACTGGTAATTGTACATCTTTATGTTCCCCTATTCTCACAGCTTGTATAAAGTTATCATAAGCTTCTTGATTATTTTCAGAATAGATTTGTATCCATCCTGCATCTCTTGCTCCCATACTATCAGAGTGATCACAGTTTATATTTATTGGACCTGATAAAGCTCTATTTACTAAAGCTAATGTTATTGGAAGTCTGTTAGATGCTGCTATGTATAATTCTTCCCACATAAGCGCTAAACCACAAGATGATGTAGCTGTCATAGTTCTAGCGCCTGCTGATTGAGCACCAATAGCTGCACTCATTGCACTATGTTCACTTTCTACTGGAACAAATTCAGTTTGAACCTCTCCATTAGCTACGTATGATGAAAAATATTGTGGTATTTCTGTTGAAGGAGTTATAGGAAATGCTGGAAATACATCTGGATGTATTTGCTTTATAGCTATTGCTACTGCTTCATTTCCTGACAATCGCTCTCTTATTCCTGCAGGAGATACTGCTCTTTCATTTTCCATTACTGCTGTAGTAGACATCTAAACTTCCTCCTTTACCATTTCTATAGCATCGAAAGGACATACTTTTGCACATATTCCGCATCCTTTACAGTGCATAAAATCGAAATCTGCTCTTTTCTTGTTTTCTACAGGAATAGAACTATCTGGACATACAGGAACACATAACAGACATTGCTTACATTTATCTTCTATAAATATAGGCTTATCTACTCTCCATTCTCCTGTATTAAATTCTTCTGAAGTTCCTCCAGCATATACGTTCCCTGCTGGTGTTATATCTTTCCAAGATATATTTTCAGTAATGATTTCACTTATTTTCTTATCCATCTATTCTACCTCCTCTAGTGCCAATTTTAAAGCTTCCATATTTCCACCTATAACCTCTGGTTTAGATGCAAATTTGTGTTGGAAAGAAGTTTTCATTTCTTCTAAAAATATGTCTAAAGGCATAATGTCTGCTACTTTTACTATCGATGCAAGCATTGGTGAATTCGGAAAATTTTTTCCTAAAGTTCGTTCTGATATTCCTCTTGCGTCCACTGTGAATAATTTACCTTCATATCCTTTAAGGTGTTTTGTGATTTCCTCTTTTGGCTTAGATGTATTTACTATAATTGCTCCATCTTTTTTTAGTCCCTTAGTTACATCTACTGCTTCTAATAAAGTTTCATCAACAACTACTACAAATTGTGGCTCATATATATTTGAGTGTACTCTTATTTCTGAATCACTTATTCTGTTATAAGCAGTTATTGGTGCCCCCATTCTTTCTGGACCATATTCTGGGAAACCTTGTACATACTTTCCTGTACTAAATGCAACGTCTGCTAATAGTAATGCAGCTGTCTTTGCACCTTGGCCTCCCCTTCCATGCCATCTAATCTCTATTGTATTATTCACCATAATACCCCCTTAAATATAATAGCTTTAATGCTTATTTTTATGGTAACACTGCAAAATGACTTCTGTCAATAAAAGTAAAATAACGCTTTCAAGGTTCTAATATTATCAAATTTTGAGATATTAATATTATTTAATAGAACCATATTTAAGACTTCAATTATCAGACAATTACTTTTATCTGATTATGGAAATCTTAATATATCCACTATGATAATTTCCTTATCATAGTGGATATATTAATTTCATAATAAGTTATTTGTTTTTTCATAATGGATTATTAATTAAAATTTTATTTAATATATAAATATCACCACTTAGGTATGGATTTCTATAATCTATCTAGACCTTGCTTTAAGTCAGCTATTATATCTTCTGCATCTTCAAGTCCTACAGATATTCTTATTAATCCTTCAGATATTCCAGCTTCTGCTCTTTCTTCTGGAGTATATGGAGAGTGAGTCATTGATGCAGGATGTTGGATTAATGTTTCACAATCACCTAAACTAACTGCAAGTGTACATAATTCTAAAGAGTTTAATAATTTCTTACCAGCTTCAAGTCCACCCTTAACTTCAAATGCAATCATTCCACCTGGCATATCCATTTGCTTTTGAGCTAACTCATATTGTGGGAAACTTTCTAATCCTGGGTAATTAACTAACTCTACATTTTCATGAGATTCTAAGAATTTAGCAACTTCCATAGCATTCTTAGTATGTCTATCCATTCTTATTTGTAAAGTTTTCATACCTCTCATTATTAAGTAAGCATCAAATGGAGAAAGAACAGCGCCAGTCATATCCTTAACACCAAATAATCTTACTTGATCTATGAATTCTTTTTTACCAACAACGAATCCAGCTATAACATCTCCATGTCCGTTTAAGTATTTAGTAGCAGAATGAACAACAACGTCTGCCCCTAATTCCAATGGTCTTTGTATATATGGAGTACAGAAAGTATTATCGACAATAACCATACATCCTTCTACTTCATGACCTATCTTAGCTACTGCTTCTATATCTACTAACTTTAGGTCTGGATTTGCTGGAGTTTCTAAGTAAACAACTTTAGTATTTTCTTTCATAGCTGCTCTTACTTCATCTAAGTTAGCAGCATCAACAAAAGTAACTTCAACCCCATATCTGCTTATTCCGTGATTTAATAATGCATAAGTACATCCGTATAAAGTTTTACTTGCTACTATATGGTCTCCTGCCTTTAATGCAGTCCATAATGCTGAAGTTATAGCTCCCATTCCTGAAGCAGTTGATAAACAAGCTTCTCCTTTTTCAAGTAGTGCTATTTTTTCTTCTAATTGCATATTTGTTGGATTTCCTAATCTTGAATATATAAAACCGTCTTCTTCAAGTGCAAATCTTCTTCCTCCTTGTTCTGCACTATCGAATACGAAAGTTGACGTTTGGAATATAGGTGTAGTTAATGCTCCTGAAACTGGATCCTTTTTATGTCCCCCGTGTATAGCTTGAGTTGCGAATTTTTTATTTTTTAAGTTTTCCATTTTAAGTTCCCCCTATAATTTATCTTAATATAATTTATAATTATTTTTATTTACGCTATATTTTAAGAGCAACTCCCATGCCAACTTTTTGATTAAAGTAAAAAAAATCATTTTTTATTTTTTTATTTATAAATATATTGAAATAACCACCTTTCATTAAAAACGATTTCCCGAGATATTTTAAGGTTAATTCAAATAAATTTCATATGTTGTAAATAATTCTTTACATAATCCACAAACTTCGTAAACATTTCTTTGCATTTGTAAATAATTCTTTACACTATTCTTTTATATTATATTTTTTAATTTTATTCATTACTGCAGTATGTGAAATTCCAAGTATTTTAGCACTTTCTCTATAACTTTTATTACCATTATATACTCTCATAATTATCTCTTTCTCATATTTCTCCATCTCTTCTTTTAAAGATTTAAATTTCTGCTCTTCTTCAATAAAATTATCTATAATATCTTCATTCCTATATATACAATCAATCATAATATCCTGGCTAGTTAATACATCACCACTACATAAATTCATAGCTCTTTCTACTACATTTTGTAACTCTCTTACATTCCCAGGCCAATCATAATTCATTAATTTATCTAAGAAACCTTTTTTAAATCCTTTTATATTAGTTCTAAGCTTCTTGTTAAGTTTATTTATAAAAAAATGAACTAATACAGGTATATCATCTAATCGCTCTTTCAAACTCGGAATTTTTATTGGAATAACATTTAGTCTATAATATAAATCTTCTCTAAACTCTCCATCTTTTATCATCTTTTCAAGATTTTTATGAGTTGCTGCAATAACTCTTACATCAACTTCCTCTTCTTTACTACTACCAATCTTTCTTATCTTTCCTTCTTGTAGTACCCTTAGAAGTTTCGCTTGCAGAAGCATCGATAACTCTCCTATTTCATCTAAAAAAATAGTTCCTTCATTTGCTTCTTTAAAAAGCCCTTCCTTTCCACTTTGCATAGCACCTGTAAAACTTCCCTTCTCATATCCAAATAATTCACTTTCTAGTAAGCTATCAGGTAAGGCTGCACAGTTAATAGCAACGAAACGTTTATCTCTTCTATCACTTAAATCATGTATAGCATTTGCAAATAGTTCCTTACCAGTACCACTATCTCCTCTTAGTAGAACAGTTGAGTTACTTTTTGATATAGCTAATGTCATATGTTTTACCTTTTCAATACTTTTACTATTTCCTATTATATTTTTGAAAGGTCCATCATTATTTTTATTAATTATATTAACAAGCTCTCTAGCTTTATTTACATCTTTTATTGAAACTACAGCCCCAATCGTTTCATCATTATCATTAGTTATTCTTCTACCGGTAGTTATATAGCTACTTTTTATATCATTATGTTTTATGCTAGACTTAATATTATCATACTCATGCCCATATTTAATTAAGCCTACAATGATATCATCTTCACCAATAATATCTCTTATATCTCTACCTATAACCTCTTCTTTTTTGTAATTAAACAGCTCTTCACAATAATTATTAAATATATTAATTTCAAAATTTTTATCAATGGAGATTATTCCTTCATCTACAGAATCAATTACAGCTAATAACTTCTGCTCATTCTTTTCATGACTTAAAAGCTCTATTTCTTTTATAAAGATAACATCATCAATACTACTTATTTCTTCTCTAAGATTTTTTTTAGTGGCATAATCTATATCATTAATCTTAATACAAACCTTCTCTGTAAAAACCTCCATAGATACTAAATCTATATCTCTATTATAAATCTTGCATAGTATTTCAGTAGTTATGCCCAGCCTATCTCTAGTACTTATCTCAAATCTAATCATAAAAATGTCTCCCCTATTTTTACACCAAGAATTTATCCTGAGGTTTAGTATATTACACTTTCATTATATTTCATTTATCCAACATAAAAAAGTAGTAATTCATTTGTATAAACTACTACTTTTTTCACTCCTTTAAATAATAATTACTAATAAAAAAACAGTCCATTGAGCATTTTTTAGCTCAACGGACTGAATATTTTTTTTATATTAAAGTAATTCTTTTATAAAATTACTTCTTTAAGTTATAGAATGAGTTTAATCCACAGTATCTAGCTTGTTCTCCAACCATTTCTTCTATTCTTAATAATTGGTTGTATTTAGCTACTCTGTCAGTTCTTGATGGAGCACCAGTTTTTATTTGTCCAGCGTTTACAGCTACAGCTAAGTCAGCTATAGTAGTATCTTCTGTTTCTCCAGATCTGTGAGATATAACTGCAGTGTATCCAGCTCTTTTAGCCATTTCTATAGCATCTAAAGTCTCAGTTATTGTACCTATTTGGTTAACTTTAACTAATATAGAGTTAGCAACACCGGCTTCTATTCCTCTTTCTAATCTTTCTGTATTAGTTACGAATAAATCATCCCCAACTAATTGTATTTTATTTCCTAGTCTTTCAGTTAATACTTTCCATCCATCCCAATCTTCTTCATCTAAACCATCTTCTATAGTTACTATTGGGAAGTTGTTAGCCCAATCTTCATATAAATCAACCATTTCAGCTGCAGTTAATTCTTTTCCTTCTCCAGCTAAAACATATTTTTTAGTTTCTTTGTTGTACATTTCTGTAGCAGCAACGTCAAGACCTAATCTTATATCGTCTCCTGGCTTGTATCCAGCTTTTTCTATAGCTTCAACTATTAATTCTAAAGCTTCTCTGTTTGATCCTAAGTTTGGAGCGAATCCACCTTCGTCACCTACACCACAAGCAAGTCCTTTTTCTCCAAGAACTTTCTTTAATGAATGGAATACTTCTGCACCCATTCTTAAACCTTCTCTGAAGCTCTTAGCTCCAACTGGTAATATCATGAATTCTTGAACGTCAACGTTGTTATCAGCATGCTCTCCACCGTTTAATATGTTCATCATTGGTACTGGTAATTGCTTAGCATTTACTCCACCTATGTATTGGAATAAAGGTAATCCTAATTCTTCAGCAGATGCTCTAGCAACAGCCATAGATACACCTAATATAGCATTAGCCCCTAATTTACCTTTATTGTGAGTTCCATCTAATTCTATCATAACTGCATCTATTGCAGGTTGATCTGTAGATTCCATTCCTTCTAATTCTGGAGCTATTATTTCATTAACGTTAGCAACAGCCTTTTCTACACCTTTTCCTAAGTATCTTCCTTTGTCACCATCTCTTAATTCAACAGCTTCAAAAGCTCCTGTAGATGCTCCAGATGGAACTATAGCTCTACCTATTGCTCCACTTTCTAATGCTACCTCAACTTCTACAGTTGGGTTACCTCTTGAGTCTAATACTTCTCTTGCGTATACTGATTCTATAACTGACATATTTATATCTCCCTTCAGATTTTATAATATAATAGTTAACCTCTTATACAATATAATACCCTTTCCCCTTTTTACATTTTAGAATATATATTATTTGATGGATAAATTTTATTTCTAGTTTTGTATTTGGGTGATTTATATAATATATTGTATATTTTGTAAACCTTATTTATTTATATATTAATAACTATTTAATTTAAATAATTATTTTTTATTAATGAATGACCAGTCATTTCTTCTGGTTGTTCTAAATGCATCATATCTAATACAGTTGGTGCTATATCAGATAATCTTCCACCTTCTAGTAATGTAGATGTTTTAAATTCTTCACCTGCAACTATAAATGGTACTGGATTAGTAGAATGAGCTGTTATTGTTTTTCCAGACTCAACATCTTCCATTAATTCTGCATTTCCGTGGTCAGCTGTTATAATTGCGCTTCCACCTTTTTCTATTATTTTATCGACTAATTTGCCTACACAGCTATCAACTGTTTCTACTGCTTTTATAGCAGCTTCTACATTTCCTGTATGCCCAACCATATCAGGATTTGCAAAGTTAACAACTATAAAGTCAAATTTATCTTCATCTATTTTAGCTACAACCTTTTCTAATAACTCACCAGCAGACATTTCTGGTTGTAAGTCATAAGTTGCAACCTTTGGAGATGGTATTAATAATCTTTCTTCACCTTGGTTTGGTTCTTCAACTCCACCATTGAAGAAGAAAGTAACGTGAGCATACTTTTCTGTTTCGGCAGCTCTTAATTGAACTTTTCCATTCTTAGCTAGGTACTCACCTAAAGTATTGCTTAATGATTGAGGTCCAAATGCTATATGAACATTTTTGATAGTTATATCATATTCAGTTAAGCATACAAAGAAAGTCTTCATGCAAGGTCTTTCAAATCCTACAAATTCATCACAAACTAGTGCTCTAGTTATTTGTCTAGCTCTGTCTGGTCTAAAGTTGAAGAATACTACAGAATCTCCTTCTTTTATAGTTCCAACAGGATTTTTATCCTTAACTATAACTGTTGGTAAAACGAATTCATCATTTTTACCTTCATCATAAGAATTTTGAATAGCTTCAGTAGCAGAAGTAGCAGTTTCACCTTTTCCTTCTACCATTGCATCATATGCAAGTTGAACTCTTTCCCATCTCTTATCTCTGTCCATTGCGTAGTATCTACCACTTACAGAAGCAAATTCCCCTACACCTACTTCAGCCATAACTTCTTCAGCTTCTTTTACATATGTAATTGCACTTTGTGGATCAGTATCTCTACCGTCTGTAAATGCATGAACATATACTTTTTCTACACCTTTTTCTTTAGCCATTTTTACTAAAGCTTTTAGGTGGTCTATATGTGAATGTACTCCACCATCAGATAATAATCCCATTATGTGAAGTGCTTTATCTTTAGCATTTTCCATAGCTTGGCATAATACTTCATTATTGAAGAATTCACCATCTTCTATTGCTTTTGTTATTCTAGTTAAGTCTTGATATACTATTCGTCCTGCACCTATGTTTGTGTGTCCAACTTCTGAGTTACCCATTTGTCCATTTGGTAATCCAACATCTAGACCACTCGCATTTATTAATGTGCTTGGATATTCTTTAGATATTCTATCTAAGTTAGGAGTGTTAGCCGCAGCTACAGCATTCCCTTTAGTTTCACTAGTATATCCATAACCATCCATTATGATTAAAGCAACTGGTTTTTTCATATTATTTCACTCCTTAGAAATTTACAAGCTTTACATAGTCGTCAGCAGCTAAACTAGCTCCACCAACTAAAGCTCCATCTATATCACTTTGTGCCATTATTTCAGCAACATTTGATGGCTTAACACTTCCACCATATTGTATTCTAACATCTTGAGCTAACTCTCCATATAATCCTGCTACTACTTCTCTTATGTAAGATATAACATCATTAGCATCTTCAGCAGTTGCAGTTTTTCCAGTTCCTATAGCCCATATTGGTTCATAAGCTATGACAACCTTAGATATATCTTCTTTAGCTACATTTTTTAATCCCTCTTCAATTTGTATTTTACAATGAGCTTTAGTCTCTCCAGCTTCTCTTTGTTCTAGAGTTTCTCCACAGCAAAGTATTGGATGTATGCCATGTTCTAAAGCTTTTACTACCTTTTTGTTTACTGTTTCATTTGTTTCATTGAAATATTCTCTTCTCTCAGAGTGTCCTATAACCACGTAGTCAATTCCTATTTCTTTTAACATTTCAGGTGCAACTTCACCTGTAAAAGCTCCACTTTCTTCAAAATGCATATTTTGAGCTCCAATTTTTATGTCTGTTCCTTTTGTTGCCTCTTTTAAATCTTTTAAAGCTATGAACGGTGCACATATTACTACATCTACATTTTCATTGTTTACTCTTTCTTTAACATTTTCAACAAAAGCTAAAGCTTCTGCTATAGTCTTATTCATTTTCCAGTTTCCAGCTATTATAGGTTTTCTCATTTTCAATTCCTCCACACTTTAATCAAGTCATTAGGAAAATTTACCTTAGGATAAATTTTCCTAAGCTTAATTATAACAAAATTTAAGGTAGTTTTATTAAAATAAAACTTCTGTGGTAACATATCTATAGTGTCAAAATCGAGTATAATAAATACTCTATTGGTAATTGCAATTTATTATTTATTATCTAAAGCTACTATACCTGGTAATTCTTTTCCTTCTAAGAATTCTAATGATGCTCCTCCACCAGTAGAAACGTGAGTCATTTTATCTCCGAATCCTAATTGATTAACAGCAGCAGCAGAATCTCCTCCACCTATTACTGTAGTTGCATCAGTTAACGCAGCCATAGCTTTAGCTACTGCTAGTGTACCTTCTGCAAAGTTAGCAAATTCGAAAACTCCCATTGGTCCATTCCATACTATTGTCTTAGAAGCATTTACTGTATTTACATATTCTTCTATAGTTTTTGGTCCTATATCTAATCCCATATGTCCTGCTGGTATGTTAGCCTCTTCAGTTATAACTGGAGTAACATCAGCAAATTTATCAGCAACAGCGTTGTCTATTGGTAATAATAATTTAACACCTTTAGCAGCTGCTTTTTCCATCATTTCTTTAGCATATTCTACTTTATCTTCTTCTACTAAAGAAGTTCCTATTTCATATCCTTGAGCTTTTAAGAATGTATAAGCCATTCCTCCACCTATTATTAAGTTATCAACTTTATCTAATAATTGATTTATAACAGCTATCTTATCAGAAACTTTTGCCCCACCTAGTATAGCAGTGAAAGGTCTTACAGGATTAGCTACAGCTTCTCCTAAGAACTTTAATTCTTTTTGAATTAAGTATCCACAAGCTCTTTCTTGTAAGAATTCTCCCGCACCTACTGTTGAACAGTGAGCTCTATGAGCAGTACCGAATGCATCATTTACAAATATTTCTGCTAAAGAAGCTAATTCTTTAGAGTAGTTTTCTTCATTTTTAGTTTCTTCTTTTCTATATCTAGTATTTTCTAATAATACTACATCACCATTTTGCATTTTAGCTACAGCAGCCTTTGCATTTTCTCCTACTACGTTTTCGTCAGCAGCAAATACTACTTCTTGACCTAGCATTTCAGATAATCTTTTTGCAACTGGTGCTAAAGATAATTCTGGCTTAGCTTCCCCTTTTGGCTTACCTAAGTGAGAGCATAATATAACTTTAGCTCCTTGTTCTATTAGGTACTTTATAGTTGGTAATGCACCATTTAATCTATTTTCATCAGTTATAACTCCATCCTTTAAAGGTACGTTGAAGTCACATCTTACTAATACTCTTTTTCCGTTCACATTTATATCTTCTATACTTTTTTTGTTAAGCATTGACATGTTGAATTCTCCTTTCAAAACCGAGATTTTATAATATATCTTCCCTATGTATATTCTATATAATTAATTCATACTTCTTAGGTAAAAATTCATTTTTATTGAGTTGCTATGTACACGAATTTTTTTATAGACTCAATGACTTTTTCCAATTGCTTAAAAAAGTCCGGAGCCCGTAGTATAAAACTACAAACCCGGACTAGTCTAAAACTACTTAGCTAAATTAGCGAAGTATCCTAAAGTTCTTATTAATTGAGAAGTGTAAGACATTTCATTGTCATACCAAGAAACAACTTTAACTAATTGTTCTCCGTTTACTTCCATAACTTTTGTTTGAGTTGCATCGAATAATGATCCGTAGCTTATTCCTATTATATCAGAAGAAACTAATGGCTCTTCAGTGTATCCGAATGATTCATTTGAAGCAGCTTTCATAGCAGCGTTTATTTCTTCTACAGTTACGTTCTTATCTAAAGTACAAACTAACTCAGTTATTGAACCAGTTACAACTGGAACTCTTTGAGCAGCTCCGTCTAATTTACCTTTTAATTCAGGTATAACTAAACCTATAGCTTTTGCAGCTCCTGTAGTGTTTGGTACTATGTTAGAAGCAGCAGCTCTAGCTCTTCTTAAGTCACCTTTTGCATGAGGACCATCTAAAGTATTTTGGTCATTTGTGTATGCATGTATAGTAGTCATGAATCCTTTTTGTAATCCGAAAGCATCGTTTAATGTTTTAGCCATTGGTGCTAAACAGTTAGTAGTACAAGAAGCACCTGATATTACAGTTTCAGTTCCATCTAATACATCGTTGTTTACGTTGTAAACTACAGTTTTTACATCCCCTGTTGCTGGCGCAGATATAACAACTTTCTTAGCTCCAGCTTCTAAGTGAAGTCCAGCCTTTTCTTGAGAAGTAAAGAATCCAGTACACTCTAATACTATATCAACATTTAATTCTTTCCATGGTAAGTCTGCAGGATTTCTTTCAGCAGTTACTTTTATTTCTTGTCCGTTAACTACGAAAGCTCCGTCTTTAACTTCTATTTCACCGTTGAATCTACCTTGAGCAGTATCATATTTAAATAAATGTGCTAAAGTTTTAGCATCTGTTAAGTCGTTTATTGCAACAACTTCAAACTTGTCAGTTTGTTCCATTAATTTTCTTAATGCAAGTCTTCCTATTCTCCCAAATCCATTTATAGCTACTTTAACCATCGTGCTACCTCCTAAGTGTATGTATATTTATAATATATTTTTACTAGCCTAGCTAGTGGTTAACTAAATTGATTCTAGAATTTTACAAGCACTTTCCTCATCAGTAACAAGAACTATATTCTTATCTACCTTTGAAATTGCTATGCAAGCTTCTACTTTTGTTGTGCCTCCAAATACGGCAATTGTTTCCCTAACATTATTAACAGTGTTTAAGTCTATACCTACTGTATTTAACTTATATACTATTTCTCCATCTTTGTTGAAATAATATCCAAATGCTTCACACACTGCTCCCTTTGATATTATTTCTTTAACTTTATTATCAGATAGCTTTCTTCTTTTTGCCATCTCATCAGCTCTTCCAATCCCAAATACTAATATATCAGTTTTCTCGATATGTTCTAATGTACTTTTAATTTCTGGTTCTTGGATTAAACTATTTTTTGCTTCTTCACTTAATTCATCTGGTATATTAAGTAATTTATAATGTGAGCTAAGTTTCTTACTTATAATAGAAACTATATTGCTTGTTTGAGTCTCTACAATTTTACCCATACTACCTCTAGCTGGTACTACAGTAACATTATTGTATTTTTTATCTGCTTTAAGAGCTTTTGAAAACTCAAGCATTGTACTTCCTCCAGTTATAGAAACTACATCTTCTGGTTTTAGAACTTGAAGAAAATAATCTGCCCCACATTTTGCTATATCATATAAAATACTTTCATTTTTATCAAAACTTCCAGGCACTAGTAATACTTTCTTTACACCTAGTTTTTCTTTTACCTTATCTTGTAGTTTTGAAAGTCCCGTTACATAATTCATAGTATCCTTAAGGTCATCTAGTAGTTCTTCTCCTTCTAGACTTATTGTCATACCTGAACCTGCAACATTTATAAGACCTTGTTCTTTTAAAAACTCAGTTTCTGATCTTATAATTCTTTCACTTATATCTAATATGTTTGATAAGGTTCTCCTTCCTACTGGCTCGCTTAAAGATATTTGTCTTAAAATCGAATATCTTCTTTCCATAAGCTCAACAACTTGGGGAATCAATTTTTTCTGAAATTTAATTAGGTCTTTCATGTTATAACTCCTTGTTATAATTTTACCCGGGACGTTAATTGTCCCTACACTCAATTTAAGTCCCACAAGATAATTTAATTTTAAATCATATCTTTATATATTTCAATAGTTTTTAGGATATTTTTTTATATTTTTCCAATTCAACATTTTTTCCTTTTACTCGAAGACAGTATGCCAAGTTCTTCCCTGTATTTTGCTACAGTTCTTCGAGCTACATTTATACCTTGCTCTTTTAGTAATTTAGCAATTTTATCGTCACTAAGAGGCTTATCCTTTTTTTCTGCCTTTATTTTATCCCTTATCATGTTTTTTATGCTGACGCTAGATATAACCTCATTATTATCAGTTTCTATAGAACTATTGAAGAAATATTTAAATTCATACGTTCCAAATGGTGTTAGCATATATTTGCCATTTACACCTCTACTAATTGTTGACTCATGACAATTTAATTCTTCTGCTAAATCTTTCATAGTCATTGGTTTTATGTACTTAATTCCCCTATTCAAAAACTCTTCTTGATTTTTGACTATAGATTCAGCAATTCTTAAAATCGTACTCTTTCTACTATCTATATTTTTCATTAAGCTTAATGCAGAATTTAGCCTTTCTTTTATAAAATCCTTAGCGTCTTTATCTGCCTGAGAATTTTTTAGAACTTCTTTATAAAAATTATTTATTTTTAGCTTATAGGAATCTTTTTCATTAAGATATGCAATAAACTCATTTTCTATTTTTTCTACTATTACATCTGGTTGTACATAAATAGATTCCTTATTAGAGCTAAAATAACCTTCACATGGTTTTGGATTTAAATCCTTTATTAAATCAGAAAATCTTTTACATTCTTGTAAAGTTATTTTGTACTTTTTACAGATATCTTTATATTTATTACTTGCGATTAATTTTAAGTCATGCCTTATTATACTTTCTAATATTTCATCAACTATTCCAAAATTATTAATTTGTATTATTAAACATTCCTCTAGGCTTCTTGCAGCCACACCACTTGGTTCTAAATTCTGAACTTTAATAAGACATTTCTCAAATATATCTTCATCTATATTTAAGGACTCCATTATTTCATAATCACTAACTTTCAAATAACCATCTTCGTCTAGGCTATCTATTATATAATCACATATCATTCTTTCTGAATTATCTAGTTTATATAAACTTACTTGAAATTTTAAATCATCATATATATTAGAATCACTTTTAATAAGATTTTCTAAATCAACTTCATTCTCATTATTGAATACGTTTTCATAACTATTGTGTTTTCTTGTATTCTCCATGTCGTTTATATACTGCTCCCAATTTATTTCACTACTTTTCTCAGCTTCTAATAAAGGGTTACTCTCAACTTCTTTTACAATTTCACTCTCTAACTCTACCTTATTCATATTTAATATTTTTAGGGATTGTCTTAGTTGTGACGTCATTATTAACTTCTGAGATTGTGTTAGTTCTATTCCATTATTAAAATTCATATTGAACCCCCTATAAACATTTAATTTTATTTCATAAATAATAAACCCTATACTATAGTATATATTAACATTTAATTTATACTATAGTATAGGATTTTAAAAATTATGGGTTCTAAAAGATTATGGAATTTAGTTGATTACTTTTCTAAAACTGCTATTGCTTCTATTTCTACTACTGCATCTTTTGGTAATTTCGCAACTTGAACACAAGATCTAGCTGGTGGATTTGACTTAAAGTAAGTTGCATAAACTTCATTTACTGCATTAAAGTCATTTAAATCCTTTACAAATACAGTAGTCTTAAATATCTTATCCATTGATGTCCCAGCTTCTTCTAATATAGCTTTAACATTATCTAATGAAGCTTTTGTAGCTAATTTAACGTCTTGAACTAATTCTCCTGTTGCCATATCTATTGGAAGCTGACCAGAAGTATATACTAAATTACCGACTATCATTCCTTGTGAATATGGTCCTATTGCCCCTGGTGCATTTTTTGTATCAATTACTATTTTACTCATATTATTCCCCCCTAATCTATTTTTTCTTACTATATGGTGTATTTATCAATGGAAGTTTAGTTCTAAACTCCTTATCATATACATAATATGCATTTTGTATAGCTGGCGCTGTTGGTATTGATGTTATTTCTCCCACCCCTTTAGCTCCATAAGCTAACTCAGATTTATTCTTTTCTACAACTATAGCTTTTACTTCTGGTATATCTGTAGATTTAAATAATCCTAATGTTCCATATTTAGCTTTAGGAACACAGTTTTCCAATGGATAGTCCTCAGTTAATGCATAACCTATAGACATTACAACTCCGCCTTCAATTTGACCTTCTAAGCTAATTGGATTTACAGCTCTACCTACATCATGAGCAGCTATAAGTTTTTCCAATTTACCTTCTTCATTTAATATAGCCACATGAGTTGCATAACCATAAGCTACGTGACTTATTGGATTCTTTTTATCAGAACCCATTTTATCAGTTATACTAGCATACTCTCCATAGAACTCTTCACCTTCTAAATCTAATAAAGTTTTACCCGAATCTAGTGCTTCTTTTAATTTTTTAGAAGCTACCTTTGTAGCCTCTCCTGTGAACACTGTTTGTCTTGATGCTGTAGTATTCCCTGAATCAGGTGTTAAAAGTGTATCTGGAGCATCATGTACTATAATCTCCGGACTAACTTTTGCTGTCTCACATACCATTTGAGTTGCAACAGTACCCATACCTTGACCTATACAAGATGCACTAGTTCTTATATGAATTTTTCCATCTATCACTACTAGCTTACATCTACCTACATCTGGTATTCCAACCCCAACACCACTATTCTTCATAGCACATGCTATTCCTGCATAAGGATGTTTTTCATATTCTTCTTTAACTGCTTCTAAAGTTTCTACTATAGCAGTCCCTTCATCTGCAATTTGGCCATTTGGTAAAACTTGACCTGGTCTTACTACATTTTTATATCTAATCTCCCAAGGAGATATTCCTACCATTTCAGCTAAAAGATTTATATTACATTCTGTTGCAAAACAACTTTGAGTAACTCCAAATCCTCTAAATGCTCCTCCTGGAGGGTTATTAGTATAAACTGCAGTCCCATCAATATCTATATCTTGATAATTATATGGACCAGCTGCATGAGTACATAATCTCTGAAGTACTGGTCCTCCAAGAGATGCATAGGCTCCTGTATCAGAAATAATTTTAGCTTTCATACCTGTTAAATATCCATCTTCATCACAGGCCGTAGTTAACTCTAGCTCCACTGCATGTCTTTTAGGATGTATTATTATACTTTCTTTTCTTGTAAGAAGTACTTTTACAAATTTCTTTGTATGATAGGCCAAAAGAGCTGCATGATGTTGAACACTCATATCTTCTTTTCCACCAAATCCTCCACCTACCATTTTATTTATTACTCTTACTTTTTCATGAGGTAGTCCTAACATATCTGCACATTCGTGTTGAGTTGCAAATACTCCTTGATCAGATGAGTATATTATTATTCCATCCTCACCATGTGGGCCTGCTACTGCGCATTCTGGCTCTAAAAAAGCATGCTCTGTAAATGGTGTAGAATATTTCCTAGTAACAACATACTTAGAATTCTTTATCTTTTCATCTGCATTACCCCTAACTAGATGCTCATTTACTAAAACATTTCCTGTTTCATGTATTTTAGGAGCATCTTCCTTTAATGCTTCTTCTGGACACGTAATAGGAGTTAATTCTTCATAATCTATTTTTACAAGTTTTTTAGCTTCTTCAAGGGCCTCCTTAGTTTCAGCTGCAACTAATACTATTGCGTCTCCTAGATATCTAGTTATTTCTCCTTCTGGTATCAAAGTATCCCAGTCCTTTTTTAAATGACCAACCTTTATAGTTCCTGGTATGTCTTTAGCTGTCAGTACTGCTACTACACCAGGATATGCCTTAGCATCTTCTATATCTATTTTTTTTACAAGAGCTCTAGGATACTTTGTTCTTACTGCTGAACCATAAATCATTCCATCTATTCTTATATCATCTACATATTCGGCCATTCCAAGTGCTTTAGCTATTGCATCTATTCTTGGAAGATTTTCTCCTATCAATCCCTTACAAGCAACTTTAGGTACATCTATATCTTCTCTAAATATTTTAGCTGCTAGTTCTATAGCTTTAATAATTTTTACATATCCTGTACATCTGCATATGTTACCCTTTAGAGCTTTCTTTATTTCGCTTTCTGTTGGATTATTATTAATATCTAATAAAGCTTTTGCACTTATTACCATACCTGGTATACAGAAACCACACTGTACTGCCCCCTGACTAGAAAAGGCATAGGCATATACATCTCTCTCTCTTTCGCTCATACCTTCTATAGTTATTACATTCTTTCCAACTAGTTTTTGAGTTGTAAGAACGCAAGCTTTTTTAGCTTGCCCATCGACAATAACCATACAAGTTCCACATGCACCTTCTGAGCATCCATTCTTTACAGATGTTATATTCATATCTTCTCTAAGAAATTGTAAGAGCTTCTTGTTTTCTGCAGCAATAACTTTCTCATTATTCAATATAAATTCAAACATATAAGTTATCCCCCTTAATTAGATGACCTCTTCAAATATTTTCCTGTTGGAAAATTATCAATAATCTTTCCATTTCTGCTAACTTCTTTTCCTCTTAAATAAACTCTTTCTATTTCACAATTTAGTCTATAATTTTCATAAGGTGTATAATCTACATTTTGAACTTGATTCTCTGCCTTTATTACCTTAGTTTTATTAGGATTTAACACTACTAAATCTGCATCACTTCCGACCTCTATAGTTCCTTTTTGTGGATAAAGTCCATATATTTTAGCTGGATTAGTAGATAAAAGTTCTACCATTCTGTTAATAGAAATTTTATTTGTGGATACTCCGTATGTATATAAAAGTCCTACTCTGTGTTCTACCCCAGGTGCTCCATTTGGTATTTTGCTAAAATCATCTATTCCAAGCTCTTTTTGTTTTTTATAATTAAATGAACAGTGATCTGTTCCTATTGTATCTATTTGGTTTTGTGCTAAAGCTTTCCACAATATATCATTGTTTTTTACATTTCTAAGTGGAGGTGACATCACATATTTAGCTCCTTCGAATCCTCCTAACATATATTTATCTTCATTTAAAAGTAAATATTGTGGACAAGTTTCAACTACTACATCTACTCCTCTTTCTTTAGCCTTAAGGACTTCGTCTAATGACTCTTTACAACTTAAATGGACTACACAAACTTTTGATTTTGTAAGCTCTGCTATTTTCATAAGTCTTGATGTTGCTTCTGCTTCTAGCATTGGGGGTCTTGAAGTTGCATGATACTGTGGAGATATATGATTTTCTTTTAAATTCTTATCCACAAGTTCACAAACAAGATCTCCATTTTCACAATGAAACCCTATTATTGCTCCTATATTTTTTGATTTTTCTAGAGCCTTGTAAATAATGCTATCATCAACTTGAAGTGTACCTTTATAAGCCATATATAACTTAAATGAAGACACTCCTTGTTTTATCATCTCGTCCATCTCATCACAGACTGAATCACTCCAGTCTGTGATTGCCATATGGAATCCATAATCACAGTAAGCTTTATTACGTGCCTTATGATGCCACTCTTCTAAACCTGCATTTAATGACTTACCTTTACTTTGAGTTGCAAAGTCTAATATAGTAGTTGTTCCTCCTGCTATAGCCGCTTTTGTACCTGATATAAAATCATCTGCTGTTATAGTTGTTCCTGTATCTAAATCAAAATGGGTATGAGTATCTATTCCTCCAGGAATTATGTAAGATCCACTTACATCAACAATCTCACAATCCTTAGATTCTATATTCCCTCCTATTTCAACAATTTTTCCACCATCTACTTTTATATCTGAAAAATAAGTTATCTTATCACTTACTATTTTTCCACCCTTTAATATTAGACTCATATAATCTCCACCTTATTTATAGCTTATTGTTAATGCGCCTTTTGGACATCTTGTTACGCATAATCCACACCCAAAACACTTATCTTTATCTATTTCTAAAGTTTCACCGACCTCTATAGCCTCATAAACACAACTTGCCTTGCACTTCTTACATTTTATACACTTATCTTGGTCTACTTCTGGCACTACAGTGTGAGTTCTAAATTCCCTGTCATTAACTTTCTTATGAGCTAATCCTTTTATCTCATTTACATCTGAATATCCATGTTCGTCTAAAAACTCATTTAATTCCTTAGCTATTTTTCCGTATACTCCTGGACCTCTAAGTATTGCTTCTGTACAGACTTGAACTGCGCTTGCTCCTGCCATCATCATTTCTGCAACATCTCTTCCACAAGTAACACCTCCAACTCCTATTATTGGAATATTTACAACTTGAGAAGCTTCATATATACATCTTATTGCTAATGGTCTTATTGGAGCTCCTGATAACCATCCGTATCCTGTTTTACTTCCCATTATTGGGTATCCTGTATTTACATCTATAGCCATGCATGGTCCAAATGAGTTTATCATTACAAGACCATCTGCACCTGCTTCTTCGACAGCCTTAGCTATTGTTTGAATATCTGTATGTGGACTCATTTTCATAAATACTGGACAATCTAAAGCAGATTTGGCAGCTTTTAAAGCATTTACTATTGGAGCTACATCTGTTCCAACATAGTGAGTTGATAATTCAACTGCATCAGCATAAGGCTTTACAAGTGGTGCAACCTTTTCTATATCATCTGCTGTGTAACCCATACTTACTATTACTGGAACTCCAGCACTTTTAGCTTTTTGATATTCTTCTTTTATCCATTGCTCCTTTGGTAATTCTGACCATAATTCAGTATTTAAAAATCCACTATTTGTAAGTCCCATACATGGTCTAGGTACATCTGCAGGAAGTACAGATATAGTTTTTGTACATAATCCTCCAGCTCCACCTTTTACTGCTTCTATACATAAATCTCCATCTTTTGCTCCTGGTCCTGCTGCTGTCATTACCGGGTTACTGAATTCCATTCCATATATATTAACTTTTAAATTTGCCATTTTTGCATCCCCCTAAATTATTTATTTAATGCTTTATCTTATTTCACATCTTTATAGTTAAAAATCAGATTTAATACTATTGCACATATACTACCGCTTGTTATCCCACTACTTAAAATTGTTTGAATAACTCCTTGTGGAAAATTCACATAAAAATCTGGAACTGCTATAGGAATCATAGCTACTGCTATACTTACACAAAATATAAAACCATTTTTAGTTCCATTAAATTCTACTTGTTTTATACTATTAATCCCTGCTGATATTATCATCCCAAACATTACGAGACCTGCCCCACCTAAAACTGGGTACGGTATTGATGCTATTATAGCTGCAAATTTTGGTATAATACCTAGAACAAGCAATATTATCCCTGCCATTATAGTTATTTTTGTTCCCTTTATACCTATCATACTTGCTATACCTAAGTTCTGAGCGCAAGGTGCTTGAGGGAATGTATTAAATATTCCTGCTATCATACAAGATAATCCATCTGCTCTTAATGCTTTTGTAACCTTCTTTTCAGTGACATCTTCTCCAAATATATCGTGAATTGCAACAGTGTTTCCAGTTGAAGCAATCATCATAATGAACATTACAACTATCATAGATACAATCGCCGGTATATCAAAAACAGGTGCTCCAAAGAAGAATGGCTTTGGAATAGATAATATCCCTGCTGAATTGACCATTGTAAAATCAAATTTACCAATAATTATTGATATAATAGTTCCAAGTATTATCCCAATAAGTATTGCCATACTACCTAATGTTTTCCCACCCCATTTATTTAGAGCTACTATTATTAGTAAAACAATAAATGAAAGAATTATATTTTCCATACTTCTATAATCAGGAGCAGTCGTAACACCTCCTGCACACCATCTAACTGCTATAGGAATTAAATATATTCCCATTAAAGTAATTATTGTTCCTGTAACTATTTTAGGGAAAAATCTTAGTAGCTTGCTAAAAAACGGTGCGATAAAAAAACAGAATAAACCTGCAATTATCGTTGAGGTAAATATTATACTAAGTGCTTTACCTTCTCCAATTGAAGTAGATGCAACTATAACAAGCATAGTAGAAGTAGGATTTGCGCTTGCCCCTAGCATAAGAGGCATTCTTACTCCTATAAATTCTTTAAATCCAATACTTTGAATTAATGTTGCTATTCCAGATACAAAAAGTGTCGCACTTATAAGTATCATCATCTCAGTACTTGTAACCTTAGCTTCATTTCCTATCATTATGGGTACTGCTAATATCCCTGCACACATACCAAATACATGTTGTACCCCATAAATAAATGCCTTCGAACTAGTTAAAATATTCTCTGAGTCACTTGCCTTACTAACATTTCTAACTTGGCCCTCACTCATTTCACTTATCTCCAATCAACAGTTAAATTCTATTCCATAATTCTTTAGATACTTCTCTTGATTTTGAAAGTATTTCACTTTCATCAATATTTACTAATACCTTATCCTTCATGACAACTTTCCCATTAATAATGGTTGTATCTACACATCTTCCACTTAAACCAAATATCATATGTCCACCTAATGTATTTTCATTCATCGGAGTATGAGGTATATAATCAGCAATTATTATATCTGCATATGCACCTTTTCTTATTATCCCTAAATCATTTTTAAAGTAAGCTTTAGCGATTTTTTGATTATTCTCTATTAACATCTTTTGGCTTTCCATAAATCCAAATCTAGGGTCACATAAATGATGTTTGTGTATTATATTTGCAACTTTTAAAGATTCAAACATATCACTTGTATATCCATCAGTACCTAACCCAACAGTAATCCCTCTATCTAATAATTCTATTACTGGAGAACATCCAACTGCATTTCCCATATTTGATTCTGGATTGTGAACTACAAAAGTATTAGTATCTTTAAGTAAATTCATTTCTGCAGAATTTACATGTATACAGTGAACTGCTATTGTTTTGTTCCCTAGTACATCAAAATCATGTAATCTTTCAACTACTCTTTTTCCATATTTCTTTAGGTTATATTTTAAGTCATCTATGCCTTCTGCCGTATGAACATGGTAGCCAGTATCTAATCCTGCCATTTCCTTAGCACACTTATCCAAAGTTTCATCTGATAGGGTAAATGCTGCATGAAGTCCAAACATACCTTTAAACATATCGCTATTATCTTTCATCGCATATTTTATAAATCTAACGTTTTCCTCGATACCCTGATTAGCTATAATTTTTCCATCTCTATCAGATACTTCATAGCAAAGACAAGTCCTAATCCCAAGTTCTCTAGCCACATCATTTATAGTAAATAAACTTCCTTCTATTGCATTTGGGCTTGCATGATGATCAAATACTGTTGTTACACCATTTTTAATACATTCAATATAAGTTGCATAAGCACTGTACTTTGTATCCTCTAATGTTAGTTTCTTGTCAAGCGTCCACCATAGATTTTCTAATATCTCCATAAAGTTTTCTGATGGTTTACCTGGTACTGCCATCCCTCTAGCAAATGAACTATATATGTGCATATGTGAATTTATAAGTCCTGGCATTATAACCTTCCTTTGAGCATCTAAGTACTCATAATCAGAATACTTAGCTTTCATTTCTGATGTTGTACCTAAATCTTCTATTATATTTTTATTAATAACTACGCATCCATCTTCCATAAAAGGATTTAAGCTATCGTGAGTTACTAATCTACCATTTCCAACTAATAGCATAGATTATTCCCCCTTAAAACTTTACCTGCTTTAATATGTTTATAATTTCCTTCTTCTATTACGCAGTTTCCATTTATAATTACATAATCTATACCTGTTGGATATTGCATAGAATTTATAAAATCGTCACATCCACTTACAGTATCTTTATCAAATATGACTATGTCTGCATAATATCCCTCTTTTAACTCTCCTCGATCTTTTATTCCAAAACTAGTTGCTGCCTTTTTAGTCATTTTACTAACAGCTTCTTCAAGCTCTAATACACCTAATTCTCTTACATATCTACCTAATATCTTAGGGAAAGAACCATATGCTCTTGGATGGGGCTTACCTGCTAAAAGTCCATCTGTACATACATTTTGTTCTTCTCTTTTCATAAACCCTATAATATGTTCTTCTAATCCATAGAAATCTACCATTCCGACTGCATTTTCTTCTTCTAATAACAAATCAAATGTAGCATCTAATGGATCGATTCCTCTTATTTCACCTAACTCTAATAAACTTTTCCCTATTGCAAACTTATTCTTTTCATTTTTAACACTAGTTACAAAAATTTGATCTATACCTGCAAACTGTATAAAATTGTCCCAACCTTCAATTCCATTTGCTATATCATCTTTCATTTTTTGCCTTTGCTCTTCATCTTGTAATCTTTCTAATAACTTATCTGTTCCACCAGAGTGAGCCCATGGAGGTAAAACAACTCCAAGCATTGTGCTTCCTGCTGCGTATGGGTATTGGTCAAAAGAAACCTTTATACCTTCTGATTTTGCTTTTTCTAATAATTCAATAACTTTAGGTATATACTTCCAGTTATCTTTTCCACATACTTTAAAATGTGAAAAGTGAACCTTTACACCTGATTTTTTACCTATTTCTATTATTTCTTCCATAGAACTTATTATAGTATCTGCTTCACTTCTTTGATGTACTACAAATACACCATCATACTTAGCTACTACCTTGCATATCTCTATCATTTCTTCAGTCAATGAATAAGCACATGGTATATATATAAGTCCTGTAGATAAACCTATTGCTCCTGCCTTTAACTCTCTTTCTGTTATTTCGCACATTTTTTGAATTTCTTCTTTAGTTGCTGGTCTATCTTCAAGTCCCATTGCTTCCATTCTGATATTTCCATGAGGAACTAAGTAAGTTTCATTTAGTCCTACTCCATTATCCTCCATCATAGATAGATAATTATCTGTAGTTTCATACTCCCAGTCAATATCATCACTCTCACCATCTAAACCTGCTAGATTCTTTCTCCAAGGAGATATATAATCCATTGGAAGTGGGGCCATAGAAATTCCATCCTGCCCCAATACTTCCGTTGTTATTCCCTGTCTAATTTTAACTTCATTATATGGATTAACTAGAATCACTAAATCTGAATGGCTATGAGTATCGATGAAACCTGGACAAACTACTCTATCTCTTGCATCTATTATTCTATCTACATCTTCATTTACTTCTGATGATATTTTAGTTATTCTATCATCTTCAATTAATAAATCTCCTTTGAATGCTTTAGTTTTATTTCCATTAACTATAAGTCCACGTTTTATTAAAGTTCTCAAAAAACCATCTCCCAATTATTTTTTATAAACTGATTTTAGTATTTCATAATATCCTTTAGAGCCTATTGCTAATTGATCTATTTCTATATACTCATCTATTGTATGAGCTAAATTTTCTCTAGAAGGTCCAAAACCTATAGTTTTTATTCCCGCTTCACCTGCATAGTGGCTACCATTTGTACAGAACGAGTACTGAGTTATTTCTGGATTTATTCCTGCATTTTTTAAACCTTTATATGCAGCTTGAACAAACTCATCATTTTCATCGTATAACCAACCTGGGAAGAATCTCTCTCCTTCTATTACATTTCCTGTATAACACATTTCTTTACCTATAGCGTAAGATACTTTTGCGCTTAATTCTTTATCTTCTTTCATCATTTCATCTATTAATTCTTGTATCGGTGCTATAACATCTTCCTTTGTTTCCCCAACTAATAACCTTCTATCAAAAGTTGCTTTACAATAATCAGGTACTACTGATGCTCCTGGATATGGAGATGATTTTATATCTGTTAAAACTAATATACCTTCTCCTAATACTGGATGAGTTGGTGGTACTAACTCTTGTATTTTCTCTATTATCTTACTCATTTTATAAACTGCATTTATTCCCTTATGAGGATTAGCTGAATGAGCAGGCTTTCCGAAAGTTTCTACTACTATTTCTCCTCTACCTCTTTGACCTATTTTTAAATTTAATTCTGAAGATTCTCCTATTACAACATAATCAGGTTTTACAGCCTCACTAATTTTTCTAGAAGCTATTCCTTCAAATAACTCTTCATGTACAACACCTGCTACATAAAGTTCTCCTTCAAAATCTTTGTTTATATCTTTTGCAAAGTATGAAACAGCAGCCATCATTGCACTTAGCTGACCTTTCATATCAGAAGTTCCTCTTCCGTATATTTTTCCATCTTTTATTAATCCTTCAAAAGGTGGTACGCTCCATTTACTTTCATCTGGAACTGGAACTGTATCTATATGTCCATCAAATAAAATCTTCTTACCTGGTTTATTTCCTTTTATGCATCCTATTATATTTCCGTACTCATCTCTAAACCAGCTATCAAAACCTAATTTTTCAAAATTCTTTTCTATAGCCTTTACTACATTTTCTTCTTTACCTGAATAGCTTGAGTTTCTTACTAAGTCTTGGCATAACTCTATTAATTCTTGTTTTCTTATTTCATTTAACATTTATGGATCCCCCTAAAATTTTTTATTTATAATCTAAAATTATTTTATAAAAATCAACTTATACACTTGGACATTCTCCATCCCAAACTATGCTTCTATATTTATCTGGATCTGTATCTCCTTCTGTACTTATTAATAATACTTTTGAATTTTCATCTAATTTTAATGCTTTTCTTAACTCAGCTAAACTTTCATCTTGCATTATAGATACTAATGTACCTGTAGTAACTGCTCCAGATTCTCCCGAAATTACTTTTTCATCTCCTACTAATGGATTTCCTAATATCCTCATACCTTTTGCAGAAACCCAATCTGGTGCAGATATAAAAGCTTCAGAGTAATTCTTTAATATTTCAAACCCAATTGTATTTGGTTCTCCACAAGCAAGACCAGCCATTATAGTTTGCATATCTCCACCTACAAATCTTGGCTTTCCATCTCCTGCCTCTGCAGATTTATAGAAGCAATCAGCTTTATCTGCTTCAACTACTACTGTTATTGGACACTCTTCAAATTTAGCTGCCATATACCCTTGAACAGCTCCAGCTAAAGAACCAACACCTGCTTGAATAAATACATGAGTAGGTCTTTCTACTCCATATTCAGATAATTGCTCCACAGCTTCTTTGGCCATAGTTCCATATCCTTGCATTATCCATGCTGGAATATCTTCATAACCTTCCCAAGCTGTATCTTGAACTACAAGTCCTCCTACTTTTGCTGCATCTTCAGTTGCAAGTCTTACAGCATCATCATAGTTTAACTCAGTTATACTAGCTTTGGCACCTTCAGCTTTTATATTATTTAATCTTATTAGTGATGATCCCTTTGGCATATACACTACAGATTTTTGCTTTAATTTATTTGCAGTCCATGCTACCCCTCTACCATGGTTACCATCTGTTGCAGTAAAGAATGTTATATCCCCTAATTCATTTCTTACTTCATCAGATATTAATTTTTCATATGGAAGTTCAGATATATCTTTTCCTAATTTATCAGCCATATATTTAGCCATTGCAAAAGATCCTCCAAGAACTTTAAATGCATTTAATCCAAATCTATATGATTCATCTTTTAAGTAAACACCTTTTACACCTAACATTTTAGCTAGATTCTCTAATTTAACTAATGGAGTTCTTTCATACTGAGGAATACTTTCATGGAATCCTTTCACTTTTGATATTTCTTTATCTCTTAAAAACTCTATCCCCTTTTGTTTTTCATTATCATCTGCTTTTGGCAGTGTATTTAATTTCCATTTTATTTGATCCATATTATTTCTCCTTTTGAATTTTTTATAAATTATACTATTTTATAAAGCAATTACTGTGCCAAAATTGATTTTTTAGAATAAATAAATTGTATTCCTTGTAATTACACATCTGCTATTACTTCTGTGATTTAATATTAAGCTTTTGTTTTTAAAAAACAAAAAAATAATTCTCATATTAGGAAATTTTCCCAATCTGAGAATTATTTTTGAGAATTTCTTATTTTATTTTTC
This sequence comes from Clostridiaceae bacterium, assembly GCA_902362365.1. Lineage (GTDB taxonomy): Bacteria > Bacillota > Clostridia > Peptostreptococcales > Peptostreptococcaceae > Romboutsia_E. Next base: position 108,712 of record CABIVQ010000001.1, on the reverse strand, counting down.
ATAAAGCTTTCTGTATAAAGTGGCTAGGCCAATTCCTAGTCTCTTAGCTATTTCCTTTTTACTTTTCGTATCTCTTCCAAATCTATCTAATACCTTATTAATATATAGTAATTCTAAATCCTTAAGAGAAAGTATATCCTTTTTTTCATTACTTATAAATTCTTCTATATTATAAGTATTATTTTGATTACTTATGTAGCCTTCTCTTCTATATGAAGTTATTGTATAATTTTTTTTATTGTAATAATTTAATATATCTATAGGAAGCATATCTTCAACTATTATTCCATCTTCTCCTACTAAATTCATCATATACTCTACTGCATTTTCTAATTCTCTAATATTTCCCGGCCAATTATAATTATTCAACATTTTCATAACTTTTTCTTCAATCTTCACATCTAAGATTCCAAGTTCTATTGAATATTTATTTATAAAGGATTCCATTATTTCATTAATATCTTCCTTTCTTTCTCTTAGAGGTGGAAGATTTATTGGAATTACATTTAACCTATAGTACAAATCTTCTCTATACTTTCCTTCATTGACTAACTTTAAAAGATCTTTATTAGTTGCAGAAATAACCTTAATATTTAAGTCTATAAGTTTATTAGAGCCTATCCTTGCAAATTTTCGTTCTTGTAGAACTCTTAGTAATTTAGCTTGTAAGTGAAATGATAAATCTCCTATTTCATCTAAAAATATAACCCCTTCATTCGCTAATTCAAATTTTCCTATTTTTCCACTGTTACTTGCTCCACTAAATGCACCTTTTACATATCCAAAAAGCTCACTCTCAAGTAGATTTTCTGGTATCGCTGCGCAATTTATAGCTATAAAAGGCTTTTGACTTCTATTACCTTCTGCATGTATTGCTCTTGCTATAAGTTCTTTTCCTGTACCACTCTCACCTGTAATTAAAACTGTAGAGTTAGACCTTGCCAATTTTTTTATTCTATCCTTTACCTTACACATGGCATCAGAATTTCCTATTATAGAATCACTCTTGTATACACCCCATCCAGTATCAATAAAGTTTTCACTATCATTTTTTTCATCGATTACTTTATCAAAAATAATAATCTTATCATATTCTTTTATATAAGGATATACAGGTAATATTTTTGCAGCCATAGTGTAAATATGATTATTTATATCTATATTAATTACATCTTTATTATTAGTAGACTTTTCATAATTAACTATATTTAATTCTTCTCCTATCGAACTATTTCTTAAGTTTAATGAAATTTGAGCTATATTATTAACATACGATATTTTATTTTGCACATCTAATATAACTACACCCTTTTCTAAATTATTTATTATTTCATGAAATAATTTAATTTTTTTATCATTATTTTTATTTATTTCAGACTCATCTATTTTCATAGATATTAAATCACAAATATTCTCTATAAATGGAAGGTATGAATCTATTTTTTCAGTTATATCTTTCTTTCTTTGTGGATCTGTACTTATTGCTCCTATAACCCCTAATGTTTGATTTTTATATTTTATTGGCACAGCTATAATAACTTTATTTAAACAGTTTTCATAATTACCACAATCTCTACAAATATCATTATTCTGCATATCTAATACAACTAATTCTCTTCCTGTTTCAAGAACTTGACTATATATATTCCCTTCAGTGATAACGCTCTCATTTATCTTGTTTTTATATATTCCACTACCATTAAGCCTAATTAATTTATCATCTACTATTTCTATATCTATATTCAACACACTAGATATAATATTTGTATGTTTATCTAAATAATTTTGAAATGGCTTTAACTTACTCTCCATAATCTATCCCCCTGCGACACTATGAATTATATGGTAAAATTATTCTCTTATTTATTATATTAAGTAATATATAAAATTAGGTCTACCCCAAAACAAAATTAATAATACTCCTACTGTTATTATCGTTATTTTGAGATAAACCTATTATTTTTTGATTTCTAATTTATTACATGTATTTACATATTTTCTAATACTTCTATAAGCTCTTCTTCTGTATAGTTATATTTTCTGTTACAGAATTGGCACCCTATTTCTGCTTTTTTATCTTCTTCTATTATTTCAGCTAAAGCAGTTTTTCCTATAGCTACTAAAGCATTTTTAACTTTTTCTTTTGAACATTCACATTCAAACTTAACTTCACATCTATCTAGTATTTTAGGATTTAATCCCTCTAATACTATGTTTAATATATCTTCTGGAGTATTTCCTTCTTTTAACATATTTGTTATAGAAGATAGTCTTACTATATTTTGTTCTAACTTAGCTATATTTTCTTCTTCGGCATCTGGCATTAATTGAACTATAAATCCACCTGCATGTTCAACTTCATCTGCTCTTGTAAGAACTCCTAACGATACTACTGATGGAGTTTGCTCTGACAATGCAAAGTAATGCGTAAAGTCTTCTGCAATTTCTCCACTAACTAGCGGGTATGAACCATTGTATGGTTCTCTAAGTCCTATATCTTTTATAACCTTAACATGACCTTGTGTTCCTACAGCTCCTGCTACGTTTAATTTTCCATTTGGATAATTTTCTACTTCTACATTTGGATTTGTCACATATCCTTTAACATTTCCTTTAGAATCAGATGTAACTAATATAGTTCCTATTGGTCCGCCACCTTTTATTATAACTGTGACCTTATCATTTTCATTTTTCATCATTAACCCCATCATAGATGTAGCTGTTAATGTTCTTCCTAATGCTGCTGTTGCAACCTTAGTTGTTTCATGTAAACTTCTAGCTTCCTCAACTAAATTTCTAGTAGTAGCTACAAAAGCTCTTATTTGTCCATCTCCTGCTGTTGCTCTTATTACATAGTCTTTCATTGTATTCCTCCGATAAATCCTAATTATTTTTTACATACAAAGAATATTCTTTCGCTGTCATTTTTAGGACTTTCAAAAGTAAAATCTCCATATGTCTTAATTTTATTAAATCCTACCTTTTTAAGTAAGCTTATTATTTCTTCCTCTTTATAAGCTCTTTGTAAGTGAGTTTCTTCAAATCTATCAAATCTCTCATCTTCTTCATCTCTTATAAAGAATGCTAATTCCATCTCAACTAAATTATCTTCTTCATCAAAATAATTTTGCCACATATAAGCTATATCTTCTCTATTTTCACCATACATATTGTTACCTAATATAGTCGATAATTTATAGTATGAACTTATATCAAATATGAATAATCCATCTTTTTTTAGAAGTTCATGTGATTTAGCAAATACATTTTCTAAATCTTCATCATATGTTATGTAATTGAATCCATCACAAGCACATAATATACAATCCAGATTTGGAATATCAAAATCTAATTCTGCTATATCTTGTTGAAGTAATACTAACTCTACCCCTTCTTCTTCACCTTTTTCTCTAGCTACACTAAGCATCTCTTCTGATATATCTATTCCAGCTATATCATAATTTTTCTTAGTAAGAGGTATAGTTAAATTACCTGTACCACAAGCCAATTCTAATATATTTTTAACCTGTGCCCCTTCATTCTTTATTATATTCTCTATATAGTCAACCCATCCGTCATAATCAACTTCATTCATAAGTTCATCATAAACAAATGCAAAATCTTTATACTGATTCATCCTCTTTATTTTTGTCCTCCATCATCTTCTTCATTTTCTTTTTTCGTGATGTAAGCATTCCGCCAATTCTACCTGCTTCTTTTGCCGTCAAACCAGCCCATCCTCTTTCACTAACCTTATCTATTAAGCCTAGTTCTGATGCTATCTCATATTTCATTATATCATCATTTGTCAATGGTTTTTGCTTTTTAGTAGCTCCTTTTTTAGTTTTTTCACACTTTTCTATCAGTTCTTTTGTTAATTTATTATTATCCATAAAAAACACCCCTTCTTTTCTGTATTTTTATCATCTGCGTAAAATTTATACAAAAAATAAAGGGGTTAATTTTCTAATCTATTGAATTTTTATATTTCAATAATTTTATATATATGTCTAAAGCATTTAAAAATATATTTTCGTCAAAATTAAATTTTGCATTATGAAGACCATTTATATATCCTTTTTCTTCATTTCTGGAACCAAGCATAAAGAATAATCCTGGAACTTCTTTTTGATAGTAAGAAAAATCTTCCGATACCATTAGCGGATCTAATCTGATAATCTTATCACTGTCTGCTATATTTAAAAATTCATCATATAGTCTTTTATCATTATTTACAGATGGATAAAAATCTCTTATCTCTAGATTTATTTTACAATCATAAACTTTCTCATATCCTAAAATAATTTCTTTTATTCTTTTTTTCATCAGCTCATAAGTTTTTGGATTAAATGTCCTTATTGTACCTTCTAGTCTTGCATTTTCTGCAATTATATTTCTTACAGTACCTGAAGTCATTTTCCCTATAGTTACTACTGCGTTATCTATAGGGCTTATATTTCTAGATACTATAGTTTGTAAACTATTTATAATATTAGATGCTATTACTATAGCATCAATTCCATTTTGAGGCATAGCACCATGAGCACTTTTTGCGACTATGTCTATATCAACTTCTCCTGCTTGTGCTAGAAAATATCCATCCCTAACACCTACATATCCTTCAGGTATCTCTGGATATATATGAAGTCCGTATATTTCATCTACATTATAATCTTTTAAAACACCTAATTTAACTAATTCTTCAGCTCCTCCAGGTGCCTCTTCTGCTGGTTGAAATATAAATACAATATTATCATTTAATAAGTCTTTATTATTATTTAAGTACTCTATCAGACCTAATAGTATACTCATATGACCATCATGACCACATAAATGTTCAACACCTTTATCTGTACTTAAAGCATCTATATCTGCTCTAAATGCTATCGTTTTCTTAGGATTGTTCCCTTTTATAATTCCAACTGTTCCTGTATCCAAATAAACTTTGTAATCTACCCATAATTTATCTAGATAATTTCTTATATACTGAGAAGTTTTATACTCTTTTCTACCAACTTCACCTATATTATGTAGTTCACATCTATGCTTTTTAAGCTGATCAAATAAATATTCTATATCTCTCATCTCCATTTCCCCCTAAGTAAATAAATTATTTCAGTATGAAATCTAATATACTTTTTTAATTTGCAAAATATTCAAAATATATTATATCTTAAATTCTATTGTTAATAAATACAAATATCGTTATGTATATTAATAATTAATACTAGCAAGAAAAGAAATGCTTTGCTAATCCACCTTTAGCTGTTTCTTTGTATTTATCCATCATATCTATTCCAGTTTCTTTCATAGTTTGAATGACTTGGTCTAAGGATATAAAATGAGTTCCATCAGTTAGTAGTGCATAGTTAGCAGAATCTAAAGCTCTCTCTGCTCCTATTGCATTTCTTTCTATGCAAGGAATTTGGACATATCCATAAACAGGATCACAAGTCATTCCTAAATGATGCTCTAATGCTATTTCTGCGGCATATTCTATTTGCTCAGTTGTTCCACCTTTAAGATATGTAATAGCTGCTGCTGCCATTGAACATGCTGCTCCTACCTCTCCTTGACATCCAACTTCTGCACCTGAAATAGATGCATTATGTTTGATTATATTTCCTATTAATCCACCTACTAATAAAGCTTCATTTATTTGCTTTTCACTATATCCGCTATGATCCTGTAAACTTAAAAGTACCCCTGGTATAACACCTGCCGACCCACAAGTTGGTGCTGTTACGATTATGTTACCTGATGCATTTTGTTCTGATACAGCTAGTGCATAAGAAAATAACATGGTTGTGAACTTATCACTTTCTAAATACTTATTATAAAAATCCTTGGCTCTTCTTTTTAATAATAATTTTCCTGGTATCAAATCTGTAGCTTCTAGTCCTTCATTTATAGACTTTCTCATGGCTTTTTTGATACTTTCTATGTAATCTAATATATCTTCATCTTCATGCTCTAATACATAATCTAGTAATGTTTTATTATTTTCTTTACACCATTTCATTATTTCATCCATTGTAGTAAGTGGATAAGTTTGTCCTTCTTCGAATGTCTCTTCATTTTCTTCTTTTATCGTTCCACCACCCACAGAAAATACTGTATATTCATCAATCACATTTTTATTTTCATCTAATGCTATAAATGTAGCCCCATTTGGATGAAATTCTTTTATTGTTTCTGGTTCCCAAATTATTTCAACTTCTTTTGGTTCTAAAGTCTTTTTGATTATATAATCTGTTAAGTGCCCTTCCCCTGTTGCTGCTAAACTACCATATAATCTAACCTTATAACTATTTGCATTTGAATTTTTCTCTTTAAATTTTTTTGCTGCTCTTTGAGGTCCCATAGTATGTGAACTTGAAGGTCCACAACCAATTTTAAACAACTCCTTTAAAGTATCCATAGTACTTCCCCCTTTTGTGATAAATAACATTTTCCTTCACCATAATTATAACTTTTTGTAATATTATTAGATAGATTTATAATAAAAATTTTTAGAATTGTAGTATTTTGTATTTTATTGATAAATTTTGAATTTTCTAAATTTTTATTGCTTTTTCCCGTTTAATCTATTAGAATAATACTAAATTTAATAGTCTCTTAACCTATAGTAGAGGTGCTGTAATTATTAGTATCTAATTGTAGCTGGCAAGTGTTGATAATTAGAAAAAGGAATTATAGCCGAAGATATGCCTTGGCAGAGGTATTTTCTGGGATTACATAAAATATATGTAATACTGTCACTTGTATATTAAGTGTTGGGCTACAAGGTTTACTTTGATGTATTTACTAACGTACAAAGTATTCCTTTGTACGTTTTTTATATACTAAGGGATTATAAATTATATGGTTTGTGTATAATTTGTAATCCCAACTACTAAACTTGAGCAACGGACGCAATCGTTGGCGACATGAGCGAAGCGAATTTTTATATAGTTTTTATAAAACAAATTTATTTTTGTGTTTAAATTAAGTTTTAGTAAATATATATTAATTGGGGTGATTAAAATGAAAAAAGTAAATGTTGCCATAGTAGGTGCTACTGGTATGGTAGGTAGAACGTTTTTAAAAGTATTAGAAGAAAGAAAATTTCCGATAAACAATCTTTATTTATTTTCATCTGCTAAATCAGCTGGAAAAGTAGTCAAATTTGCAGGAAAAGATTATGTAGTTGAAGAATTAACAGAAAACTCTTTTGATAGAGATATTCAAATTGCATTATTTTCAGCCGGTGGAGCTATAAGTGAAAAATTTGCTCCTATTGCAGCTTCTAAGGGGGTTTTAGTTGTAGATAATTCGAGCTATTGGAGAATGGATCCTAAAGTTCCATTAGTAGTTCCTGAGGTTAATCCAGAAGCGGTTAAAGAGCATAACGGCATAATTGCTAATCCAAATTGCTCTACTATTCAAGCTGTAGTTCCTTTAAAACCTCTTCATGAAAAATATAAACTAAAAAGAATTGTATATTCTACATACCAAGCCGTCTCAGGCTCTGGTGTTAAAGGAGTAAAAGACTTAGAAAATGGTATAAATGGAGAGGCTAATAAATTCTATCCTTATCAGATAGCTTATAACTGTCTTCCACATATAGATGTATTTACTGACAATGGTTACACAAAAGAAGAAATGAAAATGGTTAATGAAACTATGAAAATATTTAATGACTATGATATAAAGGTTACTGCTACTACTGTTAGGGTTCCAGTTAAAAACTGCCATAGTGAATCTATTAACGTTGAACTTAAAAATCCATTTGAACTTAATGATGTGGTTGAAGAATTAAAAAATTCTGATGGCATTGTAGTTATTGATAATACCGAGAAATTAGAATACCCTACAACTCTTGACTCTAATGGTCATGATGAAGTTTTTGTTGGAAGGATAAGAAGAGATTTTAGTATAGATAACGGAGTAAATTTCTGGTGTGTTGCTGATAACGTTAGAAAAGGTGCCGCAACTAATGCCGTACAAATAGCTGAACTATTAATAAAATATGATCTAGTATAATTTTTTATATTAAGGGGGATAAATTTTATGATATTTAAAGGATCTGCAGTTGCTTTAATAACTCCATTTAATGAAAATAATGAAGTAGATTTTGAAAAATTAGGCGAATTAGTAGAATATCATATTGAAAATAATACAGATGCAATTGTTGCTTGTGGAACTACTGGTGAAGCAAGTACTCTTGATGATGCTGAGCATCTTGCTGTTATTAAATATGTAATAGATAAAGTTAATAAAAGAATACCTGTTATAGCAGGTACTGGTGGTAATGATACTCAACATTCTATATACATGAGTCAAGAAGCTGAGAAATTTGGAGTAGATGGATTACTTGTTATAACTCCTTATTATAATAAAGGTAATAAGTCTGGTATAAAGAAACATTTTGAAGCTATTGCTGCAAGTGTTAAAACGCCAATAATAATGTACAACGTTCCAGGTAGAACTTGTGTAAATATGTCCCCTGCTTTAGTTGCTGAACTTGCTAAAATAGATAACATAGTCGCTATAAAAGAAGCAAGCGGAGATTTAGCTCAAGTTGCTGAAATTGCTAGATTAGTTCCAGATGATTTCGCTATCTATTCCGGTAACGATGATAGTATACTTCCTTTATTATCTCTTGGTGGTAGCGGGGTAATATCAGTTCTTGCTAATGTATGCCCTCAAGAAACACATGACTTAGTTTATAAGTTTTTTGACGGTGATTTAAAAGGATCTAGAGATTTACAACTTGGTATGAAGCCTTTAATAGATGCTTTATTCATCGAAGTAAATCCTGTTCCAGTAAAAACTGCTGCTAACCTATTAGGATTTAATGTTGGTGGATTAAGACTTCCTCTTGCAGAAATGGATAGTAAAAATGTTGAAATCTTAAAAAAAGAATTAATAAATTGGGGTCTAAATGTACAGGAGGAAACATGCTAAAAGTTATAATAAACGGTTGTAGTGGTAAAATGGGTAGAGTCTTGGCAAGGTGCATTAATGAAGAATCTGACTTAGAACTATTATGTGGAGTAAGTCCACAAAATACAGAGGATTTAAACTTTAAAACATACTCTACTATGAGTGAAATAAATGAAAAATCTGATGTAGTAATAGATTTTTCTCACCACTCTACTTTAGATGATGTTTTAAGTTATACTATAAAAACTAAAACTCCATTAGTAATTGCTACTACTGGATATAACGATGAAGAATTAGGTAAAATTCATGAGGCATCAAAAATTATACCTATCTTCCACTCTTACAATATGTCTCTAGGAGTGAATGTTTTACTTAGATTAGTAAAAGAAGCTGCTAATGTTTTAAGTAATTTTGATATTGAAGTGATTGAAAAACACCATAATAAAAAAGTAGATGCTCCAAGTGGAACTGCTGTAATGATTGCTAATGCCATAAAAGAAGTTTTACCTTCACTAGAAAATAATTATGGAAGATACGGCCGTGAATCCAAAAGGAAAGAAAATGAAATTGGAATTCATGCTATTAGAGGTGGCACAATTGTTGGTGAGCATGATGTTATCTTTGCAGGTCATGATGAAATTGTTGAGATAAAACATACGGCTCAATCTAAAGATATTTTTGCAAAAGGTTCTATAGCTGCTGCTAAATTTATAGTAGTTCAAGAGGCTGGATACTATAACATGGATAATATGTTTTAATTAAGACATTATTAAGGGGGGATTTAACTTATGATAAATTTAAACGATGCTTATGAAATTGCAAAATTTATAAAGGAATCTGAAAAACAAACGCCTGTTAAGGTATATGTTTGTGGAAAGCTATTAAGCTTTAAAAAGAATGAAAAATTCAAGGTTTTCGGTTCTAATGGTTCTTATACTCTAATTGGCGATTACAACGTGATTATGAGTGAACTTGAGCCTAGAAAAGGCCACATTGAAGATATTCATATAGAGTTTGATCGAAGAAATTCTGCTATTCCTTTATACAACTTTTTACATGAGGAAGCTCGAATAGAACCTGGTGCTATTATAAGAGATATGGTTACTCTAGGAAAAAATTCTGTAATAATGATGGGCGCTGTAATTAATATAGGTGCCGTTGTTGGAGATAACTCTATGGTAGACATGAATGCCGTAATTGGAGCTAGAGGTATAATAGGTAAAAATGTTCACCTTGGAGCATGTTCTGTAATTGCTGGTGTATTAGAACCACCTTCTGCGACTCCAGTTATAATAGAAGATGATGTTATGATTGGTGCTAATTCAGTTATTCTAGAAGGCGTAAAAGTTGGTAAAGGATCAGTTGTTGCTGCTGGTTCTGTAGTTACTAAGGACGTTGAACCTAATACTGTTGTTGCTGGTTCTCCTGCAAGAGTAGTTAAAAAGAAAGATGAGAAAACTGCAAATAAAACAAAAACACTTCAAGATTTAAGAAATTTAGATTAATAGTCAAGAACTAATTTAAAGCCTAGGTAGTAGTTGTTTATTTCCACAATAATTACCTAGGCTTTTCTTTATCTTAAATCTAGATTTTAATACTTTATAGATGTTTAAAATTTTATTTAATTCATGAAAGTTGCTCCATCTAATGATTGTAATATTTGAGCATTTGGTATGTTTCCTACTGCATAAAATGTATATATTCTTCCTGGGTTTATTGTCACCTGATTTTGACGAATTATTCTATTTGTTCTTGCTTCTTCCACATTTACGGTGTACTCTTTAGCTGGAATTGCTATATATGGTGTCACATCTCTATATTTTACATTTGCAAATAACTCTTGATTATCTGCAACTATATTTACTGCAGGTGCATTTGGAGATAGATGAACCACTCTAACCTTAGCATTGCTTCCACTTACTACTTCAGTCTCTTCTACTATCGATAGTAATTTTATATCTTCACTTTCTCCTGTTATAGCAATTGTGACTAATTCATTTACATTCACATCAATTTTTTCATTTACTATTGGATTTTCCTGAGTATCTTCTAAGTATATAGTAACTGTATAGTTTCCTTGTGGTACATATACATATGGACTAAATTCTGTAAACTCTAATCCTTTATAAAAAGGTACATTATTTATATATATATCTACTTCTTCTCCCTCTGGAACTGCGTGAAGAAATCTAACAAGCGAATATTCTTTATTCCATTGTCTCATTTTTTTACCCCCCTATTTAATCTACTACTACCATAATATTTATATTTAAAGTTTTTTGATACAAAAAAACCTCTAACATATCAACTAAATATTAAATCCAGTTAATTTAATTAGAAGCCATTTTTCTTATTATATATTTGTATCTCTAATCTCCACTTCCGTTCCTTCTGGAGCCTTTACTTTGAATAACTTTCCTCCTTCTACATTATAAATAATCTCTCCATTTTTAACTTTAAAATTATTATATCCAAGGCTTATTATTCGATTATATTCCTCCTCAATATCATTCACTAAAAAACACATATGAACTATACCTTCATTCAAAGAACTCCACTTATTCAAAGTATCACCCTTTTTAGGAGTCTGAAGCTCTATCATAAAGTCATCAAGCTTTAACCAAGTATTATAATCCCTACCGTGAAATCCCTTAGTCTCCTTAACAACATTAAATTCCAAAATATCCCTATAGAACCTAAGTGACTCCTCATACTTCTCAGTCTGAATACAAACATGATGCATAACTCTCTTACTCATTAAACATACCTCCGTATAAATTTATTCATTAAATTTTTTATTTTTCTTTTATATCAAAAAGAGGCTATTTCACAATATGTGTAAGCTAGAGCGAAATGTGTGAGATATAAATTTGCTTCAATGCAGCATCTTTTCAGCTGCATTGAAGCAAATTTATATTCACGCCCGAGCTCCAGCAAACGCATCAGAAATACCCTCTTTTTATGTTAACTCTATCTATCTTCGTTTGTTACATTGAATACATATGGTACATTTCTATAGTAATCACCGAAGTTTAATCCATATCCAACAACAAATTTATCTTCTATAGTAAATCCACAGTAATCAGGTACTAAATCAACCTTTCTTCTACTTGGTTTATCTAATAATACACAAGATTTTATACTTGCTGGATTTTTAGAACTTAAATGCTTCATAACAAAGTCCATTGTAAGAGCACTATCAGTTATATCGTCTACAACTAATACATCGTATCCTTCTAAGTCTGCTTTTACATCCGATACTACATTAACAGTTCCGCTACTTTCTTCTCCATGACCATAACTAGCAGTTGTCATAAATTCTATTCTAACTGGAACATTTATTTGTCTAACTAAGTCCGCACAGAATATAAAACTTCCTTTAAGTAATGATACTACTAATAAGTTTTTATCCTTATAATCTTCTGATATTTGAGAACCTAACTCTTTTAATCTCTCATCTATTTGTTCCTTAGAGCATAGAACTTCCCATTTTTTAGTTTCTATATCCATAATGTAACCTCCACTTATAATGATGATAAATCCATTTTATAAGAGATTGACTTGTTTTGCAAGGAGGATTTAGTTTATTTTGTTCATCTCATCCATTACATTTATTATTACTTTATCAGTTACTGACATTCCTTTATCACTTATTTTACCTAAGTTTTGTATACTTTGCTCTACCTTAGATCCAACTATTCCATTCATCGGTGGTACGTAGCATTCTTGTTTAGCTATTATCGCACTTTGAACTGCTGCTGATGCTGCTGATGCTAGCTTTAGAGCACAACCAGCTTTTGCTCCATCACAAATCATTCCACTTAAATTTGCTACCATATTTTCTATAGCACCTTCGATTTGTCTTATATCTCCACTCATTAGCCAAGATATACCTGCTGTTGCTCCAGTCGATGCCGCTACACCACAGCCACAAACTGCTGATAGCCTTCCTGTAAAGTTTTTAACATAAGCTGTAATTAAATGAGATATTGCTAAAGCCTTAGCTAATCTCTCTTCGCTTTGAGGGAACTTTCTATTATAAGCTACTATTGGAAGTATTGCTGTTAATCCATGATTACCACTACCATTAGAGCTCATTACTGGCATTTTTATTCCAGCCATTCTAGCATCTGACGCAGCTGCAGTTATCATCATAGCTTGATTCATTAAGTCATCTCCTAGAAGACCTTCTTCCATAGATTTTTTCATTCCATAGCCTACTCCTATCCCTACTTTTTGGTTTAGTCCATACTCAGCTATCTCTTCATTCATAGATATACCGTCTAATAAAAATTTAATATCTTCAAAATTAAGCTTTTCAATATTTTCAACCAATTCTTTTATAGTTATACTATCCATTATATTTTCTTCTTTAACTGTTGTTTGAGTAGTAGTATTTACTTCTTCGTTATTTAATAATATTTCACCATCTTTTTCTAAATAAACAAAATTATCATGTTTAGTTCTTATAGCTACCTTTGAAGTATGATTTTCACCTTTTAGTGTAACTTCTATATAAACCTTTTCATTTGTATCTAGTGGTGATATATCTATAGGACTATTATCCATATAATTTTCAGCATCTTTAACTTGATTTTCATCTAAAGTTTCTAGTACTTGAAGACCATTTTCTGAATGACCACCTAGTATCCCCATAGCTGCAGCTATCTTTAATCCTAATCTTTCAGTTCCTGGTATTCCTACACACATACCATTTTTATAAACATTTGGACTTAATAATATTTTATTAGAAACTACATCTTCCCCTAATAATTCCTTTGCTTTTGCACAAGCTAATGCTACTGCAACTGGCTCTGTACATCCTAATGCTGGTTTAACTTCTTCTATTAATATATTTATTAAATTATTTCTTATATCTCTCATAATATTAACCTCCAAAAAAATTAATTTTATATATTTAATTCTATTTTATAATTAAGCAATTTTTATGCCAAGTTTTATTTTGAAATATATTTTTTTATTTATTAGTTTTTTACTTAGGTTTACATATATATCTTTAATTAATTTTTTTGTAGGTATTATCTTTTTATTATATAAAATCTCAATATAATAAAATATAGTCTCAAAATGAGATTTAGTTTCATTTTGAGACTATATTATACTTTTCTAGCTTTCTATATAAAGTAGCTCTCGATATACCTAACGCCTTAGCTACTAATTCTTTATCTTTTTTAAAATCTTTAAATTTATCTAAAGCCCTTATAATTTCTTGCTTTTCTAAGTCCTCTAAAGTTCTTATTTCTCTATTATCTTCCCTTACTTCATTAATACTTGTACATTTTATTTTTTGAGGAATAGAATCTAAAGTTATTACTGAAGAGGATGACATATTGATACTATATTCTATGATATTTTGAAGCTCTCTTATATTACCTGGCCATCTATATTCCATCATGACCTTCAAGGCATCTTTATCTACACGATCTACATTTTTTCCAAGTTTATTTGAGTATTCCTTTATAGTGTAATCTATCAATAGCGGAATATCCTCTCTTCTATCTTTTAAACTTGGTAAATGTATCGGTATAACATTTAATCTATAATATAAATCTTCTCTAAAAATACCTTTAGAAACCATATCTTCTAGATCTTTATTCGTAGCTGATATAATCCTTACATCAATTGAGATATTTGATTTGCCACCTATTTTATCAAGTTCTCTTTCTTGTAAAACTCTAAGCAATTTCGCTTGTAGGTGTAAACTCATATCACCAATTTCATCTAAAAAAATTGTTCCTTTATGAGCTAACTCAAACTTTCCTAATTTTCCACCTTTTTTAGCTCCTGTAAAGGCACCTTCTTCATATCCAAATAATTCACTTTCTAAAAGATTATCTGGTATGGCTGCACAGTTTACAGCTATAAAAGGATTATCTACTCTATCACTATGATTATGAATTGCTCTTGCAAATAATTCTTTTCCTGTACCGCTCTCACCTGTTATTAGAACTGTAGAACTCGACTTAGATGCTATAAATGATTCATTTTTAATAGTTTTGATTATATTGCTTTCTCCTATAATATTATCTAATACTATTTTATAATCTTTATTAATCCTATTATAGTTTTTTATAGCTTCTCTTTTATCTATAAAATCAATTACATACCCTTTTAACTTATCTTTAACTGTTATTTTATTAATATTATAAATCCCTTTTAACTCATATCCATTTTTTCTGTAAAAGAACATACCTGATTTATATCTTTTAAAATCTTTATTTAATGGTTCATTTATAAAATTTAAAACTTGGACTACACTTTTATCTTCTACTTCGCTATCATTTAAATTGAATATTTCTTTGAACTTAGAATTATACTTATCTATCTTCCCATTTATATCTACAGATACTATGGCCCTATCCATGCTATCTATAAGAGTTTCAAGCTTTTTCTTTTCTAACTCTAATTCCTCAGTATTAATTTGAGCTTTTAATTTATTTGAAATTAAATCTGCCATCTTTCCTAAGAAATTTAAAAGTCCATCTCTATTCTCTCTTATTATTTCCTTTTGACCTTCTGTAAATGCTATCAATCCTATAACTCCATAGGAGTGTCCATCTAATGTAATCGGACAACAAACCTCTGCATATTCCTTACAAAAAGTTCTATGATCACATTCTTTACATATATTACTTGCATATGGATCATCAATAATTATAGATATTTGCTCTTCTAAAGATTTTTTGAATGCCGAATATCCATCTAGTCTTTCTCCTATTTTTCCTAGGTATCTACCTGTACCTGCAATTCTAGTTAAATTTTCATCTACTATAGTAACATCAATGTTAAGAACAGAGAGTATCGCCTCTGCTATGTTTTGAATATCCTCTTTTATATACTCCAAACTATTCATAATTATCATTCCTTATTTTTCTTTAGCTTCATCAATTCTCTTATTTCTCTTAATATTACATATATTTTATTTAGGGTTAATTGAATTGACATAAGTATTACAAATAACATTACTATTACTATTAATGTGAAGTTAATATTCATACCTATTATTCTCTCCTATAATAAAAGACCAGGATAACCTAGTCTTTAAATATTTTTTATCTACAATTATATTTTAATTCATTTATTTTCTTTTTCCTATATAAATGTATCTTTCGTTCTCTATTTCTTTAAGGGCACCTTCAAAGTTTAATTTTGCAAATATATTAAGTATTTCTTGTGGATAATTATAATGTACATGCTCTCCAAAAAGTCTATGCTTAAGATATTTTAGTTTCACCTTTAAATTTTTTAAATTACGGTCTTCTAGTATAAGTTCTCCCTTACTCTTTAGAACTCTACGTATTTCATTTGAAGCTTTTTTACAATTGCTCGTATGGTTAAAATGATCTAATACTATTACTTTATCAAAAAAGCTATCGTTAAAAGGCATATATTCTAATGCACCTCTTACAACAGTACAATTTTCATTGTTTATTAAAGATGGACATACATCTTGATAGTTGCTATGCTCTAATATAGTAACATTAACTCCAAGCATCCTAAGCCTTTTACCTAAGTTGCCTATGTCTCCAACAAGTAGTATTTTGTCTCCTATATCATATTTAATGGTATCCAAAAAACACGTTACATCATCAGATTCTTCAATTAAGTCTGCATTTGGCTCATAGTCATGATATAATACGCTTTTCACAGTGCTCCCCCTCTTATCTTCCTCTAAAATTTATCATAAAATAGATTATAATAAATCATGAGCAACTATTCAATAGCTAAATATAAGTATTTAAGATTGGCTGTTATTTTCAGATAATTTTTTAATTTTTGATATAGATACTTCATAAGCTACTTTCTTTATAGCCTCTCCATTTTCTACCTTTTTCTCGTATTCTCTACTTTGTACTCTACCCCACATTTGTATTCTATCACCAACTTTTAAAGTCTTTGCAAATTTAGCATTACGTCCCCAAACAATTGATGGTATATAATCAGATTTATTGTAAGGTCTGTTTATAGCTACTAATAAATCTGTTATCTCTCTTCCTAGTGGTGTCTTTCTGTATATTGGTTCTTTGCATATATATCCATCTAAGAATATACTATTTGGGTCTTTATTTTCATCTTCTACCTGTTTTATTTCTCTTACAAATACAGTTAGTACTAATCTATTTCTATTATCTATATTTTTATTATAAGATCTAAGCTGTCCAATTACATTAACCTTATTGTTACTTTTAATATCAATATCTTGTAATAATCTTTCTGATACAGTTAATGGAAGTATGTCATAAGACTCACTTAATCGGTTTATTTTTATTTTTGCATTAAAAAACTTTTCTCCAAAAATTTCATGACTAAATTCCATATTTTCATCCAACTCTCCTCTTAGGTATACTACATTAGTGTCATCCTTAACATCGATCATATTTTTATCCCCCCACATACAATTGTTAATTCATTTATTTTATCTCAATCTATATAATAAATATATTTATTAAATCAGAAATTTATTACACATTTACATTTCCTTTTAAAAATTAAAATAGCGTAGTAGTATGTCTAAGAATAATTTTCTTTTATCAACTTAAAAGATTAGAAAATTATTCTTAGACATAAATTTTTAATCTTTAATTTTTTGTACTCCAGAAGAGTTTATAGTATAGCTTTCTTTATAAATTAAGTCAGATACCTTTACCATGCTATATCCTTTACTTTCTAATTGAGTAATTATTGTATCTAGATATTCTTCTACATTACTTGAATTAGCATGAAATAATACTATAGATCCAGGTTGAACACTTTTAGAAACTCTTTCAATTATATGTACTGGTCCAAGATTCTTCCAATCTTGTGAGTCTACATCCCATTTCACGGCAGTATAGTCCAAGGCTTCACATACATCCATTACGTCCTCATTTACTTCTCCAAATGGAGGTCTAAACAGTTTAACATTTTCACCCGTTATGTTTGAAATTTTTTCTGATGTTATTTCGATTTCATTCATTATATCTTCATCTGATAGCTCTTTCATATTCGGATGAGTATTTGAATGATTTCCAAATTCATGTCCTTTTTCTTTGAGCATCTTAACTAATTCTTTATTGTCATCTACCCAACTTCCAACTAAAAAGAATGTAGCCTTAATATTATGTTTATCTAATATTTCTGCTATCTTATTTATATTTTCAGTTCCCCAAGCTACATCAAAAGTAATTGCTATTTTTTTCTCATCGGTATCAACCCTATATATAGGCATGTCTGCATTATCATTTATCGAGCATATGTACTTTATCCCATAAACTAAGGCAAATACCAATAATAATGCTGTTGCAAAAAAAGTTATACTTAAAATAAACGCCTTAGCTCTTTTGCCTCTTGAATTCATATTACACCTCCTTCTTATAGAGAGTCTCTATACTTAAAATTTATTTTTTTTTATTTCAAAAAATTACTACAAAGATAAATTTCTTATTTGGGCAATTTAAAGTTAAGAATAAAATGAAAGGTGGTGCAATAATGGCAGATATAAAAAATTCATTAAAAAATATTCAGTCAAAAGATAGTTTAAAATCAACTGTACACACTCTTGGACGTAATATTTCTAATACAAACAGAGAAGCTCATAACATATATGAGGGAATAAGCAAAAACAAGAAAATAAAAATGAATCATAAAACTTTCAACTAAATTTTTCAGGTTTCCTAATTTTCTCAGAATATAAATTTATAATCTGGTTACATTAATAGTAACAACACAAACAAATGTGTTGTAAATGACATCTAAGGAGGAAATTTACTATGGCAAATACTAATAACAGAACAGTCGTTCCTGAAGCTAAGGCAGCTTTAAATCAAATGAAGTTAGAAATAGCTAACGAAATAGGTTTATCTAACTACGAAAACATAGACAAAGGTAACTTAACTGCTAGACAAAACGGTTACGTAGGTGGATACATGACTAAAAAATTAGTTGAAATGGCTGAACAACAAATGGCAGGCAAATAGTTAATAGTAAATTTTATACCTAGGTAAAGTAAGGCTACCAATTATTCGGTAGCCTTTTCTTTTATTTATATTAATTTAAATAATAAATAAATTCTACTTTTATTTTTATATAATTTGGTTTAATATAATATATAGAAATAGTTTTACGGAGGATGATATTATGTTTGAAAACTCATCTGAAGAGTTAGCTTATCATAAGCTATTAATTTTATATATATTAGATAAAATTAATATGGATTTAACTAATTCTCAAATAACACAAGTTGTTTTAGAAACAGAAATGATGAATTACTTCTCATTACAACAACTTTTATCTCAACTTATGGAATCTAAGTTTTTAATTACATACAAAGACTCTGATAGGGAATATTACGCTCTTACACAAAAAGGGGTTGAAACTTTAGAATATTTTTTATCTAGAATACCAGAAAATTCTACTAAAAAAGTTGACGAGTATATACTTACTAATAAAGAAAATTTATTAGCTGATACTCAAGTTAAGTCTAGCTTTGTAAAACAAAGTGATAATGAGTTTATAGTCAATTTAAGGGTAATAGAAAATCAATGTAATTTAATAGATTTAAATTTAAATGTTTCTTCTGAAAAGCAAGCTCAACTTATTTGTAATAATTGGAAGAATAATGCATCTGATATGTATGCAGAAGTTATAGATTTACTAATACGCAACAATCACTAAGCCTACATACACACTATGGTTGTAGGCTCTTTTCCAACTTTAATTTCTTTTATTAGTTGATTCGTTATACAACTATAAACCTTAATCGAATTATTTTGAGTATCAGATACGAATAAAAAATTCCCATCCTCAGAAACCTCTAGTCCTTGTGGTATACCATCTACTTTTATCTTACCTACATATTTGCCTGTAGCACTTTCTAATATTTTTATATTTTTATATCCTAAATCAGCGATATATACTTTTTTATTTTTATAATTAAACCTAATTTCAAGTGGCAACAAAAACTCTTTTAAAACATCCCTTATTTGCATATTTTTTAAATCTATTATTACTACATTACCATCCAATGTGGATATATATATATCTTCATTTTCCTTATTAATTCTAATATGCCAGGCTTTAAAATCAATATCAAGCTTATTAATAATTTGCTTTTTTTCAACATCTACACATACTATTGAATTTATACAAGATACATAAAGTTTATTTGCCCCTTTATCAAAGTCTAATCCATGTGGTGTATAGCCTAAATTGATAACCCCAACAGGAGTCAAAGTCTCTCTATCCAAAATATAAATACTATCTGAGTCTTCATTTGCAATATATAACTCTTCGTTGCATAAAACTATTTGACTTAAATTTCCTCCAGCTGATACTGTGTCTAAAATCTTATTTTCTTTTAAATCTAAAATGTAAATTATTCCATCACTTGAACTGGGTATATAAATTAAATTTTTTTGTTTATCAATACAAAAGTGATGTGGATATATACTTTCATCTAGATTTATTTCAACTTCTTGTTCAAGGGTATCATAATCTATTATACTTATGCTCTTTGATAGATAATTAGATATATATACCTTCAAAAAATCCCCCCTCCCATATCCTATAATCTATATACTATATAATAATATATTATTACTTTTACAGTATTATTCATTGCTTTATATTCCTTATATTGTTATTATTATTTTGAACTATATATATGAAGGAGACATAATTATGAGATTTTCTTTTAAACCAAGTGGCGTATGCTGTAGAGAAATGTTTTTTGAATTAGACGATAATAACAAAATTATCGATGTTGATTTTATTGGCGGATGTCCTGGTAACCTAATTGGTATAAAACAATTAGTAATAGGTGGGGATGCTAATGATATAGCAGAAAGACTTGAAAATATACCATGTGGTGGTAAAACTACGTCTTGTCCTGATCAATTATCTAAAGCTCTTAGAGAAGCTCTTAAATAATCACATAAAAATGGTGTTCTGTATCTAAATACTGAACACCATTTTTATTTTATAAAGAAACATATTTTAATCATTCAATTTAAATGGAATTACTTTATCTGTTTGTATCTCGATTCTTATCATATCACCTTCATTAAAATTGCTATTTTTAACAGATGATTTTAGCTCTAATCCATTTATATCTATATGGTAGTAAGTTTGTTCACCTGCATACTTACGTTTTATTATTCTTCCCTTGATTCCTTTTTTTGTTTCTAATGAATTTAACTTTATACTTTCTTTTGGAATCATCAATTCTACATTATTTGTTTCTTCTATTAATGATTCACAATAACTTAAATCTAAATCTATAAAATCATTTATAAATTTATTATCTTTTATTTTACCTCTTATATAATTACGCTCTCCAAATATATTTGCAACACATTTTGTTTTTGGTTTTTCATAAAGTTTTTTTGGTTCATCATACTGTTTTATCTCTCCATTTAGCATTACAGCTATCTTGTCACTCATCATTAGAGCTTCTTCTTTATCATGTGTTACTAAGATTGTTGTTATTTGTAATTTTTTTTGTAGGCTCAGTACAAATTCTCTCATTTCATTTCTTAAATTTATATCTAAGTTAGAAAATGGTTCATCTAAGAGCAGAACTTTTGGATTTATAGCTAAAGTTCTTGCTATTGCAACCCTTTGCTGTTGACCACCAGATAATTCTGATGGATATTTATCTTCATATCCTCTTAGTTTTACTAAATCTATTAACTCTTCTACTTTTTCTTTTCTATCTTTTTTATTTACCTTTTTCATTTTTAGACCAAACTCTATATTTTCAAATACATTCATATGTGGAAATAACAGATATTCTTGAAACACTATTGATGCATCTCTTTTTCCTGTAGGTATGTTTTTTACACTTTTTTCATCAAATAATATGTCTCCATCATCTAACTCTAGTATTCCTGCTATTATTTTCAAAGTTGTACTTTTACCACACCCTGATGGACCTAATAAAGATACTATTTCTCCTTCTTTTATATCTAGATTTATATTTTTTAGCACCTCTACTTTATCAAAATGTTTAGTCAAATTTATTAATTTAACATGCGACATGTTTATCTCCTTAAACTTTATCTATAACTTTTACCTATATTAGGTATGAAATTTCTTCATTACCTATATAGTATTTTTTTATTCTTTTTTCTATTAATATTAATACTATTATGCTTACTACTAAAAATACCATACTGTATAATGCTGCAATATTTCTATCTCCACTTTGGATATATGGGAACATTATCATAGGATAAGTTACTATACGTCCTCCTCCTATAAGCATGGTTAAAAAATACTGACTAAAAGAAATTATAAAACACATACTACTTGCTCCAATTACTCCTGGGAGTATTAAAGGTAAAGTTACATATCTAAATACATTAAATTTATTTGCTCCTAGTAATTCTGCTTGTATCTCTAATTTATTTCCTACCAACTTATATACGTCACCTATTATCCTTACAGCATATGGTATACATGGAACTATGTTTATTATTATTACACCTAATAAGCTATTAGCTAGCCCAAGTTTTATAAATGTAATATGTATACCCATTGCCACAGATACCATCGGAATTATTATAGGAGATAGTATTAATAGTTCAAATATTTTTTTACCTTTAAATTCATACAACGCTATAGCCTTTGATGCAGGTATACTAATTATAATAGTCATAAATACAATAATTAACGATATTAATATACTATTTATCAATATTTTTAAATTTGAAACATTAAATATATATTCAAATCCTATGCTTGAATAATTTTGCGGAAGTAATTCTGGATAAGACCAGCTCTTTGTACAACACCATATTCCCAATATAAATATAGGAATTATAATTGATATCAAGCTTATATCTAAAATTAATTTACTTATATTTTTTTTCATATTTTCACCTATAATTTATACTTATACATTTTGCTAAATATTTTATTATATATTATTAACAGAACAAAGCTTATTACAGATAATATTGTATTTATAACCATCGCCAAAGATCTATTACTCAAGTCTGAACTTATATAATTAACATATGCATATACCGATAATGCCTTTGGTGTACTTGGTCCAATTAAAAATGGAACTTCATACGAACCAAATGCAAATGAAAACAATATAATAAAAGATGATATTACTGACGGCATTGCCAATGGTAAAATTACATATATAAAACTTTGAAGCTTACTTGCACCTAAGTTTAAAGCTACTACCTCTAATTTTTCACTTACATTTCTAAGTATATTATAGGTTGTAAGTGCAACATAAGGTATTCCTTTCCATAGATATACTAGTATTATACCAATTCCTTTTTTATCTAAAATTAGATTTATAAAATCCGATGAATCATTTATTATACCTAGTTTATAAAATATCCTAGATATAATTCCCGTTTGTGAGAATATAAATATAGTTAATATGACTACTATTATATGTGGAATTATTACAGGTAAATTTAATATAGATATCCTCAATTTTGAATATTTACTTTGAGAAAGTAAGTACGCTAATACTACACCTATAAACACTGATATTGATGCAGATATTAATGAAGTTTTCATGCTAAAGAGAAGAGACTTTAAGAAAGTTGTCTCTCCTAAAATCTCTTTATAATAATCTAAAGTCAAATTTTTCATACCTATCTGTGGAAAATAACCTAAGCTTTGCACTATACAATTACTTATCCCTACTACCATAACTGCTCCTAGTAAAATAGCTACAGGAGCAATTAGTAAGTATGGCTTTAAGTTCTTATTCACTCTCCAGCACCTCTTCAGTCCA
The DNA here is from genome assembly GCA_902362365.1 of Clostridiaceae bacterium. Classification (GTDB taxonomy): domain Bacteria; phylum Bacillota; class Clostridia; order Peptostreptococcales; family Peptostreptococcaceae; genus Romboutsia_E. The sequence continues at coordinate 85,020 of CABIVQ010000001.1, read as the reverse complement.
TATTTCTTCAATTATAGGAACCATACCTGCACTCAATTCTGGTACTGAATTTTTTATTGTTATACTATCTTCACTAAACTTTGAGTGATCTTCAGCTGGCACTTTATCCATATCTAAAACTGTAGTATCTCCCCAATTTTCAGTGAAAGTTTTTGATGATTGAGCATCTATACTCATTAAAAAATCTATTAGTACCATTGCTCCTGCTTGATTCTGTGAGTTAAATGGCACAGTTAAGAAATGAGTATTGCTTATATTTCCGTTTTTAAACTCTATTATTTCTGTAGCCTTACTAAGTTCTCCACTTTCCATTCTTCCTTGTAATGAATTTGGAGAATAAGTCATTGTAAAATAAACTTCATTATCTGAATACATATTGTCTAATTGAGATGTTGTTGATGGATATGTTTTTCCTTCATTCCATAGATATGGTTTTATCTCATTTAAATAATCCATTGCTGGCTGTATAGCTTTTTTTACTTCTTCTTTATCCTCTGGTAAGCTTGCTATATTTTCATAACCTACTATATCGTATATTACATTTCTTACAAATGCACTACCAGTAAAATCAGGTAATGCTGGATACGTAAACTTACCTGGATTAGCAATTATTGCTTCTTTTAGAGATTTTGTATCATTTATTGTTTGTAATACTTTATCTGAATTAACTGCAACAGTAAATTGAGCTTTACCCCAAGGAGCTTCTAATCCATCAACTGCTGTACCAAAGTCTATAGCTACATCTTCAGATGTAGTATCTACATAATTATTAAAGTTTGGAAGTTTTCCTACAAATGAACCTAATAATAAGTTACTATCTTTTGTAGTTTTAAAGTTTTCTCCATTTATCCAAACTATATCTATAGAACCTTTATCATTATTAGCTTGTTTATCTGATAATAATTGATTTAATATTTCATCTATATTCATACCAACTCTTTTAACTGTTATATCATATTTTTCTTTCATTTGATCTACTACATATGTATCAAACCACTTATTCATTACTTCATTACCACCATAACCATAAAAGTTTACAGTGGTTCCTTTTGCTTTTTCTAAAATTTCATCATAATTACTTTCTAATACAGTTGCATTATTGGATGTTTCTGCCTTTTTAGAACAACCTACTAAAACAACCGATATTGATAACATTATACATAATATACTTAATAGTTTCTTCTTCATAGTACCGCTCCTAGTCTAGTATTTTTTTAGCTTCAAAAAATCTTTGTCCTGCTGTAAATAAAACTAATATTGAAAATATATTTGTTATTATTCCTAAATACTCTGGTAATAAAATCATTAGTGAAAATAATATAAACCCTTCACTTCTCTCTGCAACTCCTGCTTGATAGTAAAATGACTTCATTCCTTTTTTCTCTGTACATGCCCCAACTGTTAAAAATATAGTCATCGACATTAATATAGATATAGCAAGTATTAATAAATTAAATCTAACATCTACAAATTTTATTCCAAATACAATTATCATCCCTACTTCAACTATTCTATCTGAAACTATATCTAACAAAGTTCCAAAGGACGATGTAGAATTACTTCCCCTTGCCATTGCTCCATCTACTGCATCTAAATATCCCGAAAACCATAAGGCCATAACTGCAACTACTTTCATATCAAAATATAATAATATCGAAGTAGATATTCCTACTAGAAGAGCTATTATTGTGACCTGATTAGGTTTTAGTTTTAAATTTAAAAATAATTTTGCTCCAAATTCAATAATTGGATTAACATATTTTCTTGCATGTGTATCTAGCATTATTTCCTCCTATTTTAATTTATGTCGTTTTTAATTTCTTTTGATATAAACTTATTTTTTAAGAATATAGATGCTACAAATAAAAGAATTAATAAGGCTATAGATATATAAAAATTATTGCTTCCAACATTAACAGCTTGAGCTCCTAAGTTAGTAAATACTAGTATTCCTGGTATAGTTCCAAATAATGTTGCTAATAAGAAATCCTTATATTTAACTGATGTAAGTCCTGCTCCATAGCTTATTACATCAAATGGAAATAATGGAATTAACCTTAATACAAGAATTATCATAAACCCTCTATTATTAATCATTGCTTCTACTTTATCTAATTTTTCTTTAGTAAGTTTTTTTACAATTTCTCTTCCCCAATATCTAGATATATAAAAAGATATAGTTCCTCCAATTAATGCACCTATTGTTGTATATATATATCCTTTAAATAATCCAAATATAAGGCCTCCCGCTATTGCCAGAACTGAGTCTGGAAATAAAGTAAGCGGTACTAATGAAAACATAATAATATATACTAATGGTCCAATCTTTCCAAATCCTATTACATAATTTTTAATATCTTCTACGCTCAGCTTTAAACTATATATTTTATAAATAACTACTAGTACAATAGATAAAAATAAAATACCTAAAGCTATCTTTAACATTCTTTGATTATCTTTTTTCACAATAAATATCTCCATTAAAATTTATTAATTTTTCCTTTTTGAACAGTCTTGTATCTCATTTTCCATTTATGTATTACAGAAGTCTTATTTTGAGCAAATTTCTTCTTATTTATTACATCCTCATTAAATATAAAATCTAATATATGTAATGAATTTTTTCCAACAGACATCATAGATTCACAACAAGATTGACAATAAGATACTACAGTATCACTTTTAGCCTCACTGGCTCTTTTTTTTGTCTGCTTTATTGAAATATCAGGATTAGTCACCCTAACCATAGCGCCTGCTCCGCAGCACTCGCTTTTTTCTCTATTTTTATCAAACTCAACTACCTTAACACCTAAGTCCTTTAAAATAGTTCTTACATCATCATGTATTTTACCCTCATATCTTATTGGACAAGGATCATGAAGAGAAAATTCCTTTTCTATATTAACATAGTTATTTATTAATTCATTAGGTATTTTGAACTCATTAATTACTGACCATAATGAAGTTACCTTAACATCTTTGCTGCCATTTCTTATTGTGTCGAAACAATTAGGACAAGCTACGATTACCTCTTCTATTTCATTTTCTCTGAATATATTATCTAATTTAGAGTAATAACTTTTAAATTTCTTCTCATCCCCCATAGCTAGTGTAGGCTTTCCACAACACTCTATTACTAATGAAATATTCTCTATGTGAGACTTCAAATAATCATAAGTTTTCATAACTATCTCCGGACTATAACTTGAAAGACTACATCCAGGTAAGAATATTTTCTTAGTATTATTATTTATATAACTCCTTGAAAATATTGGTGAAAAGCTATTTATTTGATGGAACTTTATTGTATTGTATCCTAAACCCTTTAAATTTTTAGAATCACTATTCATTACATCTTTTCGTAAATTATAAAACATTTCTTTTAAATCTATATCTTTCGGACATTTTGATTTGCAAACACTGCATAACATACAAGAATATGGAATATTTTTATCTACACTTTTATGTTCAATTATCTCACCCATTAATTCTTTTGGAGAAGAACTATACTCTTTCATCATAGGACATGCTTCAAAGCATAACTTACAATTTACACAGGCATTGTATTTTTCACTCACTATTTCTATGGTTTTGTTATTAAGATTTGTATTATTCATAAGTAATCACCGCCACTTTATAAATGTAATATCTTAAAATGTTAATATTTATAAGCATCCCTTTAAAAATCTACTTCTTATTATTTTTTTCGTTCCACACAATTTTTATTACATATATAAGTATGCTAAGGGCAAATAATGTAAGCAATCCTGTCATCATTAACTTAGCTCCACCTGTTAGCATTTCACCAACATATGAGTAAACTATAGTTGCTGGTAATTGGCCTATACCTGTAGCTATAAAGAATGATATAAAACTCATAGATGTTAAACCTGCCGCATAACTTATTAAGTCAAAAGACATAAATGGCAATAATCTCGCTATTAAAATAGTATGTTTACCGTATTTTTCAAAAAAATCATCTACGCTATCAAGTGCAAATTTACTTGTAATATTTTCTACAGTACTTCTACCTAAAAATTTAGCTATATAAAAGCATAATGCTGCTCCTGTCATAGCACTTGACCATGATAGTATCGCTCCTTTTACCCATCCGAATAATGCTGCATTTGCAAAGGTTATAACAAAAGCTGGTAACGGTGCTGCTATTGATTGAAGTATCATAAGCAAGAATGATATTATAGGGGCCCATACCCCAAATGATAGAATATATTCTTTTAGACCTTCCATATCAAGAGCTACTAAATAAGAAGTCATTTTATTTATTACACTATTTACTTGAGGAATAAATAAATAAGTTAAAGTTAGTACTACTAAAATTCCTAAAGTAATCCAAAATGTTTTATTTAAATTTTTTCTTTTATTTTCTTTTATTTTACTGATATTAATCAATCCTCTCTATTATAAAATAAAGGAGATATATAAAAATATTAAGTTTATATAGCCCCTTTTTTATTTAGCTTATTTAACTAGTTTAAATTCATATTCTTTTACTCCATCTACTGAATTAGAAACATCTTTATATCCACTATTTTCTAAAATTTCTGCTGCTTGAGCACTTCTTCTTCCTACTGAACAATAGATTAGTATTTCTTTATCTTGATAGTCTTTAAGCTCATTAATTCTTGATTCAACTTCATCTATTGGTATATTTATAGAATTTTCCACATGTCCCTTATCATAATCTTTAGTATCCCTTACATCTAATATAACTGCATCTTTATTCTCTTCTACTAATTTTTCAAATTCACTACCTGTTATATTATTGTATTTAACTGTTTTATAGTCAAATTCATCCATTCCGTCTTCTGCGTTATAAACATTAGTAAAACCTTTCTCTACTAGCATTTTAGCTGCTTTACCACTTTTATTTCCTGTATTGCATATTAATATTATAGTTTGATCTTTATATCCCTCTAAGTCAGCTACTTTATCTTCAAACTCATCAAATGGTATATTTATAGCGTTAGCTAAATGTCCTTCTGCATATGCATCTGTACCTCTGACATCTATAACTAATGTCTTTTCATTTTCTTCAACTAACTTTAATGTTTTAGTTGAATCTATATCACCATAACCTGATTCTCCATTGTTAGATGAGCATCCAACAATATTACTTAATGTTAATACGAATAACATACCTATCGCTAAAACTTTTAGTCTTTTGTTTAATTTCATTATTACTCCTCCGTTTATTTTTATTTACATACTATCCTATTAAACCATGTTAAATTATATCAAATACCTTTTTTAAGTAAAGTTATATAGAAATATACAATATATGCCTGTATAGCTATAGATTTCGTCTATAATTAGTTTATTTAAAATATAAGGCTACCTTTAAAGTAAATTTTACTCTAAGGTAGCCTCATATTTTAGATAGACCTTAATTTATTTTTGTATAACTAATTCTTTTTCATTTACTAATGTTCTAACCGTTCCTATCATATATAAAGAGCCTGCACTAATTATTATATCATCTTCATTTGCATTATCTAAAGTATATTTAACTGCCTCTTCAATATTTTCAACTGCTGTTACATCTTCAACATACTTAGATATTTTATTTTTTAATTCTTCACAACTTATAGCTCTATCATTGGCTGGAGTTGTTGTTATTACCTTATTAAATCTAGGCATTAATATTTCTAAAACGCTATCTATATCCTTATCTGCTAACATTCCAATTAACATAGTTAATTTTTTATTTGGGAAGTTTTTTTCTAAAGCCTTAGCCAAAGATTTTGCTCCATCTTCATTATGAGCCCCATCTATGATAAACATTGGATTTTCTTTTATTTTTTCTATTCTACCTGGCCATTTAGTATTTAAAAGACCCTTCTCTATAGATTCGTTACTAACTTCAACATTTTTATTATCTCTTAAGTATTTAATTACGTTTAATGCTACTATTGAGTTATTTATTTGATGATCACCTATTAATTTTATTTCTAAGTTATCAAATTTTTCACCCATAACTATACAATCATATACTTGTGAGTAAATATCAGATTTCTTAACCTCTACATCATTAAAGTTTACTTCTATATAATTTGCATTTTTTTCATTACAAACTTCTTTTATAACATCTTCAGCTTCTTTAACTTGCTTATATACTATTGCAGCTCCATTGTCTTTTATGATTCCAGCTTTCTCATAAGCTATTTTTCCTATTGTATCTCCAAGTACTCCTATATGATCTAAACTTATAGATACTAATACACTTACTAATGGATTTTTTATAACATTTGTTGAATCAAATCTTCCACCTAATCCAACTTCTAATACTACATAATCCATTTTTTGTTCATTATAATAGTAAAACGCCATAGCCGTTACTATTTCAAATTCTGTAGGAGCAGAATAACCTTCGCTAACCATTATTTCTATCTTATCTTTTATTATAGTTATTATTCTTGCTACATCTTCTTCTGGTATATTTTCTCCATTTACTCTTATTCTTTCTGTAAAAGTCTCTAAGTATGGAGATGTATATAATCCTACTTTATATCCTTCTTCTTTTAATATATTTGCTACAAATGAGCAAACTGACCCTTTTCCATTTGTTCCTGCCACATGAACTACTTTTAAGTTTTCCTGAGGATTACCTAAAAGTTCTAATAATTTTCCTGTACTGTCTAAACCTAATCTAATTCCAAATTTATGTGTATCTGCTATATATTTTAATGATTCTTGATAGTTCATTCCTTCTCCCCCTCGTGATAGTTAAGTTTTAAATAAATAAATCATTTATCTATTTGCTAAAACTTGTTGCTTTTAATTTATAAAATCTTGTAATTTCTAAGTTAATTATAGTATATTTTAATACAAATTATAACTCTTCATATACAGAAAAAATATTACTAGAGTTTTTCTCTCACAGTAATATTTTTTTAACACATTTATGTTTACAATATTCTTCATATTCTTCTATAGTGTTGATGTTGCTAAATATTTCATCATATTTTTCATCAAAATCTATATATTTTGTATTAACTCTATTCAGTAAGTTTCTTACTTTATAATCTGAGTTTTTGATATTTTCTTTTACTATATTTTTTATTTTTGTTTGATATATCCCTAGTAATGGATGTATTCTTCCTCTTATTCTTGGTATTAAGCAATCATATCTAAAATCAAAATTATTATATAGCTTATATACTATTTCTCTACTTATATTTGGAACATCACAGGTACATAAAAATAGTATTTCACTATTAATATTATTCATTGCAGTATATATTCCACCAATAGGACCTACTTCGTCGATTTCATCTATAATTACTTTATACTTTAAACTTGCTAAGTCTTGATTTTTATTTGCAGATATTGCAATATAATCAAAACAACTTAGCTCTTCTATTATGTAATCAATAAACCTTTTTTGCCCTATCTTTAGATTATACTTATCTTTATACCCCATCCTACTCGATTTTCCACCAACTAATATTACTGCACTTGATTTCTTTAATAAACTTTCTATAACTCTTCACCCCTTAACATAAATTATTTCATACCTTTTCTTTATATTAACAGATATACATACTAGTAACATTGCTATTAATCTTCCATTATTAAGTCATTATAATTTCTCATTATAACAAAATTTCATGAATAATCACCATTATCGCCTCTTTTTATATAACTTTAAAATCTTAAAATTTATTTTCCACTATTATATATTCACACAAAAATAGAAAATAGTTTTACAAATTCAAAAAAATGTTTTACTATTTTCTCAAAGACATCTTTAATATTAATTATGACTATCTTGGATATAATAAATTTAAAGAGGTGACTTTCTATGACTAATGAAAATAATAATATAAGCGCTAAATTACCTAAAGACTTAAAAATCCAATTAGATATTTTAGCTACAGAAAATCATATGACAGTAGACAACCTAATAATACACATCCTAAACAACTATGTTGAAAATGAATTTGCTGATTCTGACAATATTATAGAGTAATGACTATTCTCTCTCACACTCCCCCAATAAATGACCTAGGTAATTGTAATTTACTAGTAAAGGGAGTGTATAAAAAAATAGTCAGTACATTTGCAGCATTTTTTCAGCTACATGTACTGACTATTTTTATACACTCCCGAGCTATCGAGTTACATCACCCTAGGATATTATCTATTTCATTTTTAATTCAAGATTTTCAAGTCTTTCTACTACAGACTTAATCATTTCTTCGAATTTTTCTTTTTTAGCTTTTTCAGCATTTATTAATGCCTCTGGAGCTTTAGCAACGAATCCTTCATTAGAAAGTTTTCCGTTAACTCTCTTAATCTCACTTTCTAACTTAGCTTTTTCTTTACTTAATCTTTCGATTTCTTTTGCAAAATCAACTAACTCATCAAGTGGTATGAATATCTTAACACCATCTATAACAACACTTACAGCGTCTTCAGGTATATTAGTTTCATCAGCTACTATTTCAACTTCAGATGCAGATGATAATGTTACGAAGTAATCCTTACCAGCTTCCATTGCTTCTTTCTTTTCTTCAGTTGGAACTATTATAACTTTAGCTTTCTTTGATGGTGGAACGTTCATTTCTGATCTTACGTTTCTTATATTTCTTATTCCATCCATTGTTAAGTTCATCATATCTTCTTCTTTAGCCATATTATCAGCTTCAGTGTAATGAGGCCACTGAGCTATAACTATACTTCCTTCTACAGTTGGAAGATGAGTATATATCTCTTCTGTTATAAATGGCATATATGGGTGTAATAATTTTAATATTTTTTCTAATACGTAAGTTAATGTGTATAAAGCAGTTTGTTTAGCTTCTTTATCTTCACTATATAATCTTGGTTTAACTATTTCTATATACCAGTCACAGTATTCTGACCAAGCGAAGTCATATATCTTTTGAGCCGCTATACCTAAATCAAACTTATCCATGTTGTCAGAAACTTCTTTAACAACATTATTTGCTCTTGATATTATCCATTTATCAGCTAAAGTTAAGTTAGCTTCAACAGATTCTCTAGTTACACCTTCCATTATTTCTGTATCTATATTCATGAATACAAATCTTGACGCATTCCATAATTTATTTGCAAAGTTTCTTGCAGCTTCTACTCTTTCCATGTAGAATCTCATATCATTTCCTGGGGAATTTCCTGTTGCTAACATGAATCTTAGAGCATCAGCACCATATTGGTCGATTACTTCTAATGGATCTATACCATTTCCTAAAGACTTACTCATTTTTCTACCTTGAGAGTCTCTTACTAAACCATGTATTAATACATGCTCAAATGGTTTTTCATTCATACAGAACATTCCTGCAAATGCCATTCTTACTACCCAGAAGAATATTATATCATATCCAGTTACAAGTACACTTGTTGGATAATAATAGTTTAATTCTTCTGTATTGTTTGGCCACCCTAATGTTGAGAAAGGCCATAATGCTGAACTAAACCATGTGTCTAGTACATCTTCATCTTGCTTTAAGTTAGTGCATCCACACTTACAAGCATCTGGCATAGATTTAGCAACTACTACTTCACCACAATCTTGGCAGTAGTAAGCAGGTATTTGATGACCCCACCATAACTGTCTAGATATACACCAATCTCTTATGTTTTCTAACCATTGTAAGTAAGTTTTATCAAATTTATCTGGAACGAATTTTAACTCTTGTTTCTTAAGTATGTCTATTGCAGGTTTTGCAAGTTCATCCATCTTAACGAACCATTGATCTGATAATCTTGGTTCTATTACTGTATGACATCTATAACAAGAACCTACATTGTGTTTATGGTCTTTTATAGCAATTAAGTATCCAGCTTCATCTAAGTCAGCTATAAGTTGTTTTCTACACTCATATCTATCCATGCCTTCGTACTTACCAGCTAATTTGTTCATTGTTCCATCTTCGTTCATTACGTTTATTTGCTCTAAGTTATGTCTTTGACCAACTTCATAGTCATTAGGGTCATGAGCCGGAGTCATCTTAACTGCACCAGTACCAAACTCTAAATCAACATAATCATCAGCAACTATTATAAGTTCTCTTCCTAATAATGGAAGTATTGCATGCTTACCTACTAAATGCTTATATCTTTCATCTTCTGGATTTACAGCTATACCAGTATCTCCTAGCATTGTTTCTGGTCTAGTTGTAGCTATTTCTAAAAATTCATCACTACCTGCTATAGGATATTTTATGTGATAGAACTTACCTTCGTGCTCTTCATGTTCAACTTCTGCATCAGATAAAGTTGTTTTACAATCTGGACACCAGTTTATTATTCTGTTTCCTCTGTATATTTGACCTTTTTCATAAAGCTTTACAAAGAACTCAGTAACAGCTTCGTTACAACCTTCATCCATTGTAAATCTTTCTCTATCCCAGTCACAAGAGTCTCCTAATTGTTTCATTTGGTCTACTATTTTTCTACCAAATTCATTTCTCCAGTCCATAGCTCTGTTTAGGAACTCTTCTCTTCCTAATTCATACTTAGTTTTTCCTTCTTGCTCTCTGATTCTTTCAACAACCTTAACTTCTGTCGCTATAGAAGCATGGTCAGTTCCAGGTTGCCATAAAGCTTCATATCCGTCCATACGCTTCCATCTTATAAGTATGTCTTGTAATGTATGGTCAAGAGCATGTCCCATATGTAATTGCCCAGTTATGTTAGGCGGTGGAAGCATTATTGTAAATGGCTTTTTATTTGGATTTGGGCTAGATTTAAAGTATCCTTTTTCTACCCACTCTGAATATAATCTTGATTCAAAGTCTTTAGGATTATACGTTTTTGATAAATTAGTATTTTCCATGATATTTCCTCCTACTTAATTAGTCTTAATCTTTTTAAATTAAAAAAGAGCCTTTCATCCTATACTAAGGACGAAAAGCTCGCGTTACCACCTTAATTCCAAAATTAGCTCTACTCATAAAACCAACGATACTACTTCATATTCACTAGTAATATCCTTGATTAAAATTCACTTTGCTCATTTTGGCTCTCAATAAAATTTAACGATTTTCACCGTCTAAGCCTACTATTAGTTCAACTTAGAAACTCCAAAGCTACCTTCTGTAAATCTATACTTAGAAGACCTTGCAGCCTATGAGCCTTCTTCTCTGTTAGTAGTATTTACATACTCCTCTTCATCATTGCATTTTCAATATTGTTTTATTTATTAATTATATCTAATTTTCTTTATTATTGTCAATTATTAATAATAATATAAGTTATTTTAGCTATTCGTATTACCTAGCCAGAAATTTTTTGGAGATATATTCTCTGTTATAGGAAGTATTGTATATCCCCTTTCTTTTAAAATTTTTATAGTATCATTTAATGCTTTTACAGTTTGTTCTTTTTCGTGCATCAATATTACTATTTCTTCTCTTTCTCTTCCGTAATATAGTACATTACTTACAATTTGGTCTGTTGATGACTTCCAATCTTGAGTATCTAGTGTCCAGTCCCATATCAAGTAATCATTTTTAATCAAGCTATCATAATTTTCTTGTGGTGTATATGGCTTACTTCCATATGGTAGTCTTATTAATTTCGAAGTTTTTCCGCTTATTTCATATAATGTTTCATTACAAGTTTCAAATTCTTCTAATGAAGATGTTTCTGTTTTATACAATTCCTTTATATCATGACTTACCCCATGAAATCCAACACCATGACCTTCTTTTATCATTCTATTAATTTCTTCTTTGTGTAATATCATATTATTATTTAACATAAAAAATGTTCCTTTTACATTATTACTATCTAATATGTCTAATATTTGACTTGTATATTTTGAAGGACCATCATCTATTGTTATATATGCTATTTTTCCCGGTGTTTTTTCTGATTCTTTACTTATTTCATTAGAAGTATTCTCTATAACATCGCTTATATTTTTATCAATAGTAATATTTTTCTTTGCTGTCTTGCTACTTTGATTATAAGACCATCCTATACATACTATAATTGATGTTAAAAATACACCTATTAATATTTTTAATATTTTTTTCTTTTCCCCCATTATCATAATCTCCTCTTAATAAAGATTAATTTTAATTACTTTTCTATATTCCTCTTAAAAATTTGTTGTATTTTATCCTGATTCTTGTCCCCTAAATCCTCTATTTTCTTTATACCTATTTCTAATAGAAATTGTGCAACGTTTAAGTTATCAAATGGAGTTTTTAATTCTGATTCTTGTAAATGTTTGTCCATATATTTAATGCCTTTTTCTAATGATATTAATTTTTTAGGACCCCCGATACATCCACCTTTGCAACCCATCCCTTCTATAAAAGTTGCATCAATTTCTTTATTAATTAATTTTTCAAGTCCTTTAATACACTCTTTAGACCCTTGAAATGATATAGGATTAAACTTTATGTATTCATCAATTTCTTTTAAAGCCACTTCTATTGATTTACTAACACCTCCTGATTTTGCATATATTCTCCCACAGTAAGAGGACTCTAACCTATTGTCTTCCTTTATATGTAATAAATCTACATCCAGAGCTTTAAATATTTCATCTAATTCTTGGAATGTAAGCACGAAATCTACTGCTCCTTTTAAGCCTTCAGATATAGCTTCCTTCTTTTTCGCAATGCAAGGACCTATAAACACAACTTTCGCAGCCGGATTTAAACTTTTAATTATTCTTCCACATGCAATCATAGGTGATACAGAAGAAGATATATTACTTGCAATTTCAGGGAATTTACTTTTTATTAAGCTTACCCATACAGGACAACAACAGCTAGTTATAAAATAATCCTTATTATTATTTTGTATATGGTCATAGTAATGATACGCTTCTATTACTGTAAGAATATCAGCTGCTAGCGCTACTTCTATCATATCTTTAAAACCTATGCTCTTAAGTGCCCCTCTTAATATTCCCGAACTAACATCTTCACCAAATTGTCCAGTAAATGCAGGTGCTAAAATAACGTATACTGGATTTTTCTTATTTTTTAATATATTTATAATTGGAATAAATTCAATTTTATCTGATATGGCTCCTAGCTTACATTTAGAAATACATTCCCCACAAGCACTGCATGTACTTTGTTTATTACAATTTATATGCTTGTTCTTAATTAAACATTCATATTTAGTATTATCACAATACTTACATGCATCATCTATAATGGAAATTATTGGCATATCTACTTTATCTAAATTCATTGATTCATAAATCATATCTTTTAATCTAGTATCCCCATTGCTTTCTAATGGATTAAGGCCTAAAATTACTCTTATCAAATTTATGATAGTATTCTCATCTACGTCTTGAATACTTTCCTTTTTTACATTTTCCAGTATATTTTTGGGGATATCATCTATATTATCTAAATTTTCATTCCATACTAATTTTATTAATTCTCTAAAAATTTTTGTCTTATATTTATTTAAAATTTGAGTTTCTAAACAGATAGGTTTCATACAGTACCTCCTTTAATTGACTTATATATCTAATATTTGTAGAGGTACTGCATTTTATTTATGAGTTGTTATTTGAAATTATTTAAAGAGTTTAATTGATCTATCTTTTGTATTATTTTTTCTAAGTGAAAATTAAAGACTGGACTTTTGGTATCGTCTATCTCCCAATCAAAGTCTTCACCCTTATAGAATTTCTTAAGTATTTTATAGTTTTTCTTATTAAGATATAATTTTTTTTCTAATAGCTCTATCGACTTCATATGAAAATATATTTGCTCACATACTCCGATTGATTCTTCTAGTTGATCCGTATTTACATTATTTTTAGTAAAATCTAATTCGTCTAGAAATTTTGAATATACACTTTCTAGTTTATTAAATGCTAAACCATACTTTTCTATATCAAAATGTTCATTGTTTATTATCCTTAATTTTATAAACTCTTTTGATAGCTTTTCCATCTTTATAAATTCATTCATTGTATTCTCAAAATAATCTGGTCTTGCAAATAAACAGTTTACTGCTACTCCAAAAACTACTCCCATTGATGTATCTATAACTCTATGTATTGCATAATATGCTGGATCTATGGTTCCTATATTGCCTAAGTGTATAGCTGAAAATGTTACTAAAGATACTACAAGTCCCGGACTCTTTAAAGCAGTACATCCATATATAACTGCCATTACACCTAGACCACATAAAATAGGATCTCCTGGCTTAATAAGAACTGTTAAATATCCAATCAAACCACCTAACATAGTTCCTTTTACTCTACCTAAGCCTGCTTTTACAGATCCCTTCACTGTACCTTGCACTGATATTGCACACGCTACAACGGCAAAGAATAAATTTTCAATAACGTATTGTCCTAAAATACAGCAAAGCATAACTGCTATACCACTTTTGATATTCCTCATGCCCAACTTAAACTTCAATGATAAAACCTCCTGATATAACTATGGTTATTTATATTTTTCACCTATATAGTATAATCTATAAAAAAAAAATATGGTAGTCACTAAGCAATATTCCATTTTATTCTACGCTATTTTTTAGTAAGATTTCTCATAAAAAAATAAAAGCACGTAACCATTCTACATGCTTTTATTAGTAAAATTTCTAATTATCAATGTTTGTTAATTTATAAAATAGTTCTTTATATCTACTTTCTACTGAGGCAAACTCCTCAAATTTAAAAATCGGCTTGCTTAGCAGGTCACTTTTTTCTACCTCTAATTCTATTCCTGTATAATGAATAAATTCATGATATAGTAGAGTGTTATCAACTGAATCTATCATTTTTTGTTCTTCATAAGTTAATTTAGCTTTAAGATACTTTTCATAAATCTCATTTTGTAATGACATCTCTATTTCTAGATACTTATTTAAATATTTCTTTACTGGCCTAGTTATATCTGCAATATATGCTTCACTAGCATCATGTAACAAACATGCTAATGCAATCTTATTACTATATCCCCTTTGTATCGCTTCCTCACAACAGAAAATACTATGTTGTGCAACTGAATAAAATTCTGGAAAATGCCCATTTGCTCTGCACATAAGCGATAGTGCATGAGCAATATCATCAATTAAAATATTATCTTTATTCGGAAGCAATGGTGAAAAATTTACTTTTGAAAATGTCTTCATATAATCTGCCATATTTATTTCTCCTATGAATTTATATTTTTGCATATAAATACCAACTGGCATACCAAAATTGATACAGTTATTCCAATAAGGAAAACATATAATCAACTGATACGGCAGTTGGTAGAACCATTCAATCATTCTATGAATTTATATATGTTTTATGCGACTATATTCTAACATAATCTATTGTTATTGTAAATCAAACATAACTACTATATTATCCCTTGGCTCATCATTGCATCTGCCACTTTTAAGAACCCTGCTATATTAGCACCAACAACATAATTACCTTCTGAACCATACTCTTTTGCAGCTTCCTTAGAAGCATTAAATATATTTACCATTATATTTTTTAATTTTTCATCTACTTCTTCAAATGACCAAGAAAGCCTCATACTATTTTGTGACATCTCTAATGCTGAAGTAGCAACCCCACCAGCATTAGCAGCCTTTGCTGGAGCAACTAGTATATTATTTTGTAATAAGTAACTTAAAGCTTCGTTAGTACAAGGCATATTTGCACCTTCCCCAACTGCAATCACACCATTTTCAACTAATAACTTAGCTTCTTCTATACTTATATCATTTTGAGTTGCACAAGGTAAAGCAATATCACACTTTAATGACCAAATTCCTTTTTGCCCCTCAAAATATTTAGCACTAGGTTTTCTCTGTGCATATTCTTTAATTCTTTTTCTTTCCAATTCTTTTATTTCTTTAACTAAACTTAGATCTATTCCATCCTCATCAACTATGTATCCATTCGAATCACACATAGAAATTACATGTGCACCTAATTGTTGAGCTTTCTGAGCTGCATATATTGCAACATTTCCAGATCCTGATATAACAACTCTTTTTCCACCTAAATTATGACCATGTGCCTTTAGCATCTCATTAACAAAATATATAAGACCATATCCAGTAGCTTCTGTTCTTACTAATGAACCACCATAATGTAACCCTTTACCAGTTAATACTCCTGGTTCATTAGCATTTCTTAGTTTCTTATATTGCCCAAATAAAAATCCTATTTCTCTTCCTCCAACACCTATATCGCCAGCTGGTACATCTACATCTGGACCTATATGTCTATATAATTCTGACATAAAACTTTGACAGAATCTCATTATTTCTCTATCAGATTTCCCCTTAGGATCAAAATCTGATCCCCCTTTTCCTCCTCCTATAGGTAGCCCTGTTAATGAATTTTTAAAGATTTGCTCAAATCCTAAAAATTTAACTATACTTGAATTAACTGATGGATGGAATCTAAGTCCTCCTTTATATGGTCCAATTGAACTATTAAATTGTACTCTAAATCCTCTATTTACTTGAACATCACCTTTATCATCAATCCAAGGAACTCTGAATATTATTTGTCTTTCTGGCTCTACTAGCCTTTCTAACACGCTCTCTTTTATATATTCTGGATGTTTAACTAGTACTGGCTCTAAAGAATGTAAAACCTCTTCAACAGCTTGGTGAAATTCTTCATCACCTTTATTTCTATGTTTAACATCACTTATTATATTATTTATGCACTGAGTAGCAGTAATTTCATCTATTGACTTTTCTACTGTTTGTTCTAAATTTTTTTTTAATTGTATACTCATTCCCTACACCCCTAATTGTTTTATTTTCTAACTCTTTTATATTGTATACTTTAGATAAAGATTTTCCAATACTTAATACCTAATTCCTTAATAATTTTTTTAATTTTCTGTAAAATATTTTTTTACTTTACTCTATTTCTTATTTTCACTTAAATTTTTAATTTTTTATCATTAGCCTAGAACAATTTAGTAGGTGTGATAATAAAAAAGCATAGGGCTAAATATAAAAATACCAGACATTTGCAGCATTTTCCCAGCTGCTTATCTGGTATTTTTATATTTCAGTCTGAGCTTTCATCATCACACTTACTGAATTTCTATCATTTTTCCATTTGCAACATATATAATTTTTTCACATATGTTTGTTATATGATCTCCAATTCTTTCAAGATATCTTCCTACAAATAAAAATCTAGTACCTTGATCTACATGATTAGAGCTTTCGCACATTTTACTTATATATTTTTTTCTTGATTCTTCATATGCTTTATCTATGACATCATCTCTCGTAGCGATATCATAAGCTAACTTTTCATCACACTCAATTAGAGATTTTTTAATATCGCTAAGCATGCTTAAGCATACATTAGACATTTTTAAGATTTCATCCAAATTTATTATATGCTCTTCATTACCTATAGCTAATGTTTCTTCAGCTATATTTTCAGCATAGTCCCCTATTCGCTCTAACTCTATAGCTATATTGCTTAAAGCATATATTTCCCTTAAGTCTCTAGCCATTGGTTGCTTTAGTACCATTAATTCTATGCTTCTGTCTCTTATATATTCTCTTAGTGTATCTATATCTTCATCAAGTTTTATAACCTTTTTCGCACAATCTAAATCCTGATCTACTAAACTATTAACAGATAGAGAAACAGCCTCTTCACATTTTTCAACCATTCTAACTGCATACTCCTTAAGAGTGTTTATATTAAATTCTAATTTTGTTACAATCATACCCGTTCTCCTTTATAAATTTTTAACCCCTTACTTTTATCCGAATCTTCCAGTGATATAGTCCTCTGTACGTTTATCAAATGGATTAGTAAAGATAGTCTTTGTTTCATTAAACTCTACTAATTCTCCATTTAGGAAAAATCCTGTGTCATCAGAAATACGAGCAGCTTGTTGCATATTATGAGTTACAATTATAATTGTATATTGTTTTTTTAAATTTTCAATAAGCTCTTCTACCTTTAATGTAGATATTGGGTCTAATGCGGATGTTGGCTCATCCATAAGTATAACTTCAGGTTTCATGGCTATAGCTCTTGCTATACATATACGTTGTTGTTGCCCACCTGATAATCCAAGAGCTGAAGACTTAAGCCTGTCCTTAACTTCATCCCAAATTGCAGCTCCTTTTAAACTTTCTTCTACGATTTTATCTAGCTCTTTTTTATCTTTTATCCCATGTGTTCTAGGGCCATAAGCTACGTTATCATATATACTCATAGGAAATGGATTTGGTTTTTGAAATACCATTCCTACCTTAGTTCTTAGTTTTATAACATCATCAGATTTATATATATCTTCGCCATCTACTTCTACTAAACCTTTTATTGTTACATTATCTATTAAATCATTCATTCTATTTAGCGTTCTTAAGAATGTTGATTTTCCACATCCAGAAGGTCCTATAAGAGCTGTTACTCTATTAGACTTTATATTCATATTTATACCTTTTAATGCTTTATTGTCTCCATAAAATAGTTCTAAATCTTTTACATTTAATTTTGTTGAATCGATTATACTCATATCTTCACCTCTTAGACATATTATTTAAATTATCACTTTTAATGAGTTCATATTGAATTTATATAAATTTTAGTAGTTTGCTTTATTTAATTTCTTTGCTATTACTTTTGCTATTGTATTTAAAGTTAATACTATAAATATCAATACTATACCTAAAGCTGCAGCTGTTTGAATATCTCCAGATTCTTTAGTTAAAAGATAAGCATGTACAGTTAATGTTCTCGCACTGTCAAATATACCTGAAGGCATTTGTGCAACAGTTCCCGCTGTTAAAAATATTGCTGCTGATTCTCCAATAACACGACCTACTGATAGTATTATTCCTGATAATATTCCTGGTACTGCACTTGGAAGCACTACTTTATAAAGAGTTTGGAACTTTGTTGATCCAAGAGCTAATGATGCCTCTCTATATGATTTTGGTACAGTTTTTAAAGCTTCTTCTGTAGTTCTTATTATTAAAGGTAATATTATTATTGCAACTGTTAGTGCTCCTGATAAAATAGAGAAACTTAACTTTAATACTGTAACAAAGAAAATACCTCCGAATAACCCATATATTATAGATGGTATTCCTGCTAAACTTTCTGTTGCAAATCTTATTGCTTTTACTAATTTACCTTGTTTTGCATATTCTTGCATATATATTGCTGCTAATATTCCTATTGGTGTTGCTATTGCTATAGATACTCCAACCATATATACCGTACTAACAATCATCGGTAATATACCACCATCTCCCGAAGATGAATAATCACTTATTAAAAAATGTAAATTAAGCTTACCAATTCCCTTTGCAAATATATATCCTACTATTATTGCTAGTGTTCCTACCGTAAATATTGCTGATAGATAGATTAAAAACTTTAGTATGTTTTCTTTAAATTTTCTCATCTTAATCTACCTCCTTAGATAATTTATTTAATATTAGATTTAAAATTAATATGAATGAGAATAATACTACTCCTGTTGCAAATAGCATTTCTTGATGAGTTCCAAATGCATATCCCATTTCAAGAGCTATATTTGTTGTAAGTGGTCTTATACTATCCATTAAAGAACTTGGTATCATAGGTGAATTACCTGCTACTAATATTACTGCCATTGTTTCACCTAATGCTCTACCGATTCCTAATACTACTGCTGCTAGTATTCCTGACTTTGCAGCTGGTAAAACAACTTTAAATATTGTTTCTATTTTTGAAGCACCTAATGCTAATGAACCTTCTTTGTACGCTCTAGGTACTGCTCTTATTGCCGTTTCTGATACAGATATTATTGTTGGTAACATCATTATTGATAAAACTATTATTACTGCTAATAAACTCTGCCCTTTAGGTAGATTAAATATATTTTGTATAGCTGGAACTATAAATGCTAAACCAAATATACCATATAATACTGATGGTATACCTGCTAAAAGTTCTACCGCTGGTGACATTAGTTTAGCCACTTTTTTAGGAGCTATTTCCGCTATAAATACTGCAGTTAAAATTCCTACTGGTACTCCTATAATTAATGATCCTACTGTAGCTATTAATGAAGCTACGATCATTGGTAATATTCCAAATTTATCTGATGAAGGTAACCAATCAACTCCTGTTAAAAAAGCTGTAAATGAATATCCTTTGGATATGAATGGTGTTAACCCTTTATAAAATACAAATCCTATTATTAGTAATAAACTCACTACTGCAACTAATGCACTCATAAAAAATATATTCTTTGCTACACTTTCCGCTATATATTTACCTTTATTATTTCTATTTTTGTATTTTTTCTTTATGCCTACAGCTTGAGATTCAACTGACATAAAACAACCTCCCACTTTTTCACTATTTAAAATAAGTTTCTTATGTTTATATTCAAAATGTTTTTCTTTAATTTAATAATATAGTAGAAAAGTTAAATCTAAATTATATCCAGGTTAATTAAAGGTAAAAATATTACATAGTTTTAACATGCATTTTACATTACATAAAAAGAGCTATTTTAAGAATCAGCACTTCTTAAAATAGCCCTTTTTTAATTTAGTGGAAATCTATATTATTTTACTCTTATGAACCCTTTTTCTTCTAATATACTTTGTCCTTCATCGCTTAATATAAAGTCAATTAAAGCTTGTGCATTATCAGATATACCATCTTTATTTACTAATATAAATGGTCTTGCTATTACATATTCATTGTTTGCAACAGTTTCATGGTTTATTTCTACTCCATCAACTTTTACAGCATTCACAGCTTCATCAACATACCCAAAAGATATGTAACCTATTGCATTTACATTCCCCTCAACAGTAGATTTTATGTTTCCTGAACCATCACTTATTTGAGCATCTTTTATTAACTCCTCTGATTCAAATCCTACTTTTTCTTGGAATCCATCTCTAGTTCCTGAACCATCTTCTCTTGAAACAACTACTATCGGAGCATCTTCTCCACCGACTTCTTTCCAGTTTGTTATCTTTCCTGTATATATATCTTTTACTTGATCTAAAGTTAAATCAGTAACCTTATTTGCTTTATTAGTTATGACAGCTATACCATCAGTTGCTATTATAGTTTCTTTTAATCCCGAGCTTTTCTCTTCATCTTTTAAATCTCTTGAAGACATTCCTATTTCAGATACACCTTCTATAGCATTTTTTATTCCTGCTGAAGAACCTAATTGCTGAACTTCAACTTTAACACCTGAATTTTTACCTTCAAAAGCTTCTGCTAATTTTTCCATTGGTGATCCTACTGAAGTAGATCCTGATACTGTTACTTTTGTTTCTTTATCACTTTTAGCATCAACTCCTGAATTAGATCCACATCCTACAGCTAGTCCTGCAACTAATATTGTACTTGATAATAATGCTAATACTTTTTTCTTAAACATTTCATTACCCCCGATATATTATAATTTGTATTATTGGCTTTTCTTTACATTTCAATAATACAAATCTTTTGTTAACTAAATATTATGAATTAGTTAAATAGAAGTAAATATTGTTAAGACTATGTAAATATACTATAATTTGAATAAAATTCCCGCAACTGCTCCTATTAATAAGAATATAACAGGATGTCTCTTCCAATTTCTAGACATAAAGAATACTGATATAAACAAAATTAGAGCTTTATAATCTAATATATTAACTATATTCTTTGTATCCATAAATTTACTTAAAGTTAAAATAGATATATTCATTACTTCAAACCATGCTACTGCTATAAGACCTGTGACTGCAGGTCTTATACTATAGAATACAGCTTCAACTTGCTTACTTTCTCTAAATTTATTTAAGAAATGAGCAATTATAATAATTATTATAAAAGAAGGCATTACTAATGCTGTAGTTGCCACAATAGACCCTATTACTCCACCTGCATTAAATCCTGCATAAGTTGCCATATTTATGCCTATAGGACCTGGTGTTGATTGAGATATAGCTAACATATCCGCAAGTGTTGATTCACTAAACCAAGGGTAATTCCTTGCAATATCATATAAGAAAGGTAGTGTTGCTAATCCTCCCCCTATTGCAAATAGTCCTGTTTTAAAAAATTCATAAAATAATTGTAAATAAATCATTATTCTTTATTTCTCCTATACGTAATTATTAGTCCTAATATAGCTGCTGAAATAACTATATAAATAGATGAAATTTTTAATAGTGCTCCACATATGAATGTTAAGGCAAAAATAACTATTCCTACTTTATCAATAACAGAATTTTTCCATAGTTTTATAATCGCATTAAGTATAAGTACTGCTACCACTACTCTAATTCCAGAAAATGCATTTTGTACAACTTCATATTTAGAAAAGCTTTGTAAGGATGTTGCTATAATCATAATTATTACAAGAGAAGGAAACACAACTCCCATAGTTGCAAATAATGCTCCCATGATCCCCTTAACTTTATATCCTATAAATGTGGCCGTATTCACCGCTATGATTCCTGGTGTTGTTTGCCCAACTGCATAATAGTCTAATAACTCCTCACTTGTAGCCCACTTTCTATTTTCTACTACTTCTTTTTCCAACATAGGAAGCATAGCATACCCCCCTCCAAAGGTTAATCCACCTATTCTACAAAAGGTTTTAAACAAATCAAATAGTTCACTCATAAAATTTATCCCTTTCTTTATTTATAAAATATAAAACAGGGCATATATCAACATTAATACAATATTGATACAGCCCTATATCTTTATAATTCTTCTTCTAATTTATCAACTAAGTCACTAAATACACTTAATGCTTGATCTACAGATTCTTTCTTTTCCATATCTACGCCGGCAGCTCTTAATTGATTAAGTGGATAGTCTGAACCTCCACTTTTTAAAAATCCTATATATCTTTGGACTGCGGCCTCTCCTTCAGTTAATATCTGTTGACTTAACGCACTCGCAGCAGAGAATCCTGTCGCATATTTATATACATAGAAGTTTGAATAGAAATGTGGTATTCTAGCCCACTCTAATCCAATCTGCTTATCTACATCACAAGATTTTCCATAGTATTTTTCGTTTAAATTATAATATATATCTGTAAACTCTTTTGCTGTTAATGGATCTTTATTTTCTACTCTTTCATGCGTAAGTTTTTCAAATTCTGCAAACATTGTTTGTCTATACACAGTAGTTCTAAATTGTTCTAAATAGTAATTTAATAAATAAATTGTTTCTTCTTTTGATTGTGAATTCTCTAATAAGTAATTTATTAATAATAATTCATTTAAAGTAGATGCTACCTCTGCTACGAATATTTTATAGCTTGAGTATAAATACTCTTGGCTAGTTCTAGAATAATAACTATGAACTGAGTGACCTAATTCATGTATTAATGTAAACAATGAATTTAAATCATCATGATAGTTCATAAGGATATAAGGATGTGAGTCATAACTACCCCAAGAGTATGCCCCTCCTTGTTTTCCTTCATTTTCATAAACATCTATCCAACCCTCTTTAAATGCCTTCCTTATTATATCTAAATATTCTTCTCCTAATGGCTTTAAAGCATTTAGTATTATATCTTGAGCCTTTTCATAAGGAATCTTCATATCAAATTTTTCTGTTAATGGTACGTATAAATCGTACATATGTATTGTTTCTAATCCAAGAAACTTTTTCTTAAGATCTACATATTTATTAAGTGAATCTAAGTTTTCATCTATTGCTAATATAAGATTATTATAAACATCCACACTTACATCATCATTAAATAGTGAACCTTCTAATGCAGATTTATGCTTTCTCATTTTTGCATAAAATATTTCTGATTTTATTCCACCATAAAGAGTCGATGCAAATGTATTTTTATATTTATCATATACAGAGTATAAAGCTTCAAAAGCAGATTTTCTTACGCTTTGATTTTTACTTTTTAAAAATACAGAAAAATTAGAATGAGTTAATTTTACTTTATTTCCATCTTCATCTTCTATCTCAGGAAATTCTAAATCTGCAAAAGATAACATATCATATACATTTTCAGCTACACCTGATATATCTGATGCTGCTGCTAATATTTCTTCTTCTTTTTCACTTAATGTATGTGGCTTTTCTCTTAAAATATCATCTATATATTTTTTATAAAAACTCAATTCACTCGCGCTTAAATATTCATTTAACTTTTCTTCATCTATAGATATTATCTCTGGTACCATATATGATGTTGCCATTGATAGTTCTGTTGAAAGCATTTCTATTTTAGTTGCCATAGCTTGATTTTCATTTATTCTTGTATCTTCATGTTGCTTCATATGAGTATATACATATAAATTTTGTACTATTCTTGATGCATCTTCAGATATTTTAAGCGCTTGATATAAATCATCTTTATTAGTAGCTAACTTACCTCTATACTCTTTTACTTTTCTTATTAAATCCTCTACTTTTTTTACATCCTTTTCTAAAGATTCTTTACTGCTATACATTTCATCTATATTCCATTTATATATAGAATCTATAGAGTTTCTATCCTTAACCATATTTATCTCTCCTTCAAATAATTTTTAATATAAAAAATCTATAAACATTACATGATTAATTTGCTTTAATTCATTAGTAAACTCACTTAACATTAATCTTCTATCATATACGATGAAAAACCTTATATTCCAGATATTATTGCCACCTGATTCCATGTCTATATTTTTTATAATAATTTGAGTCTTTGCTAGTTGATTATAAACATCTGGTAATGCCTCAATATTATTTATGGTTATACTAAGTATAGTTTCCTTTTTTTTAAAAAAAATTTTATCTATTCTTTTTAAAATATATAATGTGGACATTACGAAAATCCATGCAGACACTCCAAGTATATACTGGCCATACCCTATTGTTATTCCAATACACGCAGTAGCCCATATTCCTGCTGCTGTTGTTAATCCCTTGATTCCATTAGAGGTTTTTAAAATAGCACCTGCACCTAAAAATCCTATTCCTGATAACACCTGTGCTGGCAATCTTCCAGGGTCTATATTCGCATAATCATGGTATTCATTAAATAAGCTTAATGCTGTTATAGATGTAATACAAGAACCTACAGATACTAGTATATGCGTTCTAAATCCTGCAAATTGATGTGATTTTTCTCTTTCTAAACCTGTTAACCCACCAATAAATAATGCTAATAATAACTTTATTATAATTTCACTTAAGCCTATAAGAATCTCCCCCCGATATTTAGTAGATCTGTATATTATAATTAATCTATATCTTGATCTTGATTTTCATAACTTATAATATTTATATGTTTCGGATAAGCTATTTTAATATTATTCTTCTTAAATACTAATAAAATTTGAAGCTTAGCTTCTTTAAGTGCAGAAAAATATTTGTATGATTTCACTATTCCAGTTATTGTATATTGAACTCCTATTGAACTTTTTTCTATATCTGTTATACCATATACCTTAAATGATCTAGACATCTCATTAGAATCATATAGATATTCTTTATACTCCTCATTCATTATCTGACATACTTCCTCTAATGCTGATATTACCTTCATTGGATCTTCTTCATATGATACTTTAACATGGATAACTGCTCTCATTTTATTTTTACTATAATTTTTTATGCTAGTTATATTTCCATTTGGTAGTGTTATTCTTCTTAAATCCCAATCCCTTATACTAGTACTTCTTATCCCAATTTCTTCTACAGTACCTCTAAATTCTTCATTAATAATAACGAAATCTCCTACTTGAATTTGTTTTTCAAATAATATAAAAAAACCATTAAATATATCTTTTAAAATACTTTGAGATGCAAAACCTGCTATTAACCCAACTATACTAGCTCCTGTTACTAATGATCCAAACTTAGTTGCATCTACAATACCAAACTCTCTTAAAATTAGAATAATACATATAACAAACACAATATAATAAGATACAGATGATAAAACACTATATAAGGTATTTTCATACCTTACATCAAATCTTGTAAATTCAAACAATCGACGCAAAAGGAAGTGTATAAGCTTAAGTAGTGTATATGAAATTATAACTATAATAATAGTATTTATAATCTTAGTCACAAACATATTCATCATCCTTTATGTTAAATAAAATCCTATCTTAATTATTTAATATTTGCTATTTATTTTTAATTATACTTAACATGATAACAATAATATTTCTAATTTTAGATATAAAAAAACCCACTTTCGTGGGACTATTTACTCAAAAATATATACTTGTTAATTAAAACATCTATTTTTTGACTTGCTTCAATTAATTCTTCTTTAAATATCTCTGGATATTGTATATAAGTATTTATCTCTTGCCTTAATTCTTCTATTTCAGTTTTTAGTGTTTCCAATTCGCTATTCGCCATATTAATCACCACTATTTTTAATTTATATTTTTATGTGTATTTTATCAAATTTTGATATTCTCTGTCAATGTATTTTACATAATTTACCAGTTAATGGTATGCAGTATTTTGTTACCATCCCTACAAAAAATCCTGTAACTAAAGATGCTGTTAGCATAAACGGAAGGTACCCTATTGTCAAGGCATTTTCAACTATTATACTAGCTACTATTAACTGTCCTATATTATGACCGATCGCACCTATTATACTTACTCCTATTAATGAAAAACCATCAATCTTAGAAATAATATACATCAATACTAAACTTAAATAAGCACCCCCTATGCTAAATAATAAATAAGATAATGGTCCTGAAAATATAGATGATAGTATAACTCTAATTGTAACTATTATAAACGTATCTTTTCCCCCTAATAATATTAAAGAAATTAAAGTTATAATATTAGTTAATCCTAACTTAGCTCCTGGGAATAATATTATCAACGGATTTGGAATATATGTCTCTACTATATATAATATTAAACTATATCCTATCATTAGACTTAAAAATGTAAGTCTTTTTGTTTTCATATCTTTCATCCCCAAATATTATTTTCTTATCTTTTTAACTTATACTTTAATTATAATTCAAAAAATACTAAAAAACTCTTTTAATTAACAAAAAGATAATTTATATATATAATTTTAATTATATATATGCGTTATCTACATTTCTTGACTTTTCTAACCTCAACTGGTACAATTTTAATGATAATGAATTTCATTAGGAGGTATAAATGATGACTGTTTATGATTTAAAAATTGGTCAAAAAGGCCTAATTGATAAAATTAACGGTAACGACAAGTTAGTTAAAAGACTACTTGCTTTAGGTTGTATAGATAATACGGAAATAGAAGTAAAAAAGGTTGCACCATTTGGTGACCCAATAATAATAAGATTTAGAGGATTTGACTTTGCACTTAGAAAATCTGATGCAAAAAACATTTCACTAAAATAGGAGAGGTGATCACTTATGATTAATGTAGCACTACTTGGTAATCCAAACGTCGGTAAAACCACTATATTTAACTCACTTACTGGTTCGAATCAATATGTTGGTAACTGGCCTGGGGTTACTATTGAAAAGAAAGAGGGATTTTTAGGTAAAGACATAAAAGTAGTTGATTTACCTGGTATATATGCAATGGATACTTTCTCTAATGAAGAAAAAGTAGCCAAATCATATTTAGAAAATGATGATGTAGATATAATAGTTAATGTAGTTGATGCAGCTAACTTAACTAGAAACTTATATTTAACGACTCAGCTTATGCAATTTAATAAACCTATAATAGTTTTATTAAATATGATGGATGTGGCAAAATCTAGAGGTATAAATATAGACACAGAAAAACTTAGTAAAGAACTTAATATAACTGTAATTCCTACAGTTGCAAAAAAGAAAAATAATCTTGATTCTATAGAAAGCACAATAAAAAATACAATAGGCAAAAAAGTTATTTATAATAATAACTTTGGAAGTGAAGTTGAAACTTATAAAAAACTAGAAAATATACTTTCTAAATGTAGTAAATCAAGTATGGAGCAAAAGAAAAGTATAAGTGATAGAATAGATGATATAGTCTTAAACCCTATATTAGCATATCCTGTATTTTTAGGTTTACTATTCCTTTTATTCAAATTTACATTTGATTGGGTAGGTGGACCTCTTCAAGAAGGACTAGGAGGACTTATAGAAGCTTATGTAATGGCTCCAATGGATAATTTATTGGCTAACTCAAGCGAATGGTTTAGGTCTCTTATAATAGATGGTATTTTAGGAGGAATAAGTGGAACATTACCATTCTTCCCTCTGATATTTACTTTATTCTTAGGAATATCTATATTTGAGGATAGTGGATATATGTCTAGAACAGCATTCTTAATGGATAAAATAATGAGTAAGGTTGGTTTATCAGGTAAAGCCTTCATACCAATGGTAATGGGTCTTGGATGTTCTTCTCCTGCCATAATGGCAACCAGAACACTAGAAAGCGAAAAAGATAGAAAAATAACAGCTTTAATAGCACCTCTTATGACTTGTGGTGCAAAACTTCCAATATATGCTTTATTTGTATCTATATTTTTCCCAGATAATGAAGCTTTAGTTACGACTTCTTTATACTTAATAGGTATATTAGTAGCTATATTAGTTGCTTTAGTTTTAAATAAAACAGTTTATAAGACACAAGTTGAACCATTTATATTAGAGCTTCCTGAGTACAAAGTTCCTACTATAAGTGGATTAATGAAAAATACTTGGAATAAATCAAAAGGATTTTTAATAAGAGTTGTTACTATAATGTTTGCTATGTCTGTTGTTATATGGGCACTTTCATCATTTAACTTCTCTGGATTTACTGAAAATATAGACGATAGTTTCTTAGCTTCAATAGGTAAAATACTAGCTCCTATATTTGTACCTTTAGGATTTAAAGACTGGAGAATTTCAGTTTCTATACTTACAGGGTTAGGTGCTAAAGAAATAGTTGTTAATACACTGATAGTACTTTTCGGTGACTTACAAACAGTTTTACCTACAATATTCACAGGAGTTAGTGCTTATTCATTCTTAATATTCTCTGCTCTTTATACACCTTGTATAGCAGCTCTTGCAACTATGAGAAAAGAATATGGAAATAAAATGATGATGATATCTTTAATATATCAGTTTGCATTAGCTTGGGTTGCTGCTTTTATAGTAAGCATTATAGGAAATAAATTTGTAGGTGGTTCAAATGGATCTGTAGTAGAGTTATTAATAGGTGCTGTAATAGTATTATTAGCTGCGTTTATACTATATAAAATGTTAAGAAAAAAATCTAGTGGTTGCAGTTCTTGCTCTAATTGTCCTTCAAGTTCTACTTGCAACTCAATAGAAAATACAAAAATAAAAGAACATTCTGTAAAAGAAACAGTTTAAATAAAAATATAAAATAAAGAAAGGTGAAATTGAATTATCAATTTCACCTTTCTTTATTTTATATTTAAAATTTAACATCTAAAGTTACTTCTTTTCCATCTCTGTATACAACAACTTTTGTTGTATCTCCTTTTGAGTAAGTATATAAAGCTTTTGTTAAGTCTGACATACCTGTTAAGCTATTATCTCCTACTTTAACTATTATATCTCCAACCTTTATTCCTGCTGATTTTGCTGCAGTATTATCTAAAATTTCTGCCACATATACACCATTATCAGTACCTAATTTTTGATTTGTTGCAGCTTCATATGTTGATGCATCTATACCTTTTATACCTAAAGTTACTTTTTCAAATTTTCCTGTTTTTATTATAGATTCAACTATAGGTTTTGCTGTATTTATAGGAATTGCAAATCCTAATCCTTCTCCTTGAGAAGCCTTCGCTGTATTTACTCCTATTACTTGACCATTTTGATTTAATAAAGGACCTCCACTGTTACCAGAGTTTATACTAGCATCAGTTTGAAGAAGACCTGTCATAGTACCTTGTTCTGTTTCTATTGTTCTATCTAATCCACTTATAATACCTTGAGTAACACTTCTTTGTAAATCTAAACCAAGTGGGTTACCTATTGCTATGGATATATCTCCAGTTCTAACATTGTCACTATCTCCAAATTCAGCAGGAGTTAAACCTGTTTTTTCCACTTTTACTATAGCTAAATCTAACTGAGCATCATACCAATAAACTTGACCTTCTGTCGTTGTACCATCATTAAATAATACATTAACCTTATTAGCTTTTCCATCTGATACAACATGTGAGTTAGTTAATATATATCCATTAGCATCTACTACAACACCTGTACCAACCCCTTCTGATTGTGTTGGTATTGCAAATCTATTATTTGTACTTATTGTCGTAGTAGTTATCCCAACTACTGAAGGCATTGCTTTCTCCGTTACTGCATGATATATATTTTGACTTTTGCCATTATCATTTACTACTATTTCAGAGCTTGAATTTGTTGTCCCTGTTCCACTTAATATATTATTTTTTACCACAGCTACTGTTAATAAAGAACTTAAAACTGAACTAATTATAGCTACAATTACTACTAATCCTATGCCTCTTTTACGCGACATAATATCCCTCCTCCATATTTTTAATTATTAACTTTAGAAATATTCTATTTTTTATTGTTTGCACTTTCTTATTTTTAATACAAAAATTATATATCAAATAAAAAAGAAACCATCATAAGAAGTTACTTCTATCTTATGATGATTTCATTATATAATTTCAATCTTAATTAAACCTTAATTATTAAGTCTTTTTTCCAATTCTTCTCTTTCTTTTTCAAATCCTGGTTTTCCTAATAAAGCAAACATATTTCTTTTGTATGCTTCAACCCCTGGCTGATTAAAAGGATTTACACCTAATAAATACCCACTTATTGCACAAGCTTTTTCAAAGAAATAAACAAGATATCCAAAGTTATTCTCATCCAATCTTTCCATACTTAATAATAAGTTCGGAACTTGTCCATCTGTATGAGCTAATAAAGTTCCTTGGAATGCTTTTTCATTTACAAAATCTACAGTCTTTCCTGCTAGATAATTTAATCCATCTAAGTCTATAGCTTCATTTTCTATAGTAACATTTCTCTCTGCATTTTCAACAGTTATAACTGTTTCAAATAATATTCTCTTTCCTTCTTGTATATATTGACCCATAGAATGTAAATCAGTTGAAAAATCTACAGATGCAGGGAATATACCTTTGTTATCTTTACCTTCACTTTCACCATATAACTGCTTCCACCACTCACTTACATAATGTAATTGTGGTTCATAATTTACTAATAGTTCTATATCTTTTCCTTTTCTATGTAAAATATTTCTTACTACAGCATATTGATAACTTTGATTTTCTTTTAAATCTGTACTTCTGAAATCTTCACAAGCTTCTTGTGCACCTTTGATCATTGAATCTATGTCTAATCCAGCTGCCGCTATCGGTAATAATCCTACTGGTGTTAAAACAGAGAATCTTCCACCAACATCATCTGGTATAACAAATGTTTCATAGCCTTCTTCATCTGCTAATTGCTTAAGAGCACCTTTTTTAGAATCTGTAGTTGCATATATTCTTTTACTAGCTTCTTCTTTTCCATATTTCTTTTCTAAGAAGTCTTTAAATATTCTAAATGCTATTGCAGGTTCAGTAGTAGTACCTGACTTTGATATAACATTTATTGATACATCTTTATCTTTTATAACATCTAATAAATCCATCATATATGTAGAACTTATATTTTGTCCTACGAAATATATTTCCGGTGCTTTTCTATCTTCTTTGCATAAATTATTTCTAAAAGAATGGCTACACATTTCTATAGCAGCTCTTGCCCCTAAATAAGAACCACCTATACCAATTACTAATAATACATCTGAATCCGATTTTATTTTCTCAGCAGCGTCTTTTATTCTTCCAAACTCTTCTTTATCATAATCATTAGGTAATTCTACCCAACCTAAAAAATCATTTCCTAATCCAGTTTTTTCATGAACCATCTTATGCGCTACATCAACATATGGTTGCATAGACATAATTTCCTCTTCATTGAAGAAATTCAGTGCTTTACTATAGTCAAACTTTACTTTTCCCATAAACTTACCTCTTTCTTTAAAATAGTCTATCAAAATTATATCATAACTCTATACCGATTTTTACTAAAAAAATCCAACTAAAAGGTTACTTTTAATACTTATTATATATATTTTTTATCGATAATGAATATTTCTCTTCCTTTTAATAATAAAAATGAAATAAACCTAGAGTGCATAGTAAAAATACAATACTATGTGTACTCATGGCTTATTTCATTCTGATTTTGAATCAATTAAAATTTTATTAATTATGTCCTACTTGTTGAGCTATTACCTGTTGTGCAATATTTACTGCATGATCAGAAATTCTTTCTAGGTTAGTTATTATATCTAGGTAAATTACTCCACTATCTATGCTACATAAATTTTCATTTAATCTTCTCATATGATTAAGTCTACATGACTTTTCCATTATATCTACTTGTTCTTCCATTTTGATAACTTTACAAGCTAAATCAACATCATTAGCCCTCATTGACTCTAATGCATATGTATATGTTGAAATAACTTTATTATACATATCGTTTAATTCATCCTTACCTTGAATAGAGAATTCAACTTCATAGTTTATTGCTGCCTCTGATAATTCTGCTATATTTTCAGCATGATCACCTATTCTTTCAACGTCGTTAACTGTGTTAAATAAAGCATCAACAACTTCTCTTGACTCTTCGTTTAAAGGTGCCTTTGATAATTTTAATAAATAATTTAAAATTGTTTTTTGTAATATATTAATTTCATTTTCTATTTTTAAAGATTTATCTATATTACCTTTATTATCATTTAAAATTGATTCCATAGCTAAGTTTAGTGATTCTTTAGATTTCTCACCCATTCTTAGAGCTTCTTTTACTGTATTAGCTAATGCAATCGAAGGTGTTTCTATCATTCTTTCATCTATATATTTAACTATTTTAACTTCATCATCTTCCACGTCGCTAGACTTATCTGGAACTAATGTAACTGCTAGTTTTATTATAAATTTATTTAATGGTATCAGTAATATAACTGATATTATGTTAAATAACGTATGTGTATTAGCTATTTGTCTTGCAATATTTCCTGGATCCGCTGCTGTTACCATTTTGACTATTGGCTTATTTAAGAATATTAAGAATACTATTGTTCCTAATACATTAAATATTAAATGTATCATGGCAGCTCTTCTTGCATTCTTATTAGTACCTATACTTGATATTAAGGATGTCACACAAGTACCTATATTTTGTCCATATAATATTGGTAGTGCTGAAGATAAAGGTATTAAACCTTGTGATGCTAATGCAACTAACATACCCATTGATGCACTTGAACTTTGAACTATCGCTGTTATACCAAATCCTAATAAAAGGCCTAGTAATGGATATGTACCAAATGTTAATAATAAGTCCGTAAATCCTTTATACTCTGCTAAAGGTTGTACTGCTTCTTTCATAAAATCCATACCTGTAAATAATATACCAAAACCTATTAGTATTTCAGCTATATGTTTTACCTTTTGTTTACTACTAAATAAGTAAAGAATTATACCTATTCCTAATGCTATCGGTGCAAGGCCATTTAAATCAAAAGATACTAACTGAGCAGTTATTGTTGTACCAATATTAGCACCCATTATAACTCCTGCAGCTTGAGGCAATGTCATTATACCTGCATTTACAAAACCAACTACCATAACTGTTGTCGCACTAGAACTTTGTATAACTGCTGTAACTAAAGCTCCTACTAAAACACCCATTATGATATTACTTGTAAGTAGCTCAATGATCTTCTTCAGTCTAGTTCCTGCTGATTTTTCTAGTGCTTCTCCCATAAGGTTCATTCCATATAGGAATAGCCCTAGACCACCCATAAGACTTATTGCTATCTCCACTTTTTTGTTTCCTCCTTAAGGATAATTATAATTGTCTAAAAACTAATGTCCTATTGTATTTTATCAAATAGAACAGGACATTAGTGTTAAATATATGTTAAATATTAAATCTATATTAAGTTTATGTTTAAATTTTGTTAAATATTTTATTATTCCTGTATATAATTTTCCTTAATTTTTTACCTATTTGAATATTTACCGATTATTTTTTCAGCACATTTAATTCCATCTACAGCAGCAGTAACTATTCCTCCTGCATAACCTGCACCTTCTCCACATGGATATAAATTTCTAGTATTTGTAGACTCTAATGTTTCCTCATCCCTAACTATTCTTATAGGTGCTGAAGACCTTGTTTCTACACCAGTTAAAACTGCATCATCCATTGCAAACCCTTTTATTTTTCTATCAAAACCAGATAATGCTTCCTTCATTGTTTCCGTTACAAATTGTGGCAAGCATTCTCTTAGATCCACGAAAGTATATCCTGGTTCATATGAAGGCTTAACACTTCCTATTTTAGTAGATATCCTGTCATTTAAAAAATCTCCGACTAACTGAACTGGAGCATTGTAATTTTGACCACCTAATTCATATGCTAACCTTTCATATTTTTCTTGGAAATACATACCTGCTAATGGATGATCACTTCCAAAATCACCTGGAACTACATTTACTAAAAATGCACTATTTGCATTATCCTTATCTCTAGCATGCTCACTCATACCATTAGTTACAACCTGTCCTTCATTTGAAGCTGATGCTATAACACTACCTCCTGGACACATGCAGAAAGTATACGCTGTTCTTCCATTTGAAGTATGCTCTATTAATCTATAATCTGCAGCGCCTAATCTTGGATGATTATGAAAATCTTTATACTGAGATTTATTTATTAATTCTTGAGGGTGTTCTATTCTTGCACCTATTGCAAAAGGTTTTTGAATTATATGAACGCCTCTTTCATGTAACATTTCATAAGTATCTCTAGCACTATGTCCTATAGCTAAAATAACTATATTCGTTTCTATAACTTCATTGTCATTTATAGTTATAGATTCTATACCATTATCAACTCTACATATGTCAGTAACTTTTGAATCAAATCTTACTTCTCCGCCAAGCCTAATTATTTCATTACGTATATTTTTAACTACTCCTTTTAATATATCAGTACCAACATGAGGTTTATGAGAGTATAATATTTCTTCAGGAGAACCAAAGTTTACAAGCTCCTCTAATACTTTTCTGCATCTAATATCTTTTATTCTTGTTGTTAACTTACCATCAGAGAAAGTTCCTGCTCCACCTTCTCCAAATTGTACATTCGAATTATTCTTAAACTTTCTTTCTTTCCAGAATAAATCTATATCTTCACTTCTTTTATCTACATCTAAACCTCTTTCTAGTAATAAAGGTTTATATCCCCTTTGAGCTAATACTAATCCGGCAAATAATCCTGCTGGCCCACTCCCTATAATCACAGGTATTTTATCTAGTTTTTCTGTTCCTGATTCTACACCTTCATATTTTAATTCTTTTATCTTTACTACATCTTTTACATGTTTATTTAATACTTTATCTTCATTTTTTACTTGTACGTCTACAGTATAAACAAAGCTTATCTTTCCTTTTCTAGCATCTATAGATTCTTTATAAATATAATACTTAACTAAATCGCTTGATTTAATTTTTAATTTTTTAAGTACAAGTTTTTCTATTATAGATGGATCCTCATCTATACTTATTTTTATATTCGATACTCTTAACATATTTTCACCTCTTTATATTTTTTTACTCAACAGCATAAAAGGGAATGTCTCAAAATTAATTCACTATGTATACTAGCAAAAGACTTATATATAAAATTATTTATCATCTGCGAATACAAATGCTTCTTTAATTTATATATAAGCCCAAAACAAGAATACATCAAATCATTTATTTTGAGGCAGCCCCTTTTATAAACATTACATCTATATTATCTTTTTCTAGATTTTCTATCCAAACTTCATCTAATATGAACTCTTTTATATCATCTATAGGTATCTCTTCTATAGTTAAATTCTTTATTAAAGCTATAACTTTAAAACTTTGTTCAAATTTATCTCTATAAATTTCATCTATTCTCTCTATTATTACTTTTAAATCGCATATAAATGAGTTATCATTCCCTAACTCTATTTTATCATCATACTTAAAAAGCTTAAATTCAAATGAATCTTTATATGGAGTTATTTCTTCAATTCCTACTAAATTCATATTATCTAGTCCTTTTTAGTTATAAGACCTCTTATAACTTTCATGTTGTTAAATACTTTTTCTAGGAAGTTTTCTGCTTCTTCGTTATCTAAAAGAGCTATTTCTAAATTATTGTCTTCCTCTATATTTTTTGCTGCACAATATTCTTTCGCAACTTCTATTAATTGATTTTTTGAATCTATTGATAAATCAAACTCTTTATAATCTATTATTATGTATTGTTTTAATTCTTGAGAAGCACCTTGATTGTATCCTATTTCTATATGGTAGATAACTGCATATAAATTTTCTGGAGTTTGCTCTCCATTGTACACAGGTACCGCTGGATTAGATTTTATAAAATTTGTTGACACTGCTATTGCATTTCCTAAACTAAGATTCATATTTATACCTCTTTCTGTATATTATATAATTCTATTTTATACATTATTTCTATATATTAAAACCTTTTTTTTATAATTTAAATCTAAATTTATATATAATTTTATATACCCTCTAATTTTTTAGATAAACTTTTGTATAAAATTCACTTAAAAACAAAATTAGAGGAACTATATTAATATAATTCCTCTAATTTTATTATATATAAATTATTATTTACAAGTCTAAATTAAAATATTATTACGCCTTAAGATCTTTATATCTCTTTCCTAATGTACTTGGGCTTATTTCATACTTCTTAGCTATTTGAGCTTGAGTTATTGTTTGTCCAGCTTCTTTCTTAACATAATATTCTACACCAGCTGCCCATCCATTCTCAGCACCTTTTACTTCGCCTTGAGCTTTTTTATACTCATTCCAGAAGTTTATACCATCTTGTAAGAATTCCTCTTCTATATTTTGTTTTAACATAGTTATTACTTTACAATCATCTTCAGAAACTTCTACAGCTTGAGCCTTAGTTGCTTTTTCTTCTCTTTGAGCTTTTAAGTACTCTGCTATACTTGGCTCTAATAATTGTTGTATATACTTATATAGTATGTGAGTATGATGTATTAAGAATGTCTTCATGTCTTTATAAATGTCTTCATATTGACTGAATAAAGTTTTTATATCGCTTACAATTATATCTTTTATTGCTTCAGATATACTTATTGTTATATCTATTAATATATTTGTGTCTCCTACAGTAACAACTCTTGCTATCATAGGGCTTCCAACTTTAAAGTCCTTTAAAAGATTTATATCTTCCGTACAAATTTCTTTATCATTTAGACAATCTTTTAATATTACCTTTTCATCTTTTATCTCTTTTACTTCATAAACACTTACATATGATTCGAATAAGCTTCTTAGTATATCTCTTTCTGCTATATCTAAGTTATCTTTGTTTTCTTCGAAGAACTCTACAGTCATAACCTTTTTATTTTCCATTATATGATCTTGTATAAAGTACGTATTAAAGAATCTTTCAAATTTAGCATTTATTTCTTCATCTTCCATTATGAAGAATGTCTCTTTTGCTCTTTCAAATTCAGACTTGAATTTCTCATTTCTAGAGAATTCGTGTAATTTAGCGTATAGCTCGTAATATTGCTTTTGTGAAAGCCCAATCTTTCTGCTTGATCTCTCTGATGCAATATCTTTATTTAAACAACATTTTTTATATTTTTTACCACTTCCGCATGGACATAAATCATTTCTACCTAACAAGGTGACTTTCACTCCTTTTATTTCTAAATTAAAGTACAATTAAATATTATATCATTATTTTTCAAATCATTCTACAATTCTTTTATATTTTGCAATATATACTATTTGTTAAGTTTTGGAATTATATTGTACTTTAATATAATCTTCTGCTCTTTTCGTTTATATCCCTTCAATATTTACTATTTATCATAATACTATTTATGCTATCTTATGCTATAAGTTATTATATTACTCCCTAATAATCCAAGCTTATTTATCATGCGACTTTAATCTTCATAATACAGTCTACATAATCATTTATTTTATCCCTATTTTCTTCTTTAATATTTTTTGTATTTTTTACAATTTCTATTTTTTTAACACTTTTTTCTAAACCTATATTCTTTAATGATCCTTCAATTTTGAGTATATCATTAATTTTGCCACTTATATGTAGTTCTATATTTGTGTCTTGGTTGTTATATTCATCTGTATATGAGTCTTTATTTATATAGTTTATGGTTACTATATTTTTTATTTCATTTTCAATTTGTAGAATTATATCTTTTTCATTATTAGAAAAATTTACTTTATCTATTTTTATTTTTTCTTTCACTTCTAAACTGCCTTGTTCTTCATTTTCTTTATTTGTATCTATTAATTGTATTGTACAAATAAAAATTAAACTTAAAAGAATTAATCCTAAGAATTTTTCTCTATTACTGAATTTTCTTTTCAATTTTATTCTCCTGTATTATATTTTAAATTGAAAATATATTTATTATCTTGTTTTAATAGACTATTTATAGAAAAATAACTAGAGTTTGACTTATTTCTTAATTGTTCTAATATATCTAAATTATTACATTCACCCTCAATTTCTATACCAGAGTTGTCTACTAATATCCGATTTATATTTTCTTCTCCTATTAAATTAAAAGCTACTTTTATATTATCAAAATTTATATATATACTTTCTTCATCACTCTCAGTAATATCAATATTTTCATCTAAAACTGTTTCTTCATTATAAATCTTCGTATTTCTCTTTTGATTCATATTAACTTTATAAACTCCAATTACCATAATCAAAGCCACAAGAATATATACTATCTTGACATTTTTTCTATTCGGAGTATATAGCTTAATAAAATCTATCGTTTTATACTTTTTCATAAAATACCCTCTTTTATTTAGCTATATAATCATACCTATAGTATTTATATATTGCTTAAAATCTTGACTTAGTTTCTCAGATATTATTATAGATTTTTTATTATTTTCTAGAGTTAAAGGTGATATATTCAATGAAGAAAAAGAATCAATTTCATTATTTATCATTTTATCTTCAAGGCCATAGTAGTAAATCTGATCTATGTTATGATCTAAGTTATTTATATAATTTATGCATTGCTCACCTTTAGATAATACATATGATTCACATATTTTTTTATCTATAACTTTATTAAATATTATCTCTTTGCTTCTATTTTCTATAAATAATAAATTTGATTGTAAATTAGTTATTATATTTAGTTCTATTAATTTTTGTAAAATATCATAGTTTACATTTATTATTTGTGATTTTATTCTAAGATTTTTTGATATGCTTTTACATAGGTCTATTAAGTATTTTGGAAATAGTATTACTTGTATCTTTGCTATTTTATTTATTTGATTTATTATTTTATATTCAATTACATAGTCATCAATATTTATATGCATATACTGATTTATGTTAAATTTTATTAAGCCTAGTATATCTGATTTATTACTAATATTTATGTTATCAATCATCCTTATAATTACATCTTCTGTTTGTATATTATAAAATATTGATTTATATTTTGATGTTAACTTTTTTGTTTTTCTTATTTTAGATTCTATTATTTTAGTTACATTTTCTACATATCTTTCTTTTTCAATATCATTTATATAATACTGATTTGTAGTTCCTATAATTTTACTACTAATATTTAGACTTATATCTTGATGTATTTCATCATCTATATAAATATTTTTCATACTCTGCCTTAGAAAAACTATCCTTGCATAGGATTTATTTATTTCTATATTTATAATTCTTTTAATAATACCACTCCTTAATATTAATTTATTATTGTGCACTCGATTCTTCAGGTTTAGGATAATAAGGTTCATTATTTGATGATATACTAACACTATCACCATTTATAGTTATATCAAAACCTTTTCCTGTCGAATTGCACTTTACATCTGATTGTAAGTATCCCTTACTTACTAATTCACTTACCTTTACTTGATCTCCACTAATTTGTCCATCGTTCATTGCCACGATTGTTGCTGTTGCAATAGTTGATGCAGTTGCATAGTCTGCTTTCTTTTTTGCATTTTCTTGTACATTATTGTATTTCATTAAGGCCATGCTAGATAATATCCCTAATATAACTACAACTATCACCATTTCTACTAAAGTAAATCCTTTTCTTTTTTTCATTTTAAATCTCTTAAAATACATATTTCTATTTCCTCCTATTTTTATAAATTTATATTGTTGAAATTGTATCAAACATAGGCAGTAACATTCCTATGATTAAAACTCCTATAACCGCTGCTACCATAATAATTATTACAGGCTCTATAATTTTCATACCCTGTTCTATTTTATTTTCTAATTCTTGCTCATAAAATTTAGTTATTGAACTTAAAGTTTTATCTAAACTTCCACTTTCTTCACCTATTGTTATCATTGTTATAAACAAACTAGGAAAATTTTCAACTAGGCTTAGAGATTGACTTATGGTATTTCCATTTTTAATATGTTTTTTACAGTTTGAAATTTCATTATATAAAGTGTCATTATCTATGACTTGAGATGATATTTCTATAGCTTCTGTTATTTCTATACCACTTTTAATTAGTATATAGAATGCTCTAGAAAATTTAGTTGTGATTACTAATTGAGTTATATTTTTTATGAATGGTATTTTTAATTGAATTTTTTCTATATAAACTTTAACTTTACTGCTCGTTTTTATTTTATATAATATCATTATCGAAATTGATAAACTAATTGATATTATATACATATAATAATTTCTAATAAATATAGACATACTTATTAAAAATCTTGTAAATGAGGGTGGTTCCACTCCATTATTAATAAATATAATTTGAAAGTTTGGAATTATAGAAATGAACATAAACAAAGCTGCCGCCATAGCTAAAATCAATAAAAAAATTGGATAGGTTAATATTGATATCAATTTAGACTTTAACTTATATTCCTTATCATAATAATCATATAAACGATTCATGACCATATCTAAATTTCCACTTATTTCTCCTGCCTTAACCATGCTAACGAAAAATAAAGAGAACTTATTTGTTTTCTTAAATGATTTACTGATAGAATTTCCTTTTTGAATATTACTAGATACTTCTTCCAATACATTAACTACCTTTTTATTAAAATTAAGTTTAACCATTTCAAATAATTTTGTAATTTCACATCCAGATTCAAGTAATATCTCCATTTCATTGCATAAGATTCTAAGTTCCTTATAGTTTATTTTCGTACTTTTAAACGAGAATGGCTTAATATTTTTTATAGATGCAATTTTAAATTTATTTTTAGTAGCATAGTTAATTACATCTTCTTCTGATTCTAAGTTTACTTTAAGAATCTTCCTCTCGTTATCTTCATTATAAAATATACATTTATATGTATTCACTGAGTATATCTCCTTATATCTGAGTACAATTTGAAATCAAATATTCTTCTATTGTTATTACTTTTTCCTCTAATAATTTTTTATAAGTATCTTCAAATGTTATCATTCCATTTTTTATTGCTATATTTTTTATTTCTTCAGAGTCTTTCATTTCACTTACTGCTGATCTTACTTCATCATTAAATTCTAAAATTTCATATATAGCTGTTCTTCCCAAGTATCCTTCGTTACACTTATCACATCCAATTGCTACTTTTGTATTAATTTTATTATTACAATCATCAGTTATTATAATATCATGGCTACAATATGTGCAAAG
Source organism: Clostridiaceae bacterium (assembly GCA_902362365.1). Taxonomy (GTDB): domain Bacteria; phylum Bacillota; class Clostridia; order Peptostreptococcales; family Peptostreptococcaceae; genus Romboutsia_E. The sequence continues at coordinate 43,239 of CABIVQ010000001.1, read as the reverse complement.
TTTTTTAACTAACCTTTGAGATATAACACCTATAATGGAGGCATTTATTAGATATCTAGGAATCTGCATATCTATTAATCTTGCAATCGATGATATAGAATCATTAGTATGCATTGTACTTATTACTAGATGTCCAGTTATTGCCGCTCTAATAGCTATTCTAGCTGTTTCTACATCTCTAATTTCACCTATTATTATAATATCAGGATCCTGTCTCAAAATAGCACGTAACCCCTCTTCAAATGTTAGTCCAATTTTAGAATTTACCTGTATTTGATTTATTCCGTCCATTTTATATTCAACCGGATCTTCTATCGTCATAATATTTTTACTAATGTTTTGTAGTTCATTTAAAATGGAATATACAGTAGTAGTTTTTCCACTTCCAGTAGGCCCAGTAACTAATAAAATTCCAGATTTTTTATTAATTATATTATCTATTTTTTCTATTGCACCCTCTGAAAATCCTAAGTCGGATTTTGTCTTTAAAAATGAATTTCTATCTAAGATCCTTAAAACGATTTTTTCCCTATATATTGTTGGTATAGTCGAAACTCTAATATCTACTAAATTACCTTCAACATCTATATCTACTCTTCCATCTTGAGGTAATCTTTTTTCCGTTATATCCATGTGAGCCATTAATTTAATAATAGTTGCCAATGCAGGATATAAATCGATTAAAAATCTATAAACTTCTCTTAATTCACCGTCAACTCTTGTTCTGACTACAAAGAAATCATTGAAAGGTTCTATATGTATATCACTAGCATTCACCTTTACTGCATTCGATAGTATATCATTAAATAATTTTTTTGCGTATTCTTCATCAGATTTTATATGATTTTTATAACATTCATCCATTTTAATTTTAATTAAATCAGCATCTATCTTTTTTAATTCAACATTCATTCCTGTAGCCAACCTTAAATCTTGCATAGCATGAATATCATCATTTTCTATTCCTACTACTAATTTATCATCCTCAATTTTCATGGGAAATAAATTATATTTTCTAGCTAATTTTTCAGGAATAATGTTTAATATTCCATCTCCTTGACTTATATATTACCCCTCCCTTATATATCTTAACTTATTCGGTATTTCAATTTTAGGCATATTTATACTTTCTTCAACTTTATACTCTACTTTCATAGGATAATTTAATATTATATTATCTATATAATTGTTTCCTTCATTTACATATGAAGACAACTCGTCGATATCCCCTATGACTTTAATTTCATAAGGTTGTGCTATAGGAATAGAATTTACATTTATATGACTTCCCGCCAGAATAATTGCTGAATATTGGTTTATTCTTTGTCCATTTATACTTATAAATTTACCACCATTAATTTTTAATTCATTAACTAAATTTATAAGTATTTTATTATAGTCTACTGTATTTGCAATATTCCCTATGTCTTCATTTAATGCATCTATTATTATGGTTATCCCTTTTCCTTTTATGTCAGTATAAGATAATACTTCTTTCATATCATCCATCTTTTTAATCTCATCTATGTCAGTGTATTTTTCTCTTAAAATATTTATCTCTTTATCTAAATCTTTCTTTTCATTTTGGAGTTTCTTTATAGACTTATTCGTCATTTTTATTTCTTTTTTAGCTATATCATCCTTACTTGTATATAATCCTTCCATTGATTCTAAGTCCTTTATCATACTTCCAATTAGTACGCCTAAAACAATACTCGCTAGTATTATCAACACATATTTTTTTTTCATACAACCTAACTCCCTATAAATTATTTTTTATATTAAAAATAAATTTTATTTCAATTATTATATTTTATATCTTATACATTCTATTTTATTTTAACCTCATTAAAATATCCATTAATCTTTTCTTCTATTTTCAAATAATAAAAATAAGCACTTTGTAAAAAACAATTAATAAACCACTTATTTTTACATAGTACTTATTTTATATATTTATTCATTTTTGTATTTTAAAATTTTTTGTATTAACTCGTCTTTTAACTTATTTATTTCATCAAAATACATATTAGGCACATAGTATGACTCAACTATATCATGTTTAGATTTAGCCCTCTTTAAATTAGATATAGCATAATTTATTAATTCATCAAATATATGCTTATCAAAATCTATGTCATCTTCATACTTTAATAATTTATCTTTATCTAAAAATTCAGTTAGGTCAATAGCTTCTTTGTCCTTATATATATTGCTTGTAGTTATACCTATTTTTAAATCATTTATCAATATAGTTTCTATCTTATCCGGTATTAATGGATAATGATAGACTTCAACCTTCATTCCTTTTTCTACTGCTTTCTCGTATACTTTTCTTAAAAAAGTAGTCCTTCCACAGCCAATTTCTCCATTCAAATAATACACTCTATCAGCTTCACTTAAAAGACTATCCGCATAATCTATATGGCCAATTGGTGTTATAGCTGTTCCAAATAAATGTCTTGGTCTTTTATATTCTCCTTTATTTTCTATATCTTTAAAAATATTTTCTATAAAATTTTCGGTAAGTTTATTTACCTTTCCAAAATCCATACAATCTTTATATTTTTCTTCTATATCATAATATATAGACTCTGCAGACTTTAAGAACTTATAACATCTACTAAAGTAACTACTTATTTCTTTATTACACTCTATTATTTCTTTTTTATTTTTTTCTAACTCCTCTTCATTCCAATATTCACCTAAATTTATTATTTCATCGATAGCCCCTGGATTTTTAGGATCCACAATATGTGGTGCAGTTCCATCTAAAAAAACAACACCTAGTTTTTTTATGACAATTGCATCTAGTGAACTTGGATCTGATGGACAATGATGTAGTTCAACATCATAGTTATTTTCTATAAATTCTTTTGCTATCTTTTTCATCATTGATGATTTACCTACACCTGGACCACCTTTTAAACAAAAAATTCTATTTACATTTTCAGGTATTACATACTCAAATAATGGTTTTGAACCATTTGATGTATTTCCTCCCGGAAATATTTTTCTAACTTTTCCTGACATATAAATACCCCCTAAGATTTCTATTACTTTAAGATATTATTTTTATACATGTTTTGTTACTATATAAGAATTAACAAACACATATAAAATATATCTTTTCTGAAACATAGAGGGTATCTATTTCTATTTTATTTAAGCTGTTTTATCTTGATCTTTTTTATTCTTAACTGTAAGTGAATATACAGGTAAACCTACTAAAGTTATTATTATTCCTAGTAAAGCATTTTTCGTTTGACTCATAATAGTACTTATTACAATGAATATACCTCCTAGTGTAGCTACTATAGGGATTATCGGATATAAAGGTACCTTGTATGGTCTATCCATATCTGGTCTAGTTTTTCTAAGCTTCACAACTCCTATAAATAACATTGTATAGAATATCCATATTGTAAACATAGCTAAGTCAGATAGTAAGTTAAATTGTCCTGTTAAAGAATATAACACAGATAATCCAACAACTAACCAAGTTCCATTTATAGGAACTCCATTATTATTTAATCTTGAAAATACATTTGAAAAAGGTATTTTACCTTCACAAGCCATTGTATAAGGTACTCTTCCTCCTGTTAATATAAATCCATTTAAAGTACCAAATACTGATATTAATATTCCTACACTTATGACTTTAGCTCCCATACTTCCAAATAACTTATTTGCAACTAAAGTAGCTGGTGCATTCGACATAGCAAGCTCTGATGCTGGTACTACGAATAGATAAGCTACATTTATTAATAAGTATACTGCCATGACAACAGATATCCCACCAACTATAGCTATCGGTAAATGCTTCGATGGATTTTTCATTTCTCCTGCTAATGCACCAACAAATATCCATCCATCATATGCAAATAAAGTAGCTAAAAGAACTTGAGATATAGCTGATACCATGCTTATTCCTTCCCCTACCATGGGAGTCATAATTTCAGATGTAGAATCACCCCTCATAAAGCCAAATATTATAATAACCGCTAATGGAACTAACTTGCATATAGTTGATGCTGTTTGTATTCCTCCACCAAACTTCGCTCCTAATGAGTTAAGTAATGCTAAAAATACTATTACTGATATAGCTATAACTATTACAAAAGTTTTATTTTGCATTCCTAGTAAAGAAGCGGCCTCTTGAGCAAATATTATTCCTAATGCTCCCGCTATTGCAGGTATGAATAACATACCTTGTACCCAACCAGTTAAAAATCCTATTTTTTCTCCATAGATTTCTTCCATATATACCATCATTCCACCTGGTTTAGTTACACTTGCTGATATTTCAGATGCAGTTAAACCTGCAGCGATTGTCATGATTCCACCAATTACCCATGCTAATATACCTAATCCTGGTCCTCCATTAGTAGCTGTATATATAGCCTGTGGTTTAAAAAATACTCCCGATCCTATTAATATTCCAACTACAGTAGAAAGAGCAGCACTAAGTCCAATAGTTTTTCTTAATGTTTGATTATTATTGCTCATATCCTTCTCCTTATTTATAAATTTATATTATTTACTAAAATTATTTCTATGTTTAGACATTTTACCACATATATAACAAAAGTTAAACAGATTATATACATTTTATTTTAATTTTCTGACATTTTCAATTTAAATATTTTTATTTTCAAAGCTTCATAGTGTGTTTTTGATATTCAATATTAAAATATTACAAACAATAGAAAAAAATTTGCTTCGCTTGAGTTACGATCAAGGAAATATTTTAAGCATATAAAAAAGGTTAAAACTAGAATTCAGTCTAGTCTTAACCTCTAAAATTATAACATTATATAATCAATCAATTGTTATTTCATAACCAGCTTGATTATATTGATTTACAATTTCATTCCATACATCTTCTACACCAGTTTTCTTTAGTGAAGATATAGGTATTATTTTTTCATCCTTATCCAACTGTAATTTTTTTCGTATTATACTCATATGTTTTTGATATTGTCCTCTAGATATCTTGTCTGCTTTTGTTGCTATTACTACACAGTTATATCCAAAGTGCTTTATCCATTCATACATCATTACATCATCATTAGTAGGTTCATGTCTAATATCTACAAGTAAAAATATCGCACAAAGCTCTTCTCTATCTTGTAAATATCTTTCCATTATTGTGCCCCATTTTTCTTTTTCTGATTTTGCAATCTTAGCATATCCATACCCTGGAAGGTCTACAAAGTAAAATTCATTGTTTATAAGGAAGAAGTTTATAGTTCTAGTCTTACCTGGAGTCTGGCTTGTTCTAGCAAAGTTTCTTCTATTTAATAAAGTGTTTATGGTAGAAGATTTACCTACATTTGATCTTCCTACTAATGCTATCTCTGGTATTCCTTCAGCTGGATATTGATTTCTATTTACTGCACTCACAACCATTTCTGAGCTTCTAATTTTCATTATTTGTCACCATTCCTTACTAATGCCTCATCTAATACTTGGTCCATGTTTTCAACAAGAACAAATTCCATCTGTTCTTTTATATTTTCAGGTATTTCATCTAAATCAGCTTCACACTCTTTAGGTAATAATACCTTTTTAATACCAGCTCTATGGGCAGCTAATAATTTTTCTCTTACCCCACCTACAGCTAAAACTCTACCTCTAAGAGTTATTTCACCCGTCATTGCAACATCATTTCTAACTGGTATCTTAGTTAAAGCAGATATTACTGCAAGTGCCATAGTTATACCAGCTGATGGTCCATCTTTTGGAGTTGCACCTTCTGGCAAGTGGATATGTATATCTTTCTTTTGGTAAAAATCTGGATCTATATCAAATTTATCTGCTATAGATCTAATATAAGATATAGCTGCTTGTGCAGATTCTTTCATCACATCACCTAATTTACCAGTAAGAACAACTTGTCCTTTACCTGGAAGAACATTAACTTCAACTGTAAGTGTAACTCCTCCTACTGAAGTCCATGCTAACCCTGTAACTAGTCCCACTTCTGGCTTAGTACCTGCAAGGTCATATCTATATTTATCTTTTCCTAAATAATCTTCTAGATTATTTTGATTTACTTCTATAACTTCTAATTCTGGATTTTCAACATATTTTTTAGCTACTTTTCTGCATACTTTTCCTAAAGTTCTTTCTAGAGTTCTAACTCCAGCTTCTCTTGTATAATAATTTATCACATCTCTTATTGTAGATTCGTCCATTTTTACAAAATCTTCTTTTAAAGCATGTTCTTTTATTTGTTTTGGAAGTAAATATCTTTCTGCTATTTTTAACTTTTCTTCTTCTATATATCCAGATACTTCTATTATTTCCATTCTATCTAATAAAGGTCCTGGTATTGTACTTAAACTATTTGCAGTAGTTACAAATAATATTTTTGATAAGTCAAAAGGTATTTCTAAATAGTGATCTACAAAAGTTTTATTTTGTTCTGGATCTAACACTTCTAACATAGCTGATGCAGGATCACCTTTATAGTCAGATGCCATTTTGTCTATTTCATCTAATAAGAATACTGGATTTTTAGTTTGAGCTTCTTTTAATCCATTTATTATTCTACCTGGTATAGATCCAACGTAAGTTCTTCTATGACCTCTTATTTCAGCTTCATCTCTAACTCCACCTAAAGATATCCTTACAAAATTTCTACCTAATGCTTCTGATATAGATTTTGCTATAGAAGTTTTCCCTACACCTGGAGGTCCTACTAAGCAGATTATAGGCCCCTTCATTGACTTGGACAATTTTCTTATCGCTAAGTACTCTAATATTCTTTCTTTAACTTTTTCCAGACCATAGTGATCTTTATCTAATATTTCCTTAGCCTTAACTATATCTAACTTGTCTCTAGTTTCTTTATTCCAAGGTAAAGAGAACACTGTATCTAAATATCCTCTACTTACAGATAAGTCTGGAGACATTGGAGATATTTTTGAGAACTTATCTATTTCTTTAGCTATTTTTTCTTTTGTCTCCTTTGGAGCTTTTATTTTCTTTAATTTTTCTCTATATTCATCAGCTTCAGAATTTATATCTTCTTCTTCGCCTAATTCCTTTTGTATAGCTCTTAGTTGTTCTTTAAGATAATACTCTTTTTGAACTTTGTTCATCTGTTTTTTTACTCTTAGAGTTATTTTCTTCTCAATTTTTAATATGTCTATCTCTTCTAGTAATATTGTATATACTAGTTCTAATCTTTTCTTAATATCAAATTCTTCTAATACATCTTGTTTTTGATTTGTTTTTAAATATACATTTGAAGCTACTGTATCTATAAATCTATCTACATTTTCTGTTTCAGATAAAGATATTAGTATTTCTGGTGATACTCTATTTCCAATATTTATGTACTCTTCAAATGCATCAAATACATTTCTTACAAGTGCTTCTACTTCTTTATCATTTTCTGCATTTTCATGATCATAAACAATTTCTTCTATGGTAGCTTTAAAGAATCCTGATTCTTGATCTATCTCCTTTACTCTACCTCTTGATATACCTTCGACTAATACACGAACTGTATCCCCAGGTAACTTTATCATTTGCTTTACTTTACATATAGTCCCAACATGATAAAAATCGTCTTCTGTAGGTTCATCTGTCTCAGCTTCTTTCTGAGATGTTAAGAATACTAACTCATCTCCTAACATTGCCTCGTCTAATGCTTTTAAAGATATTTCTCTACCCACATCAAAATTTAATATCATATATGGAAAGATTGCTAATCCTCTAAGAGGAATTAACGGTAATTCACGATCTATCTTAGTATAATTCTCTTCCACTATTATCACTCCTTAAAGTGCTGTATTTTGTTGCTTTTTATATTATATATTTACAAAACCGAATTTTCAATATTAATACTTTTGCTAATGAATATTTTAACTTTATTTTATTATTATGTAATAATATAATATTAATACTATTTGTATGAATATTAATTAAATATCTCCTTATTTAATTATAACACATTAATATACTATATTATTTTACCTAAAAGCTTTAATTTAAAACATTATTTATTTTAAATTAAAAAATCATTTTGAGCAACTTGTTTGCGAATCTTTTAGTTAGATATTTCTGCATATAATCTTTTCAATTCAAAAAGGAGCTTTAAAAGCTCCTTCTTACTAATTATGCACTTTCTTCTTGATCTTTAGGTATCATAATAGGATTTGATTTTCCTTCTACTGATTCTTTAGTTACTAATACTTTTTTAATGTCAGTTCTAGATGGAACTTCATACATGCTTTCCATCATAACACTTTCAACTATACTTCTTAGACCCCTTGCTCCTGTATTTCTTTCTATAGCTTTTTTAGCTATAGCACGAAGAGCATCATCTTCGAATTCTAGTTCAACATCATCTAATTCTAGTAATTTCTTATATTGTTTTACAAGTGCATTCTTAGGCTTTTGTAATATACTCATTAAAGCATCTTCATCTAATAAATCAAGCGTTGCTACAACTGGTATTCTTCCTATAAATTCTGGTATTATACCAAACTTTAATAAATCTTCTGGAAGAACCTTAGAGTATACTTTACCTAAGTCTACTTCTTTCTTACTTTCAATCTTAGCTCCAAATCCTAGAGTTTTTTCTGTTCCACGTCTTTGAATTATTTTTTCAATACCATCAAATGCTCCACCTAATATAAATAGTACATTTGTAGTATCTATTTTTAAGAATTCTTGATGTGGATGTTTTCTTCCACCTTGTGGTGGAACATTAGCAACAGTTCCTTCTAATATTTTTAAAAGTGCCTGTTGGACACCTTCACCACTAACATCTCTAGTTATAGATGGATTTTCAGATTTTCTAGCTATCTTATCTATCTCATCTATATATATAATACCTCTTTCAGCTTTTTCTATATCAAAATCAGCTGCTTGAATAAGTTTTAAAAGTATATTTTCAACATCTTCTCCAACATATCCTGCTTCTGTTAATGATGTAGCATCAGCCATTGCAAATGGCACATTTAAAGTTTTAGCTAAAGTCTGAGCTAATAAAGTTTTACCTGAACCAGTTGGACCTAGTAAAAGTATATTACTCTTTTGTATTTCTACATCTTTGCTAGTAGCCTTTTTGCTATATATTCTTTTATAATGATTGTAAACAGCCACTGATAAAGCCTTTTTAGCTCTTTCTTGACCTATTACATAATCATTTAATATTTCCATCATTTCTTTTGGCTTTGGTAGAGATGTTGTATCTTCATCAATAGTTTCTTCTATTTCTTCTTGAATAATCTCATCACAAAGTTCAACACATTCATCACAAATATATACATTTGGACCTGCGATTAATCTTCTTACTTGATCTTGGCTCTTGCCACAGAATGAACATTTTAACTGTCTTTTATCTTCGTATTTAGACATATTAAGCACCTCTTTTCATCTACGGTCTTTTTGCTTTTGTAATCACTTCATCAATTAGACCATATTCTTTAGCTTCATCTGCACTCATAAAGTTATCACGTTCAGTATCCATTTGAACTTTTTCTAATGGCTGACCTGTTCTTTCAGCAAGTATTTTGTTTAATTTATCTTTGATTTTTAGTATCCATTTAGCATGAATCTCTATATCAGTTGCTTGACCTTTTGCCCCACCTAAAGGTTGATGTATCATTATCTCACTATTTGGTAAAGCAAATCTCTTGCCTTCAGCTCCTGCGTTTAATAAGAATGCACCCATTGAAGCTGCTAATCCTATACATATTGTACTTACATCTGGCTTTATGTATTGCATAGTATCATAAATAGCCATACCTGCTGTTACACTTCCGCCTGGTGAATTTATATATAAATGTATATCTTTATCTGGGTCTTCAGCTTCTAAAAATAACAGCTGAGCAACTACAAGCCCTGCTGTAGCATCATTTACTTCATCTCCTAAAAATATTATTCTATCTTTTAATAATCTAGAATATATATCATAGGCTCTTTCTCCTCTTCCTGTCTGTTCTACGACTGTAGGTACTAATGCCATATATTATACCCCCTCTATCTCTTCTATATTCTATATATAATTTACAGTAGCCTAACGGCTACTGTAAAAAATTAAGCTATAAAATTAAGCTATATTTGCATTTTCAACTAAGAAATCTATAGTCTTTCTTATCTTTAATTGACCTTTTATATCTTCTAAGTCAGCGTCTCTTAAAGAAGCTTTTAATTTTTCAACTTCCATATTGTACATAGAAGCCATTTTTTCTAATTCTGCAGTTAATTCTTCTTCAGTAGCATCTATACCTTCAGCTTTAGCTATAGCTTCTAATACTAATGATGACTTAACTAATCTTTCAGCATCAGCTCTTCTTTCATTTCTTAACTCTTCTATACTTCTACCAGTCATTTCTAATAATTGCTGTAAATTTAATCCTTGGTATTGTAATTGATAGTTAAGTTCCATTATCATGTTATCTATTTGATGCTCTACCATAGCATTTGGTACTTCAACTTCTGTATTTTCAGCTACCTTTTCTACTATAGAGTTTCTCATTTCAGCTTCTGCCCTGTTTTTAGTTTCTTCTTCTGCCTTTGCTCTAACGTCAGCTCTTAATTCAGCTAAAGTTTCAAATTCAGTTGTATCTTTAGCAAACTCATCGTCTAAAGCTGGTAATTCTTTAACTTTTACATCATTTATCTTTACATTGAATACAACTGGCTTTCCAGCTAAGTTTTCAGCATGATATTGTTCTGGGAAAGTAACATTAACTTCAACTTCTTCTCCAGCTTTTTTACCTACTAATTGATCTTCAAATCCTGGTATGAAAGAGTTTGAACCTATAACTAAGTTATGATTTTCACCTTTTCCACCTTCGAAAGCAACACCATTGTCAAATCCTTCGAAATCTATAACAGCAGTATCTCCACTTTCTATAGCTTTACCTTCAACGCTAACTAATCTAGCATTTTTATTAACCATTTCTTGAAGTCTTAATTCTACTTCCTCTTCACTTACAGTATTATCAACTTTAGATATTTCTATTCCTTTGTAATCACCTAATTCAAACTCTGGCTTAACCTCAACTTCTACAACCATAACTAACCCATTGTCTTTGCTTATTTCTTGAACATCTAATGATGGTCTATCTATTGGATCTATATTTAATTGGTCTATAGCTTGTGGATAAACCTCTGGTAATACTATATCTATAGCATCATTGTAGAATACTTCTTTCCCATATTGAGCTTCTATTATTTTTCTTGGAGCTTTCCCTTTTCTAAATCCTTGTATGTTGAATTTACCTTTATTTTTATTGTAAGCTTTAGTAACTGCTGATTCAAATTTATCGTTATCTACAGTTAAATTAAAAGTTACTTTATTGCCTTCTTTTTTTATTAATTCTGCTTTCATTAACTTTATCCTCCTAAAATGTATGTAATGATTTGTAATTAAATTATACTTATTGTTTAACTCTTTAATTATATCACATAAGTTTTTTTATTTACAAGTATTTACAAGCCTTCCATTTAGTATGAAGACTCATTTCTAAATTATAGTATTACTTCTTCTAAATTAATTATATTCTCCTGTATATCCATAATAACAAATCTTCTTGAAGATCCCCCTCTAGGGAGTGATATGCTACCTGGATTCAAATATAAAATTCCATCCCTTTCAATACACAAAGGGATATGAGTATGGCCAAAAATAACTATGTCTGCACATACAGATTTAGCTTTTTCCTCTATTTCTATTAAGCCATAGTTAATCCCATATTTATCACCATGACATACAAAAATAGTTTTTCCTTCTACTTCAAAAGCTATTTCATCTTCTACATCTTCAAAATCACAGTTACCTTTTACAGCTATAATGTCTGTATTTGTCATTTTATGTATATACTTCGAATCCGAAAAATTATCCCCTGCATGTATTATTAAATCACATTCTTTTAAATGCGGTATTGCTTTATTCATGAAATTTTCCATTCTATGAGTATCACTAACTATACCTATCCTCATTATCTCACTACCCTTTTTGAAAACTCCTTCTTCATTTTCTCTAAAGCATTAGCCCTATGACTTATAGCATTTTTTATTGATGATGGCATTTCAGCAAATGTCTTATTATATTTATTAACTATAAACAAGTTATCGTATCCAAAACCATTACTTCCTTTTTCTTCAAATGCTATATTACCTTCACAAGTTCCTCTTACTACAAACTCTTTCCCATCAGGAAATACAACTGCTACTGCAGATACAAATCTTGCACTTCTTTGGCTAGCAGGAACGCTCTTCATCATTCTTAATAACTTTTCTCTATTTTCTGCATCAGTAGCATTTTCACCTGCAAATCTTGCTGAGTATACCCCAGGTTTTTTACCTATCGCATCTACTTCTAGACCCGAATCATCAGATATTGCTATCATATTAGTTTTCTTAGCTATCACTCTTGCCTTTATAAGTGCATTGTGCTCAAATGTTTTTCCATCTTCTATTATTTCAATTCCATCTAAGTCTACATCTTTTAAAGAATGTATATTATAATCAAAGTCCTCTAATATAGCTCCCATTTCTTCTAATTTATGAGCATTATTAGTAGCTATTACCACGTCATCTCCATACTCCATACCTAATATTTCATCAGCTATTTCTCCAAGAACTTCTCTTTGTTTCTTTATTAATTCTTTATTCCCTTTTTCACCTAATTCTAATAAAGAATTTAAATCTTTTCTAGAAAATGGTCTTTCTTCTCCAGTACCTTGAATTTCTACAAACTCTCCTGTATTAGTCATTATTATATTCATATCTACTTGTGCTGTTGAATCTTCTTCGTAACATAAATCTATCATATGTTTATGATCAACTATACCTACACTTATGGCAGATACAAAATTTCTTATTGGCATATGCTTTATTGACTTTGATTTATATAATTTATAAATTGCGTCTACTACAGCTACAAAGGCCCCAGTTATTGAAGCAGTTCTAGTACCCCCATCAGCTTGTATTACATCACAATCTATCCAAATTGTTCTTTCACCTATTTTATCTAAATCTATAACCGATCTTATTGCTCTTCCTATTAATCTTTGTATTTCTTGAGTTCTTCCATCTATCTTTCCTCTAGAAGCATCCCTTATTTTTCTTTGTTGAGTAGATCTAGGTAACATAGAATACTCAGCATTTATCCATCCTGTACCTGTATTTCTTAAAAATGGCGGTACCTTATCTTCAACTGAAGCAGTACATATAACCTTAGTTTCTCCCATTTCTATAAGTACAGATCCTTCTGCATATCTAGTATAGTTTCTAGTTATCTTTACGTCTCTTATTTGATCATATTTTCTATTATCAATTCTAGTCATTTTTTACCTCTCTTAAATCTATCTTTTTAGTCTTATTTCTAAAAGACAGTACAGTTTCTGTCTAAGATTCTAGCTGAGAATTTTAACACTTTATTTAATAATTCTATCACTCTTTGCATTAATTTACTACACATAATAAAATCCATGAATTGACTTTGTTTTTAAGATTGTAAATTATATATTCTTATGCAATTATTATTTTCTAAATTTGTAAGTATTATACAATTTAGAACATTATCAAAATCAAATTCATACGTTCTGTAATATTACCTATTATTTTATCATACTCTTAAATTCTTCTTCATCTATTATTCTTATTCCCAACGTTTCAGCCTTAGTTAACTTACTTCCAGCTTCTTCTCCAGCTAAAACATAACTTGTTTTTTTAGAAACACTTCCTGAAACTTTTCCTCCAAATGACTGAATTAATGATGATGCCTCATCTCTTTTCATTGTAGGTAGTGTACCTGTTATTACAAATGTCATTCCTTCAAATCTATTATCATCCGACTTTATTTCAGATGATTTCGATACTACATTTACACCATATTCTTTTAATTTTGATATTATAGTATGATATTTTTCACTTCTAAAGTATTTTATTATATCATTTACCATTGTATCTCCAAAATCAGGCAAGTTTATTAGTTGGTCATAATTTGCATTTGCTACTTCATCCATATCAGCAAAATTTTCAGCTAATACTTTTGCAGATTGCTTACCTACATTCTTTATTCCAAGGCCTGTGATTAATTTATCTATATTATTATTTTTTGAATCTTCTATCGCATTAAGAAGATTATTTACAGACTTTTCTCTACCAATAACATTCTTCTCTAATATTTCATCTTTATAATGTTCTAATTGATATATATCACCTATATCTTTAATATATCCTTCAGCCATAAGAGCTTCCACCTTACTTTTACCAAATCCAACTATATTCATTGCATCTTTTGAAACAAAGTAAGATATACTTCTAGTTGCTTGAGCATCACACTCTAAATTTATACATCTAGTATCTGCCCCATTTTCATCTCTAACAGTAGCTTCTCCGCATATAGGACATATATTTGGTATAACATATGGCTTAGAATCAACTGGTCTTTTTTCTGGAATGCTCTTTATAACCTCAGGAATTATATCTCCTGCTTTTTGAACAATTACAGTATCACCTATTCTTACATCTTTTTCATTTATTACATCTTGATTATGTAGAGTTGCTTTAGATACTGTAGTACCAGCTAATCTAACAGGCTCTAAAATAGCTAGTGGAGTCAGCCTGCCAGTACGACCTACTTGTATTATTATGTCTTTTACTATAGTTTCTTTTTGTTCCGGTGGATACTTATATGCAACTGCCCATCTTGGTACTTTACTTGTCATTCCAAGTTTTTTTCTATCCTCTAGATTATTTACCTTTACAACAGCCCCATCGATTGCATATTCTAAATTCCATCTTTTATTTCCTACTTCAGATATATAATCCCATACTTCATCTGCGGTTTCACATACAGTAAAATCTGGGCTTACTTTAAATCCTTGCTCTTTTAGCCACTCCAATGTTTCTGAGTGTGAAGTAAATTCCTTACCTTCTGATATTTCAAGGTTAAATACAAATATATCAAGATTTCTATCTCTAACTATCGATGGGTCTAATTGTCTTAATGTTCCTGCAGCAAGATTTCTAGGATTTTGATATTTCTTTCCTCCCATTGATTCTTGCTTTTTATTAGCCTCTTCGAAAGCTTCATTTGATATGTATACTTCTCCACGTACTTCTAAGTATGGCAACTTAGATGGTATTGTCTTTGGTATATTCTTTATTTCTAGTAAGTTTTCATATACTGACTCACCAATAACACCATCTCCTCTTGTTATACCTTCTGTAAGTTCCCCATTATGATATCTTAGTACAACTGAAAGACCATCTATCTTCTTTTCTACAACAAATTTAGGTTTATTTAGTTCTACTATCATCTTATTTACATATTCATAAACTTCTCCTTTTCCAAAAACATCCTGTAAACTTATTACAGGTACATCATGTTCTACTTTTCTTAACTCTCTTTTTACTGTTCCTCCTACCTTTTTAGTAGGCGAATCTGCCATATTGAATTCCGGGTGTTCTGCTTCTAATTTTCTTAATTCAACTGTCAATTTATCATATTCATAATCTGATATTTCAGGTGAATCTTCATTATAATATTTATTATTATGATATTCTATTTCTTTTCGTAACTTTTCTATTCTAGCTTTAACGTCCATAATAATATCCTCCTAGCTAAGTCTACATTATTTATCATTAGTATTATGTATTCTTTTCAAATTTTCTAATTAAATTTTACATTTTTTAGTATAACATTAAACTTAGCATTTCTAATAATTTATATTAAAAAGTCCTCTATAAAATTTAGAGGACTTTTTCTATGTTAACTAAACACATATATACTTAAATGTTATAATATATGTATTTAGTTAACATTATTTTATACAATTTTATATACTTTAAACCTATATATAACTTTATATTTATACAATTTTTTTATTTATGACTGAACTCCTTACCTGAAGATAAGGCTTTTCGCTCTTCAACTAAATTATATAATAAATTATTTAATGTCCAATCTAAATTCGTATCAGTTACCATAGCTGTAAGTGGTCTATTTATTCTCATCTTTTTTAAACTCTCTAAGAATGAATTTATTTTTACATTCGGTATATGATTAAACACTACAGCTTTATTAGAAATACCATCTTCACAGTCTAAAGATATATTATTTTCTAGTACATCTTTAATTATTGTATTTCCATTACTTTTATCTAAAAAAATACAATCTCTAACTCCAATAAAACCGCAAATATTTTTTATTAAAGCCCCTTCTTTTTTGTTAAAGTTAATTACCATAACACATGCTCTATTGTGTATATTATCATTATTAATATCATTTATCTTAGTAAATGTCATATCTATCACTCCTTATATCTATATACCTTAGATATTACCACAATAATAGACTTTTAAAACCTAGTTCTTAATTCTATTTTGAGGCAGCTAACTTCCTCTTATTCTTTATTGAAAAGTCTATATCATCTTCTTTGACTATTTTAAAAGCTTTCGTAGGACAGACTTTAACACAGGCAGGACCATCTTCTACGCCTCTACATAAATCACATTTATTTGCTACCATATATTCTTTAAACAATAATTTATCATCAGGAATTTCACCTAAAGGAGATATATCTATAGCTCCAAATGGACAGGCTATCATACAAGTCTTACACCCTATACATTTAGATTGATTTACTAGTATCGAATTATCCAATCTTTCAATAGCATCATTAGGACATGCCTTTGCACATGGTGCGTCTTCACAGTGTTTACATTGAATTGGTGCACTAACAGTCTCTGTCTTGATAACCTCTAATTTTGGATTAAAGTTTATATCACTATGATTTTTATAAAATAACTCTTCACCATTATGAGCAACTACACAAGCTATCATACATGTTCTACATCCTATACATTTATCTGGATTAGCTATAACAAAACAATTCATTTATTTAGCCACTTCCTTCCCAACAGAATACTCTGTGTGTAACAAATGATGAGATACACTTCCTAATGGTTCTATTAAAAAGTCCTTATAAATTTTTTCTATCTCCGGATTTTCATGAGATTTTCTCAATGGTAAACTTTTATCATGTGTATAAGTCGATTTAATTCTATTTTTATATGCAATATCTCTATATTCTTCTAATAATAACTTTGGTTGACCTCCACCACTAACACATCCAACTGGACATGTCATAACTTCTATAAAATCTAAATCTAACTTTTTAGACTTTAGGTCCTCTAATACTGGTACAACATTTTTAAGACCAGTTACTACTCCGACTCTTAAATTCAAATCGCCTATTTTTATAGTAGAAGTTCTAAAACCTTCATTACCTCTTACATCTGTTATATCTATACTTGGTATGTTTTCTTTCGTTATAAGTTCATATCCGGTTCTTAGAGCTGCTTCCATGACTCCACCTGTTACACCGAATATTGTTCCTGCACCAGTATAAGTACCAAGAGGTGATTCAAATTTTTCTTCATTTAAATTATTAAAATCTATACCCATATCTTTTATTAAATAAGCTAGCTCTCTTGTAGTTAGAACTGCATCTACATCTCTATATCCACTTGAATCCATCTCTGGTCTATCACACTCATACTTTTTACAAGTACAAGGCATTATAGCTACACTATAAATAGCAGATGCATCTATGTTATTTATTTGAGCTCCATAAGTCTTAAATACTGCTCCTCCCATTTGTTGAGGAGACTTGCAAGAAGATAAATGATCAGTTAACTCAGGATAGTTATTTTCCATAAATTTAACCCATGCTGGACAACAGGAAGTAAACATAGGTAATGTTCCACCCTCTGTAATTCTCTTTATCAACTCAGTTCCTTCTTCCATAATTGTCAAATCAGCTGAAAAATTTGTATCATAGACTCTATCAAAATTAAGTGCCTTTAAGGCCGCTGCCATTTTACCTGGTGTTAAAGTTCCTAATTCAAGACCAAATTCTTCCCCTATTGCTACCCTAACTGCAGGAGCACACTGAACCATAGTAAACTTACTTTTATCTTTTAATGCAGTTTTAACTCTTTCTATTTCACATACGTTATATGCAGCAAATACAGGTTCTTTTATTGTATCTGGTAAATTTCTTTCTTTTCTTTTTTCTTCTACAAATTTAAATCCTTTATCAATTATTGATGCATATGATTTACAAACTTGCACACACTGTCCGCACATTACACATTTATCTGATTTGATTTCGTGGGGTTTTCCCGCTTCCCCTTCTATGGCATATGCTGGACATACCTTTATACACTCTTGACATCCCGTACATAAATCTTTATCTATACTTATTATCATGGTTTACTCCCACTTTCATATTTATTTATTAGCCATCAATAGACCAAGTGCAGCTTTTTTATTTTTATTTCTCTTATCTTCCATAGGTGTAATTAACTTTAAAGCTTTATTAGGACAAGCATCAATACAAGCTATCTTTTCATCATTTTTACATAAATCACATTTATATGCTATCTTATTACTCTCATCTATCACTCTTTGTTCAACTTCTTTTCCATCTTTATATTGTGGAAGTAAATCTATGGCTCCAAATGGGCATGCTAGCAAACAAGTTTTACATCCTATACATTTATCATTATCAACAATCATAGTACTATCTTCTCTTGATATAGCATTTACCGGACATATATTTAAGCACGGTGCATCTTCACAATGTCTGCACTGTATTGGCATACAGACATTATCGTCCTTTACTAAATATAACCTCGGAATTACAGGAACTTCTACTGTTCCAACAGTGTATCCAACATTATTTTCTTTATTATGGTTTGTAAAACAAGCAATTTCACATGCTCGACATCCCGTACATTTACTCGAGTCCGCTATTACAAATGAACCTAGTTTATTCTTCATATTCCCCCACCTTTCTTCTTTTCATTATTATAATTAACTTAAACTTTAATTCTATGTGAATGTGTATATATATTCATTCTTTTTCCTCTTACAAACCCGATTAGAGTTATATTTAACTTCTTAGCTAATTCTATTGATAGATTTGTTGGTGCTGATTTTGATATAACTATAGGAATTTTAGCCCTCGCAACTTTTGAAAGCATATCAAAGGATATCCTCCCACTCACAACGATGGCCTTATTATCTAAAGGTATACTCTTTAATATACAATGACCAATAGCTTTATCCATAGCATTATGTCTTGCCACATCTTCACAAACAACAATTTCTTTGTTATTTTCAAAAATGGCAACGCTATGAGCACCTCCAGTTTCTTTAAATAATCTTGAATAGTTTAAATTAACTTTCATAATTTCATATATAGTGTCTACATATATACTTGTATCACTTTCTATGTAACTATATTTTAAGTTATTTAATTCATTTAAAATAAAACCTTCCATATCATTGATATCATCTATATATTTTACATTTACATTAGACATTCTATTTTTTTTATCAATTTCTAAACTTATAATATCTTCAATTTTTCTAATATAACCATTGCTCAATAAAAAACCTATAACTAATTCTTCTAGTTTAAATGGGGTACATAAAAATGTATTTATATTTTTTCCATTCCAAACAAGGGTAAAGGGATATTCTGCTATTACATTATCCTCAGTACAGTTGTAACTAAACTCATCTAACTTTATTATTGGAACTTCAAAGGTATTTCCATATATATCATCGTTCATATCTACTGTTTCCATATCAGAATATTCCCTTCTTTATTTTTAATTTTAAATATTTTTAGATAACATTTTATATTTTATTTCTTCATATTCTTGTTTTAATTGCTGCTCTGCCCATTCTTGATTTTCTATTTTTTCAACCTTAACGGCGCAATATTTATACTCCGGTGTTTTTGATATTGGATCTAGATTTGCTATAGTAAGTTCATTACAAGCCCCTACCCACCATTGATATGTCATATAAGTAGCACCTGGCTTTACTCTATCTGTAACTAAAGCTCTTGTTAACACACTACCTCTTCTGGAACTAACTCTGATTAGTTCATAATTTTGTATTCCAAGTTTTTCTGCATCCAATTCGCTTATTTGAAGATATCCCGGTTCATCTTCAAGCTTAGCTAGTGCTCTACAGTTTCCAGTCATAGTTCTTACTGAATAATGACCTACCTCCCTAACTGTACATAAACTAAATGGATACTCTTCATATTCTAACTCCATTGGAGGTCTCCAATGAGTTGCAAATAAGTTACCTTTTCCATTTGGAGTTGAAAACTTACCATCTTTATGAAGATACATAGTTCCCATATCATCTTCAGATTCACTCTTACAAGGCCATTGTACCCATCCTTGCTTTTCTATCTTTTCATATGTTGCTCCAGCAAAACTTGGAGTTAAGCTTCTCATTTCATCCCAAATTTCTTTTGTATTATTGTAACTCATAGGATATCCCATGGCTGTTGATATTTCACTAATTATCTGCCAATCAGTTTTTACATCTCCATTTGGCTCAACAGCCTTTCTCATTATCTGGAATCCTCTATCTGCACATGTATAAACACCTTCATGCTCTCCCCATGAAGTTGCAGGTAGTATTACATCTGCGTGAAGAGCTGTTTTATTCATAAATATATCTTGAACTACCACAAATTCTAATTCATCTAAAGTTTCTCTTACTTCTGAAGCATCCGGATCACTTTGTACTGGATCTTCACCAAATATATAGTACGCTTTAAGTTTCTTTTCTTCTAAGACCAACCTTGGAACTTCAGTTAAACTATATCCATTATGATCAGAAAGCTTAACTCCCCAGGCTTTTTCAAATTTTTCTCTTACTTCTTGATTTGTAACACTTTGATAACCTGGATAAACATTAGGAAGAGCTCCCATATCGCAAGCACCTTGAACGTTATTTTGACCACGAACTGGTCCTATTCCTACATTTGGTCTTCCAAAGTTTCCTGTTAATAATGCTAGAGATGCTAATCCCTTAACTACATCAACCGCTTGACCAAACTGACAAACGCCCATTCCATAAAGAATCATAGAGTCCTTAGCGTTTGCATATTCTCTCATTGCTTTTCTTATAACATCTGCTGGTATACCTGTATATTTCGCTGCATACTCAGGGGTATATTCTTTAACTACTTCCTTGTACTCTTCAAATCCTTGTGTATGTTCTTCTACGAACTTCTTATCATATAATTTTTCTTCAATTAAAACATTACCAAAGGCATTAACTAAAATCATATTAGTTCCACCTTTTAGAGCTAAATGCATATCAGATATTCTCGCTGTCTCTGTAACCCTAGGATCTATAGTAATTATTTTTGCACCTTTTTCTTTTGCTCTAACTATTCTTCTTGCAACTATTGGATGAGAATCTGCCCCATTATATCCAAATATAAATAGTAAGTTTGCATCTTCTATTTCTGGTATAGAGTTAGACATTGCTCCACTACCTAATGAGTAAGCCAGACCGGCTACTGATGGTGCATGTCAAACGCGGGCACAGTGGTCTACGTTATTAGTACCAACTGTGGCTCTCATAAACTTTTGCATTATATAATTTGCTTCATTTCCTGGACCTCTTGCTGATCCAGTTCCCATAATAGCATCTGGTCCATATTTTTCTTTTATCTCATTTAATTTAGATGCTGTATATGTTATTGCTTCTTTCCACTCAACCTCTTCTAATAGCCCATTTTTTCTTATCAGCGGTTTTTTTAATCTTGGTGTTAAAATCTTAGGATCATTTAAGAAATCCCAACCATAATGTCCTTTTAAACATAAATTACCTTCATTAGTTCTTCCTTCTGCAGGTTCTGATCTTACTATCTTATTGTCTTTTACTACAAGATACATCTGGCATCCTGCACCACAATAAGGACATACGGTTAATACTTTTTTCTCCATACACCTATCCCCCCTAAAAAGTATTTTATTATTGTATAATTATTGATAATTGCCTATACTAAATAAATACTATGTATCTATTAATTTATTCATATATGATTACATAAACTGAAATTTTAAGATTGAATAATTTATTTTTGATTTAATTCTAGATTTGCATTTAAATGATTAGATGTATTTTTAATTCCATAATTTATTTGTAAATCCTTGTACTATTTAGAAATTCAACTGATTTTATTAAAAATAAAAATCTTCTCTAATGTATATATATTACATTAAAGAAGATTTTTCCATATTATATATGTCTACTTGACGCTAAATTTTGTTTTGGTGAACAATTTGCTTTTATCCTATGGTGAGTAATTATTGTAAATATTCCACTTCCAATTAATATTAGATAATACATGAATCCTCCATATAAGAATACCGCATATCCCATTAAATATGTTGGGAATACACCTTTAAATATTGTAAAGAATGCTAACTCATTAGCCCCAACATTCCCTGGTGTTGGTATTGGAGATATTGCCATATATAAAAGCACTTGTAGTGTCAATATATTTAAATATGTGTGACCTTGTAAATTAAATGCTTTGTATATCCAGAATGAAATACTAAAGTAAAAACTTATTTGTACTACAGTTATAAGAACTGTTGATATCATTAATTTTTTATTTTTCATAAAAAATTGTATAGATTGACTATAATCATCTATAAAACTCTCAGCATTGTCAAACTTATTTTCTAAAGATTTAAATAACTTAAATCTACAAATAAATTTTATAAATAACCTAGTATAGTATTTAACTTTACTTGGGTTAAGTATTATTAAAATCGCCATTAACGCTGTGAATAAATTCATAGCTATTCCTAGTACAACAAGAGGAATCACTGCACTCATTTGTGTTCTTATTAATTTAAAGTTAAATATTATTAATATTGAACAGTACATAGTAACTACAAGTTGGTAAAGTATCGACTTATTAGTTATAATTGCTCCAGCTTTACTTAAAGGCATTTTGTATTTAGTTAAAATATATATTTGCATTGGCTGACTTCCTGAAGCAAAAGGAGTAACCAGATTATAATAAAATCCTACAGTAGCTAACTTCAACCCTCTAAGCCTTACATTTACCTTGTGTATTCCATCTATTAATATTCTTAGCACTAAACCTTCTAACGCTATATTCACTAATATAGCTACCCCCCCGATTGCTAAATACTTTTCATCTACCATACTTAAAACATTGGATAATAAACTTATATCTAATGTTTTAAATACTATGCTAGTAGTAATGCCTATTAATAAAATTAGAAATCCATATTGTAATAAATTTTTATTTATATTATTTTTCATTTTAATCCCCTAACCTTTTATCTCATTAATATCCTTCTTATATTCTTAGTATACAATATAAATCTTAAATTTATCTTACAAATTTTCTTACAATTTCGTTATATTATATATAATTTAACTTCATCCATACTTTATCTATTTTAATATTATATGTATCAAATTAAAAACCGATATATATATACTAATATTTCGTACATATATATCGGTCTATTTTTAAAAATTATTTAATTTTTTCAAGTTTAGCAACACTTTCAACATGCATTGTATGAGGGAACATATCTACTGGTTGTACCTCTAAACACTTGTATCCTCTTTCATCTAAATATGCTAAATCTCTAGCTAAAGTAGATGGGTTACAAGAAACATATACAACTCTATCTGGTTTCATAGAAACTATAGTATCGAGAACCTTCTCATCGCATCCCTTTCTTGGAGGGTCAACAACAACAACATTAGCTGTCTTACCTTCCTTATACATCTTAGGAACAACTTCTTCAGCTTTTCCTACATAGAATTCAACATTATCTAAATTATTTAAATTAGCATTTATTTTTGCATCTTTAATAGCATCTTCAACTATCTCTATTCCATATACTTTTTTAGCTTTTTGAGCTAAGAATAAAGATATCGTTCCTATTCCACAGTATATATCAAATACAGTATCATTCTCCTTTAAATCTGCATATTCTAAAGCCTTGTTATATAAAACTTCAGTTTGAACAGGGTTTACTTGGAAGAATGACAATGGAGATATTTCAAATACTAATTCTCCTATATAATCATTTATTTTTCCGTCTCCATAAACAACTATATTTTCCCTACCTAATATAACATTAGTTTTTTCTCTATTAACATTTACAACTAAAGTTTTGAACCCTGGTACATTTTCTTCTAATACAGATGCTAACTCTTTTAAATAAGGTAATTTCTTACCATTAGCAACTAAAACTACCATAACTTCATTCGTTGTAAATCCTACCTTTGTTACTAAATGTCTCAAAACTCCTGTATGAGTTTTTTCATCATATACACTAACCTTATATGCATTTATATAAGTTTTAATTATTTTCATGATTTTATCATTTATTTCATGTTGTATTATACATTTATCCGTAGGTATTATGTCATGACTTTTCTTTTTATAAAAACCTATTAACAGATTATTATTAACCTTTTGAATTGGAAATTGAGCCTTATTTCTATATCTTACTGGCTCTTCCATTCCTAAAGTGTCATGAATTACTACATCCTCTAATTTTCCGATTCTACTTATAACTTGTTTTACTTCATTTG
The DNA here is from genome assembly GCA_902362365.1 of Clostridiaceae bacterium. Classification (GTDB taxonomy): domain Bacteria; phylum Bacillota; class Clostridia; order Peptostreptococcales; family Peptostreptococcaceae; genus Romboutsia_E. The sequence continues at coordinate 18,773 of CABIVQ010000001.1, read as the reverse complement.
TTTTTATATCAAGTTGTTTTTGATAGTCTAATTCTTGAATTTGGCACCCTCCACAATCTTTTAGATTATCACTACATTTTCTCTTTACTCTAAATGGGGACTCTTCTATTATTTCAACTATATCTCCAACTGCGTAATTTTTCTTAGATTTGTTAATTCTTACTTTAATCCTGTCGTTTATTAGTCCTCCATCTACAAATACTGTAAAACCATCGTATTTACCTATTCCAACTCCGCCCTGACCTATATCAACTATATCTACTACATACTCTTTATTTTTTGACAACATAGGTTAATCCTCCGTACATATTTTTTAAGAAACTACAAGAATTTATTTTACCAAAAAAACAAGGGCTTATAAAGCCCTTAAATAAATAAATCTTTACTTTTAATTCCTCTGTATAGCTGTGCTATTGAAAATAATAACAATAAAACTCCAAGTAAAGGTCCTATCCATACCAAATTTTGCGCTAGATTTTGAGAAACTCCACTTTCTACTATTGATGTTACTGCTTGAGTATAATCCTTACTTACACTGATTCCATATCTAATCCATGTTGTAGCCGTCATAAACGCTACAGGTACTACACTCATTGTCATGTAAAATCCAGTCATAGATCTTTGTTTTACTCCTTTTAAACCTAAGTATATCGGTAAAAAGAATAATACTGGAAGTATAAATCCATAAAACTGTGGTGATAAAGCTAAGAATAATATTGATGAAAATAAGAAACTTGTTATGTACTTTCTTAAATATACTGTCCTTTCTTGAAAATCATATAAAGATATATTTAGATACCTTATGTATAATTCTATATCATGCACTACCTTATTTTTATCTAGTTTTTTATTGTTTCTTAACTCTCGTAACAGCTCTATACCTTTTGAATTTAATTGATTATATTGTTTTTTAAAATTCCCTTCTATCTCTATTTTTCCATACTCCGATCTTATATTATGTAATTCTTTATTATATTTTTTTAGTTTATTCTCTTTTATTATTTTTATCTTATTCAACTCTTCTATTAATTGACTTATTGTACTTAGAATTAAATTTGTCTTCAAAAAAACACCCCCATAGTTGTACCTTTCTTAATATTAAAAAGGAGTATATTATCAGAGTATGTATCAAAAGGATTTACTTATCCCGTTTTTAATACACCTCTTATAACATACCCTTTAAATTATTCTATTGATTTTTTATTATTTTCCTCATCGATATTGCTATAGTTATAAATATCGTGAACCATATGCATCCCAAAAATAACCATGCTGAACTAGTCATATATATCCTCTCCTTATAAGTTCGTCGCCTTATTATTTTCTATTTCTTTAGTATATTTACTTTTAATTGATTTATAAGATTGAATAAATCCTACAACAAGAACTATAAGTACCACTGCTCTTCCTAAATTAACCCAAGGAATAAACTCTGGTGTTGACGCAACATATGATGGTACTAATTTAAAGTTACCTTGTATCCAATAATCTTTTGTAAAGAATACTAAGAAAGTTATTATCGTTATTGGAGTTAAGAATTGATGGAATAATCTAAAGAACCACTTTGGAATCTTCCATAATCCACCTTTATTCATTTCTTCAAGTGCACTATCTTTTACACACCATCCAATAACTACTATTTCTATTAAACCTAGAACTATTAACAGATAGTTACCTATCCAGTTATCAACTTCTGTAAAGTACATTAGATTTGCACTTTTAGTTAGTACTGATTCTAAAGCTATCGGTGCCCCTACTATTAAGTAACCTATAAAAACGATACAAGCTCCTTTTTTTCTATCTATTCCGGCATCTTCTTCTAGTAATGCAACTAAATAGTTGTACATTGCTATAGCTGATGTTATACCAGCAAAGAATAATAATAAGAACCATAGAGCTCCAAAAATTCCTCCACCAGTCATAGTACTAAATACATTTGGTAAGGCCATAAATGCTAAACCTATACTCCCTTTGATACCCTCTGGTCCTAAAAATGCATACGCTATAGGTATAACAGCAGTACCGCCTAATATAACCTCTGCAAATTCATTTAATGATACTGTAGCTACTGATGCAGTTATTATGTCTTCATCTGGCTTTAGGTATGAAGCATAGTTTTGTATAATACCCATTCCTAAAGATAATGTGAAAAATATTTGACCTGCTGCAGCTATTGCTGAACTCCAAGATAATTGGCTAAAATCTGGATTCCAAATGAAGTTTAAACCTTTTAAAGAACTCCAGTCCGGGTTAATTGGTGAACCTAGCGTTAAAGCTCTTATTCCTAATATAATACCAAACACATAAAGCACAGGCATCATTATCTTCGCCCAAGATTCTATACCATCTTGTATACCCTTCATTACTGCAGTTGTTAATATTCCTAATGATATTACCCAAAATACTAACATCTTTGGATCTTGCACATATGCACTAAAGAATGCACCTGGATCTGATTTATATGTACCAAGTAATGAATGTATTGCAAATCCTAATGACCAACCTATTATATGGTTATAATAAGAGTTAACTAATATTGTTACTGCAAATGCTATCATTCCACATAAAGAACCTATTATAATTGCTTTCTTAGGTGACATGGCTTGTTTTGCTTGTAAATACATCATTGGACCTAATGTCCCATGTCCATGTTTTCCTCCATAACGACCTATACTCCATTCTATTAACATTACAGGTATACCTATAACTATTAGTGCAAAAAAGTATGGTATCATAAATGCGCCTCCACCATTAGACGCTGCTACATAAGGGAATCTCCAGAAGTTCCCTAGACCAACAGCATTTCCTGCCATTGCTAATATAAGACCAATTTTTGAACCCCAGTTCTCTCTACTTTCAGTCATTATATCTCCCTCCTTTTTGTTAATATAATAAAAATGTAGATTTTATACAGTATGTATTTTTTAATTTTTTGAAATTTTCTGTCAATTTTAAATTATAAAATAGCCACTAAGTTTACTAGCAACCTAGTGGCATAAATAACTTAAATATATAATAACATTATTTTCCATAATGTTCAATCATTTTCTGACAATTCATAATTTTTTATAAAACTCTTGTTGATCCTCTATATATAGCACCTCTAGAAGAATCTACAGTTATAACTTCTCCATCTTTAACTGAGTTTAGTATGTTTGAAGCCGATACTACTACGGCTTTATTTAAGTTTAATCCAACTATAGCTGCGTGAGATGTCATTCCTCCATCTTCTGTAACTATAGCAGCAGCCTTCTCTATATAAGGATTCATTTCTATATCAGTCATAGTAGTTACTAATATATCTCCTTCATTGAAGTTCTCACACTCTTCTCCTGACTTAACTATACGAACTTTACCTTCTACAGTTTTATCACCTACACCAATACCTTGAACTATTTCTTCGCTCATTACATGAACTTTAATTAGGTTAGTTGTACCACTTACACCAACTGGAACTCCAGCCGTTACTACAACTAATTCTCCATCATTTACATAATTAGCTTTTTTAGCTGACTCTATAGAATTTTCTATAACCTCATCAGTATTTGATGCTAATTCAGATTTTACTGGATAAACCCCCCAGTTAAGGTTTAATTGTCTCATAACTTTTTCATCTGCAGTTGCAGCCACTATTGGAGATTGTGGTCTAAATTTAGATACCATTCTTGCAGTATATCCTGAAGACGTTGCTGTTACAATTGCTGATGCATTTAATGCAACTGCAGTTGAACAAGTTGCATAGCTTATAGCATCTGTAACTGTTTCATTATTAGAAGAATTTTCTTTTAGTAATCTAGCATATTCTAAAGTTTCTTCAGTTCTCTTAGCTATTGTAGCCATTGTTTTTACTGCTTCTACTGGATATTTTCCTGCAGCAGTTTCTCCAGATAACATTATTGCATCTGTTCCATCGTATATTGCATTTGCAACATCTGTTACTTCTGCCCTTGTTGGTCTTGGGTTTCTTATCATAGAATCAAGCATTTGAGTAGCAGTTATAACAGGTTTTGCTAGTTCCTTGCATTTTTTTATCATCATTTTTTGAACTATAGGCATTTCTTCTGTTGGTATTTCAACACCTAAGTCACCTCTTGCTACCATTATACCGTCAGACACTTTTAATATTTCCTCTAGGTTATCTACACCTTCTTGATTTTCTATCTTAGATATTATTTGTATATCTGTAGCATTATTATTTTCTAATATTTCTCTTATCGCTAACACATCTGACGCTTTTCTTACGAAAGATGCAGCTATAAAGTCTATTCCTTGGCTTATCCCAAATTCTATATCACTTATATCTTTAGGAGTTATTGCTGGTAGGTTTATTTTAACTCCAGGAACATTTACTCCTTTATGGTTTTTAACTATACCTGAGTTTTCAACTAAGCAAACTATGTCATCTCCATTTACTTCTTGTACTCTAAGTCCTACTAAACCATCATCTATTAATATTACATCTCCTGATTTAACATCATTAGCAAGATCTTTGTAGCTTACTGTACACATTTCTTTTGTTCCTACAACATCTTTCATTGTTATAGTGAATTGGCTACCTTCTTCTAAGAATACTTCTGGATCTGCAAATTGCCCAGTTCTTATTTCTGGTCCTTTAGTATCTAGTAATAATGCTACAGGCTTATTTAATTTTTCCCTAACTTTTTTAGCTGTATCTAATCTTCTTTTATGTTCTTCATGTGAACCGTGAGAGAAGTTAAATCTACAAACATTTAACCCATTCTCAACAAGCTTTGTTAAAACTTCTTCACTATCTGAAGCTGGCCCTAGAGTACAAACTATTTTAGTCCTTTTTACATTTTTAAGCATATATATATTCCTCCTATTATTATATAGATAGTATTTTTGCCATTTCATAAGTTTCTTTATCAAAAGATCTAGTCATAGAAAGTGCTTCATTTATATCCATATCGATTATTTTATTATCTTTTACTCCTACGACTTTAGCTGATTTTCCATCTAATAGTAATTCCACGGCTCTTACTCCCATTCTACTTGCAAGAATTCTATCAAATACTGATGGACATCCTCCTCTTTGTACATGACCTAGAACTGTTACTCTTAAATCTGCACCTGTTACTTTTATTATTTCTTTGCCTAAATCATTTGCATTACCTACTCCTTCGGCTAAAACTATTATGCTATGTCTTTTACCTCTTTTTTGAGTAGTTTTTAATCTATTACATATATCTTCAATTTTGAAGTCAACTTCTGGAACTATTATAGTTTCTGCTCCACCAGCAAGACCTGAATATAAAGCTAAATCACCACAATGTCTTCCCATAACTTCAACAATATTAACTCTTTCATGAGATGAAGATGTATCCCTTATTTTACTTATAGCATCTGCTACCGTATTCATAGCAGTATCAAATCCAATAGTATAATCTGTATAAGCTAAATCATTGTCAATAGTTCCAGGTATTCCAATTGCTGGGAATCCTAATTCACTTAACTTTTGAGCTCCATTGAAAGATCCATCTCCACCTATTACAACTAAGCAATCAATTTTATACTTTTTAAGAACCTTAACGCCTTTTAATCTACCTTCTTCAGTTTTAAATTCTTCACATCTAGAAGACTTTAATATAGTACCCCCTCTATGTATAATATCACCAACAGAAGATAAGTTCATTTCAACTAAATCTTCTTCTAATAAACCTTTGTATCCTCTGTTAATACCATACACCTTGCACCCATAATATATAGCTGATCTTACTACAGCTCTTATAGCTGCGTTCATTCCTGGAGCATCTCCTCCACTTGTTAAAATCCCTATAGTTTTCATAGTATTCCTCCCGATTTCTAAATTGCAGGGACCTTTCATGTCCCTAGATCATTTTTTCATCCCATTACAGGTAAAAAAATTAAAAATCTCTAAAAATATCCATTTTTTGATATTATATCATATCTCAAAACATTTTTTATACTATTCGTAAGTATTTATTTTTTTATTTTTTACTTCTTAGCTTTTTATCTTTATATTGTCCTTTGGTAGTAAACTTTCTAACCTATAAATGGTCTTATCATTTATATCTACATAAATCCCATTCCATTTATATAGTTGTCTTGTATCTTCTGCATATAGGTATACTGCTTCCTTACCTTGACATTCCGCTAATACTAATTTTATTTCCTCTATTAAGTTATTATTACTAAAGCTATTAACTTTTAAATATAATCCTGTTTTTGATTCTTTTTTAGCCTCGCTATTTCCACCATTTCTGAAATTGCGTTCATCATTTATTTCTTTAAAATCATTAGCTATAATTTTTGCATTCTCTCCCTCTTTTATGCTTAACCTACCTTTTACATATATAATGTTATCTTCATTAAGTATACTATTATATTTTTGTAAAAGTTGAGGAAATACTATAACTTCTATAGCTCCATACAAATCTTCTAACTCCAAAAATGCCATAATATCATTTCTTCTAGTTGTTTTAATAGTCTTGTTAACGACCATACCACCCATTATAACTTCTTTTTCGTCTAAGCTGATATACGCTTCTTCATCTTCTTTTAATGAGTTTAATTTTCCATTGTCAATAGAAGTATTTCTTTCTAAATTATTTTTATATTGAGATAAAGGATGACCACTTACATACATCCCTAAAACTTCCTTTTCTAAACTCAATCTTTCTCTTTCTTCGTACTCCTTTAATTTCGGCATTGTATATATTTCTTGGAACTGCTCTGTTTCATCACTTCCACCAAATGCATCAAATAATGATATTTGACCTTGCACATTTTTCTTTCTATCCATAGAAATACTATCTAATAACTGCTCATATCCTGCCATTAAGCTTGCTCTATTGTGACTTATGTCATCAAATGCTCCGCATTTAATTAAGCTTTCTAATACTCTTTTATTAGTATCTTTTGAATCAAGCCTTTTTACTAAGTCTACAAAATCTGCAAAAGTACCATTAAGCTCTCTTTCATTTATAATATTATTAATTATATTAACACCTACATTTTTTACAGCTGCTAATCCAAATCTTATATTGCTTCCTTCAACTGAGAATTTAGAAAAACTTTTATTTATGTCTGGTTTTAAAACTTCTATTCCTAATGCATTACATTCTCTAATATATTCAACAACTTTATCTGTATTACCCATAATACTAGTTATTAAAGCTGCCATAAATTCTACTGGATAATGAGCCTTTAAGTATGCCGTTTCATATGATAAGACACCATATGCAGCTGCATGTGATTTATTGAATGCATACTTTGCGAAGTCTATCATATCATCAAATATTTGGTTTGCTATATCTTCTGGAATTCCATTAGCTATACATCCTGTAATTTCAGTATTTCCTTCATCATCTTTTTTACCATAGATAAAGTATTGCCTTTCTTCTTCCATAACGTCCATTTTCTTTTTACCCATGGCTCTTCTAACTAAGTCACTACGTCCATAACTATATCCACCTAATTCCCTAACAACCTGCATTACTTGCTCCTGATAAACTAAACAACCATAGGTAACTTCCATTATTGGTCTTAATGATTCATGTATATAAGTTACTTTATCTGGATTATTTTTATTCTCTATATATGTTGGTATAGAGTCCATTGGACCTGGTCTATATAAAGAAATTCCAGCAACTATATCTTCAAAGTTATCTGGTTTCAGCTGTTTCATGAAACTTCTCATACCAGCACTTTCTAATTGGAATACTCCTAAAGTATTACCTGATGATAAAAGCTCATACACCTTAGGATCATCATAATCCATTTTCGAGAAATCAATCTTTCTTCCATAGTTTTTTTCAATTAAGTCTAAAGCATCCCTTATAACTGTAAGTGTTCTTAAACCAAGGAAATCCATCTTTAATAGACCTAATTCTTCTAATGTTGTCATTGTAAATTGTGTAGTTATTGCATCCTGATGCTTATACAACGGTACATATTCGTCAACAGGGTTTTTAGATATAACAACACCTGCTGCATGAGTTGAAGCATGTCTTAACATACCTTCGATTTGTTTAGACACATCAATAATTTCTCTGGTTTCTGAGTCATTTTCATATAATTCTCTTAAGTTAGGATTCGTATCTAATGCTTTATCTATAGTCATTCCTAAAGCAAAAGGTATTTCTTTTGCTATTTTATCAACCTTATTGTAAGGGATATCTAATACCCTACCAACATCTCTAATAGCAGCTTTTGCTCCCATTGTTCCAAATGTAATTATTTGTGCAACATGATCTTCACCATATTTTCTTTTTACATAATCAATAACTTCTTCTCTTCTTTCATAACAGAAGTCTATATCTATATCAGGCATAGATACACGCTCTGGGTTAAGAAATCTCTCAAAAAGTAAAGAATACTTAATTGGGTCTATATCTGTTATTTTCAGTGTATATGCAACAATAGAACCAGCTGCACTACCACGACCTGGACCTACCATTATTTTATTTTCTTTTGCGTAGTTTATAAAATCCCATGTTATTAAGAAATACTCTACATATCCCATTTTTTCAATAACATTTAACTCATAATTTAGTCTTTCTATTACTTCTTCACTTGGATTATCGTATCTTTCTTTTAGTCCATTGAAACATAATTCTCTTAGATAACTATCTGTTGTATACCCTTCTGGTACATCATAATTAGGAAGATGTATTGTATCAAAGTCAAATTCTATATTACATCTTTCTGCTATTTTTACAGTATTATCTAATGCATCAATAGCATATGGAAAAAGTTCTTCCATTTCTTCTCTTGACTTTAAATAAAACTCATCGCTACCAAATCTCATTCTATTAGGGTCATTTACTGTTTTACCCATTTGGATACACATAAGAACATCATGTATTTTCGAATCTTCTTTATTTACATAGTGAATATCATTAGTTGCTACTAATGGTATATTCAATTCTTTTGACAATTTTATTATTCCAGCATTTACTTCTTTTTGTTCTGGTAAATTATGATCTTGTATCTCTAAAAAATAATTATCTTCACCAAATATATCTCTATATTCAAGTGTAAGTTTTTTAGCTTTATCATAATTTCTATCCATAAGAGCTTGAGAAACATCTCCTGCTAAACATGCTGATAATGCTATTATTCCTTCACTGTGTTGTCTAAGCTCCTCCATGTCTACTCTTGGTTTATAGTAGAATCCTTCCACATAAGACTTAGATACCATCTTTATTAGATTATTGTATCCAGTCATATTTTCAGCTAATAAAATTAAATGTCCTTGAGACTTATCATAATTTGGATCTTTATCATTTAAGCTACGAGCTGCTGTATAAACCTCACAACCTACTATTGGCTTTATACCTGATTTTTTAGCTTCCTTATAAAAATCTATAACTCCAAACATGCAACCATGATCAGTTATAGCAATTGAATCCATATTAAGTTCCTTACATCTATTTATAAGCTTCTTTAATCTTGAAAATCCATCAAGTAAACTATACTCTGTGTGAACATGAAGATGAACAAATTTATTGCTCATTATATCACCTCCTGCTTATAGATTTAATTTTACCATAAATTCATGTATTAAAACAAAAAGAGGCTATATAAAATATAACCCCTTACTTATAAGTATTTTCTCTTAATTTATTTGCTATTTCTTCTATCTTTCTAAGTCTATGATTTACTCCAGATTTACCTATAGGTGGATTTAACATTTCCCCTAATTCCTTTAATGTCATATCCTCATATTCCTCCCTAATTCTCGCTATTTCTTGTAGATTTTCTGGTAAACTACTGATTCCTATAGTTTCCTGTATAAATCTAATGTTCTCTACTTGTCTTACTGCTGCATTTACAGTTTTAGATAAATTGGCTGTTTCACAATTAACTATTCGGTTTACATTATTTCTCATTTCTTTTACTATTTTAGTATTTTGTAAGCTTAAAAGAGCATTATGAGCTCCTATTATACTTAATAAGTCAGATATTTGCTCACTTTCTTTAAGATATACCACATAATTATTTTTTCTTGATACTATTTTTGAGTTAAAACCTAAGGAATTTATAAGGTCCTTTAATGAATTTGCAAAATCTTCATTATTAGTCACAAACTCCATATGGTAATTTTTCTCTGGATCACTAATAGATCCTCCCCCTAAAAATGCACCTCTTAAGAATGCTCTAATACATTCATCATTTTTTAAAAGCTCTTTTGGCACTTCATTTAAAGGATAGAACGCCTCTTCTGAAGGTAAGATTCTTAAGTCTCTTAATAATTTTTCTGCTCCCATTTCACTTTTAACAACAAGAACATAACTATTATTTCTCTTCAGCATTTGATTCTTATTTACACTTATAGTTGTATTTATATCAAAATTTTGCTTTAATAATTTAAATACCTTTCTTGCTATAGAGTTTAACTCTGTTATTACTTTTATATTTAATTTCTTATAGCCCGCGATTTGTATACTTCCTGACAATTTTATTATAGCTGATAATTCACTTAAGCTACACTCTCTATCCTCAGGCATTATCCTAGCTAATTCATTTTTTGTTTCAGCTGAAAATGACATATTCTTCACCCATAATCTTATAGACTAGCTATTATTCTTAAGCCTTTTTTTTATTTCCTGTAAAGCTACTTTAATTATTTCTTTTTCATCATCGTATCTAGCTAAGTCAACAACCCGATCTAGATGAATGAATTTAGCATCAATAAATCCTTCTTCTTTTTGTGGTATAGTATCCATGCTTCTAGCTTTCATTAAATACCAAAAAACTGTTTTGTGAACTGCTCTATTCTCATCCCAATTTTCCTTAAACGTATAATGTATTTCTCCCAAATATTTTAATATATCTGCTTTAACGCCTGTTTCCTCTAAAACTTCTCTTAGTGCTGCTTCTTGCTTATTTTCCCCTTCTTCTACTTTTCCTTTAGGTAAAACCCAATCTCCATTAAACTTCCTCAGTAAAAGAACGGCATTTCCAAACAATACTACTCCACCGGCACTAACCTCTTCTCTCATAGATGTTCACTCCTTAAAACTAACATAATAATAAGGATTTCTACACAAATCTTTAAAATCCTTTTTTACTTATCATTGTCATAATTATGACTTAGTGCCAAGTTAACAATTATATTAGCTATATGTTTTGCATCATGCCTAATATAATTCTTTTTAACTTCAACTAAATTATCTTCTATAATTTTTATACCCATATCATCTAACATTTTGTTTTGAGGTTCATCTAGTAAAACTTGTTCTGCTCCATCTTTTCTATATTTATCAAAAACATCTTCAGGCAATACTTCATTATTAACAATTACATAATCTATTAATTCTTTATTAGTATGCTTATTTATAGCATTAACGTGATCTAATACATTGTAATTTCCTGTCTCTCCTGGTTGTGTCATGATATTTGATATATATACTTTGGGTACATTAGATTTTTTTATAGCTTTAACTACTCCTCTTACTAATAAATTAGGTATTATACTTGTGTATAAGCTCCCTGGCCCTATAACAATTATGTCTGCATTATATATGGATGTAATTACCTCTTCCAAAGGTGTAACATCTATAGGGTCTAGAGTTATTTTTTCAATATTAGATTTTTGAGACTTAACTTCTTCAGGTATCCTAGACTCACCTTTTATTATATTTCCATTTTTTAGCTTCGCTATTAAATTTACATTTTCTAATGTAACAGGAAGAACACGACCTGTTATAGCAAATACTTCACTCATTTTATAGACTGCAGTTTCAAAATTACCATAAAGGCCATTCATAGCTGCAATAAATAAATTTCCAAAACTTTGACCCTTTAGGTTTCCATCGGTAAACCTATACTGCATAACTTCATTCATAGTAGGTTCTATATTTGCAAGAGCTAGTAAACAGTTCCTTATATCTCCTGGAGGTAACATCCCTAAATCTTCTCTTAAAACACCTGATCCGCCACCGTCATCAGCAACGGTAACTATAGCTGTAATATTTTGAGTATAGTGCTTTAACCCTCTCAAAAATATAGATTGGCCTGTTCCTCCTCCAATAACAACTACTTTTGGGCCTTCTTTTTCAACAATTTTTAAATCTAAGATTTTATTCCTATTTTTATTTGATTTCTTGTATAAGTAAAGAGATATAAATAAGGCTATCCAGCCTAAAATACCAATTATAATAAATATGGTTTTCATAAAGTCCTCCAAGTTATCTCAACATAGAATCTCTATGTTTTTTAACTACTCTATATCCTTTACTTGATAAGTCATCATATATCATGTTAGATATAGTAACAGATCTATGTCTTCCACCTGTGCATCCTATTCCTATAACTAAGTGATGCTTTCCTTCTTCAATATATTGAGGCACTAAGAAGTTAACCATATCTAATAGTTTCTCATAAAACTCTTCACTAATCTTAGAGTTCATTACATATTCTCTAACTTCTTTATCATCACCCGTTTTAGGTCTCAAATCTTCTATATAATAAGGATTAGGTAAAAATCTAACATCAAATACTAAATCACAATCTGCTGGAATTCCATGCTTAAAACCAAAAGAAACAACAGATATAGTTAGATTTTGATTATTTTCTCCATCAGAATATATCTTTGATATTTCTTCTTTTAAATCCTTCGGCTTCATATTAGATGTATCTATTATACAGTCAGAAATTTCCTTCAATGGCTCCATTATTTTTCTTTCCATTTTTATGCCTTCCGGAATTTGAGTATTATTAGCTAGAGGGTGGTTTCTTCTAGTCATCTTGTATCTTCTTAGTAAAACATTGTCAGAACAATCTAAATACATCATTTCATACTTATAATTTGCATTGCGTAAATAGTTTAAACTTTCATGAAGAGCCTCAAAAAATTTTCTTCCTCTTATATCTATACCTAATGCGACCTTATCAATACTTGAATTAGGCTGATAGCATAATTCTGCAAATTTAGTTATTAGTGCAGGAGGTAAGTTATCTACACAATAAAATCCCATATCTTCTAATGCCCTCATGGCCTCACTTTTTCCAGATCCAGAAAGACCTGTAACAATTACAAATTTCATCCTAACTCCCCCTCTTACAGTCTTATATTTTCGACTAGTTTTGTATCTATGCCTGATTTTCTTATAGTATCTATCGCTAATTTAAAATTACCTACATTATTTGGTATGTGTGCATCTGAACCTATAATCAATTTATTCTCTAAATGTTTTATAGCCTTTAATTGCTCAACATTTAAAAATCCATGACTACTATTAACTTCTAATCTAGTGTCTGTTTGTTTTGCTACCTTTGCAATTTCCTCTATATAAACATCTCCCTTATCTCCAGGATGAGTAATAATAAATATATCATTATTTCTCATAGCATTGATAATAGCATTTGTATTCTGTTCCTTAGCTCTTTCACTTCTAATTATATAGTTATCACAATGATTGATTAGTCCTCTTAGATTATTGGGTGTGGATCCAAAATGATATCCTGCCATAACATAGTCCAGATATGATTTAAATTTATCATTAAGGTCAATATTTCCTTTTTCATCTAATATATTGCATTCCATTCCTAGAAGAATATTTATTTCACTATACTTTTCATTTAGTTTGTCAATTTCTTCTCTCATCTTAGCTATATCTCTTACTTTTACTCCATAAGTCATATGCTTATATCCATGATCTGATATACCTATAGTTTTAATTCCTTTTGATATAGCCACTTTAACATTCTCTTCTATAGTACCTTTTCCATGACTATAGATTGTGTGAGTATGATAATCTGCCAATATTTGCATTTATTAATCCTCTCCAAGTATTTTGACTTCTTCCTCTAACATTACGCCATATTTTGCATTTACTGTACTCTTAACAACATACATTAAATCTAAAAGATCCTTAGCTGTTGCATTTCCTAAGTTAACAACAAATCCACAGTGTTTTTCAGATACTTGTGCTCCTCTTAAAGTAAGACCTCTTAATCCACTATCTTCAATTAATTTACCTGCAAAATGTCCTGGTGGTCTCTTAAATGTACTCCCTGCACTTGGTAAACTTAACGGTTGCTTTGTAACTCTTCTTTGAGTAAAATCAGCCATTTTTTCTTTTATTTCATCATAATTACCTTTTTCTAACTCTATTACAGCAGATAAAACTATATAGTTCTCTCTTGATAAGATGCTTTTTCTATAATCAAATTCCATTCCTTCATTAGTAAGCTCATGTATGTTTCCATCCATATCCATAAGTCTAACAGATTTAACTATATGCTTCATCTCCCCACCATAAGCACCTGCATTCATAGCTAATGCTCCACCTAGAGTTCCAGGGATTCCCGAAGCAAACTCAAATCCTTTTAATTCTTCTCTCAAAGCAGCCTTTCCTACTATAGAAAGTAGTGCTCCGGATTGTACGTTAATTAAGTTCCCATGTATTTCGAAGTTATTAAAGTTATCTGATAGTTCTATAACAACCCCTCTAATTCCACCATCTTTTACTAAAAGATTTGAACCATTACCTATTATTAAGTAAGGAATGTTTTCCTTTTTAATTAATTTAACTAATGCACTTAATTCTTCCTCTGTATTTGGTTTAACTAATATATCTGCAGGTCCACCTACTCTAAAAGATATATGTTTTTTCATAGGTTCATCAATTTTTATATTATTTTTATCTATTATATTTAATAAACTTTCGTATATATATTGCTTATTCATTATATTTCCTCCTAGTTTATACTATTTATTCATCATTTCTATATTTAACTATATTAATTTTATATATTTAATATAATAATGTATTAAAAAAAAAATAACAATATATATTAAAGAAGTAAAAATAATAAAAAATCCGCTTCACTCATGTCGTCAACTACTTCATACGTTGACTAAATAGTCTTTTTTTACATTTTAAAATCCATTGCTATTACTAAAATATATAAGTTATCAACTAAGTTTTATATATTATAGATGCGTTATACGTAAAAAAGGCATATCCCAAAATAATTTCTATTTTAAGATATGCTTATTCTCTATAAGTGTCAGTTTTATTTTGTTGCATTACTTACTGACTTATTATTATCATCTTTAATATAGCAATGATAATACATAAATGGAACTATTAATGCCCCTCCTACGATATTACCTACAGTTACAACTAATATACTTACTATAAGATTTTGCATTTCTATATTTCCACCTAATATCATTCCCATTGGTATAAAGAACATATTCGCAACACTATGCTCAAATCCACATAATACGAATAACATAATTGGAAACCAACATGAAAATATCTTAGATATAATATCTTGGGCTGCTGTAGCAAACCATACTGCTAATACAACAACTATATTACAAAGTATACCTCTTAAAAAAGCATCCATAAAAGGAAGACTTACTTTAGCCTCTCCTATAGCTATCGCCTTAGCAGCTGCATCTCCACTTAAACTATTTGAGTAATATATAAGAAATACTAAAGCTAATGATCCAATAAAATTAGCACACCATACTAAGCCCCAATTTCTAAACATTTTGCCTATAGTTATCTTCTTATCCATAACTGCTAATGACATTAGATTATTACCTGTAAAAAGTTCTGCCCCACAAATCACAACTAGCATAAGTCCAACAGGGAACACCATTGCCCCTAAAAACTTTGCCAAACCTGCGTCAAATGCTCCTATTGATTGACTAATTATTATATTTGCTAAACCACCTAAACCTATGAAAAAACCTGCTAGAATTCCTAGAATAATACATGACTTCATTGAAAGATTTGCCTTTTTGATACCTGCATTTATAGTCGCTTTAGCTATTTCCCCGGGTGTTAAGAATTTTTTGTCCATAAAATTCCCCCCTTTATTAGCTTTGGTATTTTTTACTACAAATCTATTATATCATTCCTTTTTGCTATATATTAGAGCTATACTCATGTATACAATATTTTTAATCTACTTTTATTATATATTTATTGACTTTCCAAATTAAAACAATAATAATACATTGTTTAATGTATACAAAGTTTTTTTTTTATTGTATAATATTAAATGCTGTGTCCATAATGACACTTTATTTCGAAATTTATAATTTTTAAAATAAAAATTTTAGGAGGAATTATTAATGTCTCAAAAAATGATGTTAGCTCCAGCTGAAATAGCTCAATATACTATAGAAGCTGGTGTAAAAAAAGCAACTACACCTACTAAAAAAGTTTTAGCATCTGCATTCCTTGCGGGAGCTTATATAGCTTTTGGTGCTTTAGGTTCAGTAGGTGCAGCTTACAACTTATTAGCAAACCCTGCTACTTACGGATTAGGTAAAGCATTAGCAGGACTTATGTTCCCAGCTGGACTTATATTTGTTTTAATAGCTGGTGCGGATTTATTTACAGGTAACATACTTATAACTTTAGCTGCTTTAAAGAAAAGAGTTACTTGGGGACAAGCTTTCAAAAACTGGGCTTTAGTATGGACTGGTAACTTACTTGGTGGAATATTAGTAGCTTGGCTAGTAAGCTTATCTGGTGTATTTGATTGGAGTAACGGTTTATACGGTGGTGTTGTAGTTAAGAATGCTATTGGTAAACTTGGATTCAGCTGGACTGCTGCAATAGCTTCAGGTATATTATGTAACTGGATAGTATGTGCTACAGTTTGGATGACTTATGGTGCTAAAGATGTAACTGGAAAAGTTTTAACTGGTTTCTTCGGCGTATTCTTATTCGTATGTACAGGATTTGAACACTGCGTTGCAAATATGGCTTATTTCTTCGCTGGATTATTTGCTAAATCTAATCCTTTATACTTAGAAGCTGCTCACAAAACTGCAGAAGAAGCTGCAAAATTAAATATACCTAGCATGTTTATGAATAACTTAATACCTGTTACTATAGGTAACATATTAGGTGGTGCAATATTTGTTGCTGGTGTATATTATTTCTTATTCGTAAAAGAAGATAAAAACAAAGCTACAGAAAATATAGCTGCTTAATTATAAATAAATCAAGAAGAGATTGTTCTAGTAAAAATAGTTCAGTCTCTTTTTGTTTATACTACTATTATGATTTATATTTGTCCTTTTTTATTATTGATTTATTTTATATAATAGAATAAATCACAAAATATAGGAGGTGCTTCATTGTTATCATTTTTAGAGTACTCGGCTTATGAAATTATCGCTACATCTATATATATAATCAACTTCATTGTTATTCTAATTCTTATATTTAAAGAAAAAAGAAGTATAGAAACAATAGTTGCATGGACTGCAGTTCTGACTATTCTTCCTGCCGGAGGATTTATATTATATATGTTAGTTGGCCGAGGTGTAGCAAAAGATAATATGTTTAAAATAAAAGAGCAAGAAGATGAAATTATAAAAGAAAACATATCTAAAACAAAAGATATATTAAAGTATTCATCTATGCATGATGAAAATTTAAAAAATAATATAGATATGATAGATGCTCTTACTAATTCAAATAGTGCTCATTACACTAATAATAATAGTGTTAATATTTATGATCGTTCTAAAGATTTCTTTGATTCCCTTTTATTTGAGTTAAAAAATGCTAAAAGTTATATAAATATACAATTTTATATTTTCAAAGATGATAATATTGGAAATCAAATAATCGATATTCTTATTGAAAAAGCTAAAAGTGGAGTTGAAGTTAGACTTTTATATGATTCAGTTGGTAGTAGACTACTTTCAGATAAAACTTTAATAAAATTAAAAAAGAATGGTGTAAAAACTGGAGCATTCTTCCCTTCTCTACTTAAAATAGTCAATTTCAATTTAAATTATAGAAATCACCGTAAAATTGTTGTAATTGACGGTAATGTAGCATTTGTCGGAGGAAATAATGTAGGTGATGAATATTTAGGAAAGGATCCTAAGTTTGGAGAATGGCGAGACACTCATTTAAGACTTACAGGTGGGTCTGTTATTGATCTTAATACAAGATTTATTTTAGATTGGAGATACACAACTAAAGAAAATCTTGACTTAGCTAAGTACTTTAATGACTACCAAACATCTAACATATACTACAATGATTCATCTAGCAATGTTGGAATTCAAATTGTTTCTAGTGGACCGGATATAACTGAATTAGATGAAATTAAATATGGCTATATTAAGATGATACAAAAAGCTAGAAAATATATATATATACAAAGCCCGTACCTTATTTTAGATAGAACTCTAATTGATTCATTAAAAATAGCATGTTTGTCTGGTGTTGATGTAAGAATCATGATACCATCTAAGCCAGACCATCCATTTGTATACTGGGCATCTTGTTCTTATGCAGGAGAATTATTAAAATTTGGTGCTAAAATTTATACTTATGGCGATGATGCTTTCTTACATGCGAAAACTATAGTTATCGATGATTCTATTTGTTCTATAGGAACTGCCAATATGGATATTAGAAGTTTTGAACTTAATTTTGAAGTAAATGCTTTTATCTATTCTGAAGATGTTTCTAAAAAACAAAGACTAATATTTGAAAAAGATATTACTAACTCTAAATCAATGACTATTGAAATGTACAACTCTAGAGCTAGATCTATCAAAATAAAAGAAGCTATTTCTAGACTACTATCTCCTCTGTTATAAAAAAATTATATATATTAATCTATTGTGCTAGTTAAATTTAATTTCCAAATAAAGTAAAATATTTTTTGCAAAAAAATAGACCCATAGTGACTAGTATTTGTAAATTTTATCCAAATACTAGTTCTTTTATTTTAGCTAAAGAGTCATTTTTACCCATTAATTTATTTATAAGAAAAGAAATGTTATG